>CAJUMC010000057.1 GCA_910587085.1 uncultured Lachnospiraceae bacterium | reverse complement strand
AAATTTATTAACCAAGTAGTCTTGATTGACTACACCATTATTATACTAGGAGGTGAAAAAATGGAGGATCAGGATATTATTGCTCTGTATTTTCAGCGGGAGGAGGACGCCATACCGCAGACTGCTGCCAGATACGGCGCCTACTGCTTTGCCGTTGCCAACAATATCCTTGCAAACCGCGAGGATTCGGAGGAATGTGTCAATGACACCTGGCTTTCCGCCTGGAACGCCATACCGCCGGCAAGACCCGGCCGGCTCCGGCTGTTTCTCGCGCGCATTACCCGGAATCTTGCGCTCAACCGCTTCGAATCCTTCCGAGCCGCAAAACGGGGCGGCGGCGAGACAGAGCTCGTTCT
The DNA here is from genome assembly GCA_910587085.1 of uncultured Lachnospiraceae bacterium. GTDB lineage: Bacteria > Bacillota > Clostridia > Lachnospirales > Lachnospiraceae > RGIG4057. Next base: position 21,100 of record CAJUMC010000057.1, on the reverse strand, counting down.
GGAGGAACTTTCCCAATGCGTCGCGGACACACGCACGGTGGAAACGGAATTTCAGCTGCGGGAACTGGAACGCAGCATCAGCCGCTTTCTTTGCTCTCTGTCCGAACGCGACAGCAATATTTTTCTCCTGCGGTATTTTTACGTGATGCCGGTATACAGGATCGCAGCCCGGTACGGCCTCTCGGAAAAGCACACAAGCGCTGTACTCTCACGCGTCCGCCGAAAACTTGCAAGGCATCTGCGGCGCGAGGGATTCATGGACCGCAGGGAACCGTAATCCGAACAGTTCAAAAGTATCTGCACTTTGACGAACTTATACAGTGAAACTTTGGCCAGATCTGTTCATCCTCGCCTGATCTGTTGTAAAAAGGAGGTTTTTTTATGAATAAAGAAATATTATTCCGATCAATTGGAAATGTTGATGAAGAACTGCTTGCACGCTGTCCTCTTCCGGAAAATCAAGCTGAACCGCTGTCCTGCGAAAAAACCGCCGCCAAAAAACACCGCAGCCCTATCCGTCCGATGCCGAAGCCTGCGCTGATTCTCTGCGCCTCGCTCTGCCTTGTTTTTACGGCTGCTGCGCTCCTGCTGTTCAGGCTTCTGCCCGGCGGCTCCGGGAAGGAGAACTTTCCGCTCTCGGAGGCTTCCCGCGGCGTAACGGTTTCCCGCATCGACCATCTGCCCGGTCCGCTTCCGGCTTCCACCGCGGATCTTCCCTGGCTGGAGGAGGAAGAACTGTTTACTAATATTGAAACGCACATTTTTGAAGGTACCGTTGCCGGAATTCAGAATATTGTAATGGACTTCTCCGGAGAGCCGGAATACCGCGCCATTGCATCCATTGAGATCGAACGGGTTTTCCGCGGAGACTGTGCGCCGGGAGATACCGTGCAGGTGCTGCTTCCCTGCCCGGTCGGCGATCATGATGTATGGGTGGAGGATACCGGCGTGATTTCCCGGCTGCGCACAGGCATGCGGGGCATTTTCATGCCGCAGGTATACGATGCCGGGAGCATCAGGGAGCAGAACGGCGCACGCCTGCTGCTCTCCGACCTTGCGCCTTACGGACTTCCGGACGGCGAGCGCTATGCCTTTCTTGAAACAAAAGACGGCCCCGTCTTCGACCGCGCAAGCTACGAAAGCCTCCGGGAAGCCTCCTCTATGGCGGAGGTTGCGGCATATATTGAAGAAATGCTGAAAACAATCCGCTGAATCCGGAAAGCGGACGGGCCGGCAGCCAGAACAGTACTGACGTTCTGCGCTTAACCGGCCCCGTACTTTCCCGGCTCAAAGCTTCTGCACGCCTGGCGCGGCGCAGCCGGCCGCACAGCATGCAATATCCGCCGGCCGGAAACTGCTCCGGGCAAAACTCCCAAAAAATGGCTGCCCGCCAGGCCCGGGCGCTCTGCCGGCCGGAAATACCTCAGCAGCTCCACACCGCCGCTCTGCCTGCGCTCCGCTTACTCTGCGGCATCCGTCTCCAGTCCGGCTGCAAACGCAAGGATGGAAAATACCTTATCCTCCGAGCCCTCCGACATCCGGATCTCAACCGTATGCTCCTGCTGCCCGCGGCCCTTGATAATCTGCACCGGAACCGGATTGTTCCAGCCGCCCTCGGAATAGCCGTCCACCTTCATTACAAATTCGCCGTCCACATACACATCCACGCTTCCGAACTTTTTATCGCTGCTCTGCTTGTATGCCATCAGCAGGCCGTCGCAGGTCAGCGTCATCCGGAACGGTTCATCTCCGCTGCCGGCAGCGTGCATCCAGTTATCCGGGAAGGTTTTCAGCGTTCTGTCGTAGCGGTAGGTTCCCAGCGCCCCGTCCGTCTCCGTAAATCCGCCCGCCGAAAGCTCCGATACGGCATCCTGCCTCTGAGAATCAATCAGCGCCGTATTCTCGTATGTATCGCCGTACCAGCTCTTTTCCGGCATGACATAAGGCTCGTCCGCCTCCGCGGCATCCAGCGTTTCAAACATATAGTTCAGGCAATCTGCCATAATCTTGTGCCCGTACTGCGTCGGATGATAAATATCGGAAAAGAATATGTCTTCATCCAGCGTATGCTCCTCGTCCAGCGCCGGGACAACTGCGTCCAGAATACTCACCATCGGCAGACGATACAGCTTTCCGAGCGGGGTATAGTTTGTCTGCATATTCCAGCGTGACTTGAATACCGCAAAAACCAGTACGACCGCCGGTTCGTTTTCCGCCCCGTACACTCTGCGGATCAGGGATTCAAACGCCTCCCCGTCCGTCGGCTCCTGCCAGTCGTTCACCGAGAATTCGATAAAAACAATATCCGGCTGTTTTCCGGTGTATTCCACGATATCCCGGTCATAGCGCATAATTCCGAGCGCCGAAGACGTTCCGCCGAGCCCCGCATTGACAAAGGACACATTCCCTGCCTCCTTCGCCCCGGTCAGCTCCACAAAGCCGTCGTAGGATTTTGTCACATAGCAGGTCGCATCCGATGCATTTGCGCCTTCTGTAATGGAGCCCCCGATATAGGCAAGCATAACCTCCTCGCCGTTTCTGGCCTTCTCAAGTACCTTTTTAATCCGGTAATTATTTCCTTCCGCAAGCAGGGAGCGCTCGATCATGTCCTGATAGATCTCCTCCTGCGTTCTCTCGTCCGCTTCCTTCCCGTCCGTCGGCGCCTCCGTCATAACCGGAGCCTGCGTCAGGGTAGGAACCGGCGGGATTCCGACCTCCTGCGTCGGCTTTGCATCCCCGTCTTCCTGGTCCCCTGCCTGCGAAGGCGCCGGATTTGACGGCGCTGCATCCGCGGAAGGCTCCGCCTGCGTGGTCGGCGTTATATCCGCACCATTCTCCGCCTCCTTCCCGCCGCAGCCGGCAGACAGCAGTATTGCCAGTCCCATAAGCATTCCTGCGAACATCTTTTTTCTTATCATAATTACTCCCCGTTTCCGCGCCGTCCGTTTATTCGGCCGGCTGCCCGCACGGCGCATGCAGGACGGCTCCGAGGGTAAAGCAATTTCGCCCTCCCCGACATTTTAATCCATACTTTCCCGCCGCGCAAGCAGTTTTTCCATCTCTGCAGGCAGAAAATACCTTTTTTCCTCAGACAGATTTCACACAAAGCAGCTGTGTTATCCGGAGGAAGCGAGAAGATTCTGCACCCGTCAGAAGGCACCTCCGAGACAGCGATAAGCCTCTTTTGCCCTCTTTTCCCTTTTATTTCCATGCTCCGGCGCGGAAAAGCTCGAAAAAATGCGGTTTAAACCCTGTGTTTCTGCGGTTCAACCATGGCGTTTGATAAAAAAATAAAATTTTCTCAATTTTTTTTACTTTTTCTCTTTTCTTCTATCATAATATGTGCTATAATACCTTTGTAACGAACCATTGGTTGACAGTGCTGCATGGCGCAACCAAAATTTTATTAGGAAAAGGTGATCAACGTGGACTACAAGAAACGAATCCGTGACTTAAGGCAGGAAAACGATCTGACACAGGAGTTTGTTGCAAGAAATGTTCTTGGCATCTCCCAGACCATGTACGCAAGATATGAGCGCGGGGCAAACGAAATGCCGATCCGCCATCTTATCTCTCTGAGCAAGTACTATCAGGTAACGACTGATTTTATCCTCGCTCTCACGGACAAAAGAAATTAAGCCGCAGCGAACATACTGCTCCGGCAGAACCGCTGCACGATAACCCCCTCGCACGCAAAAGCGTCTGCAGGGGGTTATTCGTTTTCCGGGACACAGGAGGCGTCCCATTCTTTCTTCTTTTCTGCCTACTGCACTCAGGCGCCGTTCCCGTCAAGGCATCTTTCCTCTCGTTGGGTTTTATGTTTCTTCCTACCGCGCTCAGGCAGCCGTACCCCCGATTTCTCAGGAGCGTCTTCTTTTTTCACTCGCCGGCAGCGATACGCGGAACAGTCTTCTGGCAAGCTCCCGGAAATGGAACGGGATCAGCGGGTAGATATAGCTTTTTCCCGCGATCGTCCGGTTGAAGCACAAGCAGGCCAGAGAGAAGATCAGTCCACCCGCAAAGCCCCATATTCCGAACCATGCCGTCAGCAGCAGCGTAATCAGCCGCATAAACTTCAGGGCATAGCCAAGCTCAAAATTGACCTGCGTATAATTGGCGATCGCCACAAACGCCATATACATCATCGCCTCGGCATTGAACCAGCCCGAGCTGACCGTAAACTCTCCGATGACAAGACCCGACACAACACTGAGCGGCGTGCTCAGCATGTTCGGCGTATTGATGGACGCGAGCCGCAGTCCGTCGATGGTAAACTCCAGAATCAGGAACTGCCAGATCAGCGGAATATTCATTGTTTCCTTGATAGCAATAAACTCAAAGCCTTTCGGCACATATTCCGGATATTCTGTCAGCAGCAGGAACAGCGGCGTCAGGATAATTGCCAGAAAGTTGATGATAATGCGCGACAGACGGAGATACGTGCCCGTAACCGGCGGAAAATAATAATCGTCCGCCTCCTCCACAATATCAAAAATGCTGGCCGGCAGAATCATTGCAGACGGCGAATTATCCACCAGAAGGACGATATTTCCCTCCAGAATACAGGCCGCCGCCGTATCCGGCCGCTCGGAATACTTGAATTTCGGAAACGGGTCCAGCCACCTTGTCCCGAACATGCACTCCGCCAGGCTCTGTTGATTCATGGTAAGAGCGTCGATGTTGATGCCTTTGATCCGCTTCGTAACCGTATCAAGAAATTTTTTATCCACCCGGTCTTCCATATAGCACATCGCGATATCCGTCCGCGAGCTCTTTCCAACCGACAGCATCTCAATCGTAAACTGCGGCGTCCGGATACGTCTGCGGATCAGCGCCGTATTGAAAACAAGCGTTTCGACAAAGCCGTCCTTCGAGCCCCGCATCGCCTTGTCCTTATCCGGCTCCGACACGCTCCTGGCCGGATAATCCCGGAAATCCACCGTTACGGAAACCCCGAAACCGTCCACGATCAGCGCCGGCTTTCCAGAGAGAATTGCTCCGAGCAGCTTGTCCATATCCCTCACAAGTTCCAGCTCGCCGTACGGCAGATACTTCTGCAGCAGCTCTTCAAAGCTCTGCGGCGTATCCTCCGCCTTCAGCCCGTAAAAATACTGCAGCAGCCTCTGCAGGGTATCGTCCTTGTGGAACCCGTCGATAAAATAAAAGCACGCCTGTCTCTCCCCGATGAAAAAGACTCTCTTCAGAATATCAAAATTCTTTTCCACCTGCAGAACACGGTCAAAGCTGCTCATATTGTCCGCAAGGTCGTTTGACAAAAATCTTCCCTTCAGATCGTCCAGCCGGATCGTGGTCTGCTCCCCGCCCTTCTGCGCGTTTCCCTCTGGCGGAGGAGATCCTGCCTGCTGCTCCTGCCCGTCCTCCTGTTTCCTTTCGTCGCTCATGTTCTGATCAGTCCTCCATTCCCCGCCCGCCCGCTCTCTGCCGGGCGAAGGCCGGCTTCCGCCGGTTCTTTTCCGCCCTGCCGCCGCGTGCCGCAGCCCTGTTTCGGATAGTATGCACAGGAACCTGGCATTTGATTCCGGTTTCCGCTGTTCTTTAAAACTCATGATGCAGATTTCCCGAAACTCATGATGCAAATTTCCCCGAATCATGGTAAAATACCGTTGGGAAAACAGCCCATATTAAAGAAACTACTTTGCAGAAAGGAGCGGGGTCTCCCGGGTATACTGCCATGAGCCAGCGAGAAAGCCGCATGAAATCAAGCCTTCGGGAAATCAACAGCTATTTCTTCGGCATCGGACGGATGCTGAAGCGGACAAAACCTCTGGGTGTGCTGCCTGCAACCGGTGAGGTCTACCGCAATTTTTTCCGGGTAGCCTGGCCGTCTGCCCTGGAATCCCTTCTCGTCAGTCTGGTCAGCTCCATTGATACCATGATGGTCGGCACGCTCGGCGAGAATGCCATCAACGCAGTCGGCATCACCAACCAGCCGAAATTTATCCTGCTGGCCGTGATTTTCTCCCTGAATGTCGGTGTCACCGCCGTCGTTGCACGGCGGAAGGGGCAGGGGGATCGGGACGGGGCGAACCGCACGATGCGTTGCGCTGTGCTTATTTCCGCAGTACTTTCCCTGCTGACCTCCGCGGCGGGATTTGCGTTCGCCCGCCCGATCCTGCAGTTCGCAGGGGCGGACGCGGTCTATCTGGAAGATGCCGTCGCCTACTTCCGCATCCTGTGCGTCAGCATTGTTTTCACCGCCCTGAACCTCACCATCAACGCGGCGCAGCGCGGCTGCGGAAAAACCAAAATTTCCATGTACACCAATATTGTCGCCAACCTTGTCAACGTGATTTTCAACTATCTGCTGATCAACGGAATCGGATGTTTCCCGAAATGGGGCGTCCGCGGCGCGGCTGCGGCCACGGCGCTCGGCGCCGTCTCGGCCTGTCTGATCTCCGTCGCCACCCTGCTGCGCAGAAACGGTTATCTTTCCCTTCTGCGCGGCGTGCAGCGGCTTCCCGCCAAAACGGTGCTCCGCCCGGTCTTCAAGGTTTCCGGCAGCGCGTTTATCGAACAGGTGTTCATGCGGATCGGTTTTTTTGCCTACGCAAAAATTGTAGCGGAGCTCGGCCCGACCCCATATGCGACGCACCTGATCTGCATGAATATCCTGAATCTTTCGTTCTGCTTCGGCGACGGCCTTGGGATTGCGGCGTCCGCCCTGGTCGGACAGAAGCTCGGGGAAAAACGCCCTGATCTCTCCACCCTGTACGGCAAGGTCGGCCAGCGGATCGCTTTTTTGTGCTCCAGTGCGCTCTTCCTTCTTTTTATCATCGGGCGTCGCGGGCTGATTCGTCTGTTTTCCCCGGAGGAAGAAATTATTGCACTGGGCTCCGCAATAATGATTATTATGGCACTCTCCACCCATTTTCAAACCTCGCAGGTCGTGCTGAACAGCTGCCTGCGCGGCGCGGGGGACTCCACTTTTGTCGCTGTCACCTCGCTGCTCAGCATCGCCGTGATCCGTCCGATCCTCACCTACGTACTCTGCTATCCGCTCGGGCTCGGGCTGGCCGGCGCCTGGATCTCGCTGGTGGTGGATCAGGGCTTCCGCTTCCTGACCGGCTACGTCCGGTTTTCCGGCGGAAAATGGTCAAAAATCAATCTGTAGCGGTAAATTATAAATAGATTGCCGCAACATCTGTCTGATATCCAGGGCGGCAGGGGGATCGGATAGAAAAAATTATCATTCACTAATGGAAAGAAATGGAGGAATTATTTGTGGAACAGTTTATGGATTACATTCTGGAACAGCTGCAGGCCCTGCTTGCGATCGACAGCCCTTCCGGCTTCACTGCCGGAGCGGCGGATTATCTGCTGGAGGAATACCGGCGCCTCGGCTTTCAGCCGGAAAAAACAAAAAAGGGCGGTGTTCTCGTATCCCTCGGCGGTGCGGGAAATGCCGTGCTTTTGATGGCGCACGCGGATACGCTGGGCGCGGTGGTTGCAGAAATCAAGCCGAACGGCCATCTCCGCATTGCGCCGGTCGGCGGACTGAACGCCAACAACATCGAGACGGAGAACTGCCGCATCCGCACACTGGACGGGCGCTGCTACGACGGAACCGTACAGCTGACCGACGCTTCCACCCATGTCAACGGCGATTATCAGAACACGCAGCGCAGCTTTCAAAGCATCGAGGTGCTGCTTGATGCGGATGCCGATTCCAAGGAGGCGGTGCGGGCGCTCGGCATCACCAACGGCGCGTTCGTCTGCATCGAACCCCGCACCCGCATCACGGAATCCGGCTATATCAAAAGCCGTTTTCTGGATGATAAGCTCAGCACCGCCATTCTGCTCGGCTATGCAAAATACATAAAAGAGAGCGGCATCACGCCCGCGCGCCGGATCTATCAGCATATTACGGTGTGCGAGGAGATCGGGCACGGCGGCTGCGCCTCCGTTCCGGCCGACGTGGAAGAGCTGCTTTCCGTGGATATGGGCTGTGTGGGCAGCGGACTGGAATGTACGGAAAAGCAGGTGTCGATCTGTGTCAAGGACAGCCAGGGACCGTACCATTACGATGTTGTGCGCGCGCTGATCCGGGCAGCCGAAAAAAACGGGATCTTATATGCCGCCGATGTCTATCCGTTCTACGGCTCCGATGCCGACGCCGCTTTGTCCGCAGGAGTCGATGCGCGGCACGGCCTGATCGGTCCCGGCGTCTATGCCTCCCACGGCTATGAACGCTCTCATAAGGAGGGCATTAAAAATACATTCCGCCTTCTGCAGGCTTATCTTGGCTAGGATAAACGCAGAACAGCATTTTCCGGCAGAGCCGCGTGCATCTGCCGGAAGCCCCCCCAAAAATACGATTGCCGGCGTTTTCTCAGAGATTTCCAAACACGGCAGTTTCTTTTTCCAGTCCCTCCACAACCTCTTTGTTTACTCCCATGCGCCGGGTGATATCTTCCATATCGCCGGCAAGGCTTCTGGTATTGCCCGCAACGCCCGCAATGCCCTCTGCTCCCTTGTCGACAGCCTTGGTTATGGTATTTATGGCATCTGCGATCTCAGCCATGGAATTCTCCAGATGCCCCGTCTGCTCGTGAAATCCGTTCATCGCCTGCCGGATATAGGCGGCATCCTCCTTATACTGGCTTCCGGTCTGTACAAAGGAACGGAATTCCGTCAAAACCGACCGGTTCATATAATCAATCAGATACTGCGCGTTTTCCGTGAGGTTGTACACAGCTGAAGTAACCGTATTGTTGATCTCCTGTATCCGGTTGGCTGCCTCCTGGCTGGAATTGGCAAGCTTCCGCACCTCGCTTGCGACAACCGCAAACCCCCGGCCGACCTCCCCGGCTTTCGAAGCCTCCACCGAGGCATTCAGCGCAATCAGCCAGGTCTGCTTAGAAATTTCAAGAATCTCACCGGTCAGATTTTTAATCCGATCCACTCTTCTGCTTTCTTCAATGGCGACATTGAGTGAGCGCAGAATCTCCTCCGCCTTGGCGGCAGCAATTTCGGCGCTGCTGCGGGCAGACTGCTGCATCGCATCCGCACGGGTATTCATGCGGGCGGTATAATCCTTAATCGCACTGCATTCCTCCGCAATATTGTGGACATCCATTCTCACGCTCGCCGCATTTTCGTTTATGGCTGATACATTCCCCGCCACCTTCTGAATCGTTGAGGAAAGCTGTCCGGCTATCACGGAAAGATCGGCGGCACTCCCTCTGGAGGCCCTGGCTCTCTTTAAAACCTCCCCGGTCATGCCGCTGATCCGCCCGGAGCTCTCCTGAATCATCTTCAGAACCCCTCCGAGCGGAACTATTACATATTTATTAATCAGCTTGAAATCCGCAAATACCAGCAGCAGGCAGGCAATCACGGCAGCCACGCCCACCGTCAGCGACATAAGATACACCTCCGAAAGCCGTTCCCTCGCTCCGGCAATCTGCTCGCTGACAGAAATATCCAGGCTTTCAATATCCGCCTCCATGGCGCCCGCAAAAGCGGCCACGTCGCCGTTGGCAAGCGCATAAGCGTCCTGGGTTTTATGACTTGCGCTGGCACAGACCAGGCGGACCAGCGCATGCTTGAAGGAAGCATAATCCGCCAGAAGCGTCTCGTACCGCGCCCGCTCCTCCGGCAGCAGCCGGCTCTCATATTCGGCAAGCATGCCGTCCAGAACCGCCTCTTCCTCCTTGATCTGCTCTACCAGGGTTATCATCGTATTATAATCGGTGGCGACAATATGGCTCAGCGCCATTTTATGTATATCCTTGGAGGACAAGCAGATCTGCGACAGCCGGCTTTTGCTGTCCATGAAATCATCAACAATATCGGCGGCGCTCGCATTTACCTTGCGGATATTGACCACGGAAAGAATGTTGGATAATAATGCCACAATACCCAGCAGCGCAATCGGAATAATCAAACGATGCTTTAAACGGATACTTTTCATTATGACTGATGCTCCTTTTGCATTTTACTTGATTAGAAAGGCTCTGCACCTAAGGAGCAGTGATCCCTTCGACCATGGTATCAAGCTGATCCTGAAGATTCTCCTCCGTAACCGTTCCTTCCAGAATGGCCGCGGTAAATGCAATAACCGGTTCCCAGAAATTTCCTCCTATGCGCTGCGGGCAGGAAAATTCCGACTGCTTCAGCAGAGCGGCAATGGCGGGTGAATTCTGCACCTCCTCCGAAGATGCCACGCGGATATTGGACGGCCCCTGGCCGCGCAGCTCAAAACGCAGTTTCTGGTTCTCCTCGTTCGCAATCCACTCGGCCAGCTTTACCGCCCATTCCCTGTGTTTGGAGTAGGCATTTACACCGAGCAGCTTGTAGCCGGAAAAGGAGGCCATCTGAACCTGCTGCCCGGCACAGTTGTAGGAAGGAAGCTTTGCTGCTCCGAAATCGCTGCCCCAGATTTCTTCCACCGGAACCGCGTTCCATACTCCGTTGACGCCTGCGATAATCGTCCCGTTTTCGACCCCCTCCAGAAATCCTTCGTTGTCGATGCTGACAAACCCCGCATGGCCTGCCATGCCGAGCATGGCCCGCCCCACGTCGGCTCCTGTGATATTTCCCTCCTCACTGTTCCAGTTGCAGTGATTGGTAATCCCGTCGTCATTCAGCCCGACGGTAAGCCCGGCGCCGCCGAACAGGGAGTAAACATACCATCCGGAGGACCATTCCATCGAAACCTTTTTGCCGTTTTCCGCTGCGATATCCAGCATCCGATCCAGGGACATAATATCCTGTTCCGAAAAATACTTCTTATTATAATAAAGAAAGTATCCGTTATCTGCCGTCAGAGGAAGCGCATACAAGGTATCATTAATTGATGCGGCAAGAACCGTCTCCGGCAGATTCGTTTCCCTCACCAGCTCCAGATTTTCCACCGGCTCCAGGGCCCCGGCAGCCACCAGCGTATTCAGCTGATCATCCGCAAATGCAAAAACATCCGCGCTGTTTTCCAGATCCGCCATCAGGGCAACGGTGCAGTTCCCTTCTCCCTGGGGGCTGTAGGTAATCTGAAATTCCGCCTGACCGCGGTATTCCTCCAGAAACCCGTCAATGATCCGGCGCAGAAGCTCCTCATCCTCCGCTGCGCCCCATACCGTTAAAGCGACCGTCTCCTGTCCCGCTGCGGGCTTCTCTTCCGGAGGGACAAGGCTTTCCCTGCGGCAGCCGGACAACACCGCGCCCAGCAGAAACAGCGGGAACCATTTTCTGATCTTTCTCTTCATGACTTTCTCCGTAAATCAAATATTTGCAGAAAATCATACCATCTTCCCGGCTGTTTTGCAAGCGGTTTTCCGCTGTTTTTCCTTCCTTCTTCCTGACCGCCGCATCCGTTGTTCAGCCGAGCCCGAGCAGCTTTGACGCCCAGTAAATCAGCCCCAGCACCCAGCTGCAGATAACGCCGTAGAGGATAACCGGCCCGGCGATGGTGAAAATCTTGCAGCCGACGCCGAACACCCATCCTTCCTGCTTGAATTCAATGGCGGGCGAAGCAACCGAATTCGCAAAGCCCGTAATCGGCACAACCGTACCAGCTCCCGCAAAGCAGGCGAGGCGCTGATACCAGTTCAGGCCGGTGGTAAGCACCGACAGGAAAATAAGACTCAGCGTCGTATAGGCCGCCGCCGTTTCCTTCTCACAGCCGAGAGACTGATACAGATCCAGAAAACCCTGACCGATAACGCAGATCAGCCCGCCGATCAGGTAAGCCCGACACACATTTCCGATATAGCTCCGCTTCGGGGTCGCTTTCTTCACATACTGATTGTAAAGCTTTTCCCTTTCCTTCGGGTCCTTCTCCTTCATCACCTCCTGGACAAGCTGCTTGTCCTCCGGCTTCATTTTTTTCTGAATATCCTTCGCTTTTTCTTCCGGGTTCATATAATTCCTCCTCACAAAAACAGATCCACCGCGGCCCCGAGCAGCTTGCCGGCCGCGAAAGACAGCACAAAAGCCGTCAGGCCCCGGTGCAGCTTCAGCCGGCGCGACAGAATCGGCACGACATTCAGAAGCTCCGCCAGCGCAATCGAAAGACAGCCGATATAAACGCCTGCAAAAAAGCCAAAGCCCGCCTGCAGAACGCTGCCCACCCAGCCGGTACGGAACGCCGGCGCATAATGGAAAAAAATATTGCCGACTGTCGCTCCCACCACCACACAGTCTTCATACCGCATTGCGTGGCAGATTGTCTTTGTGGAGGCAGCCATCCGGCTTACCACGCCGATCATCGTGACAAAGGCGAACATCCCGGCCGCCACCAGCGCGCCGCTGCACAGGCCGATTACAAACAGCAGAATTTTCTGGGCCCACTCAACCGGAAACATCAATTGTTTTCCCCTCTCTCGAGGCGGCTTTCAGTACAGCCTCGTTGGATTCCTTCTCATAAATCCTCAGCTGCACCTGGAGCGGCGTCGGATCGGAGCTCATTTTCAGATGTGAAAAATGGTTGAAAAATATAATGATGCCGGCAGGCAGCCCGATGCAGTAGCCGAGCTCAAGCAGTCCGGGACCCGCGGCCTCCTGCCCCGTAATGATTTTCTGCAGCCGGCCGAAAATATCCGATACGCTCGCATCCTGATTAAAGGTCATAATAGTAAAAGCAGAGCCGACCGTAACCGCAAAGCATACAAAAATTATCTTCAGCCCGTCCTTCCATTTCGCTTTTTTTTCCGGGGGCTGGTACTCGATGATAAAATCGATCTCTCCCTCATTGACCACCATGTAATCGGGATGCTGCTTCTGAATAAATTCGATTACTTTCATAATGGAGAAAACATATTTCTGTTTCTGCTGCTTGTCAGGCACAACAAAAAGCACCTGCCCGCCGAGCTCGCTGATAACTTTCTTATCCGGGCCTGTCATTGTGACGGCATCCTCCAGAAATACCTTCGAATTTTTCACAATGGTCGCCTGCTCCGCCTTAATGTAAATTACGCGCTCCGCCGCCATGCCGTCACCTCGCTTTCAGGCGCTCCCGCAAAGAAACAGCCCGCTTCCGGCCCTTTAACAAAGGTTCCCTCCGGCATAACGCTGCTCTTCTCCCGAAACAGGGAGAAATACAGGATTACGGCAAGAATTCCCAGAACGACAAACACCCCGGTGATCCAGATCGTCTTTTTCATAATTTTCCTCATTTCTGCACGGCTTTCATTGCGATCGGGTTTGCGGAGACCGTGCCGACGCAAACCCGCAGATCGAAAATCCATTTTCCGTCCCGCACCTTTTTCTGTACGTCCTGACGCTAGTTTTTCCCCGGTCCAGAAAAATATTCATTATGAAAACAGCCGGCTTCGAATAAACAGTAATTTCAAATTGACAAGCTTTGGCGTGTGTCTTATAATGAAATACGGGGAGGTCACCCATAACAAAAAACGACAATCACCGCAATTTTTCACCGGAAAGCGGAACAGGGGAGGGTACCCATGACAAAAAACAGGACTTCCGCAGACAGACAAACCATCCGTGTTTTGTTGCCGGATGGACGGACCGCAGGCTCGACTTATCCGAGAAGGGCAGCCGGGCTGGTAAAAAAGGGTCGGGCATGTTATGTGAACGACTTTATAATTCGTCTGAATATGTCCGATGCCATACATAATTCGGAGGTAATCAAGATGGATGAAAGAATGAATCATATAGAGACAGGCAAAGAACAGCAGGACGGGAACAAAACAGTAAAGCTGTATTTCGACGCCCGAACTTGGGATTTCAATAAAGACTGCAGCAGGAATGTCGGGGAGCGCTCCTTTATGCTGGGGCCGGACGGCGAGCTGGCCGAAGCTTACATGATCGGCAACTGGCAGAATGACTGGACGGAGATCCTTTCCGAAAAGCTTCTTCTGCCGAAATATGCAGACTGCCGCTTCCTCTTCTGGCTGAACGGCGGCGAAAACGACCGGTGCGACGAGGTATGCCGGCTTTCCATTGTTTTTGACGATGATTTCGACCAGCGCTATACCTTCAACCTGAACCGTAATTTCATCCGGCCGGTTAAAAAACTGAACGGCTGGGAGCTTTATGAAATTCCGTTCCGCACCCTCGACAACGAATATACGCAGCTGCGCTTTGTCGCGCAGAAGGCCTATATGACGGTGATGGCAGCAAAGGATGCCGCAGCTTACGAGCATCTTGAAGATACGCCGGATCCGTACGAGAGCGAGCGGCCGCAGCGCCCCAACCTTATATTTGCCGACGGCTTCCCGCCAAACAACTGGTACGGTACCGCACAGCTTGCAGCAAAGCGGAGAGAACAGGAGCAGAAGGCTGCGGAGAACGCTTCACGCTTAAGCCTTATCCCGCCGTTTCCTCCTGTCGCGCCGGCGGCCGGAGGAGCAGCCCCGGCTTTCACCTTTCCAGCCGCACCGGAAGCGGAGTCTGTCGCAGACTACCGGGCGCAGCTGGATGAAATCCGCGGAAGGCTGGACGAGATTACCTCGGCTTGCGAGGATATTCAAAGTTTTGATACCGAAAGCCTTGTGGAAGAACTTCGGAGTGCTCTGGAAAATGCGTTTGCGGATCGGGAGGAGCCGGAGCTGGATGATCTGATCAGCAATACGGTGGACAGCGTCGCGGATACGCTGAATGAAGCCGCGGAATCCATTCAGGACACGCTGGAGGAAATTTCCGACCAGATTGAGGATCTCAGAAGTACCCTGTCTGACGATTAAAAATCCATCATAAAATATATAGAACAGCAAGCGGGCAGAAGGCGGATATACCGTCTTCCGCCCGCTTTTTCTTTTCCTCTCCTGCTTTTTTTGAAAAACTGCGCTCCCTGTTGACCGTGCCGGGGAAATACGGTATAATGCTCGATAATCAGGTTTGAAAACCTGTTCTGTGCGTCCGCAGACGCAGCGGAACAGGCCCTGTGCAGGCCCTGCGGGGCCGGTCAAGATTATTCTCAGAGAAAGGAAGAGCCCGATGACTACAAAGGCAAATTTACTGGATGAAAAATTGGAAGACATAACATTGAAAAAAGTCGAAGATTCGGAAAGTTCGGCAGTAAAAAAGCTGAAAAACCTGTCTGTCAGGCGGAAGCTGACCATCCTGTCCAGAACCTTCATTTTCGGAATGATCCTGATTACCGTGTTCGGAGCCGCAGGCCTCTGGATGGTGCGTCAGCAGTCGATGATAATGGCAGAAAAACGGATGCCCGCCGTGATGCTGGCACAGGACATAAACACGCTGGCCTCAGAATATCAGAGGCTGCAGTATGCCTGGATTATCGCCATGGCGCAGGGGACGGACGGGAGCCGCTACCAGGAGCTGATGGAGCACAGCAACGTGCTGCTTCAGGAAGAGATGAAACTGTACGAAACCTACCTCCGCAAAGGCGACAGGCCGCTTCTGGATTCGCTGAAAGAGTCCTGGCAGACCTACCTCTCCACCACGCAGACCATTCTGAACATGGGCAGCGGTGCGGATGAGGAAGCATTCCTTTTACTGGAGCAGCAGGGTCAGGAAAGTTATGAAAATTTCCGGACCAAAATGGAGGAGCTGATCCAGAAAAATATGGAGGAAAGCTCGGACAGCACCATCAAGATCAATACAACCTACATATTCTCCATGATTCTCATGGTCGGTTTTGCCGTAGCTGCGGTGGTTATCGGCGGAATGATTTCTACGGGCATCCGGCTTCTGATCATCCGCTCGCTGAAGTTTATCCGCACTGCTCTGCGGGAACTGCAGGAGGGAAATCTGGACGCCACGCTCGACTATGAATCAAAGGATGAATTTGGGCAGCTGTCAAACGATATCCGGGAGTTCATGAGCAATCTGGAAGAAATCATCAAGGATGAGAACATGATTCTCGCACGGATGAGCAGAGGGGATTTCAACATTTCCTCAAACATAAAGGAAAAATATCAGGGCGACTTCAAGCTGATTCTTGATTCCATGACGGAAATCAAGCAAAGGCTCGGCTCCACTCTCTCCAATATCCAGGATGCGTCCGTGCAGGTAAATGCCGCTTCCGAACAGATGGCCATTTCTGCACAGACCCTGGCAGAGGGCTCCGCCGAGCAGTCCGAGAGCGTGGCCGGCATCCTTTCCATGGTACACGACATGGAGGCGAAGGCAGCCACGGGTGCGAAGCGCGCCGGGGAGGCCAGCGACCACGCAAGTGATGTAAAGCTGCAGGCCGCCAACGGGAACAGGCAGATGAACAGCATGATGGAAGAAATGCAGGTGATTTCGGCCACCTCCCGCGAGATCGGCACGATTATCGACAGCATTGAGGAGATTGCTTCCCAGACCAATCTGCTTGCCCTCAACGCTTCCATTGAAGCCGCCAGGGCAGGCGATTCCGGCAGGGGCTTTGCCGTCGTCGCGGAGGAAATCGGAAAACTGGCCACCCAGTCCGCAGAGGCGGCAACCAACACAAGAAATCTGATCCAGAAGTCCATTTCCCAGGTTGCACGCGGCGACGAAATCGCGCAGGCCACGGCGAAGGCCTTTGCCGCAGTAAACGAAGGCATCGTCAAGGTCGTGGATCTGAACAGTCTGGTGCGGGAGGACTGCGAAAATCAGGCGGCTGCGGTCCGCGAAATCAACCAGAGCGTCGAAGTTATCTCCGGCGTGATCGAAAGCAATTCCGCCGCCGCGCAGGAGACCTCCGCAACCAGCGAGGAACTGGCGGCGCACGCAACCACCCTGCAGGATATGCTCGGACGCTTTTCCTTTTCCCGGTAAACCTGTCTGCGCAACTGAAAACAAGAAAAGCCCCGGAGCGGTCTATGAAATATGACTTAAGCCGCTGCGGGGCTTCTTTTTTCATGTTTTGTGTAATATCTTTTGTACACAATCTGAATAACAAAAATGGAAAGTATCAAAAATAGAAAAATTAAGATTTTCGCCTTATTCATTGACTTTATTTCTGAAATATGTATAATAAAATTGATAAGGTTAAAGTAATATGGAAAGGCGGAGGTTGTATGAATGAAAAAGGGGTTGTAGTATCACAGAAAACAAGGGGGTTCCGAAGTCTGACCGGCATGTTGATTCTGATTATCTGCGTTCTGGTTTCCATCCCGACCATCGGTCTGGCATGTCTTGGAGTTTACTATCTCAGTCAGTCGATGGACGAGTCTGTCGAGCAGTATGAGGAGTCCATGCTGGACGGCTATTCCATGGAAATCAAGTCTCAGGTACAGGGCGCATTATCCGTAGTGCAGAGCTTTTACGATCAGAGCCAGAGGGGAGAACTGACCGTAGAGGAAGCGAAAAAAAGAGCGGCGGATGCTGTCCGCGCCATGCGCTACCGGGATGATGCCTCGGGCTATATCTGGATCGACGGTTCGGATCATGTACTGGTCATGCACCCGATTCTGACCGAGCAGGAGGGCTCAAACCGGTATGATCTGACCGATAAGAACGGGGTCAAGGTTACGCAGAACATCGTATCTGCAGCGGCCGCGGGGGGCGGTTTCAACGAATTCTATTTTACGAAATCGGACGGCGTAACCGTTGCTCCGAAGATTGCCTATTCCGAAATGTTTCAGCCATGGGGCTGGGCGGTTGCCACCGGAAACTATGTGGATGACATGGACGCCAAAATTGATAGCCGGAAGGATTATATCGAGAAAGAATTTTCCGGAATGCTTATGATTTACGGCATCGCGGCAGTCGCAATGCTGGGAATGGCGCTTGGCATCTCCGCTCTGAGCGGACTTCGGATCACGAAGGGTATCAAGCAGGTCGAAGAAAATCTCCGCCAGGCGGCAAAGGGCGACTTAAGCTTCAGCGTCAGAACCGAACTGCTCGGGCGCGCAGACGAAATCGGCGAGATGGCGCGCTCGCTGGAAAATGTGCGGCAGTCTCTGGCCGGCATGCTCAGCAGTGTGGTTCACACAGGCGATACTCTGAACAAGAGCAGCGAAAAGTTCAACGAAAAATTCCGTTACATTTCAGAAAGCATCCAGAATACCAACCTGGCAATTGAAGATCTGGCGCACGGGGCGGTGAACCAGTCCAGCGAGACGGAGACGGTGAACGCTAAAATCGCAGAACTGGGCAATGTCATCGAAATCGAAAAGGACGGCGTACATAAACTGGAGGAAGCCGTATCCGCCATGGCAAAGCATTCGACGGACGCTTCCGCAAGTATTCGTGAACTGGATGAAATCACCAAAACAACCATTGAGGCAATTGAGATTGTATCAAAGCAGACGGATAAGAACAATGATTCCGCCGCCAATATCAACAAAACCATTGAAATCATCAAAGGGCTTGCCGCCCAGACCAATCTGCTCTCCCTGAACGCCAGCATCGAAGCGGCCAGGGCCGGTGACGCAGGCAGAGGCTTTGCCGTTGTGGCGGAAGAAATCCGGAACCTCTCCGAGGAATCCTCGAACAATGCGCAGGAAATCGAAATTATTGTAAAAGAACTGGTTAATAATGTAAGATCTTCCTTCAGCAAGATGCAGGAAGTTACACAGAATGCACAGAAACAGCAGAAATGTCTGGTTGATACCAGGGATATTTTCAATCATCTGGATCAGGAGGTCGGTCTGGTAGAAGGCGTTACAAAGGAAATCGGAAATCAGACAGAGGTTCTGAATTCGTTAAAACAGATCGTTACCGATTCCGTCAACAGCCTTGCCAGCGTGGTGGAAGAAAACGCCGCCTCGACGGAGGAAACCAGCGCCAGCATGACGCTTCTCTCACAGACCATCAGCGAATGTACCGAGGATACGCAGGAGCTGGTGGAACTGAGCCATCGTCAGAACGAGCAGGCAAGCAATTTCCGCTTCTGAAAAAACGGGATGCCCGCTGTACGGGTTCGCCCGCCGGCATTCAGACTAGACAAAAAGATTTGCCGGCAGGCGATGCCTGCCGGCAGGGCAAAGGGCTGCTGATCAGCGGCTCTTTTTTTATGGACTCCTGCCGCGTCCCGAAGTCCATCATCGCCACGCGGTAACGCTTCCTCCAGATCCGGATACTCCTCTGTTGTGATCATGCCGTTCATCGTGCCGCTCCCGCGCAGGATTTTCGTCAAAGCCCTCGTGTCAATCCCCGCGATGCCCGGTATGCTGTTTTCCTTAAGAAATGCGTCAAGCTCATCCCGCTGCGGAAATTGCTCGGAACCCTGGCAAGCTCCCGCACGATCAGCGCGTCCGGCCATGGTCTTTCCGACTCCATATCTTTCAGGCATACGCCGTAATTGCCGATCAGCGGATAGGGCTTCCCGTACATTTCATGGGAACTCTATCCCCATCGGTTGTTTCTGTTTCTCGGCAGAAAAATTGATTTTACACCAGCATATAACAGAAAAGAGGGCAGAAAAACAGTATGTCCTCCTGCCCCTTGGGAATTAAAAAATCTTCTAATGTTAAAATAGTGTAAAAAGGACAAATGAATCAGCAATTATTCTGCCGGCTCCAGCGTGATCGTAACAGCATCGGATGCAAGCTCTTCACCTTTAACAGCATAAACCGTAAGACTGAATTTCTCCTTAACGGAAAATACCTTAGTGACTAACTTCTCCCATTTGCTTCCCTCAAGATAGAACCATTGGTAGTCCGTACCGGTTACGGTTACTTTTGCACTCTTGTCATTATTATCCCTAGCTAATACAACAGTATTGCCGCTCGCTGCAGTAGCCGTAGTATCCGGAGATACCTTAGGCGCTTCCGTCTTCTTTGGAATGCTGAATTTTACCTCTGCAGATGCCATTACCGAATCAGCGGCATTTTTTGCTTTTATACCGCTTCTACGAACCTGCAGTGTCTGTACATCCTTGTCACCATAAACAACAAAATCTTTTCCGTCCTTGATGGTTTTCCAAGTCTTTCCTTCATCCATGCTGAAATCAAAGCTTGCGCCTTCTACCTTAAATTTAAAGGACTCTCCTTTTCCAGCCTCATATGCCGTCTTCTCAATAGTTACTTTGCCATCAAGCTTGTCGGTGCCTCCGGCTTCTTTCAGAATCTCTACCACTGCTTTATCTGTCGCCGGATAAATACCACTTACTGCCGTTGAACCCGTAACAGATACTGCAGGCGCTCCCGGAACCGTAAAAATTGTAAAATTGGATGCCGCTTTCTTTTCCGTTTTTGCTGTGCGGACAAGAACAGAAAATCCCTTTGCCGCATCAGCGGCAGCGGTACTGCCGCTCGCAGGAGTATTTCCCGCTTTCTCAAACAGCGTCGCTGCCGGCCATTTTACCGCGCTGTCACCAATAGCTTTCCACGTTGTACCATCTTTACTGATTTCCACTCCCTTAGGCAGAGAAATCAGGCCTTTCGCATAATCCAGAGACACTTTTGGAGCCTTTGCCATTGCCGGAATTTTAACTTTTACTTCAGCGCCAGCCGGAGCATTGTCCTTCACTTTGTCCGCCGCTGTCTCATTTACGGCTTTTGCACGCATTACAAGAGTGGTTCCCGTCACAGCTAAAAGATCCAGCTTTCCTATTGTAAGGTCAGTAGCCGCTGGAGTTGCTGGAGTTGCTGTTGCTGCATCTACAAATTCTGAACCGTACAGACCCCGGTACTCCAATTTCGAAAGATCAGTTACTGCCTTTTTATTAATCGTCAGATTCAGCCGTCCTTCCGCAGTTGACTCCGATGCCTTATATTTAGCCGAAAGTTTTCCCGGCTGTTGATTTACGGTAACCGTTTTTGATTTCGACCATCCACTGCTCTGTTTTGTGGATACGCGAAGATACTGCGCTTTTGACGGCTTTAAGAATGAAAGATCAATTATAATATCTTCTGCTTTACTACTAAGTGTATACACATAAGTAGCTGATACCTTGCTGCCTGCTTCATCCTTCAGTACCTCAAGCTGCAAGAACTTATCATCTGCTGTTACCGTTACCTTCAGTGCAAAGTTCTCATAATCTACCTCAACTTTTGAAGGTGCTGCGATTTCAGCTGCCTGCGCCACAACTGCCGGAGCTGCTGCTCCGATCGGCGCTGCCGTAGCCATAAGTCCGGTTGCCATCGCAAATGCCAGAGCCTTTGCAAAAAACTTTTTCTTCAACATAATTTTTTCCTCCACACTGTGATTGCTTCTCAGGGCCGAATGCCGGACGCGTCTTTTCTGCTTCACAGCCGCTCCGCGGCCGGATGACATCGCGCCCCTGCTTTCATGACAGACCGTC
>CAJUMC010000056.1 GCA_910587085.1 uncultured Lachnospiraceae bacterium | reverse complement strand
ATTACCTTCGTTTATTTGCCTGGCTTTTACCTGCTTTAATCAGTGCTTCCTTAAAATTTCATAATATAAATAATCGGCCAGGCCGGAGCCTGCAGGAAAATCATCCGTTCCCTTTTCTCCCGGCCCCGCCTCCTCCGGAGCGTTCAGAATGCAGTTGACTGCGACGGCCCAGCCCTCCGTACATTCCAGTATCCTCTCCGCAGCCTCGTGCCGCTGTTTTTCTCCGTTTTCTTCGAAATATGCATGCAGCTCGGCCTTTGTAATCTTCAGTTCCTGCGCCCCCAGAACCCCTGCCATTCCCTGAAGCAGATAGCGGGTCAGGAACTCCGGAAATTTTCCCCGGTTCATAAAAAAGATTCGGATGCCGTCTCCCATATACTGAATAAACAGACTTAAAAAATCGAAAATCAGCGGATTCTGAATGTGCTGAAAATCATCCAGAACAATATTTATACAGCCTTCAAAGGGTTCCAGCTGCTCCAGTATCTGTATTACCGTCAGCTCAACGGTTTCCCTCGACCAGGTGACAGGCTCTTTATGCAGACGGAATCCGGTGACCTGTCTCTGCAGCAGCGTTTCAAAGGAATACAGGAACCGATCCATATCATCATCGATCCGTCCAAGCTGGTACCAGCCGCACGGCAGTCCGAAAGTTCGAAAATAGTCCGCCATAATCGTAGTTTTGCCGTATCCCGCCCCGGCGTGCAGCGCCAGTACCTGCTGGGGCATCTCATGGATTCTTTTCAGTAGTTCCGGTCTCCTGATCGTATTGCAGATCACCCGGGGCATTCGAAGCTTCGACGCCAGCAATGGTTCCTTCATGCAATCTTCCCCTCCTCCGCTGTACATTATAATTGAAAACGATCCTCTTCCCTGTCCGGGGCAGGTTCATCGCTGACCGGCTGTCCGTTTTCAACTGTACCTCCAATTCCGGCCGCTCTTGCTTTTTCTTCCGTCCTTTTCTGCTGCCGGCGTCCCGGCTCATGCATCCATGCACCGCTTTCCTGGAACCAGACAGGCAGTTCTGGTCTTTTCTGATAATTCTTTTTATTTGTCTGCGTATGAATAGACAATATTTCTATAACTTCTCTAATCTTATTCCTGCTGTTCACTTTGTATTTTTCTGATTGAATAGTACCATTTTCGACATAACAATATCTTAACACTTTACAAACAAAAGTGAATATTCCTCAACACAATAAATAAATTGCCGTTTTACGGCAGCGAAAAAACGCCGCCGGCCTTGTCGGCCAGCGGCGGGGAACACAAACACCATATAAAAATATAATTCTTTATTGCAGTTACAATTATCTCCTCACTCATCACCGGAAATCTGCCGTTTTAATTCGGATATCAATTTCTGTCATTATATTTATGAAGGGCCTTCCGGCAGCTCATAAAAATACTGCCTTCCTGCCCCTGTCTGTACGGACTTCACCGTCACACCGTAGAGCTGCCCTGCCACTCCGGAGGAAAGGATCTCCGCGGCACTGCCGCAGAAAGCAATCCTTCCCGCAGAAAGCGCAGCTATCTGATCGGAAACCTTGAACGCAAGCGGCAGGTCATGCAGGACAAGCAGCAATGTTTTTCCTGCCCCGGCAAGCTCCCTTACCAGCTCCGCAAATTTCACCTGCTGCCCGATATCGAGGTAGGTCGTCGGCTCGTCCATCACAATGACACCCGCCTGCTGTGCCAGCGCCATCGCGAGATAGACCTTCTGGCGCATGCCGCCGGAGAGCTCTGACATCGGCCTGTCCGAAAGCTCTGCAATTCCCATACGCTCCATCGCGTCTGCTGCCGCTGCAGCATCGCATGCCCGGTATCTTCTCGGATAGCTTAAATACGGAAATCGTCCGGAGAGAACCATGCGCCCTGCTGTTATGTCAGGCACGTTCTTCCCCTGCGGGAGATAGGCAATACTCTTTGCAAGCTCAGCCCGGGAAAGCTTTCCCGTCGGAACACGGTTGATCCGGATCTCGCCGCTCATAAGGGGAAGAAAGCCGAGAAGCACCTTGAGCAGCGTACTTTTCCCGCTGCCGTTCGCGCCGATCAGGACGGTCACCTGCCCTTCCCGCAGCGTAAGGTTCACACTGTGCAGTACCTTCTGCTTCCCGTACCCGGCGGAAACATTTTCGATTTCAACCATAACCTTCTCCTGTTTTCACTGTTTTCCCGTGTTGCCTCCCTCGTCCTTTTCCGCTCTCCGGCACAAACTTTCTTGCCTGCCTCACAATGCTCCTCGCTTTTTTCTTACCAGCATCCACAAAAACACCGGCCCTCCCGCCACCGACATTAAAATCCCCACCGGCAGTTCATACGGCAGGAACAAAAGCCTGGACATCAGATCACATAACAGAACAAAGCCCGCACCGCAGACCGCACAGGCCGGCAGGAGCCTCCCGCTCCCGCTTCCGGAAAACCGCCGGACAAAATGAGGTACAATCAGGCCGACAAAACCGAGCAGCCCGGAAAAGCTGACCGCAGCCCCGGAAAGCAGCGCGGCAAGGGCGAGGAAAAGCATCCGGTATCTTGCCACGGGAAGTCCGAGTCCCATCGCCGTCTCATCGCCGAGCGCTGTTATGTCAAGCTCGCTGCACAGGGTAAGCAGCACAAAAAGGGCCGCCAGGATCAGCACTGCTGCCGGGACAAGTCTCGGGTAAGAAACCGCGGAAAATCCCCCTACACGGAAATCCATGCTGAGCATTCCCACATCTGCATCCAGAACCGTGACGGATTCCGCGATGGCGTTCCACACGGCGTTCAGCGCCACCCCGCCTAAAATCACGGTGGTTTTGGACGCATTCATCCGGTACGAAAAAAGGAAAATCATCAAAACCGTGACCAGACTCCCCGAAAAAGCCGCGCACGAAACCGCAAATCCGGAAAATGTACCTGCCGCCAGACAGAGTGTCACACCGAGCCCCGCCCCGGCGTTGACCCCGATAATCCCCGGCGAGGCAAGCTTGTTGTCCAAAACATTCTGCAGCACCGCCCCGGATACCGAAAGAGCTGCACCGGAAGCCAACGCGGCAAGCGTGCGCGGAAGCCTCGCATAGATTAAGATGCTCCTCGCCACGCGATCCCCGCCCCCCGCAAGCATCCGGATCAGCGCAAGCGGCGAAAAACGGATGCTTCCAAGACAAAGGCTTGCCACGGCAATCCCCAGGCACGCAAAAAGCCCGCCCAGCAAAAGCAGACGGAAGCACCGGCTCTCTTCCGGCGCGTAAAATCCATCCCGCGCCGGGGATTCCCGCGGCACAAAAGCCTCCTCCGGTCCGCCCGCTTCATTCGGTATCCGACATTTTCCCATATAAGATCTCCGCCAGTTTTTCATACGCCTCCGCCCAGCGGGCATTCGGCTTCAAATTGTAAAGATGCTTATCCAGAAAATAAACCTCCCCGTTTTTCACGGCGGAAAGCTCGTTCCAGATCGGGTTCTCGTCAAACATCCTCTCCACATTCCGCTTCATGCCCTCCGCATCATCGCCGGACTGCACAATCAGGATTTTATCCGGATTCTGCAAAAGAATGCTTTCCACACTTAAATTGTCAAGCAGACTCTCCTGCGCGTCTGCAATATTGACGCAGCCGAATTCCCCGAGCATCCCGCCGAGCACGTTGCCGTCATTCCCTTTCGCCCGAATGCTCGCCGCGGACGCACGCATAAACAAAACACTCGGCGGCGTCCGATCCTCACAGCGGGAAAGCACCCCGGCTATCTGGCCCTTCAGGCTCTCCCCATACTGCTGATATCGCTCCGCCTGCCCCGTGATATCCGTAAATATTTTCAGCACGCGCAGATAATCCTCAAAGCACGACACATCAAAATATGCCGTGACAATCCCCGCCCCCGCAAGAGACGGCTGCCATTCCAGATGCTGCGCCGTGTTGGTGCTGGCCAGTACAAAGTCCGGCGCAGAGGCCAGCAAAAGCTCAAGGCTCAGCCGTTTTGTTTCTCCCAGATTCACGGTATCCTCCGTCAGGGATAAATCAAAATCCACAAATGCATCCTCCGGCGCGGCACACAGGCTTCCTCCCGCGAGCACCCACATGTCAGCGTAGCTGCCAAGCAGCGACGCCACGCGCCGGCTGGAGGAAACAACAATTTCCCGGCCGAGATCGTCGGTAAAGGCATACGCGTTTTTAATTGCCGTTTCCCCGGAATCAGCTCCTGCGTCCGTGTCCTCCAAACCGCCGGCATTTATATGGCCGTCCGCAGAAATACCGCTTCCAGGCGTATTCTCCGAACAGCCCTCATCTGCCGCGCCGCGGTTCCCGCAGGCAGTCAGAACACTGCATGCCAGCGCCGCGGACATAAACAGAACAATCCTCTTTTTCATTTTTCTTCCCATTCTCCGCATCACTAAAACGATTGCAAAGCCGCGGCTGCAAACAGGCCGGAACACAGCTTTATGTCAAGCCCTAGCAGGTCGCTCCGCCCTTTACCTTTTTCTCAAGCACCGCGGACTTGTCGATCGTCCCGGAAAGCAGCTTTTCCTGCACATATTCGAAGCCGAGCCGATTTACCGTATCTGCAAAGCGTTCGCCCGTGATTCCCTCGTCCCGGAAGAACAGAATTGCGCGCTCCACCGTATCAAGAACCTCGTCCTCGCTTGTAAACAGCTTATCCAGCGGCTTGCCGTTCGCAATCTTCTTGCCCCATCTGCCGCCGATATAGATCCGGCAGCCTTCCCTGTATTCCTCCGTAACGCCGAACGGGCATTTCGCTCTGCAGCGCCCGCAGCCGTTGCATGCCTGTGCGTCAAGCTGAAGCACGCCGTCCGCAAGTTTTGCCACCTTTATCGGGCAGGCAAGCTCCACCTGGCACTTCCTGCAGCCGCGGCATTTGGAATAATCAAAGAGCGGCACGCGCTGGCCGATGATCCCCAGATCGTTCAGATCCGGCTTTACGCAATTGTTCGGGCAGCCTCCCACTGCAATCTTGAATTTATGCGGCAGGGTCACGTCATGGTAGCCCTCATAAAAGCGCTCGTGGATTTTTTCACTCAGAGCGAAGGTGTCAATCAGCCCGTACTGGCAGGTCGTCCCCTTGCAGGAAACCACCGGGCGCACGCGCGAACCCGTACCGCCGGTCTCCAGATTATTCTCCGCGAGAAAAGCGATCAGAGGGTCAATATTTGTGTATGGGACACCCTGAATTTCCAGCGTCAGCCGGGTGGTCATTGTGATCTCTCCGCTGCCGAAGCGCTCCGCCGCCTCCGCAACCACATGCTGCTGTTCGGCGGTGATCTTTCCGTTGCGCGTAATCACCCGCACATTGAACACATCGCCGAACCGTTTGTCCACCAGACAGCCGAGCGCCTTCACGCGCTTGATCTCCTCCGGCGGAAGCTTTCCGCCTTCCGGCAGGGTTTTCTTCACCACATTAAACGTTGCGCCGCCCTCCAGCACGCGGGTATCGGTAAAGCCGAGCGCTCTTAGTCTGTTCTGCGCCAGATATCCCCGTTTGCCCTTCGCGCAGACAAGCAGCAGCTTTTCATCCTTCCTATGCTTTGCGGCAAATTCCTCCGCCTTCGACAAATTGAGCCACTCCGCACCGGGAAGTACAGGGGCGGGCTGCACATCCACCAGCGTATATTCTTTCGCCGCGCCCGCCGCGTACTCTGCCGGGGTAAAGGAGACAAGCCGGCCGCTCAGCTTATTTACCAGAATACTGCATGCCGCCGCAAACGGGTGGATGGCAGTAGAAAACGGCGGCGCATATGCAAAATCCATCATAATGTAGTCATCCGCCTTCGCACCGAGCGAAATGCCCGCGACCGCGATATCCGCCATCTTGTCCACCGCACCCCCGCCGATCACCTGCATTCCGAGCAGCCGGCGGCTGTCTGCGTCGGCGATCAGCTTCGTTATAAAAATATCGGAATCCGGATAGTAGTGCGCCTTGTCGTCGGCAACGCAGAGCACCGAAACGGCGGAGAATCCTGCCGCCTGAGCCTGCTGCTGCGTCAGTCCTGTCCGAGCCGCATGCAGCCCGTTGGAAAGCTTTACAACACCCGTGCCGAGACACCCGGGATATCCGGACGTTTCACCGCTTAAATTCAGCGCCAGCGCCCTTCCCGCAATATTTGCGGTGGACCCCATTGCCGACCACTGTCCTTCCCCCGTGATGCGGTTTTTCACCAGAGCGCAGTCGCCCACCGCATAGATATCCGGAAGATTTGTTCTCTGGAATTCGTCGGTAACGATCCGCCCCCGTTCCATTGCAAGCCCTGTATCCGCAAGGAATTTCGTGGCCGGCCGGATTCCTGCAGCAAGGATCACGAGCTCGGCAGGAAGGTTCCCTGTTTTCGTCCGCACGCCGCTCACCCTCTGCCCGCCGGCAGACAGAGCCTCCGGACTATCCTTCTTCTGCAGCACATCCGCGTCCTTTGCATACCCGTCCCCGGTTATCTCCGTCAGCGCCGTCCCGGTCAGGATGCGCATCCCCGCAGCCGTGAGCCGGCGTTTGATATAATCCGCCATTTCGGCGTCAAAAATATTCGGCATCAGCTGATCCGCCATATCCATCACTGTAACAAAAATCCCCTGCGCCATCAGGTTTTCCGCCACCTCAAGGCCGATAAAGCCCCCGCCCACGACCACGGCCCGCTTTACATTCTGCTCCTTAACATAGCTTCTGACCGCAGCCGCATCCTCCGGTACGCGCACGGTAAACACGCCGGAAAGCCCCGCGCCCGCTACCGGCGGTACAATGCTCTCAGCACCCGCTGCAATTACCAGCCGGTCGTAGGAGACCTCCTGCCGCGCATCGCCTTGTACCGTAATGGTCTTCTCCGACGGATGAACGGCGATAACCTCGCTGTTTGTATGTACAACCGTTCCCGTCAGACCCATAAATTTTTCGGGGGTATTTACGATCAGCTCGTCCTCCGTTTCGATGGCTCCTCCGATGTAGTACGGCAGTCCGCAGCCGGCGTAGGAAATATCTCTTCCCTTGGTGTAGATCACAATTTCATCCTGCGGATTTTCCCGCTTCAGCTTTGCCGCTGTCTTTGTCCCGGCAGCAACGCCGCCGATAATTACCGTTTTCATTTAAATACCTCCTTAAAAATATTTATGTACTGTTGACTATTCCATATTTTTTTGTTCCCGGTCAGGTCATCACCGAATTGTGCTTCCGCCGTTGAAAAATAAACACTGTTCTCTGTTCCATGTATTTTACCACGAATTCCTCCAAAATAAAAGCAGCTTCCCGTTTCTTTCCGCTATCCGGCAGACAAAAAAACAGGAGCCGGAACGCGGTCTGAAAATCCCGCCCCCGGCTCCTTTCCCTCTGTCTGCTATCGCTTCAATCCCTCCTTCAGTTCTCTGTGATACAGCAGATACCACAGCAGCACCGGTACCATAAACAGCACCGAAGCGGTCGGAAGTACGGTCTCGTTGTAGGCGGCTGCGTTGCTGAACATGGACGAGAGCGTCCGAATGGAATCTTTATCCACATACAGCATCGGCTGCTCCACCAGATTCCAGGTTTCCGCAAAGAGAAACAGGGCCACCGCGCATACACAGACACGGATCTGCGGGAAGATACAGTGGCGGATAATCCGCAGGCTCGAATTCGTCTCAAGCCTGGCTGCCTCCACCACCTCCTCATTGCAGCCCGACAGATACTGCCGGATAATTACCGTACCCATCGGCGAAAAAATCAGGGGTACAATAATCGCTGCCGGCGTATTCAGCAGCTTCAGATCCCGCAGGCCGATGTAATTCGGCAGGATCATTACCTGCAGCGGCATCATCATCAGTACAATATAAATTACATACAGCACCTTTTTTCCCGGGAAATGCGCAAAATGGAACGCGAACGCCGCCAGGACGGACACCAGCACGCATCCCGCGGTAATCAGCATCGAATAGATGACCGAATTCCAGAAAAAACGATAAAACGGAAAGCAGTTAAACAACAGCTCCTGATAACCTTCCAGGCTGAATTTTCCCGAAACGCGCAGCGACCGGAACAAGGTCATTCCGACCGGAATCAGAAAAAATACTGCAGCAGCACCGACCGCCCATGCCAGTATAGTTTTCGCCGGTTTGTTTTTGCCTTTCATAATCACCTCCGCGGCAGCGCCGCATCAATATTCCACTCGTTTCTGAAGATAAAACCCTGCTCCCACAATGGCCAGTACAAGCAGGGAGGTCAGAACCGAACTTGCCGCCAGCGCCTGATAATCAAATTTCAGAAATTTATTGTTCATGTAAAACTGGAGTGTATAACTGTGATCCGGCGGATACTTGCTTCCGTAATACAGAAAGCTTTCCTTAAAAATTTTAAAGGAATTCATGATCGCCAGAAGCACCGTGAAGAATATGGATGGTGCAATCATCGGCACGGTCAGCCGGAAATGCTGCTGAAACGGCTTCGCCCCGTCCATCCGCGCCGCCTCATAGACCTCCCGGTTAATTGTCGTCAGCGCGGAGGTAATCAAAATCAGGCAGATTCCCAAATTTTTCCACAGAAACAGCAGGTAGATCGGGAGCGCCGTCTCCACGGACGAGAAAAACTGCTGCCATACCAGCACAACCGCTGCCGTCGGCACAAGCATCGGGAAAATAAAGGCATCCCGCAGTACCGGAAAGCGCTTCAGCGCAAACGCCAGCAGAATCGAGAGCAGCAGCGCCGTCAGAATCAGCAGGGGCACGCCAACCAGGATCAGCTTCAGGCTGTTTTTCATTGCCAGCCGGAAAAATTCATTCGACAGAAGTTTTTTGTAATTGTTAAACCAGACCAGCTTCCGGCGGAACTGATCGCTGATAACAGAATAGTACAGCACCCGGACATACGGCAGCAGGAAAAATACAATGATCCCCGTCAGACTCGGCAGAAGACAAAGCAGACAGCGCAGGTTCCAGCTGCCTGAAAGTTTTCTGCGGTGTTTATACGTCCCTGCAGACTGTACGCTGCAACCCATTTCCGCGCCGGCCTTTCTTACGGCATTTTTCTCACCGGCACCCGCGCCGCCAGGGCCTTCCCCTTCCTTTTCCCTGTTTTTCTCAGTCTTTTTCATACTTCCACTCCCCCTCTATCAGCACTTCCTCTCCGCCGGACAGCTCCTCCCTGCCGTCCACAATCACCTTTGTTAAAGTGCTGAGCCCGTTTTTTAATTCGCGGTAGCCGTCCGAAGACAGCCCGCCGGTCTCCAGATCAGAGACCAGGCGGGCAATCTGCCGCGGCTCGCCGTTGATGATCTCTTCCGAAATCACAAAAATTCTGCCGCTGTCCGCAAGTTCCTGCGGAAGAGCGGGCGAAAAAGTTTCGTAATTTTCCACTCGGAAGGCTTTCATTTCCGGGGAGGTCACCGTCACCTTGGGCAGCCTGCTTTCATGCAGGCCGCGTGCACCTAGGGTCAGCAGCAGCATTCCCGCGTAGAACAGGATGCTGACAGCGGCAAGCAGCTTCTTCCCCCCCTTCTGCTTTTTTTCCGTATTCCGTTTCTGCATAAGCCCCTCTTTCCGTTTAAACCATTCTGAACTGCCCGTCTTACTCTCCGAAATAAATCCGGAGCTTGCGGTCCGTATCTTTTATATATTCCTCCATGCTGATCCTCCCGGCCAGCATGTCGTAATAATCATCCAGATAAATGTTCGTTTCCAGTCCAAACGAGATTTCCGCGTTCTCATACAAGTCATATAGATCCGCCTTAAAGGTTCCTTCTTCCGCAGACAATCCGGTGAAAAACGGTCTCCCCTTTTTCATCAGCCAGGCCGTATAATCCTCCATAAATGCCAGTGTTTCCTTCAGCCGGTCAGAGTTCGGATTAATTGCCAGCATAACGCAGCTGCCGACACTCGGATCCTCTGCCGACAGCTTCGGCATCGGGTAGAGTCTCGCATTCTGGCCGTTATAATTCGGGATCCACCAATCATCTATATACGTACTCATATTTCTTTCGTAATCGAACAGATACCTTTCGCTGTCCTCAATGCTATTCAGCCCCTGATTGGGATCCAGCAGCTTCATTAACTCTGCGGTCCGGCGGAAGATCTCATTATCTACCGATTCATATCGCTGGAAATACTGCTGTGAAAACGCAATGGTACTTACTATCAGGTTTATACTTGTCAGTTTCTTCTGTTCCTCCGGCAGCGCTGCAAACATTGGTAAAAACTCCTCCCAGGTTATATCGCGCTTCAGCGGAACGCCGAGTTCTGCGAGGGTACCTTCATGCACAATCAGCCCCGGAATATTCACAGCGACCGGTAGCGCCCAGATCGACCCGTCCTCCTTTGTCACCGCCTCGCGCACATAAGGATGACATTTCTCCAGATATTCCTTCACGCCCGGCACGTCATCCAGCGGATAAAACACGCCTGTTTTCCGGATGTTACTGCCCATCTCATCGATCGAATCAATCATGCAGAGGTCAAAGTCGCGATCCTGCGCCAGCACCTTTAATGCAAACTTATCCGGAAGCATTTCCTTCCGCTCCATACTGTATCCTAATCCGTCCGGCGCTTCCCTTTGATATCCGGACGAAATATAGCGGAGCGTTTTGTTTTCGCGGACGGTATCCGCCAGGGCAAAACACATCAGATCTCTATCAAAATTGAGCATATAGACCTTCCCGTCCTGATACAGAATACTGTTGTTCATCGACATTCCGACATATTCCTCCGGACACAGCTCCGTTTCCTGATGCAGTTTGTTCAGCGGGGCCAGCACAAGCCCCCGGGAATTCCTGTTGTAATTATAAAGCAGATCCTTTCCATCATGGCATACAGCAAACTGCTGCACATAGTAATCTGTAAATTCCGCCGCGGTGCTTACGGAATTCTTCTCCGTATCATATTGGAGAAGCTGATAACCCTTGCCCTTCACGTATGCATGCACCATCAGCCCGCCGTTTTCCATGGCTGCCATATTGATCGGATACTCGATCGCAACGGAGGAAGATTCCCCATTTTCAAGCTGGTAGCAGGTAATCTGATCTTCGTAGAAGCCATATCCGCCTCCTCCGGACGGTCGTTCCTCCTCTGCTGAAAATCTCCTGTTTCCCAGCAGATACAGCCGCCCTTCCTGCAGGATTAACTGCTGGATCGTATCGTACTGCGGAAAGTCGGCCAGAACCTCTATGTTCTTCGTATCCAGATTCATTGCGTACAGGGCCATGGAAACACGGTCCTCTATAATCCGGTTTGCCGTAAAATAAGCCGTCCGGCCCTCCACTGCAATCGCCGAGATGGAGGAAAAAGAAGAATCAAACCAGTAATCCATTAGGAGCTTCTGCTCTGCGTCATACTGACGCAGCCAGTAACCACTGGCCTCCCCACTATCGTAGCCCAGCGTATACAGATTTCCCTCTGTATCCACCGTAAAGGTAAGTACCGGCAGTCCGGTCTGGTAAATGACAGCCTCCGTTCCGGAAAACGAAAGACTCTTGATCTGCAGACTGCTGGTCTCGTCCGGCTGCCGGGTTACGACATTCCCTTTTCCGTCGTTGTCCGGCTGCTGGGTTACGACGTTCTCATTTTCTTCGTTGTCCGGTGGCGCTGTTGTAACTCCTCCCGTGGTTCCCTGTTCTCCGCTGCCTTTTGCGCTGCACGCGGTCAGAGCAAGACAGCAGGCCCCCGCCAGCACCATGGCTCGAAAAATACGGCATTGCTTTTTGATCAAGTTCGTTCGTTCTTCAGATGCCTTCCTTTTCATAACTAATCCCTCCCCTTCTTTTTACAATAAAATTACCGCAATACTGTTAAAAAGCACTGCAGGGACAGCAACCGCTTTTTCTGCGGTCGCTGTCCCTGCAGCGTTTTCTGCTATGCGGTTTTCCACGGATTCCCTCTTTTTTCCCATTGACGTTCCCCCCTTAAGAAATAAAAATTGTATTTTCAACCGGTGAATTTTACCGGTGAATTTCAGCTTTCGTTGCAGTTGCGGTGCTTTTTACTCTTTCCTGCAGGCGCTTCCGCCGTATTTGTTTTTCTGACGCGCCGTATAGCCGGTGATTTTCTCATATCCGAATATACACAATGCCTGACATTTTTCCAACACATGGCCGGCAGTCAAACTGCTTCCGTACTATGTATAAAATTGCTTTTTTATTCTTATGTTACATTACTCGAAGCATGTTATTACTGCTTCGTCAGCACAAACTTTCCAACCAGCGTATCCAGGACAATCGCCTGTGCAGAAAGCTCCTCGCTTGTCGCGGATGCTTCCTCCGCCGTTGCCGCATTAACCTGCACAACCTCGGAGATCTGATCTACGCCGACTTCCGCCTGACGCATTGCCTCCGTCTGATCCTCCACCATAACCTTGAGATTTTTGGAAAATTCCGCAATCTGCTTGATCCCGCTTACCACTGATTCAATCGCGTGCGCCGCGCGCTCCGCTGAATTATTGCCCTCCGCTACTTCCTTTACGGAGCCCTCGATCAGCTGCCTTGTATCAACCGCCGCCTTTGCACTCTGATTCGCCAGCTCTCTGATCTGATCTGCCACAACGGCAAAGCCTCTTCCGGAGTCACCCGCACGCGCCGCCTCGATGGATGCGTTCAGGGAAAGAAGATTTGTCTGCTCTGCGATGGATTCAATCTGGGAAATAATGTCTCCGATTCTTGCGGAAGCCTCGTTGATCCGGCCCATCGCCGCCATCATGCGGTTCATTTCCTCGCGGCTGTTATCCGCAGCATCGGCATACTGCTGCGCCTTTACATAGGATTCCTCTGCGCTCTGCGCGCTCTTTTCCATGGTTGCGGTAATATCGGAGATTGTCGCATGCAGCTCCTGCACCGCGCCCGCCTGCTCCGTCGCACCTTCCGCGAGATCCTGCGACGCCTTCGCGAGATCCCCGGAACCGCACGATACATGGCCGGATGCCTCCCCGATGGAAAGCAGCGTATCCTTCATCTGATCTCTCAGACCGCGCATCGAATCGCGCACCTTTTCAAAATCCCCGGCGTACTGATCGGCAGCGCTGGAGGTCACCGCATAATTTCCCGATGCCATCTCGCCCAGCACCATTCCGATATCCTGGATAATAATGTTAAGGTTATCCGCCATCTCGACGGCATCCTTCCGGATCTCCTCCACTTCATCGCCGGTATCAATCACCGGGAATGCCGTGGTGAGATCTCCCCGCGCAAAGGTCTTAAGCCTGTCACCCACCTGCTTGAGAGGTATGGCGATGCTCTGAGCTATATGCTTACCGATCCGGGCCGACATATACATTGCAACCGCAATCGCGCCGCAGATGGCAACTCCAAGCAGCACGCAGGTAACCCCGAGCGTTGTGGAAAGCTTATTTCCTTCCGCTACCTTTACGTCCAGAAGATTTTCGAGTTTATCGTAAATGCTGTTG
The DNA here is from genome assembly GCA_910587085.1 of uncultured Lachnospiraceae bacterium. Taxonomy (GTDB): domain Bacteria; phylum Bacillota; class Clostridia; order Lachnospirales; family Lachnospiraceae; genus RGIG4057. Next base: position 8,518 of record CAJUMC010000056.1, on the reverse strand, counting down.
TAGGCCGTGGCAAGCTCATTGAGCGCCATGCTCTGCGCCTGTATTCCGTGCTCCGGGTCCGAGCTGATGCCGAGCTGCAGAATTTTTGAATCCAGCTCCCAGTATGCGTCCAGCTCGGAAAGAATGGCATCGTAGGTTGTTCTGCCCTCTGCGGATACAATGGTATCCTCAACCTTCTTCAGATCCTTCTCAAACAGTTCCCTCTTATCATCGTGGTTTTTTACTACGGTATTGACCGCTTCCTGATCATCATAACCGATGGCTGCTCTGAGCGACGAGCGGATATCCGCAAAATCAAACATCGCCCTGCCGATATCTCCCTGCGCAAAACCGAAATTGGTCAGAGCGTAAGAATATCTGACCGACAGAAAAATCATTGCAGCCAGTCCCAATACTGCTGCGACGGCGGCTATGGCCGCCACCTTAAAAAATGAGTTTGTCAACTTTTTCTCGATACTATCCTTTTTGTTCATAAGTAAAAATCTCCCCTCCGCCTGTTCCAACAAAGACTTTCTGTCCCGAGCAAAACCGGAACATCCCTTTCAACCCCAAATCGGCATAATATCGCAGGAAACCGTTCTCGCCTGCAATGCCGCACTGGCTTATAAGCCTGAAAATTTGCCCCTGAAATCTTACACCCTGAAACCGGCAGGAATGGCTTTTCATGATCTCTCTGAGACAGTGCCTGAATGTTGGAATAATTTGATAATAAGCTGTTCTTATTATAACTCTTTTTGTTCAAAAAATCAACACTACATATTGGGCATAAAGAGATATTTTCCCCATATATAGCAGCAAAGCTGCCTCGACATTAAAGAGACAGCTTCGCTTGCCCATAAAACTACTTATTTAATATTTTTTCTATTGAAACAATCTTGACACAAAGGACAAACATTTTTGTTGCTTCCAGCATTTCTTCCGGGGTCGGAAAAGAAGGAGCAATGCGGATATTGGAATCCTGCGGATCCTTTCCGTACGGATAGGTTGCTCCTGCACCGGTAAGAACCAGGCCCAGCTTTGCACATTTTTCCACGATTGCCTTCGCGCAGCCCGGCATCGCCTCGAAGGAAATGAAATATCCGCCTCTCGGCTTCATCCAGCTGCCGATCCCGAGTCCGGAAAGCTCGGAATCCAGAACCTGAAGCACCGCCTCAAATTTCGGCCGGAGCAGATCCGCATGCTTTTTCATGTGGGCGTTCAGCCCGTCAATATTTTTGAAAAAGCGGGCGTGGCGCAGCTGGTTGATCTTATCGTGCCCGATGATCTGAGTGGTCATAAATTTCCTTATATATTCCATATTCTCGAGCGAGGTGGCAATCGCCGATACGCCCGAGCCCGGGAAGCTGATCTTGGAGGTGGAGGCAAAGATATATACCATATTCGGGTTGCCCGCCTTTTCGCATTCCTCCAGAATATTCAGGATATTGTCGTGAATATCATCATAGATATGATGAATGCAGTACGCATTATCCCAGAAAATGCGGAAATCCTCCGCCTTCGGCTTCAGGCGTGCAAAGCGCCTCACGACCTCATCGGAGTAGGTGATGCCGGTCGGGTTGGAATATTTCGGCACGCACCAGATTCCCTTGACGGCATCGTCCGTGCTTACATATTTTTCCACAAGATCCATATCCGGCCCGTCCTGCCCCATCGGGATCGGAATCATCTCAATCCCGAATAATTCCGTAATCTTGAAATGCCGGTCATAACCCGGAACCGGGCAGAGAAATTTTACCTTGTCCAGTCTGCACCACGGCACCGAGCCGTTGACGCCCTTTACCATTGAACGGACAACCGTATCGTACATAATATTCAGGCTGGAGTTTCCGCACACAATTACATTGGCTTTTTTGACCTCCATCATATCAGCCAGAAGCTGCCGGCATTCGCCGATGCCGTCCCAGTCGCCGTAATTTCTGGTGTCGTTTCCGAGCAGGGTCTTCATATCCGACCCGGAATTGATTGCGTCCAGCATCGGCATGGAAATCGCCAGCTGGGAAGCGCCCGGCTTACCCCGCGCCATATTAAGAGAAAGCCCCTTTGCTTCCTCTGTTTTAAATTCCTCCTCCAGTGCCGCCTTCTGAGCAAGCAGCTCGTCCCGGCTCATATCCATGTAGGCTTTCATAACTATAGTTTCTCCCTTCCGCGCTATTTTTCATCCTCTTATATTTATAGCCATGGATTTCTCCCATGTCAATCCCGAATTTTGATTTCTGCAATTTATTCCTCCGGCATCCACCGGGGCCGTGCAGCTTTTCCCGGCACAACCTCACGCTCTTCCGGACAGCAAAAAATGCACTCCGGATATCGGCTGCGACTGCCTGACATCCGGGGTGCATTTCACGGTCCGCCCCGTTTTCTGTTATTCCAGCGAAACCCGGTGTACCGTCCCGATATAATTTCCGTCCTCCGCATCCGCCAGGCTTTCCGCCGAAACATATTCCAGCGTATGCGGATCGACGGCGCGGATAAAGACAAGCTCGTTCTCCGCATCCGTGCTGAGCATAAGCTTTTTTGCGCTCTCGATCGGCATCGTGTTCGTAACGGCCTCCGGCTTGGTGGAGCAGTAGATCTCCATCGTGTAATCATCGGATTCAAATACCTCGTACCAGCGGTCGTAGTCCAGCCTGCCCGGGATTTTGGACGGCAGGCCGCCCTCGTCCAGAATCCGGAAGAAGCGTCTCTTGCGCGTGCCGATATAGTATTTAAACGGAATTTCACCGCCTGCCTCGTCGGTTGCAATAATCTCAATGCGTCCGCCCCTGCGGCACTCAATCAGGCCGAAAGCCACGCCCGTTTTTCCCGTCGGGCGCTCAAACTCGCCTCGGGTGTCAACATGCTGCATCGCCCGCGGGTTGATCTGCGCTTTCCGCTCAAAAAACTCCTCCGTGCCGATCGGCGGCAGAAGCTCAAACATCGGAGAGGCGCCCTCCCCCTTGATCTTCTGTGTGTAGAGGGAGATCTTTTCTTCAAAAATTTCCTCCACATATTTTGATTTTGAGGAATTGCCCGCCAGAATAATGTAGAGCTTTTCAATCCGGTTAAGCTTCTGGCTTCCGTAAGCGGTAATCAGGGACGTAAAAAAGCTTTCGATCCCTTTTTCGATCCGGCGGTAGATCAGCTGGTTCAGTTCGTTCTTGTCCGCCGAAAGGGAGAGGCCGACCGCCTCCGTGCCGTCGTTGCGGAAAAGGTTTACCTTGATGCAGCCGCTCTCATCCACTACCTCTTCTTCCGTATTTTCCCAGATCGGACGCAGGCGCTCGGTCAGGTTCCGCATATTTACACGGCCCTCGCGCGAATCGGAAATCAGCGTCTCGCTCCCGGCAAAATCCGGGCACATCGGAGGTTTGGTAAAGGTGATCCGCTCCTCGCGCAGCTTCGCCTCGTTCTGCCGGAACACATGGAAGGAAAGCTCCGCCAGGATATTTTCACCGCCCAGATACCGGTCGCCGCTTGCACCGAAATGTTCGATGGTGTAATCGTATTTCGGGGAGCGCGATTCCCGCCATTCGCCGAAGTCGAAATCCGTCGTGCCTCCGCCGAAATCAAATACCGAGTAGTATACCTTGCCGCCCTCCTCCGGATCAAAGCCGTACTCCTGCAGGGCGCAGACCGCATAAGCCGCCGGCTCGCTGATGCCGCCGTTGATCTTGAATTTCTGCATGATCTCCGCGTCGGCAAGGATCGTGCGCGGCAGGGATTTCTGAATTCCTCTCCGGAAGCTGTCGATAATTTTTTCCCGCACCGCAATCTCGTAAGTGACCGGGAAGGAAAGGTAGTAGGTCAGGAAGATCCCGTTGCGCATATTGTTGATATAAAGCCCCAGGTAATATGCATAGAGCTCGATCGGATCCAGATCCTCGTCGGAGAGTTCCCGGAACTGCTGGAGCAGGAAATCCTTGTTTTCCCGGTCGCGCATGCGGATCGACCGCTTTACGCCGGTATCGCCCGCCCACTGCTTCAGACCGGAAAGAAATGCGCCGTAATCCGAGCTCCGGGAGGCCTGAAGATCGTCCACCGCTTTGTGGGAAATACAGACATCCTCCCAGTGCGTAGCGGGACGTCCCTCGGTCGCAACGTATGAATCCATAAAGTGCTTCAGGTCGTTGAACTCGATCACCGTCGGATTTTCATAGTGCTTCGCCTGGATGCTCTTGCTGATATTTCCTGTGCCGACGCGCATCGGAAGGATGCGGCTGTCCTCATCCTGATATACGACAACGGTGCTCTTTGTCCCGAAATCAATGGCGACCACGCGGTTCTGGCTGATATCCGCCTTCGGGTTGCGCGCAACAAAGCCCATGGCCGACAGATCCAGTACCGGGCAGCCCCTGGCCTCGTCCTCGTTCCAGAGATCCCAGTGGCCGCGGTTCGGATCGATAAGGATATTGCTGTCGTACGGATCGATATCGGCGCGCTCGTGCTCGACCTCGAGCAGCGGCTTTGCGATCGAATCGGCATCGAGCGAGTCGATCACGCCCGCAGAATAGCCGCGGCTGGTTATCGTGTTATAATTGATATTGAATTCGGACAGACTGCCCTTGTCCCTCAGATCGCTGGATATTTTTCCGTAGTTGATATGGAAATCTTCCGTGATCATGCCCGCTGCGAAGGAGCGCCCGATGTGGTCAAGAGCGGTTTTCAAATCGCCGAATTTTCCGCCGTATGGGGTTACGGTCAGCTTCAGCTCCTTCAGGCTCTGCAGCAGGGAAACCGCATCCGTACAGGCAACGCGCACCATCGGCATAATCGAAAAATCCGAGCGGATACGGCCGGTTGCAAAATTTTTATCCCGGATATCAAACAGTGTTGTCCCGACGCGGATCGGTTCCGGGGAGTCCTGATCGGCAAACGCTAGGTAATTGTTGAACGTCGGATTCTTTTCATGCACAATGTCAACAAAATCCCCGCCCGCTTCCTTTCTCCGGCTGTATTCCGAATCCAGAAGATACACATCCTCGATGCTTTTAAAGGAGATTGCCTCCAGAAGATTTTTCTTAAACAGCTTGGCGGAGAAATTGTAAAATCCCATGGAATAATCCTCCGTCACCCTCCTGTGGACATCAAATCGAAAAGTAAGCAGGTCGGGAATGAAAATGGAGGCCTTGGTATTAAACAACACCAGATTGGAAGTGGTACCGATCCTCATGGGAATCCACTCGTATTTCGCAAAATAATCGTGTATCAGCCCGACATAATGCTCGACTTCCTTCTGAAATCCGCTCAGCTCCGACTCCAGGATCCTGTCGAAAATTTTGGATTTAAACATTGCATACAGACTGTCCGTATTGAGCGGGAGCTCGTCAACAAATTTTGTATATTCCATAATCTATTACCTCACATTCCATTACCAACAAGCCTTATTCTAATGATATTCGATGTATCATGCCGATATAATTCCCGTTTCTTACATCCTCCTCATCCTCCGCGGAAATATATTCCAGGGTGTGAGGATCTGCGGCACGGATAAAAACAGGTTTGTTTTCTGCATCGGTATGGAGCATGAGCTTCCTTGCATTTTCGATCGGCATCCGGTTGGTGACAGCATCCGGCTCGGTCGTATAGTAGATCTCGATGGTGTAATCGTCCGACTCGAACACCTCGTACCATCTGCCGTAGTCCACCCTGCCCGGGATTCTGGACGGCTGGCCGCCGTCATCCAGACTTTTGAAGCAGCGCTTTCTGCATGTGCCGAGGTAATATTTAAACGGAATTTCCCCGCCGTCCTCGTCCTTCTCTATAATCTCAACCCGGCCGCCCCTGCGGCATTCAATCAGGCCGAACGCCACTCCGGTTTTTCCGGAAGGCCGCTCGAATTCGCCCCGGTCATCCGGCCGTTCCGCCGCCTCCGGGTTTATCTCCGCTCTCTTTTTGTAAAATGCCTCCGTGCCGATCGGCGGGAGCAGCTCGAACATCGGATGGGCCTCGCTCCGCTTGAGCTCCCGCGTATAGAAAAGAATTTTCTTTCCGAAAATCTCTTCCACATACTGCGATTTTGAGGAATTTCCGGCCAGAATAATATAAATCTGCGGAATCCCGTCAACCAGGTACTGCTTTCCGAACGCCGTAATCAGGGAGGTGAAAAAGCTGTCAATCCCTTTTTCAATGCGCTGATAGATCAGATCATTGAGCTCGTCGAGATCGGCGGCAAGCGCCATTCCCACGACCTCCGAGCCGTCGTTGCGGAAAAGGTTCACCTTGATGGAACCGCTCTCATCCACGGTTTCCTCCCCCGTATTTTCCCATACCGGACGGAGTTTATCCGTTAGATTGCGCATATTTATATTTGCTTCGCGCGAATCGGAAATCAGCGTCTCGCTCCCGGCAAAATCCGGGCACATCGGCGGCCGGTTGAAGGTGATATTTTCCTCCCGCAGCTTGTCTTCGTTTGTGCGGAATACGTAAAAGGCCAGCTCTGCCAGTATGTTTTCCCCGCCGAGATACCGGTCGCCGCTCGCGCCGAAATGCTCGACGGTGTAGTCGTATTTCGGGGATTCGGATTCCCGCCACACGCCGAAATCAAAGTCGGTGGTGCCGCCGCCGAAATCGAATACGGAATAGAAAACCATCTCCTCGTCCACCGGTTCGAAGCCGTATTCCTGCAGGGCGCAGACCGCATAAGCCGCCGGCTCGCTGATGCTGCCGTTGATTTTAAAATTTTTCATGACGGCATCATCCTTTAAAAGGGTCTCCGGCAGCGCCTTTTTAATTCCCTTTTCAAAGCTCTTTGCAATTTTTTCCCGCACCGAAATTTCGTAGGTGACAGGGAAGGACAGGTAATAGTTAAAAAAGATCCCGTTGCGCATATTGTTTATGTACAGACCGAGATAGTACGCATAAAGTTCGATCGGATTCAGATCCGCATCGGTAAGCTCATGAAACGGCTTGATCAGGTAATCGTTGTTTTCCCTGTCGCGGATGCGCAGCGACTTTTTGACGCCGGCATCCCCGGCCCACTGCTTCAGCTCCGTAAAGAACGCGCTGTAATCCGTGCTGCGCGAGCTCTGCAGATCATCCACCGCCCGGTGGGAAATATATACGTCCTCCCAGCGCGTGGCGGGACGTCCCAGCGCGGCAGAATACGCCTCCAGGAAAACATCCAGGCTGTTGAATTCAATAATCGTAGGATTTTCGTAGTGCTCCGCCTGGATGCTTTTGCTGACATTTCCCGTTCCCACACGCACGGGAAGGATGCGGCTGTCCTCGTTCTGATATACCACGACGGTGCTTTTCGTGCCGAAATCAATGGCAACGATGCGGTTCTTGTTAATGTCCGCCCGCGGATTGCGCGCCACATATCCCTGGCAGGAAAGATCCAGCACCACGCAGTCGCCCTCGTCGCCGTCCGTCCACAGATCCCAGTGTCCGCGGTTCGGATCGGTAAGGATTTTCTCGTCATAGGGATCGATATCGGCACGTTCGTGATCCACCTCCAGCAAAAGCTTGGAAACCTCCTCCGCGTTGATTTCATCGAGCGCAATAACCTGACGGGCCTGCCCGTCCGTTCCGCCGATCTGAAATTTTTCCGGCTGCTTCTCCTGGATGGTTTTGGAAATCTTTGTACGAACCATTTCGCGCAAACTGTCGGTGCCGAGCGGCAGCTTGTCAACAAGCTTTGTGCATTCCATATCTCTTACCTCACTTTACCAGTGCTTTATTCACCGTTTTGCCGTTCACGCGGTAGCCCCGGAGCAATACGCCCGAAACGGAAGCTATCCTTTTTCCGCGCGTCAGGCACACATGAACATCCTCGTCAAACCGATCCCCTGTCTGCGGTTCGATCAGCGTGTAGACCGGCTGCTCAAAGTTCAGGTTGTACAGCGAGACGAAGTACCCGAAAAGCCGGTCGATTTTCAGGCAGTCCTCCGAGCCGTAGGCGGCCAGCGTCCTGCCGTAATCCCACAGGTTCGCCAGGCTGTCCTTCTGCGCCCCGCAGGAGATAAAACCGTCCGGGGATGCGCTGCGGAAAATATTCCTGGTCGCCGCCTTCGATTTTTCATCCAGAGATCTGTAAATCTTCATAGCAGAACGAATCGGCTCAAACACTGCGAGCCGTTCCGCGGCGGCATTCCTCTGTGCCTCTGCCTGCGAGGCAGCCTCGCGCAGACGGCCGCACTCTTTCTCCAGCGCCGCCTCATGCTCCTGCGCGGCCCTGAGCTCCCTGCGCAGCGCGGCATTTTCCTGCTCTGCGCGCCTGACATAATTTTCCAATTCATTTTCATGGGATGCTTGCTGCACGGGATTCCTGTCCGGGAATTCCCCGGTGCGGCGGGCTGACTGCCCAGAATTTTCCTTTCCGGCAAGGGAGAGAAAATAGTTCCTGATTTCTTCGTCATTAAGAATAAACTGACGTATACTCTCCATATCCATATTAGTCATTGCTCATCAAGCTCCGATCCGTAATTTAAAATATACCAATAATAGTACAGCATACAGCCCCAAATGTCAATGTCTTTGATGGCTGGCTGCACGGTAAACGCACGATTTTATGTCTATCCGCCAAAGAAAAAATCTGATA
>CAJUMC010000055.1 GCA_910587085.1 uncultured Lachnospiraceae bacterium | reverse complement strand
CTTGGAAACTAATTTTATTAGCCATAAGCGTTACAAAAATGCTTGACCACAACAGGTAACGCCGCCGCAGCAGGATACCGAGGTTTCCATAACGGCAACGGTCACTGTGCAGGGCACTTCTGTTACCCGGACGTTTCCGGTCACCGTATATTCGCCGCAGAGCGGTACGGAGAATAAGGTTCTTGCAGCCTATTTTTCGGACGGCGGCGTAAGTCTGACCGATGCGGTAAAGGGAACCTGGCAGTATGCAAATCCGTTTTATGACGGTACGACGAAGGGCCTGATGCTGGACGGCGGTGTTTCGATCCGGTTTGAGGTCGAAGCGGAGGACGGTGCAGATCAGTGGCTGCGCGATATTATCTCGTTCACGGACGACGGCGGCGGAAAGCTTTATTTTGAGGGAAATTCGTATCTGGGCTACAATGCCGGAGGTGCGATCTTTGATGCGAATATTAAAAACGGGACTTTCGGAGATCAGAGCTGGCGCTGGGGGACGGATTTTCTCGGAAAATCCGCGTCGGTAGAGCTAAGGCTTCTGCCGACAGGCTTTGAGGTGTATGTCAACGGCACGCTGGCATACAATCAGGACAGCGTGGAGCCGTACGAGGAGGGAAAGACGGAGTACACCGTACCTGGCGAGCTTGGAACGATTTCCTACCCGGGCGTGCTGGCTTACCTGAACGACAGGGCAGAATATCTGAACTTCGGCTGGGGCTCCTGGTGGGAGGGCGGCTATGCCGGAACGATAAAGAATGTAGTTCTCTCCGTGCTTCCTCCGAACAACGAAGAGTTTGCCGCAACCGTCGGCTCCCTGAACGGGAATGTGCCGGAAAAGCTGGATTGGTGGAATTATTCGAATTTCTACGGAATGAAGGGAAGCGGCGACTTCACGATGAGCTGGGAATTTACGAATTATAATCCGAAGGATGCAAATTACCACAATTTCGCAGTTGCCGTAACAACCGATTTGGACCGAACCAATCATCTTGCAGCGGACTGGTATCTGAGGGCGGATGCCTACAGCAATTCTGTATTTGGGGACAGCGGGGCAACCGCAGCTTACGAGTTTGACTGGAAATGGGAGGATTTCATTTCCCTGATGAACCGGGCCAGAATCGACGCTACGCTGACCAGGGCGGGCAGTACCTTAACCTTTAAAGCGGTGATTTCGGGCTCGGACGGGAAGACCTACCACTATACCGCAAGGGTGGAAAATGCGCCGGCGGATGATGTGATGGTATATCTCGGCGGTGAGGACTGCTGTCTGACGGTGCATAGCGCGTCCGTGACAAACAGCGCGGAGCCGACTCCGACTCCGACCGAAGCGCCGCAGCCAACGACGGGACCGGAGGTCACACCAGCACCGACCCAGGCGCCGCAGCCGACAACGGGTCCGGAGGTCACACCAGCTCCGACGCAGGCGCCGCAGCCGACAACGGGTCCAGAGGTCACACCAGCTCCGACGCAGGCGCCGCAGCCGACAACGGGACCGGAGGTCACACCAGCTCCGACGCAGGCGCCGCAGCCGACAACAGGCCCGGAGATCACACCAGTTCCGACGCAGGAACCGCAGCCGACAACGGGCCCGGAGGTTACACCAGCTCCGACGCAGGCGCCGCAGCCGACAACAGGCCCGGAGATCACACCAGTTCCGACGCAGGAACCGCAGCCGACAACGGGCCCGGAGGTTACACCAGCTCCGACGCAGGCGCCGCAGCCGACAACAGGCCCGGAGATCACACCAGTTCCGACGCAGGAACCGCAGCCGACAAAGCCGGCTGCAGAAGGGCCGCAGATCAAAGCAAGCGTTCGGCTGTATCTGGGAGGAGATGCTTCCGGTACGTATTCGGATGCGGGATATGCGAAGGTGTGGAATAAAGACGGCTATACCGTAAAGTTCTTTTCGGATAATGAGGCGGTTGCCACAGTCGGCCGCAATAAAGGGCTGGTGAGCGCCGTTTCCGTGGGTACAGCAACAATAACCGCGGTATTTACGGATGAGGCCGGGAATACGATCAATCGCACCTGCAGAGTGACGGTAAAAAGAAATGCGGTTGATGCAGGAATCAGCCGGGGAACGGAGGCAAAGCTGCTTGCGCTTTCCGTTGGTGATGAGCTTCAGACCGTAGCCTACCGGACTGCTTCCGACGAGAGTGTTGTCTGGGGCGGGAGAGATCAGATTACGGACGGGATGCGTTTTTCCTCCTCCGATGAGAGTGTATTTACCGTGGGAAGGACAAAAGGAAAAGTTACTGCTGTGGGAGCCGGCGAGGCAGTACTGACCGTATGGGCGGTACAGTCTGAGGAAGCCGTTTATGACGAGGACGGCGAAATAGCGGAGTACCGCGCCACGACAGAGCCGCGGACCTATCTGGTCAGGGTCACAGCGGAATAGCAGATTGCAACGGTGGCCATAAAAACGCAGAAACCTGCCGTCTTATGTGAATTACACCAAGGCAGGACGCAACAGCAATAACCGTTATAAAAGAAAGCTCCGGGAGCGGGCAGCAGGAACCAGCTGACGCACCGGAGCTTTCTTTCATACCGTCCGCAGCAGCTGTCTCTGGGATAGTCCAGGAAGACCAGTTCTGCCCGCTTTCTTAAAACGGAACATGTACCTTCTGCCCATATCTGCCGTAATCGCATAACCCTCAGCTAATCACCCGTCCCCGCTTTTTGATTATTCCTATTTCTTATCTTGACAATCCGGTAAAGGAATATTATAATGACGATTGTCTGATTTCGGACAAAATAAGTTTCGGATAAAATTAATTTTCATGCGGCTAAAGACGGGTAAGGTTTTGTGAGTATGGGAAGGAGAGATTTGTATGAGCGGCTATTTTAGCAGGGACATGGAGCGCCTGAATTATCTGCTGAGCGAGATCCATGAGGTTTATCATGATGTGTCGGTCAGGCTCGGAGTTTCGGACAGCGCGATGGATATTCTGTATACGCTCTGCATTGCGGGCGACCGCTGTCCGCTGCGCGATATTGCAAGGCTTTCGGGAAGCAGCAGGCAGACCATCCATTCTGCCGTACGCGGGCTTGAGAGGGACGGTATTATCCGGCTGGAGGCCAAAAACGGGCGGGATAAACTGGTCTGCCTGACGGATGCCGGCCGGACACTGACGGAAGCAACCGCACAGCGGGTGATTGCGATGGAAAACGAAATTTTTGACAGCTGGGAGGAGAAGGAACGGGAGCAGTATCTTCATTTTCTCCAGAAATATCTGACAGATCTTCGCACAAAAATCAAAGATCTGTAAAAGAACGGCCCGTTTCCCGTGGTGCCGGAATTTTGCCGGAAAGCAGCACAAAGGGGCGGCACAGATGCTTTTGTTTCCCAAAGGCAGAATGGGCAGAAGTGCAGATCAGGATTTACGGAAAAGAGGTGCAGTTTTAATGAACATTCAGTTATCGGATCATTTTTCATACCGCAAGCTTTTGAAATTTACGCTGCCGTCCATCGTTATGATGGTGTTCACGTCAATCTATGGCGTGGTAGACGGCTTTTTCGTTTCGAATTACGCAGGAAAAACGCAGTTTGCGGCAGTCAATCTGATTATGCCGTTCCTGATGATACTCGGAACCATCGGCTTTATGTTCGGAACCGGCGGAAGCGCGCTTGTGTCAAAGACGATGGGGGAAGGGAGAAAAGAGAGGGCGCAGCAGATCTTTTCCCAGCTGATCTGGACTTCCATGCTTCTGGGCGTCCTGCTGAGCGTGGTCGGAATTTTATGTCTGCGGCCGGTTGCAGCAGCGCTCGGCGCTAAGGGACAGATGCTGGAGGACTGTGTTCTCTACGGACGGATTATTCTTGCAGCCCTGACGGCATTTATGCTGCAGAACGAATTCCAGAGCTTTTTTGTGGCGGCAGAGAGGCCGCAGCTGGGGCTTATGGTAACAGTGGTGGCCGGAGTGGCCAATATGGCGCTGGATGCACTGTTTGTCGCGGGATTCCGATGGGGCATTGCCGGAGCGGCGCTTGCCACGGCAGCCAGCCAGGTGCTTGGCGGCGTTATTCCGCTTGTCTATTTCCTGCGTCCGAACACAAGCGTGCTGCGTCTTGTGAAAAGCCGTCCGGAGGGGAAAATTCTGCTGCGGGCCTGTGCCAACGGTTCCTCAGAAATGATGTCCAACCTTTCGATGTCCCTGGTGAGTATGCTGTACAATACACAGCTGATGAAATTTGCGGGGGAAAACGGAGTGGCAGCCTACGGCGTACTTATGTATGTGAATTTCGTATTCCTGGCGATTTTTATCGGGATTGGCATCGGCAGCGCGCCGATTGTCAGCTACCATTACGGGGCGGAAAACCACGCGGAGATGAAGAGTCTCCGGAAAAAAAGCACGGTTGTTATCCTGTTATTTTCGGCAGTGATGTTCGGGCTGGCACAGCTTCTTGCGGTGCCGCTCTCCAGGATTTTTGTCGGCTATGATGCGGAGCTGACCGCGCTGACCTGCCGGGCATTCCGGATCTGTTCATTTTTGTTTCTGCTGGCGGGAATAAACATATATGGTTCGGCGTTTTTCACGGCGCTCAACAACGGTCTGATTTCAGCGCTGATTTCGTTTTTGAGAACTCTGGTATTCCAGGTTGCTGCCGTTCTGATTTTTCCGATTTTTCTCAAGCTCGACGGGGTATGGCTGTCCGCAGTCGCGGCTGAACTTTTGTCCGCTCTGGTAACGATTGCCTTTCTGGCAGCGAAGAAAAAGCGATATCATTATTGATGTGACGTTATGATTATTGATGTGAGGCCTGTAAAATCTGATTTTACAGGCCTGCGGCTGCAGAAGAACTGCAGCCGCAGCAATCAACGAGATTATTGCTGTCATTGCTGCAAAATTTGCTTTTCAATGGGCAGGAGAAATTTAGAAGCAGGCTGTTTAGCCAACCCTCAGGCTCAGGATGCAGTGTTTCAAAGCGGATATGCCCTGTGAACAAATCTTTGATTTGGGCCCGGGTATTTCCGCCTTTCAGGGGCAGAGGCATGCACTGCGGCCCAAATAAATACGGTATCTCTGAATCTATTTATCCTCGATAAAAATTTCCAAATATGATTGAATCTTTGCTTTTTGATACAATTCTTCCGTCACTCCAAATTCCGGGTCATAATATTTTCCATCGCAGTATAAAATCCAGTGACTGTATTTGGGCAGGAGAGCTTTAAGGATACATACGTTTGGTAAAACAGAAGTGTTATCCGCTTTAGTCATTGTCTTTGCCTGACTTATTCCATAATAATTCAGAGCCCTTTCAATATCTTTTTTCCCCGTCCCTTTATCATTGTTCATAACAGAAATTACTTCTTCTACCGTTACCCCTGCAAGCATGGCAACGCAGGCCTGCCCGCATAAATAATCGTTGGGCTGCTTAATATAATTGATTTTTTTCATTGTATAATCTTCCTTTGTCACATAAATATTCCGTCTGTATTTTGTGCGCAATCAGAAATATGGAATATACTTCCTGTTTTTGTCATATATTCCCTTTTAAACTGAATATCAAAAAAATTCCCGTTTTTGTTACACCATCCACATCCGCATATTGATCAGCAGGTGAGCTCCTTCTTCTGCTTATATTCAAAACCGCGGATGATATTCTCCCGGTTCTTTTCTTTGAAATGGTTAGCCGGAATGTATGTCTTCTCCAACCGTTTTCATCGGTGAAAATAAGAACTTTATTTTGTTTCGCTGATATCAGATTCCATTTAGAGGAAAGAAAATATTTGCCGGAAAAACAATAAGTTTCATTTTATTTTACAGGTGTCGTCCCGCTCCCGCTGATTTATTTTTATAAACAGTGGATTTTCAGAGAAGAAGGATATGGTAAGTGAGCGGCGGAAATGTTGAATTCCGGGATCGTTCCGAAGCGGCTCGGGGAAGGGAGGCTATATTTTGATATTCTTGAGTGCAAAAAATAAGAAAAAGCTTTTATGTATATCAATTTATGATTTAAAAAGTGAATAAAGTGCAAATAAAAAAATCAGCCAAGACGAAAACTTTCCTCTTCGGATTTTAGGACGACTTCATTTTTCATCATACCATATTTTAAAAGAAAAGTCTAGTCTTTTTTTGGTTTTCCTGTATAATTTTTTTATGCTGAAAGGGTTGCTGCCGGGAAAGGAAGGAATTCGCCGGCTCATGAACGAAAGGAGTAGAGCAATGGAACGATCAGAAAAAAGCGAAGGGGCAAATACATTGAGCCGGGCCTATGAGGAGCGCCATCTGGCTGAATGCGTCGAGGTGATACGAACCAATACTGAGGTGTATGAGGTGGAGGTCCGGCGCATGAATGCGGAAATCAAGGATATGTACGAACGCTACCATGATAATGATCTGGAGATTTTTACGGAGCTCTCCAACACAATCACAATGAACGAAAATATGAAGATCGCGCTTGCAAAATGTCTGAGGGCAATGAAAAAGCCGTATTTCGGGCGGATCGATATTCAGGAGTACGACGGCAGGGGCAAGCGTCCGCAGGAAACCTTCTATCTGGGAAAGGGCGGTGTTATGAAGGATCCGACCCATATTCTTGTGGTGGATTGGCGGGCGCCGATTGCCAATGTGTATTACGAAAACGGGCTCGGAGAGTGCAGCTATCTTGCGCCAGGCGGAAGAAAGTATACGATTGATCTGCAGAGGAAGCGCACTTACGAGATAGACGGGGATCGGCTGATTGACTTCTACGATTCGGAGGTGGTCGCGAACGATGAGCTGCTGACAAAATATCTGGCGAAAAACAAGGAGGCCGTGCTCGGCGAGATTATCGCCACAATCCAGAAGGAACAGAATGATATTATCCGCAAGTCGCCGTACCGCAGCATGATTGTACAGGGAGTGGCAGGCAGCGGGAAGACGACGGTCGCCATGCACCGGATTTCATATATTCTCTATAATTATACAAAGGATTTTAAGCCGGATGATTTTTATATTATCGGCAGCAACCGGATTCTGCTCAATTATATTACGGGTGTTCTGCCGGAGCTGGATGTACATGGCGTGCGGCAGATGACGATGGAGCAGCTTTTTGTACGGCTGCTGTATGAGGACTGGAACGAGAAAAAATATGAAATTGCCGCATGTGATACGGGCAGCGTACGAAAGGGAAAACAGGCATGGTTTCTTGCACTGCAGGAGTATATCGACCGGCTGGAGGAGGAGACGATCCCGCAGGACGATATCTATTTGAAGGACGAGATTCTGTTTTCCCGGGAGCAGATCAACCGTTACCGCAGGGACAATGCCGTGCTGTCCATCCAGTCGAAAATCGACGGCCTGAACGAACGGACGCTGGTGAAGCTTCGCAACGAGCTTACCGGAAGAGATCTGGTCTACAGTGCGGAGGATCGGAGGGCACTGATCCGGGAATACACCGGAAGGTTCGGTGCAAAAAAATGGAAGAAGTCAATTTTTGAAATTTACGATGAATTCTGTGCGGCGCAGGGGATGGTTCTGGGAGAAGAAACGGATGAGGAAAGAAAAGGAACAGATCCTGAAAAGAAGCCCGGTGAGGAAACAAAAGGAACGGCCCTGGAAAAGGAGCCCAGTGAGGAAACAAAAGGAGCAGCGCCGGAAAAGGAGTCCGGCGAGGAAAGAAAAGGAGCGGCCCCGGAAAAGGAGCCCGGCGAGGAAGGAAAAGGAACAGATCCTGAAAAGAAGCTAGGTGAGGAAACAAAAGGAACAGCGCCGGAAAAGGAGCCCGGCGAAGAAAGAAAAGGAACAGCCCCGGAAAAAGAGTCCGGCGAGGAAAGAAAAGGAACAGCCCCGGAAAAAGAGTCCGGTGCAGATAAGTTTGGAAATACTCCGGTTAAGGCGCTGCGGGCGGAGCAAGGGCAGAAAGCGTCCAGAACATCCCGGGCCGGAAAAAGGATGGCAAAGGAGAAAAAGCGCGGCTGCGATGTGTACGATCTGGCTGCTCTGGCCTATATTTATAAGAGGGTCAAGGAAACCGAGCGCATCCGCGAAGCAAGTCATATTGTAATCGACGAAGCGCAGGATTTCGGAATGATGGCCTACGAGTCGCTGCATTTCTGCATTCCCAGATGTTCCTGGACCATTATGGGGGATGTGTCGCAGAACATTCACTTCGGTTTCGGGCTGGGTGACTGGGAGGAACTGAAAGAACTGATTTTAAACGATCCGAAGGATACCTTCGGCGTGCTGTCAAAAAGCTACCGCAATACAGTAGAAATCTCGGATTTTGCACAGAAGATCCTGAGACACGGTTCGTTCTCCAGTTATCCGATCGAGCCGATTATCCGGCACGGAAACCCGGTGCTCGCAGAGGCATGCCGGGACGGGGAGTCAATGCTGCTGCGCGCCGTCTCCCTGCTTGAGAGCTGGCAGCGGGACGGGCTTGAGACGATCGCCGTTGTATGCAGGGATGCGGACAGTGCGTCTGTAGCGGCGCAAAGACTCGGCGGGCGGATCAGAATAGAAGAAAGTAATCTGGAACTGGCGGAATTCCGCCAGGGAATCATGGTACTGCCGGTGGATTATACCAAAGGACTTGAGTTTGATGCCGTATTGATCTGGGAGCCGACGCAGGAGGATTATCCGGAAGATGACGGACATGCAAAGCTTCTTTATGTTGCAGCGACGAGAGCGCTGCACGAGCTGGCAATTCTGCACACCGGAAACGTGTCACGGCTGCTGGAGAATACAGAAGTTTAGAAAAAGGAATTTCACAATTGAAGCCTGGGAAAAATGCGAAATCATGCTAAGTAAAGCTTAAGAGGAAGGAATATCTTACCGATGAAATTCAGATTAGAAGAAAATTCTTACAGCAAAAGCAAGTAAGGAAAAAAGCAGGTGTAAACCCCAAAGGCGGAAACTTGCAGATGGAAGTAACGGAAAAATCCGGAAGAACCGGCAGCAGCAAAACTGCAAATAGGAAAAATCCGGTATGAAATTGCACAGCGCAGGTTCCGCCCACAAAAATTAAACAAAAAATCGCAATAAACGCGCAGAAAACACAGCACTTTTTATGATATGATGAAGGGGATAAGTTATGAGGGAAATCAACCATAACAGAATGAGAGGTGGCTATGAAAAGGTATATTGCGGTTATAGTTGCAGTGCTGCTGTTGGCGGCGGGCTGCGGACAGAAGGATAACGGAACGGCAGGTGTGCCGACCGGAGCGGGGGAACCGACAGAGGCGGTGCAGCCGACCACGGTCCCGGAGCCGACAGAGGGCAGTCAGCCGGAAGTGACAAATACGGAACAGCCGACCACGGCTCCGGAGCCGACGAAGACTCCTGATCCGACCCCAACACCGGAACCGACCCCGGAGCCGACGGCTCTGCCGGAGGTTACGCCGATCGGAAAAATGCTGGAGGAGTACGGCATGCGTGCAGGTACCTGCCTGTCCGATTTCATGGTAAAGGATAAGAAATGCCTTGAGATTATCACCACGCATTTCAACAGCATTACAATGGAAAATCTGATGAAACCGGATTATACCCTGGACAGGGACGCCAGCATTGCGGCGGGCGATTTAGTTGTGTCGTTCAACGATATGACGCTGCTGATGCTTGACTGGGCGCGCGACAACGGGATGGCAGTGCGCGGCCATACGATTATCTGGCACAGCCAGACTCCGAAGTGGATTTTCCATGAAAATTTCGATGTCTCGCAGCCGTTTGTTACGCGGGAGGTTATGCTTACCCGGATGGAGAGCTATGTGCGTCAGGTGTTTGAGAAGCTGACGGAGCTTGGCTATATTGATCTGTTTTACGCTTATGATGTGGTAAACGAGGCGTGGATGGAGGACGGCAGCATCCGCAAGGAGCAGAACTACTGGCATCAGATCATCGGGGATGATTATCTGTGGTATGCCTTTAGTTATGCGGATAAATATGCACCGGAAAATATTGATCTGTTTTACAACGATTATAACGAGCAGTTCAAGACAGAAACTCTTGTCAATTTTGTAAAAACGCTTGTGGATGAGGACGGACGCTATCTGATTGACGGCATCGGCCTTCAGGCGCATCTGTATACGGCGGATGATATTGACAATTATCTGAAGACTGTGGAAACACTCGGTGCGACTGGTCTGAAGGTGGATCTGACCGAGCTGGACGTATGTCTTGGAACCTGGCAGAGCAAGCTGCCGGCGACGGAGGAAAATCTGAAAATTCAGGGGCAGTATTATTATAACCTGATTCACGGGCTGCTGGAACTGGTTCAGGCAGATAAGGTGAACATGGATTCTCTTACCTTCTGGGGATTTGCGGATTCGCTTTCCTGGAGAAAGAATGCAAGTCCGCTTCTGTACAACTCCAAATACGAGCCGAAATACGCTTTTTACGGCGCAGCGCAGGTAAAGGAGCTTGCCGGATTCGACGAATAGTTGAAGGGAGCGGCCACAGGCCGCAGCAGACAGCGCAGGTTCGGAGCGGCGCAAAAATACATAAGTAAGACAGGCGGGGGAAACGGTGCGGCGAGCCGCAAAGAGATTATAAGGTGCACGACGAACTGCTTGCCGGCCCCGCCTTCTCCTTAAGTTTCCGAAAATGAAGAAGAGAACAAAAGAAAAAGAGGTTAAACAGGCAAAAGAAAGATAAAATTGCAGAAAGCGAACGGAAGAGAAAAGGCAAACTCAAAATTGCGGAAAACCAGCGGAAGAGAAAAAGGTAATAAGAAAACACAATGGAACAATAAGAGGAACAGAAATAAGAAAAACAGAAGATAAAAAGAAGTATAGAAAGAAGATAGAAAGAAGTAAAATACGAAAGCGAAGGCAGCAGGGGAAAGCAGGAAAACAAAAGAAAAGTAAAAGGGTGAATAGTGGGAAGTTAAGGGGAGCGCATTGGGAGATGCGCTCCCGCTGGTTTATAAAGCAGAACGGATTCAGAACGGCGTTTCCTCGCCGTTTACACGGGCATGCTCGTCCTCCGCGAGCGGAATAACAATGCATCGCTGTCCGCCGATCACCTGGGAACTGATCTGAGAGAGTTTTTCCGGAGCGACACGGAGTACAACGCTGCAGGCATCGTCTGCAGAGGTTTCGGCAGCTGCTTCGTCCTGTGCCGGGCTGTTCGTTCCGGCGGTCGACGGGTCCGCTGTACCGTCCGAAGCTTCTCCGGAACCAGTGAAGTCCCCGGTCGAAGCCGCGGTTTCTCTGGCCGCCGCGAGCTCGTCCTTCAGCCGCTGCACCTCGACCATAAGCTCCTCTTCCTTGCGCTGATGTGCCCCGGCGGTGAGAAGCTTGTTGTCTACAAGCGTGTCGGCAGCCGGAGGCGCGTCGGTGAAGGTTTCCGTATAGGAATGCTCGATCCGTGCAGCCACCTCCTCCGGTATTTTGCTTGCCGCGAGTACCTCCTGAATCGTTTCGGCTGTCAGGAGAATCGGTTCCGGCTCCTCCTCCGGGTCCGTACACAGGGCGCGCTCCTCGAGCATGTCATGGATGGTCTCATGAATATCATAGAGCACACGTTCCCTCCGGCGTTCCTCCGGAACGGCGCTGTGAACAATGTCCTGAAAGGTGTTCCGCTGCTCCGCGGCCGTCTGACGCACCGGGCAGCCTAGGATCATTTCCATGAATTCCGGATGGGGCGCCTTGGCATCCTTTGTGTAGTACATTGCGGAATGAATGTCCGCGCTGCGGTCCGTGAAGGCAGGGAAGACAAAGCCCGCATCCGGCGCACCCACCACCCAGTCGCGGAAACGCGCGCCGATGCGGTGTTCCGTCTCCAGATAGCCGAGCGCTGCCTTCGAGAGCGTTACCGGGCAGACGGCGGCCAGCAGGTATTCGTACACTTCCTCGGACTCGTCAAGCGCGGAATGATCGCTTGTCCGTGTGATAACGTCGTAGGCATCGTGGAACACGAGAATCAGGTAATTTCCGGCGTACTCGTAATTGTCGATGATCAGGCGGTAAAAGGTGTTGAGCAGGGCTTCGTTTTTCAGGCCGCTTTCCTTCAGTCCCATCAGAAATTGCTGTTTGCCTCCCGGTTCCTCCTCTTCCGGAGGGAACTGCAGTTCGAGCAGGTTGTTTCCCGGGGTTCCGGACAATGTTTTTCCCGCGATTTCCAGATACTTATAAAATTCTTCCTCCTCGAGATTCAGAAAGTTTTCCCCGAGCGTCAGCAGAATCTCCTTCTCGGCATTCACATAGCAGCCGCACATCCGCGTAATCGTGCAGTGATTTTTTTTGAAGCGGCGTTTCAGCTCAAGAATATCTTTTTTATTCATATTTCCTCTCATTCCGCCGCGTGAGCGGCATTTTGTTCATGGGAATCAGCGCCTTGATTATACCACCTCCGGGATTGAATTGCCATGAGAATTTGAGGTGCGGAGCAATTTCTTTTGAAGACTTCGGGCGCTCTGTCCGTTTCATTCGGGTTTCACCGGGATGACCGCATAAATTACGAGAACGGCGGTTCACGCTTCTCCCAAGCGGTGTTTTGTGATTGTCGAAAGGGAGATTGTCTGGTATAATTTAAATAAAATCCGGAAGGATGGAGGAGAGAGTATGGGGCTGCTGCAGGAAATCAACCTGCTGTCCGTGACGCTGCGACTGCTTCTGGCGCTGCTGTGCGGCGGCTTTCTCGGGATCGAGCGGGGAAAGAAAAGGAGGCCGGCGGGTTTTCGGACGCACATGCTGGTCTGTGTGGGCGCAGCGCTTGCAATGATTACGAATCAGTATATATGCGCGGCATATCCGGGCGTGGACGCATCCCGCATGGGTGCACAGGTTATCAGCGGCATCGGTTTTCTCGGCGCCGGAACCATTGTGGTGACCGGTCTGCAGAAGATCAAGGGGCTGACAACCGCGGCAGGCCTGTGGGTGGTTGCCTGCATCGGGCTGGCGCTCGGTACGGGCTTTTATATGGGCGGCATTATCACGACCGTGCTCTGTATAATAATCAACACGCTGCTCTACATGTTTGAGAATCATATCAATACAAATAACCGGGTTTTCAGCGTGTTTGTCGAGCTGCAGGACGTCGCCTGCATCGGACGGTTTTTGCGCCACGCGCGGGAGAACGGCATTCAGGTATCGGAGATTGAGATGGGAAAGGCTAGGACGGACGGAGAGCATATCGGCGCGCTTCTGATGCTCAAAGCGGCGCACCGCACGCAGCATGAGAGGCTTCTGCAGATATTGAGCCAGGCGGAAGGTGTCTGTTACATTGAAGAAATAAACTGAAGAGATAAATTAAAGTGCAAAGATGGAGGAAACGGGGAATCTGCGGAAAGATGAAGCAGATGAATGAAACTGCTGATTATCGGAAACGGTTTTGCCCCTGCGCACGGATTGCCGACGGGATACACGGATTTTTTGAAATACTGCTGGGATTACAGCAAGGCTGCGCCGGTGTCGGATGT
The DNA here is from genome assembly GCA_910587085.1 of uncultured Lachnospiraceae bacterium. Lineage (GTDB taxonomy): Bacteria > Bacillota > Clostridia > Lachnospirales > Lachnospiraceae > RGIG4057. Next base: position 8,589 of record CAJUMC010000055.1, on the reverse strand, counting down.
GCCGGAACAGAACGGGGAATTTCTGCGTTTTCCGGCGAAAAATATCTGGCTTATATCTGGCTTTCCTGTTTTCAGAAAATAACGCCTGAACTGGATGATGCGGGAACACGGATTGATTTTGAGAAGGAGATCGCGGAGGCTGTCAGGGAGCCGGTACATAAATCATCAGGAATCAGCACAGAATAGCAGCGCGGAAGAAACACCGGAAAGTACAGGAAAAACTGCTTGCTTTTTCCCGGAATATCATGTACTATACAGTTATAAGTGACGCGGCGGGTATTCCCGCGGCGGAGTGCGCGACTGGCGGAAAGAGGCGCGGGATTGCCCGGCCGGAGCAGGATTACCTGCAGGGAGCGCATACAGCACGATTGCCGACCGCCTGGGCGAATGCATTTCAGCGTACGCCCGGGCGGTTTTTTATGTGCCCGGCCGGCAGGAGCGGCGGCTTTGCATGCCGGTCAGAGGAAGCCTCCGGCGGGGACGCGGAAAAGCAGCAGCTTCAAATTCGATTTGACGGCCGCGGAGTGAGCGGCGGAAAGCGAGGAGAAAATGAACATGTTGTCACTGGAACAGGAACTCAAAAGCAATGCCTACCCGGGACGCGGGATTGTGATCGGGCGCTCGGAGGACGGGAAGAAGGCAGTCGCTGCCTACTTTATTATGGGCAGAAGCGCAAACAGCCGCAACCGCGTTTTCGTCACGGACGGGGAGGGCATCCGCACGGAAGCGTTCGATCCGTCGAAGCTGGAGGACCCGAGCCTGATTATTTATGCGCCGGTGCGCGTGCTGGGCAACAAGACAATCGTGACGAACGGCGACCAGACCGATACGATCTACGAGGGAATGGACAAGCAGCTTACCTTTGAGCAGTCGCTGCGTTGCCGCGAGTTTGAGCCGGACGGCCCGAATTTTACACCGAGAATTTCCGGGATCATGCACATTGAAGGAGGGGACAGCTACAACTATGCGATGTCCATTCTGAAAAGCGCAGACGGCGATCCGTCCTCCTGCTGCCGGTTTACTTTTGCTTATCAGAGTCCGAAGGCGGGAGAGGGGCATTTTCTCCATACCTATATGCACGACGGCAATCCGCTGCCGAGCTTTGAGGGGGAGCCGAAGCGAGTGAAGCTTTCCGGGGATCTGGATGCCTTCGGCGGAATGCTCTGGGAGAGCCTGAACGGGGAAAACAAGGTTTCCCTGTTTGTGCGCTATATTGATATCGCAACGGGAAAATATGAGTCAAGAATATATAATAAAAATGTAAAGTAATAAATGTAAAATAGTTACAGTAAAAAATGTACGGCAATCAACAAGATGCGCACGGCGGCAGGATGCAGGCGATAGGGGAAGCGATAAGCTTCCGGACATTGGCTGCTGCGCGCACAGAAGCACGAAACGTGCGCAGCGGCCTGCGGAATAGATTTTTCAGGCCGCCGGGCGCACAAAAGCACGCAGGGAGGCAGGAACATGAATGAAATTCAATTAAAATACGGATGCAATCCGAACCAGAAACCGTCGCGGATTTATATGGAAGACGGCAGCAGTCTTCCGGTTACTGTTTTGAACGGCAGGCCGGGCTATATCAATTTTCTTGACGCCTTTAACGGCTGGCAGCTGGTTAAGGAGCTGAAGCAGGCTGCTGGGCTTCCTGCGGCGGCCTCCTTCAAACATGTGTCGCCGGCGGGTGCGGCCGTCGGTCTTCCGCTGGACGATACGCTTGCAAAAATTTACTGGGTGGACGACCTCGGCGGGCTTACGCCTCTGGCAAGCGCGTACGCACGTGCGAGAGGGGCGGATCGCATGTCGTCCTACGGCGATTTCATTGCGCTTTCCGAGGTGTGTGACGTGTGTACCGCAAACCTGATCAAGCGCGAGGTTTCCGACGGTGTAATTGCTCCGGGCTATGAGCCGGAGGCGCTGGAAATTTTAAAGTCAAAGAAAAAGGGCAATTACAACGTGATTCAGATTGACCCTGCTTATATGCCGGCGGAGCTCGAGCGCAAGCAGGTGTACGGTATCACCTTCGAGCAGGGCAGGAATGAGCTGAACTGCAATGAGGAGCTGCTTTCCAATATTGTCACAAAAAATAAGGATATTCCGGAGAGCGCACTGACGGATATGAAGATTTCGCTGATAACGCTGAAGTATACGCAGTCCAATTCCGTATGCTATGTAAAGGGCGGTCAGGCAATCGGCATCGGCGCAGGGCAGCAGTCGAGAATCCACTGCACGAGACTTGCGGGCCAGAAGGCGGATAATTGGTTTTTGCGTCAGTCGCCGCAGGTCATGGGGCTGCAGTTTCTGGACGGGCTCGGACGCGCGGATCGTGATAATGCGATTGACATCTATATTGGCGACGAGTACGAGGATGTGCTTGCGGACGGCGCGTGGGAGAGGATTTTCAAGGTGAAGCCGGCAGTATTTACGCGGGAGGAAAAGAAGGAGTGGCTGACGAAGCTGCAGGATGTTGTCTGCGGCTCGGACGCATTTTTCCCGTTTTCGGACAATGTGGAGCGTGCGCGCAAAAGCGGCGTGAAGTACATTGCGCAGCCGGGCGGCTCCATAAGGGACGACGCTGTGATCGACTGCTGCGACAAATACGGCATGGTGATGGCTTTCACCGGAATCCGGCTGTTCCATCACTGATAAACAGAAAGATTGTTTCCGCCGGGTAAAAAGCAGAAAGCAGACGGGGCGAAAGCTTTGAAACGGAAAAGTGCCGGAGCAGCAGCCGGAGTAAAAGCCTTGAAACGGATAAGCTGCCGGAGCAGCAGCCGGAGTAAAAGCCCTGAAACACATAAGCAGCCGGAGTAACAGCCCGGGCAGACATATTGGTTTAACGTTAAATGGCAGAAGGAAAGCAGACGGGGCGGACGGTACGAAATTTCATCCGCCCCGCTGCGGCCTGTGAGGAACGGCGGCGCTGGGGCGCCGGCTTTGGTAACGGTTCCGTATTCCGATGCAGGAAAGCAAAAAGAGGCTTTGCTGCTGGAAGCGCTGCATTTGAGAAGATGTGAAAAGCTGCTTCCGGCTTTTTGGAAAAACCTTCACAAAAAAATTGAAAAAATTGTTGACATACGAAAATGCTTATTATATAATATAAACCGTGTCACGGAAGAATGCATTTTTTCCGCAGGGTCGGGGTGTGGCTCAGTTTGGCTAGAGTGCTTGATTTGGGATCAAGATGTCGCAGGTTCGAATCCTGTCACCCCGATTTGCAGATTGTTTGAATCTGCAGAACTGTGAATCGGGTGCAGTTCATACATGCAGGTGTGGTTCAATGGTAGAACACCAGCCTTCCAAGCTGGATACGTGGGTTCGATTCCCATCACCTGCTCTTGTGTGTCAGTAGCTCAGTTGGATAGAGCAACGGCCTTCTAAGCCGTGGGTCGGGGGTTCGAATCCCTTCTGGCACATTTCTCCGGCAGGTTCGGAGAAAAAAACAGCCTTGGTGGGTATAGCGCAGTTGGCTAGCGCGCCAGATTGTGGCTCTGGAGGCCCAGGGTTCGAATCCCTGTATCCACCCTAAAGTCTTTTGCTTGCAAAAGACTTTTTTCCTTAATTGAGGACTGTTGGGCTATCGCCAAGCGGTAAGGCACAGGACTTTGACTCCTGCAGTCGCCAGTTCGAATCTGGCTAGCCCAGTTTTTAGCGCGGGGGGGAGCCGTAGAAAATTCTTTGCGCGGACGGAGGGGCGGAGCCTCTCCTTTTTTGATGCAAGTCTTTCGGTGCGGCTTTCCGCCGCGGCCGCGCCTGCCCTTTATGCCGTCTCCGTCAACGCAGACGCGCCTGCAGGCGCGGCCGCCGAACCGTGCCGGACAGCGTTAAACGCGGCTGTACTGGATGGAGGAAGCGAGCGCATCCGCAGCTGCAGAATCTGCAAGCAGGGAAGTCAGCGCAAGGGCAAAGTCAATTGCAGTGCCGAGCCCGCGGCTGGTGATGATCCGGCCGTCTGTGACAACCCCATCCGGGAGAACCTCCGCGCCGGTCAGTTTTCCTTCAAAGCCCGGATAGCAGGTCGCTTTTTTACCCGTCAGCAGACCAAGCTGCCCGAGAACGCTCGGAGCGGCACAGATTGCGGCAATATAGCGGTCGGCTGTCTGCGGCGAGGTGAGAAGCCCCCGGAGACCTTCATGCGCCATCAGATGATTCGTGCCCGGCATTCCGCCCGGCAGCACGTACATATCGCCGTCAGCCAGTGTTTTGGCGTCAAAAAGCAGGTCGGCCTGCACGGCGATTCCGTGGGAGCCGGTGACAAGCTTCGTTTCATTCATTGATACGATCCGGCAGTCGATCTGTGCCCGGCGCAGCAGATCAACAACGGTCAGGCCCTCAATCTCCTCAAAGCCCTCGGCAGCAAACAGATAAACCTTTTTCATAGAAAGATAACCTCGCATTCTGAAGCATTTTTCGCTTCCTGATCGGAAATACCTGCTAACGGCTCAGAGGGCGGCCTTTTATGGAAAAACGGCCGGTTCTGCAGTTTCGGCGGGTATTTACTGACATTGTGATTTCTTGGTGCGTCTTCTATTTTAAATCAGATTCTATCCCGATGCAATCAATATTTTTTCGCTTCCGTTTTCGGGAACTTTTCTGCCGGAGGAGTCGTCTAATTGGTAAGAAAGGATGGTGCGAGATGAAAAAGAAGAGAGGAAAAAACAGAAAATGGCTTGCCGGAGTGCTTGCTGCGGCGATGATGCTGACCGGCTGCGGTGCTGCAAAAAAACTTAACATGGCGGACGGAGGGGAAAAGCTTGGTGCGGCGGACGGCACGGGAAGCGGGGATATACTTCGCCCGGGCGGTGAATCCGATTCGGACAAAAAGCCCGTTTGGCCTGCGGAGACAACGCTGGGAGACGGCGGAACGGTGCATACGGATTCGGCAGCGGGAGGAGCAGAGGGGCTGATGGATTTCTCGGGGACGCTGGAAAGCAGCGCCGCGCTGCCGGGGGAAAAATCAGAGGAGATGCTTTTGCCGGAGCAGGAGGAAATCCCCGGGATTGTTCCGGCGCCGGGGCTGCTTACTGCGGGAGAATGGAGAGATAATCTAAATTGGGGATTTTTAGTAAATCTGGTACAGACAGGAAGCTTCCGGTTTCAGACATTCGGCATTGCTCCTTACCAGCGTGTTGTTGTACACGCGGTCAGCGAAGGAAAAACGGCAGCAAATATGCGGGCTGCCCTGTATGACGCTGCCGGGAATGTACTGGCCGAAGCAGTTACGGATCACACCGGAACAGCATATCTGTATTACAATGTTTACGGGATTGTTCCAGGGACAGCAAAGCCGGATCATGTAACACTCATCACCCCGGACGGTCAGACGGTTACGGAGGGGCTCGACGGGGCGCAGGACAGCCTTGTAACGGTGGACCCGGGACAGAATCCGGACGGGCAGCAGTCCATGCAGGAAAGCGATGTTCTGTATCCGGAGAATTCTGCGGTAATTTTGCAAAGCAGCGAGCTGACGGTTGAAGTTCCTGCCTTTTCTGCGCCGGCGCGGCGGCTTGACGTAATGTTCGTATTTGATACGACAGGCTCCATGAGCGATGAGCTGATGTATCTCCAGAAGGAATTTGAGGATATTGCAGCGCAGGTGTCCGATCAGAATACCCGATTCTCCGTAAACTTTTACCGGGATCACGGAGATGATTATGTGGTGCGCTCCAATGAGTTTCTGTCGGATATAACGCAGGTATCCGCGCTGATCAACGCTGAATATGCGGACGGCGGCGGGGATTACGAGGAAGCGGTGGACCTGGCGCTTTATGATGCCGTGCTCGGCCATGAATGGCGGGAGGAAGCCGTTAAGCTGATGTTCCTGATTCTCGATGCACCGCCGCACGATACAGAGGAGACAGCAGAAAATCTGAAGGCTGCGGTACAGGCGGCGGCAAGTCAGGGAATCCGCATCGTACCGATTGCCTCAAGCGGCGTGGACAAAAAAACGGAGGGCCTGCTTCGCAGTCTTTCCATGATTACCGGCGGCACCTATACCTTCCTTACGGACGACAGCGGAATCGGCGGAAGCCATCTGGAGCCGACGATCGGTTCGTACACCGTGGAGGCACTGAACGATCTGATTGTCCGCCTGATCCGGGAATATTGCGGAGAATAATGAAAATTTTTCTTGCAAAACGGGACATAATATGTTAAAATATCAGCGCTGTGAGATGAACAGCGCTGATATTTTACAGGCTGCCCGCGGGATGTCGTTCCGGGGGCTGCAGCAGGAAAGCAGGGGACACTAGCTCAGTCGGTAGAGCACTTGACTTTTAATCAAGTTGTCGCGGGTTCGATTCCCGCGTGTCTCATTACATCAAACAGCATCAAGAAGCAGCGGAATTCTTTGATCTTCAAAGATTCCGCTGTTTTTTTACGCCGCGATTGCTGTAAAACCGATCACAGCTGCTATGCGGACCATTATGCTGCCTTGCAGGGCCATCGCACCTGCAGGGAAATAAGTGTCTGAGCGGCTTGCAGGACGAGGTACGATTGGCGACCTTGCTGTTCCCGGTTGCGGGAAAAACCAGACGCCGGAACATTGACGGGAGGCGCGGGCCGCTATGGTCAATGCCAGGTTAGAGAAAAGGGTCTGACCTGCCGCATCAGCCACCGTTTCTGTGAGCGGCGGGCTTTATAGCCAGAGAAAAGCTGCTCCCGGCGGGGATATCAGCAATTACTCTGCAGGAATGAAAATGTGTTTTAAGATTTTTTGCGCTGCGCACAAGCACAGGAAACAGCCCGCAAATATATCAGAGAAGGCAAATAAATGTATAAGAATTTGTGCAATATTGCTAAATTTACATTAAAATTATATTGAATATTTATAGAAAATAAACATACAGAATGAAATAATTGAAGAATTTTCTTCTCTATGTTATAATCCACTTGTATTTATACAGTGATTGCCGAATACTTCGCTTTTGGGACTTTAATTGCAGGGTTCGGAGGCAGAACACAGGAAAGACCATAAATTTATTGCTCCGAAAGTACAGGAAAGGCCGCCGGGATAAATCTCGGCGAACAATACTACATAAAATAGGCAAAGACGAATGGAATCGGTCTTGCAGAAATGGGGTTAATATGAATCTTGACATTTTGAAAAACGAAGAAAAGCGAATGAATCTGATTATGTTTGTTTTTTTGACCGTCATACCCGTGGTTGCATTTCTGTATGTGCTGCTGTTTAACGGAGGGTCCGCCCGGGACAGTGTCGTGCTTTGTATGTCGCTGTGTGGTGTTATAACAAGGGTGCTGGAAAAACCGCTCGGAAAATACGCAAAATATGTATATATTTCTACTCTTCCGGCCGTCGGAGCCATCGTCATTGTACTTGGCACTCCCGGCTGTTTCGGTGCGATGGTGGAAGCATATTTCCTTGTATTGTTTTTAGCGGTTCCGTACTATAATCTGTCCTTGATCAAGGTATGTGCAGCTGCTACGGTTGTTACAAATGTAATAGCCATGCTGCTGTTCCAGAAGGCATATCTTGCCATGTATACAATTTCCATCTGGATTTTTGCCTGGATGGTATATGTGCTCGCAGTGCTGGTTGCGGTTATTATCGTTATGAGGGCCTATGCACTGTTTGAGACGGTGGAAACCAAGGAGCACGAGGCGGAAAAAATACTCGAAAATATCCGCAGGGCTTTTGACGGTCTGCGCCGCTCTTCGGAAAGCATCTATACTTCCCTGCACGGCTTTGAGGCGGGAACGACGCAGATTGCCACGTCTACCGAGGAGATATCATGCAACGCGGGAATGCAGATACAGCAGGTGGAAAGCAGCATACAGATTTTCAACGACCTCAATGCTATGATTATAAGCTCCGAGGAGCGCGTTTCGCAGACCGTGGAAAATATGAAGAGGCTGAAGGAAAAGAACGATGAGGGCATTCGGGCCATCACCGAGCTTTCCGGGAAATTCAAGGAAAATATCGAGTCCACAAGGAAAGCTTCGGAAGGAGTTACGCTGCTGGCGCAGAAATCAAATTCCATCGGCGAGATTATCGAGAGCATCGGACAGATTGCAAAGCAGACAAATCTGCTTGCTCTGAATGCAGCGATTGAGGCGGCCAGAGCGGGTGATGCGGGCAGGGGCTTTGCCGTTGTTGCGGAGGAGATCAATTCCCTGTCGGGAGAATCGTCCACGGCAACTCATAAGATTGACGTTATCCTGAAGGACATTCTCTCCACCGTAACGGAGATTACCGGGCTGATGGATTCCAATCATGTTATCGTGGATGAATCCAATGTCAAGCTGGGCGATACCGTGCAGATTTTCGAAGCCATTCTCCATTCGTCGGAAGAGGTGATTAAGGTAATTGATCTTCTGAAGGAGGAGCTGGTCGGCATTGTTGATATCAAGGAAAAGCTGCTCCAGGCGATGAACCGCGTGGAGGAAATTTCAAGAACCTCGGTGGAGAATACGGCGGAAATAAGCTCTTCTACGCAGGATCAGGCATCCGGAGTGCAGGCGATCATGGATTCCATGGAAAATGTACAGCACGGCATACAGCAGCTTTCCGATATAATTAATCCTGAATTATTCATGAGCATATAAAAGCACTTAATACTACAAAACCTC
>CAJUMC010000054.1 GCA_910587085.1 uncultured Lachnospiraceae bacterium | reverse complement strand
TTGCCAATCTGATTGTAGATTGGCATATAAATACAATTAACTTCACGGATTCAGGAGATATTTTTAAACGGAAGACAGGTAACAGGGAAATGCCCGATACCGGGATGTACTTCGGAAAAAGCATATGCCGATGAGTGTTCTTTAGGACATCAGTTTATGCCTTCGGAACTGATCAATCCCGTCAGTTGCCTGTCAAACAAAAAACCTGTCCTCACAGATGTAAAAAACTGGTATTTTGATTTAGAATATTGCGTTCATGCAATAAAGGAATATAATGATTTCTTACGGAAAAATACCAATACGCGTAAGTACCAGTTAGAAACCGTGGAAGAATTTTTGAAAAAGCCCTCAATATGTATACCGAGAAAGTATATAGGTGACCTGGCAGAATTGGCAGCAAAGCTGCCCCCTCATAAATTAACCAATGAGGAAAAGAAACCGTTTGTTGTGTTTGAATTTGAAAATCTGGACGACCGTGACAAGGCTAAAGATGTATTGGAAGCCGGCAGCATTCATTATACTTCCGGAAAGACACTGGTTCCGTTCCGGCTGTCCGGTAATGTAGAATGGGGTATCCCGTTCCCGGAGTGTGAAGAATTAAAAGACCTCACCTTTTGGGTATGGCCGGAATCGCTGTGGGCGCCGATTTCCTTTACTTTAGCATATTTGAAAGAACAGGGAAAAGAAGCCGACTTGTCCGGGTGGTGGTATGATGAGGAATCTAAAGTTTATCAGTTCATTGGAGAAGATAACATTTATTTCTATGCCATCGCTCAGACAGGGTTATTTACAGGTTTACAGGTTCCCAAAGGGGAAGTACCGGATATGGAGACCGTATACTTATCCCATATCATAGCCAACCGACATTTATTGTATATGGATACCAAAGCCAGCAGCAGTTCCGAATTAAAGCCTCCTATGGCAGATGAATTGCTCAATTATTACACGAAGGATCAGCTGCGGATGCATTTTATGAGTTTGGGTCTGTCTTCCAAAAGTGCAGGTTTTAAACCGCAGGCATTTATGAAAGAGGAAGACCGGGCTGGTGCAGATATGGTTCTGAAAGACGGCAATTTAATAACCAATGTGTTTAACCGGCTAATCCGGACCTGCTTCTATGCTGTTCAGAATAATTGCGACGGAAAAATTCCAAAGGGCGACGCGAGTGAACAAATAAAATTTATGACAGAAAAAACCGTTCTTGATTATGAGCGTTATATGTATAACCATGATTTTCATCGTATCTCTTATGTTTTAGATGACTTTATCCGGTCAATAAACAAACATTGGGTAAACAATGTAAAGATTGCAGATGCCACGAATAATGCGGAATCCAGAAAACAGCTTGTCATTGATTGTTTTTATGCCTGCAAGGTTATGGCAATACTGGTTCATCCGATTGCACCGGAAGGATGTGAAATGTTTCGGGAATATCTAAATCTGGGTGAAGAATTGTGGGATTGGAGTAATATATTTGAGCCGGTTTCTTTTTATATTGCAGACATGGACAGTCATAAATTGAAGTATCTGGAACCGAGAGTGGATTTCTTTAAAAAACATGATTGTCAACTGGCGGAAATGTAAATCGTGCAGGAGAGATTTCCCTGCTCGCCGCGCGGGACACTTGCAGCGAAGCTGCAGATTTAAGTGTATAAAATAATCCCGCGTCATAAGGTGAAACGCCTTTGCGGACACGCTCAATATATCCGGGAAAAGGAACCATCAGGGAAATGATGGAGGCTTAGATGGAGGAATACCCCAGGATTTGGCAGATCAGAACATTCTGACAATGAAGATTCCCGCAGCGGTTATAAGGGATTGCATCAAGCCGTTCTGGGTTATCCCCCGGCTAATAAAGCCGTTCCGGGTTATCCCCGGACAAAAAAGACCGGAGATCCGGCGCCGCTTCCGGCAGTCTGATCTCCGGCCTGCGCGGTTTTCCGCCTCCGCTCCGGTCATCGGAAAATCCGCACTGTTTTCCGCTTTATTCTCTGATTTCCTCAAATCGCTGTCCGAACTTATCCTCACCGCAGACATGCTTCTCGCCGCCGTCCTCGCAGATAATGTAATCCCCCTCGCGGATAAATACGACTCCGCGGCGGTTGCGCACAAACGGACAGACAATCACACCGTCTTCACGCTCAATCTTTATCAGTCCGTCCAAAGCAATCCCGTCATTTGTGATTACCTGGGAATACAGACGGAAGCCGTCCTCCATGCCCTTCCCGATCTCATACTTTGCCGCTGTAACCGGCAGTGAAATTCTCCTGTACTGCTTCATAATCGACCTCTGCTTCTTTCCCGGAAGCCTCTTTCTTTGAATTTTACCAAGTCCCCCTGTAAATATCCCTGCAGAACAGAGCCGTAAAATTACACCGCCCTGCCCTGTGAGGATATTATAGCATACTTTTTCCAATTCATCAATCATTCGCACAAGGAAAACCGGGGCTGTTTCACCAGCGAAAGCACAATGCACCCGGAAGATTATGGAAGCGTCCTCCTCTGTTTTGCAGTCCAATCAGGGCATCGCTGCCCTATCCCTGCAAAGCAGAAGCTAAAGGATTCCTCATGCTGCAGTTTATCAGAATACGGTGCTGACATCTGTATATTTCTGTTTTTCTGCAGATATCCGTCATTTTCTTATCTGCATATTTCTGTTTTCTGCAGATATCTTTCATTTTCTTATCAAAAAATACTTATGCAAATAATCTGTATTATTCTGCTGTATACTTTCTGACAAATCTCTCCATCCGTTCCAGCGCAATCTTCAGATTTTCGATGGAATAGGCGTAGGAAATGCGCAGAAAGCCTTCCCCGCAGCTGCCGAATGCAGTGCCCGGGACAACGGCAAGCTTTTCCTCTGACAGCAGCCGGTTTGCAAACTCCTCCGAGGTCATCCCCGTTCTTTTAATGCACGGAAATACATAGAAAGCACCAAACGGTTCGAAGCATTCAAGCCCCATGTCACGCAGGGCCCGGACAAGAAACCGCCTCCTGCCGTCGTAGGCCTCACACATCATCGCGACATCGCCGTCCCCGCTGCGCAGGGCCTCCACAGCCGCATACTGGCTTGTCGTCGGCGCGCACATAATAGCAAACTGGTGAATCTTGACCATCTGCTCGATAATCTCCTCCGGTCCCACCGCGTAGCCCAGCCTCCAGCCGGTCATTGCGTAGGACTTCGAAAAGCCGTTGATTACAATGGTGCGCTCCTTCATTCCCGGAAATTCCGCGATGGAAACATGCCTGCTGCCGTAAGTCAGCTCGGAGTAAATCTCGTCGGAAATAACGAAAATATCCTTCTCCAGCACGACCTCCACAATTTCCCGAAGCTCCTCCCGCGTCATAATGGAGCCGGTCGGATTGTTCGGAAACGGCATAATCAGCACCTTTGTCCGGTCCGTTACCGCGTCCAGAACCTCCTGCCTGGTCAGCTTAAAATCATTCTCCGCTTTCAGCTCGATCACAACCGGCTTCCCCCCGGCCAGCGTTACGCAGGGCAGGTAGGAAACATAGCTCGGCTGCGGGATCAGCACCTCGTCGCCCGGATCGAGCATGGCACGCAGCCCGATGTCGATCGCCTCGCTGCCGCCGACGGTAACGATGACTTCCTTTGCCGGCTGGTAATCCAGCTGAAACCGGCGCTTCAGATAATGACAGATTTCCTCCTTCAGCTCCTTTAAACCGGAGTTGGAGGTGTAATGGGTCTTGCCTTTTTCCAGCGAATAAATTCCCTCCTCGCGGATGTGCCACGGCGTCTCAAAATCCGGCTCGCCCACACCGAGGGAGATCGCGTCCTTCATCTCAGTCACAATATCAAAAAATTTCCGGATTCCGGACGGCTGTATTTCGGTAACAGTTCTGCTCAATGGATTTCTCATGGCGTAATCAGCATCCTTTCGTCTTCAACCTCGCCCGTCAGCGTAATTCCGTGTTCTTTGTATTTTTTCAGCACAAAATGGGTCGCCGTGCTCAGAACGGCCTCCATCGGCGCAAGCTTTCCGGAGACAAAATTCGCCACCTCCCGCATGCTCTTCCCGTCAATAATCACGGTCAGGTCAAAACCGCCCGACATCAGATAGACCGACTCCACCTCGTCAAATTTGTAAATGCGCTCCGCAATTTTGTCAAAGCCCTGGCCGCGCTGCGGCGTCACCTTCACCTCGATCAGCGCCGTCACGCGCTCGCGATCCGTCTTATCCCAGTCGATCAGTGTCGGATAACCGCAGATTACGGAATCCGCCTCCATCTCCGCGACCGCGGCCGCCACCTCCTCCTCCGTGAAACCCAGCATCACCGAAAGATCCCTTGCCGAAAGCTTCGCGTTTTTATCAATCGCCGTCAATATCGCTTCCCTGAGTTTTTCCTTTCCTGTTTCCGTCTGCATGTATAATATCCTCCTTCCGCCCCGCAGGGCAAGTCTGCATTGGTTATGTTTTTTCCCGGCAGCTTTTTAAGCTTGGCCTTTGTTTGTTTTCCTGCGCGCCGGCCTTTCTTCCGCCATGCAGATTCCGGCCTGTATCGCCGCACCTGTATGTCACGGCACTCTCAGCCCCTCAGAATTCCTGCACGGTACAGCTCATCCTCGCGAAACGGTTCCAGAAACCGCTGCTCCTCCCCGTTTGTCAGCACTCTGTCTCCGCCCGGCGTCAGAACTCCGAGCAGCGCCGCCGGAATCCCGTTTTCCCGGTATTCCACAAGCAGCTTTGCCGGTTTTTTGGTCACTGTGAGTACACAGCCGCCGGAAAACATCAGATACGGATTGATGTCAAGCAGTTCGCACACTTCGATCGTCTCCTGCCTCAGCAGGATTTCCCGCAGCTCCAGCTGCATTCCGCAGGAATAAAATTCTCCCAGTTCCCAGAGGGCAGCAAAAATTCCGCCTTCGCCGGGCAGCTTTACAGCAGCTCCGTGCCTCCGCGCAAGAAATACCATTTTCCGAACATCCGTTCTCTCTGCGGTACGGATTCCTTCTGCAAGGTACTGGGCCGCCAGCCTTTGCTCCAGCTGCTCCCGCCTGGCCTCAATCAGCACCTGCGTAGCTTCCAGCGCCGCCGGTCCCGCCATCACAACGGAATACGCCCCCGGCTCCCGCCGGACGGCCACAGTGCAGCTTTCTCCCGGAAGCCGGCTGCTCCGTCCCGCCCGGTCCCTGTTTTCGGCAGAAGCATACAGGACATTTCCGCTATTGGCATCAGCAGGCACACAGTCCGAAAATCCCGTGCCGGCAGGCGCTGAACCGGCGGCAGCCAGTCCGCCGGCGGAAAGCATCAGTCTGGGGTAGGAGCGCTGCACTGCCTGAACGCGGACGCGGATCGTATATTGATCCATGCCGCGGCTCTGAAATACCTCTGCGAGCTTCCGCACAAAATTTTTAATGCCTGTGCTCCCGTCCCGGCTGCTCTCCTGCCAGCTTTCCGGAACAAGCACCACCGCACTGAGCACCGGCTCTCCTGCCCCTTCCGCCGCAAGCATTCCGAGCACACGATCCAGCAAAGCCCCCGCCTGACAGAAATACTCGATTGCCAGCTCGTCGCACACATGTATCATTTTTCCGGCGGCAAGCTCCCGGCTGACGGTTCCTGCCGCCTCGATACCTTCCGCCCGGATATATTTCAATACGGAGCGCTTTTCCGCCGCTCCCGGCAATTTTCCTGCTTTCATCTGCGCCCTCCATTTCTATTGACTGTCTTAGATGCCTTTTTATAAGGTTTCTTTTTTCAAAATTCCTGTTTTGCCCGGAAGTTTTTTCTTCCGCCCGGCAGCGCTCCGTCCCGCTGTTCTCTGCTCCGGCTGATACCTGTCAAAAAACAAAAACACCCTAAACCAACCATCCAGTCGGTTTAGGGCGAACATTTCAGTCCGTGTTACCACCTAAATTCAGAAAATTCTGCACTCTGCGGTACGGGATTGCTCCGATACCTGCCTCCTGTAACGGTGAAGCCTCCGGCAGAGTCTACCTGGACATAAATCCCCTTCGATCTGCAGCTCCGAGACTGCTTCCCTGCTGCTTCCGCGAGGATTCTCACCCCCATCCTCTCTCTGAAGTCTCCGCAGCAGCTACTCCTTCTCTTCTTAGCTTTTGCTCTTGAAATTATCTGGATTTTAACACGCTGCGCCGAAAAAGTCAAGCTTATTATCTGTTTGAGTTTCTCGCTCTCAACCACCGGGACAAAAAATTTCCATCTTTTTACGGCTCTATCTTTCCCTTTGGATGCAGGATATTGAAATCATACAGGAACTGTCAATATTTACCACTCTTCTTTATTTACGGAATAAAAAGCCTGGCCTGGCAATGGGCATAGCTTTTTTTAATTTCTGCCCCGGCGTCCGCTCCTTTTGAGCAGACTGCCGTAATATTCAGCACCTCCCCCGACAAATCCATAAACTCTTTGTCGAGTACTAATGTTACATTGACACAATTTAAACCCGCTATCCGCTCCGCGAAAACCACGATATTTTCTGTATAACTGTTGCCTTTTACATCCTCCAGAACCCAATCAATATCGCTCAACAGTTCCCCGTGCATAAATGGTATCCCATAGCCAATCCGGAAACGTATCTGATAATGATTCGCACGTTCCATCAAATATATTTTTGAAATATAAAGTTTACTTTTACTTACGATCTCATATTTCAGGTCAGTGTTTTTTTCACTTGCGTTCCAATGCTCCCAGGACAGATATCCATCCTCATTAACCAATCCAACCAACGCCCTATCAAGACCGCTATGTTGAAAAGAGTAAACAGCGTAAAAACCGGCAGCAGAAAAAAGAGCCACAAGCAAAACAACTATGAACCATATCTTTTTTTTCATAGAAATCCCCCTTCCACAATACCGAAAACTTTTTTATTTAACTTTGTCTTCTAACTTACATTGATAATAAACCAGTCAAGTCAATACGTATAAAGTTTGAGTCCCCCTCCATTTTTAAAAATTTCATTATTAAAATTTACATAAAATTAGAACTTTTCATAAAAAGTATAATTATAACTGGCAATTACTTATTAATTTTAGCTGTTATGCAGTTTTTCAAACAAGAGCCTTGGAAAAAATGGCGAAACTCCAATGTTATCTAATATTATCCCGCAATTTGCGCGCTCTCCATTCCGGTATCCACATTGCCCTCAATCACGATCACATGTCCATAAAACAGATCGTCGTCATCGTAATAAGCGGTATAGTCCCCATCCGGCTGCACGGACAGCTCGCTGATTCTGATCCGCTCCGCAAATGCTTTTTCCGTGATTTCCCCGGAAACGTTTTCTTCGGAATCATCTTCGTCGTCTTCGTCCTCATTCCATTCGTTTGCAAGCTCCGTCAGCTCCGCCGCCGCAAAAGCGCGGAATTTTCTGTCCCAATCACCCGAAGCCGCGTATATTTTCCTGAAAATCTCCAGTGCCGCAGCTGCCGTCTCGCCACCGTCCTCATCGCAGGAGAGTGCAACTCTGCAGCTTTCTCCCAGCCAGTCCACCTGCCCCGAAAACCAGTCAAATTGGCGCTCCAGCTGAAATCTTCCGCAGGCGTCCTCCAGCAGCACCGGCTTTTTATATGCCTCCAGAACCTGTTCAAGCCCGGAGTGCTGCACGCTTCGCTCTATCACATCGACCAGCAGATAGGAAGCGGCCTGGCGCAGAGGCTCGCCGCCCGGCGCAGGTTGAGGCAGCATTTTACGGCACTTTATACGGTAAATCCTCAGGTTTTTCAGATTATGTATCCAGTTATCCCGATCCGGTTCCTCACAGAGCCAGAAAAGATTCCCCCGATGTTCGCTCAGCTCGCCGGTTTCCGGATCGACGCATGCAAGAAATTCTGCGCTCGCATTCCACAGACTTTTTCCCATCCGGCAAGCTCCGCCCACGAATTCCGAAGTCAGAACCAGCAGTTCCTTAACCTCCTTGCTGTATTTCGCTTCAAATTCCCTGTATTCCTTTGTTGTCTCCAGCTTTCCCATTTTCCGAATCCCCCGTTCGTCATTTCTTTTTTATTTCTCTGGGTTTGCCGGCGGCGCCCGGAAGCCCGTTCCGCCTGCCGCTGTGAACGCCTGTCCGGGTATTTCCCGGCACAGGCGTCTGCCTGCCGGGCAGGAGATTTCCGCCGCCCGGTAGTTCTCAACCGCCTGAAAGTTTCCCTCTCGGGTTCCTCACCGCCCGGAAGTCTCCCGCCGGTTCCTCGCCGCGGTAAAATTTCCTCTCCGGTTCCTTGCCGTCCGTCAGCGAAAATCACTGCCGGCAGTCGCATATTCCGGCGTCGCCGCATAGCTGCTTGTGTTTACCTTCTCCCGCAGGATCTCGATTCCGTCCCTGGAAACAACCCGGTACAGCTCGGCGATATAGCCCGTATGCGCTTTCTGCGTAACCATATAACTGTCCGGAGGAAGTGTTTCGTCAATCGTGACAATCGGGGGGCCCGGCGCAATTTCCTCCAGAACAACACTCTCCAGCTCAATGGTATTGCCGATATCTTCCTCGGAGGTATGAATGCGGAAATACAGCATTCCGTCCTCCGTCAACGCCTCGATCATAACCGGATACGCGTAATCGTTGCGCAGCTTCAAATCCTTGTAGCTGCCTGCTATCGCGGCATCCCGCGCCGGGTCAACATAGCCCACCGCCATGGAATGCGGCGAGCGCTCCACAATCGTCAGCCCGGAGAGCAGCGCTGCATTGTAAAGCGTTGTGGATACCTGACACACACCGCCGCCGATTCCCTCCTCTACCTTGCCCTGCACAAAGGTTCCTGCCGGAAGATATCCGTTATCCTCGGTGATCGGGCCGATGCCCGCAGCACAGGAAAATATCCCGCCCGGTTCGATTACCGTGCCGTTCAGCAGCTCTGCCGCCCGCTCGATATTGCCTCGCCGCTCCGGCCCGCTGCTGCCGTACCAGGTAGAAAATTCCGAAGTAATCACCTTTACTTCCGGTGTTCCCGTCACCTGAATCGGCGGCTCTCCCATCCGGCCCGTCTGTCCCTGCAGGTCATTGTCCGTCCCATAGCCTGTTTCCGGAATATTTTCCGCAAACTGTACAGGCTCTGACTGCATATCATTCGCCACAGCATCCCCCTGAGCCGATCCGCCTTTGGCTCCCGGAGCCGCGTCCAGTTCGGCCCTCGGGTCGGCCCGCTCATAGCTGTCATCTCCCGGGGCCTTTTCCTGCTGATGTCCCCTGCTGCATGCCGTGAGCGCCGCAAGGACAGCCGCTCCGGCGCCCAGATAAAATCCGCATTTTTTTCTTCCGTTTCGTTCCATCCCGCACCGTACCTTTCCCAATCAACCACATTGACATCGGCACTTATTTTATGTATATTTATATTAACTATGCGGTTCACAGAAAAGCGCGCGGACTGAAATCGCTGGAAACACCGCTGCTGCCGGATTATGTTGTTTCGGCCGGCGGCACCGTTTTTCCTGCCGGAATTGTCCCGCCATACTACACGATTGCGGAAATCAATCCTGCCAGCATGGCAATTACAAGCAGCGCTGCGATCGCTGCTGCGACCATTTTTTGAGTTTTTCTTGATCTGAACATATTAGTTTCCTCCATTAAATTATTAACTGTTTTAAGAGAAAGGAAGTTTTTCCCAATGCCTGTCATTTTCGGATGTACGTTAATCTTAATTATGCTGATCCGCTACAAGTCAAAAAAACATGACCGCCAGTCCGGGATGCGCATCGACGAATTTCTGCAGCGGGAACTGGAGGCCAACACAACCCGAAAAAAAGATATTTCCGGCCTTCCTTATCTGATCGCCGACATAAGCCGCCTGCCTGATCTGGCCGGCTGCCCTGATCCGGACGGTGAAATTGCCGCCGCCCGGAAAGCGCTTGCCCGGCTCGACGGCACAAAGCTGCTGAACCTTTCCGGTATTTCGAACACCGATTTAAAACTGACCTACGGAGCGGCCAATTTCCCGGTACTCTCCGAGTGCGACAGCCATTATACCGCGTATACGCGCGGGCTTCAGCGCCTCGGCAGCCTGCTCTTTGACGCGGGAGACAATGAACGCGCCGCTCTCGCGCTCGAATACGCTGTGGAGCTGAAGACGGATATCCGGGCCACCTACCGGCTTCTCGGCGCAATCTACGAGAAGCAGGGACGCAGCGATGCCGCCGCGGCGCTCCGTGTCCGGGAGGATGAGCTGTCCGAACAGCTCCGCGGGGAACTGCTCGGCGTCAATGATATTTTATGACATTTTGCCATTCGGGGCAAGCATTTTCCGATGCTGCCCGATCAGGTCTGCCTTTTGTCAAAATAAGCCGGTCGATCAGCCGGGAGGCATCACTCTTTGACAAAAGCTCCAGCTCGTCAGTGTATTCCATCGAGCAGTGCCGCAGGAGATCCTGAAGATACTTTTTCTGTCGCGCTGTCATAGGCTGCTGCTTTTTCGGCCGATAGCACAGCGGGACTGCAGAGAAGGAATAATCCGGAAATTCCCTGCACAGCGCAGAATACAGCCGCTGTGCAGACAACGCATCCGCTGCAGCCCGGTGCGCCTGCTCCTGCTCGATCCGGTAATGCCCGCAGAGAGCCGCAAGACTTCTGCTCTCCAGTTCCGGGTGCAGCGCCCTGGCAAAGGCAAGCGTGTCCAGGCCGCTCCGCTCAAATTCCATACCGAAGCGCAGCGCGGCCGTCTTCAAAAAGCTGTAATCAAACAGGATATTATGCCCGAGCAGCACAGGAATATCCCGTCCGTATTCAAGAAAGCCGAGCACTGCCTCCCGCTCCGGAATTCCGTGCTCCTCCAGCATTTCCCGTGTAATTCCCGTCAGCTCGGTAATGCGCTGCGGCAGCAGGCGTTCGGTGCGGATCAGGCAGGAATATTCGCCGCACGGTTCGCTGTCTTTATATCTGACTGCGCCGATCTCAATGATTCCATCCCTTTCCGGACTCAGTCCCGTCGTCTCAATATCCACTGCAAGATAATCCGTTATCATATAAATTGCTCCGTCCATTATGAAATTTATTCTATTGCATAAAATATTTTCCGCTGCTTTTCTTCTCTCCGGCGTCTTCCGCATCATGCCTCAGAACTCAGCCAGCGCGCCCTGCAGGCACCGCTCAGCGCATCCCGGCAGGAATAATCAAACAGACAGAGGCATTCCTTCCTCCGGATTTTCCCGCTCGCCGCGGCTTCCCTCAGGTCAAATCGAAAACGCAGAATATAGCATTGGCCAGAACGTTCTCTGCCGACGCCGGCAGCGCTCAGAAATCTCTGCACCTCATCCTTTCCGAGTCCGTAATCCGGAAGGAACCGGGGTCGGCTTTTCAGCTTTTCCCTGCTGTACAGGTCAAAAAGAAGAAGCTCCGCAAAACAGGCATTCCGGTCCGCCCTTTCCGCCCCGGCAAAAACCGCCGCTTCTTTCCAGCCCGAAATTGACAGTTCCGGACTCAACGTCTCCGGATCCGGCAGTTCTGCTTTCTGCAGTCCCAGATTCAATGTCTCCGGATTTGACATCTCGAGTTGCAGCAGGTCAAAACAAGGATTTCCAATTTCTCCCAGCCCTGAATGTTCCGCCATTTCAGAACCGCGAAAAAAGTCATACAAAAGCTCATAATATTCCAGCCTGCCGCGGCGGCTGTCAAAAAGCCCCAGCCTCCGCCAATACGCAGCAAGAGCTTCATACATCACAAACGGGCTGTCAAAGCAATGCTCGAGATACGAAATTGACATGGCAAACTGCCCGCTGTTGTAATATCTCTCGACAAGTTCCTCAATATCCTTCAGCCGAAGGAGATCCTGGTACGGTAGGCATCTGGTAGCCAAAACCTCATAAGGCGGCTCCTGCTGCCAGAGCACACCGTGCTCCGCCGCCATCGTCTCCATGGCAGAGCCCCGGAGCACCTTCAGAAAACCGAGCTGCAGCTGATCGGGACGCATACGGTAAACCGCATCGAACGACCGCCCGAAACTTTTGTAATCCTCATAAGGAAGTCCCGCAATCAGATCCAGATGCTGATGGATATTCCGCGCGGCGCGCACTCTTGTTACCGCGTCCGCAACCCTCTCCAGATCCATACGCCGGCGGATTGCCCGGATCGTCTCCGGATTCGTCGACTGAACACCGATTTCCAGCTGTACCTGTCCCGGCCGCAGGGAAGCAAGCAGCACAATCTCCTCCTCGTCGAGCAGATCTGCCGCTATCTCAAAATGGAAATTTGTCACGCCGTTGTCATGCTCCTTCAGATATTGCCAGATTCGCATCGCATGCTCCTTCCGGCAATTAAACGTGCGGTCAACAAACTTCACCTGAGCGACGCCGGCATCCAGAAATATTTTCAGCTCACGCTGTATGGACGTCCAGTTCCGAAACCTCAGCGTTTTTTCTACGGACGACAAGCAGTAGCAGCAAGAAAACGGGCAGCCGCGGCTTGTCTCATAATAGATGATCCTGTGCTCAAAGCCGCCGAGATCACCCATATCCTCATAAGGGAACGGCAGTGCGGCAAAATCGAGCGGCTCGCGCGGCGGATTGCGGCGCAGCCTTCCCGCTTCGTCACGGAAGACCAGACCGCAGATACCGGCAAGGCTGACGGGCGGCGCAGACGCAGATCTGTAAACTGCCGTGCCAGGCTTGTCCGAAAGCGAAAATTCTGCGAAAAAGCCGGAATCGGCCGGTTGTGATTCCGGCCTCCGGAGCCAGTATGACGCCAGCTCGTAAAAGGTAGCCTCCCCCTCGCCGACCATCACGCCGTCCGCCTCCGGAAGCTCCTTCAGAACCTGCTCCGCATGGTAGGTAACCTCCGGCCCGCCAAGGTAGATTTTCACCGCCGGATCAATTTTTTTGTAGTCGCTCACGACAGCACGCACCATGCGGATATTCCACAAATAGCAGGAAATGCAGAGAACCCCGGGACGCAGCTCATAGATCCCACGCAAAACAGCATCCTTTTCGTGATTGATCGTATATTCCCTCAGAAAAATATGTTCTGCAAAGCAGTCCGCATATTCCGGCCCGCACGCATGGATGGCGTACTGGCGCAGACTGTAGATCGCCGGATTGGTATGAATGTATTTTGCATTGATTGCCAGCAGCAGTATTTTCATCGCCGTATTCCATCCCCCTTCGCCAAAAAACCGGAAAGCATCCGGTAATGCCGATGAAATTCCGGACAACATCCGGATAAAATTTTTCAGAAATAGAAAACATGTACAAAACGATAAAAGAATCCGGGCAGCAAAAACAGCCGCAATCCCCTGATTTCACTGGAAAATCCCGAATTGCGGCTGTTTCCTTATCCAGCAGGTGATGGGAATCGAACCCACGTATCCAGCTTGGAAGGCTGGTGTTCTACCATTGAACCACACCTGCATATTTAATATTCTCTCTTCTCTGGATTATTGTAACGCTTTTCCGGCAATATGTCAATCGTTTTGTTTGCTTTGTCCGCGGGCCCGGGGAATTTCCGCAGGGAATATATGCGCAATTGTCTGCTTTGCCTGCAGGGCAGGGGGCGTTCAGCCCCGTGATCCGAAATCCCTCAAAGCACTCCGCTTCGTTTCCCTCCCCCGTCCGGCAGACAGAGCCGCTCAGAGGCTTCCCCGCCGCCGTCCCGTTTTTTACATCCCTTAATCAAGTTGTTCCCTTTTCTTTTCCGTCCGCGTAAGTCATTTCAGACCAGCCGCCGTCCAGCTCCGCGCATAGGCTTCCGCCGTGAGAGAGGACGGGGTTCCCGGCAAACCGGAATTTATCCCCTCCGCACTTTCAACTACAATACGGCAATGGTACTCCTTTCCATAGATTGTCGCCGTAACTAAGGCCGTGCCGGTTCCTGCTGCGGTCAGGCCGCCGTCGCGATCCACCCGCACCACCGTCTCATCATCCGATGTCCAATCAGCCTTCGCTCCGCTGTTGAAGGCCAGCTGATATTGTGCACCGGGCGCAAGCACAAGCTCCTCGCTGTCAAGTGCGAGCTGATTCAAGCTCCAGCCGTATCGCTTCGAACCGGCCAGCCATTCGTCACTGAAGGGTTCTGTAGAATAAATGTAATCGTTCTTCCTGCAGGGATCTTTTAGAAAAGTATATATTTTTTTGTTAGGTGCAACCGTGATCCGTTTCGGCCCGCGATCATAAGTACCGTAATCATAATCATATTCAAACAGGCGGGGCGGGACCGCACATCGTTCCGGGAGCGTAATCGATTCCAGGCTGTCCGCATCCATGAAGTCCAAAAACGGCATAGATACCAGCTGCCCGGACAACCGCAGATCACACAGCATACTGTCACCGGACAGGATATTCTCCCCGACGCTCACGACCGAGTCGCTCATCCAGAATTTTTCCAGGGCAGAGCAGTTCTCAAATGCCCTGTCCCGAATTTCCCTGACCGTATCGGAGCAGATAACGGAAATCAGCTCCTCTGCTCCCTGAAACGCACGCGACGCAATAATCTCAACACCTTCCGGAATTACAATATCTCCCCTGCACCGATATCCCGCAAACAAAATATGCTGTATAATCAGCATATCTGAACCGCATATAGCATCATAATGATATAACAGCGGCGTCTTGTCAAAAATATTGTCTCCAAGCTGCACAAGCTCTTCCAGTCCTGTTACTTCCCTGACCCCCGACCCGTAAAACACATTGCTTCCTAGAATTTCTGCTGCTGCCAGGTCAATTTTCTCAAGCATCCGGCACTCATAAAAAGCTGCCGAGGCTATTTTTTTAACATGCTGCAGGTTGATCTCTTTCAAGCTGCTGCATCCGGAAAATGCCTGATCTTCTACTGTTTCGACGTCCTCCGGCAGGATGACCCTGACCAGTGAGCTGTTTCCGGCAAATGCCCTGCTGCCGATTCTTTTCACATCTTCCGGAACTGTCACCTCCGCCTCTTTACCGCTGTATCGTAAAAGGACATCTCCGTCTATTTCAAAATCCGATTGCGCCGGCGCCTCTCCTGATACCGCCGTTTCCGTGGGCACGGGCGATGGGAAATGTTCTGTCCGAGTCGGGTCTGCCGGTTGTGTTGATTGCGGCTGCTCCGTTATATCCGCTTCAGCCGGCTGTCCAGTAAGACCAGGCTTCGACTGCTCAGGAGGCAGGGCTTCTTTTCCGCAGCCCATAATGAATAAGGCAGCAGCGAACAAAAATATCTGCATTGCTGCATATTGCGCTTTTTTAATATGTATAATATGCATTCTATTTCTCTCTTTCATTCAAAGAATTAAAATATTGCTGCATTTAACAGAGCAGTCAGAATCATGTATTTATTGTTTTCTATTAATCAATATTTATTCTATCCAAAAAAGTATAATTATGATTATAGTATTCAAGGCTAATTGCTTTAACATAACTGCTGAGGAAGCCCATTTTAAAGCTTCCATCATAAACCGGCATTATACAACTTATATCTGTAACATTACCTGCCTCAAAAAGTAATATATGCTCCAAAGCCCTTTTGGTAAAGTACTCAGCACATTTATAACGGTTCGGTATATGTGCAACGGAATCTGCACCACTATCATGATTGATGCGAATCCCATTATAGTATGTACTATGGGCAAATGCATCCGTTATAACATGAATTGCGGTTCCGTAAAAAAATAGTGCCTTATTGCTGTTATTATTTGAATTTCCAACCAAAAGTTCACTCCACGAAGCTATACGAGTAACCAGCCCTGTATCTTTATCCTCACAAACCAAACCTGTATCTCGTAATTTGCTTTGTATGGCTGTCCTCATACTGCTAATACACTGTCCCTTCACCGTACACGAACATTTTCCTATACAACCGGCACTTACGGTTCCTACATATCCCTGAGGCGATACTCCTCTATTTATTGCACATGCCATATCCATAAAATACAGATAGGCATAATAATAATTGGAGTAATATGCAGTAGTCCCGTTTGTAACATGTCTTTCAAAACCATGCCACTCTGAGTTCCGCTTCATACCGGAAATATATGTATCTGGCGCTGCCGCTCCTTTTTTCAATATGGCTATTTCCGAGCTATTCAAAGTGTTATTTGAGTCTGGTAAAAGGTTCACATGCTTATTGGTTGCCCAATTTCCCTCCACATATGCCACATCTGTAAACTCCGCCACTGGCTTCTCATTCGTCCCCAGCGTCCCGTCCTCTACTGCCGCTTCTACGTTCCCATCCAAGTGGTCGTCCTCAACATACACTTCACGGAACGCATCATACTGACCGAGGGCAAATTCAAGGTCGACTAGTCCATAACCATACTCATAATTTTCGCCGTACTGGTTGGCTGTAAACGCAAGCAAAGAACGGATAAAGTCTGCCGATACAGTCTTGTCCTTCTGCCAGAGTATGGAGGCAACCGCCGTTACATGCGGAGCCGCCAGGCTCGTACCACCTGCTACACAAAGCCCGCCAAAGGCTCCCGTCGACACAATCTGCACGCCAGGCGCTACCAGCTCCAGTTCATCGCCAACCGCGCTTCCCTCAGCACGCTCCCCGGTGGGATTAATCGCACCGACCGCAATAACCTCCTCATAAGCAGCCGGATACTCCACAACGCCATTATTTCCTGCTGCGGCCACTATCAATATCCCCGCGGCGTACGCTCGTTGAATGGCCGCATGCATCGCCTCCGAATCCGTCCTTGTACCGAAGCTGATGTTGATGATGTCAACTTCCTGCTCGATTGCCCAATCAATCGCCTCCACAACACGACTGACCGGCGCCTGCCGGTTTTCATCCAGAATTCTTGCAGAATAAAGCTGCACGCTGGGATTGATGCCAGTAATGCCCTCGCCGTTATCCTTCGCCGCGATAATTCCAGCTACGCTGGTACCATGACCACAGAGATCCTCATAGAGAACAGAAATCTCGTCTTCCCCGGAAATAAAATTCCGGCGCATGTATACATCGATATCGTCCGTGTAGTCCACACCTGAGTCCAAAATGGCAACCTTCACTGGAACATAAGTCCTACTCTCGTTTAACCTATCAACGCCGGCCTCTGCACTGCCGATTGATACAATGTTCCAGAATTCCCCGTATTCTTCTGTTGTACTTTTGACCGATTTTTTCTCGTGCTTCTCCTTAGTCAGCTTTTTCGAATTTTTCCGCTGTTCTTTTTCTTCTTTTTTGTCTTCCTTCTGTTTTTCTTTTTCCGCTTTTTTCCGCTTTTTCTCCACTATCTCTTCCTTCTTCGATGCCGCAATACTTTCTGCTTCTGCGGAACTCTCCGAAATCACCACCATTTCTTCGCTGGCATACCTAACTGCTTCTTCTGCTTGTTCAGCCTGCGTCACCTGCTCGGACATTCCACCCAGCATAATCAAGAATGATATCCCAAAAGCCAAGTACTTCCTTTTAAATCCCTTATTCCACATTATAATATTCCTCCAATGTCAATATTTTTAATTTCCATCCTAATTAAAATTTATATAATCATACATTAAATGAAGTCGTATAAAAATGCGAGTATGACAGTCTCCACCCCTAAATACATTTTATAAGCATACTGCATAAAAATATTTTATTTTATCACAATGCGCTAATCCATACACGCCCGCTTACCTGTCAATGAAAGAAAATCAAAGCTTTTTACCATCTCCGTATTCGAATCACATCATTTTCCGCAAGCAGTGCAAGGTCGCTGATCCGCAGTTCCTGAAGGGCCAGCGTATTCACCAGCTGCAGTTCACCCGGACGATCCCAGATATGGGTAAAATATACACAGTCTTCCGATTTTAACAGGCGGGAAAAGATTCTGCGGTAATAGCGGAACTCCTTCTGACGGCGGTCGTAAATGCCGTAATTTTTCAGTCTCTTCAATGTTTCCGCCATCAGCTCCACTGGCGTACTAACAGCTTCAAAAAGAACCGGATCTTTTTCTCTGAGCTTTATAAGCTCATTTTGTAAAGCGCTCTCCTCTTCTCCGGGCGGCGATTCCAGTGCGGAAGGATCGTGATACTTTTCATAATTTGCATACCGTTCCATATCAAATTTCTTTAAACGTTCTAAATATTTCTTTTCCTCCTCCTTAAATTTTGCCTTTTCCTCTGCAAAACCGGCCGTAAGCTGTCTTTCTTTGGCAGCTTCCATCACAACAATCTGTTCCTGTAAGTACCTTCTGCTTTCCTGTAAAGTCTGCCGGTAATCGTTATGACAAAGCGTTTCCGGGTATTTCCCTTTCCCCTTGAGAACCACAGATCCTGCCACGGAGCCGCAATTGCAGAACTGCTGCCTGCCCCAGCACCAGGCAGTGTAATCGTACTGCAACGGATACGCAAGATAGTAACCCAGTCTCTCAAGGTAAGCAGCGGAAGCCGGTGTTTTTATAATAATCAAATTAAACTGGCACATGGATTTCCTTCCTGTAAAAATTCATATAATCATATCTCAAATGGAATCGCATAAAAAATGTGAGTATGACCATGTCCACCTTCTATATACATTGCATGAACATGCTGCATAATTCCCCCAAATCCAAACCAATCCCTCCGAAACGCCTCCCAAAACTGAGCTCCGGACTGATGCTGTGCTACAACCAGAGCAGTTGTCTCATTCGCCTCCTTCACCTTGGTTTTGCTGTTGTAATACCAGCCAAATATAAGATCATTTGCAGCTGTGGCAGCTGCACAATACAAAATGGCAACCGACATCGTGATAATAACCGCACCAACAATTAAAGCGGCCAATTCAAGAAAAGGAAAAGCTGCGCTGAAACCAATCGTAACCCCAAGTGTCACAAGCTGTTTGGAAACCTGAAGAATCGTGTAGGTGTACCCCAAAATTTGGAGAATGGCGCAGGGATTCTCCGGCTCATAACAGATTGCCGCTCTCGATGCATTTGGAACCATAGAAACCTCAATCGAATCAAACAGCTCATCTATTTCCTGCTGACTCATTTCAGGAATATTTTCGATTTCTCCGCGCCTTTCCAGTTCATCATAATACTGATTTGCTAATGCATCAATATAGGCAACCTCATCACTGTTTTGAATTTCCTCGGAAAATACTGTAACAGCAGGTACGTCAACATAATAATCATATAAAATCTGAACCTCTTCCTCTGTCAGAGACTTAAAAATTTCACTCGGAGCAACACTATTGGCATAGGCTTCGACAATCTTTTTATTAACCTCTGAATAAGTCAGTTCTGCTGCTGTTTCATCTGCTATCATGTTCACGCAATCAATCTGTACAAAAACAAAGATAGTACACAAAATGCATAGCATTAATCTTTTTACCTTCTTGATATTCATTATTATGCTCCTTTCCACTTGCTGCAAGATCTCCGTCCCCGCAAGATAGCCGCTTTCTGTTAACATCTATTCTGCAGCCAATCCTGCTAAATGTCAAGAGACAGAATAGCGAAAAAGCCTGGTCATGTTTTTCGCTATTCTGTCTCTTGACATATATTTAAATCGTTTCATATTATTGTTTTATTTATTGTTTCTATAAAACAGCATCCTTAAATATAGCTCCGCTTAAATCCGGCCTAAGCAATCTGTTTCAACCGATTGACAGTCTTAAATTTCAGCCCCTTATCGCGCCGTTATGTATCATCATAATTTCTATTATACACAATCTTTATCTGGATTTATCCTCCGGTCCGTTTTCCAATAAATCAACAAAAAATTTTTCCCCGGCCTTATCCCTGTAAAAACGGCTTATGGCCAGACAGTGCCCTACGCCCTTTCTCCATTCTCTTTCTGCCTCTTCCGGGGCTGTATTCATCATGCGCAGACGACAGCTTTCGAAATAGACATACCATGGTTCTGTGATATTGTATGCTCTGCCCATTTGAAGATAATGTCTCATGAGACGGACTGTCTGCTGCTCCGCCATCCTGTATTCTCCGGCTTTCTGAAGCAGAACTGCCTCGTAGCCCGCAAAACACCCGTATAACCGAAGATAATTCTGCTCTGAGCCTTCTTTTTCCATTCCCCGCAGTGTCCGGCAGACAGGCTCCAGCCTGCGCCTGGCCTCCTGTACCTCCTCCCCGCATGCAAGAAGGGAGTACCGATAAATATATTTCATTTCCATGTTGGTAAGATAGCATTCCTGCATTTTCGATTGCTGCAGTACGGATAACGGCAGCGTATATTCCAACCCCTGCTGCAGGCAGCTTATGTATTCCTCTCTGCTCAGCCGCCCTGTTTCATATCCTGCCGTCGCTTCCCACAAAAGAATGCATTGACGGTTGATGCTATAGGATATATCGATCCGTTCCTTAACCTCTTCCAGCAGCCGCAGGCTCTGCTCAAATGCTCCGTCAAGCTGCAGGCGGCGGATTCTCCGTTCCAGCTCGTATACCTTCGGATCGGCGGATGCCAGTTCCATCCCCTCCTGTTCTGACGGCAGGCCAAGGCGTCTGCAAAGCCTGCTCACAATCGGCAGCTGTGTACTTTTCTGCCTGTTTTCCAGTCTGCGCAGAGTAACCGGGGAACATACTCCCCGGCTCAATTCTTCCCCGGTCATACCAAGCATCCTGCGTCTGATCCGGATAATATCCCCAATATAGCGGCCATTTTGCTGCTGATATAAAAAACAGGATTCTCTCCGTCTGACGGAAACGCCGGTCAGCTCTCCCAAGGCCTCCAGAGCGCCTCTCGATTCTCTGGCGGTTGCAAGCCCCCGGGAAAAGATCTTTGTCGCCGGGTTCTCCCCGTTTTCCTGCTGAAGATACATAAGCTTTTGAATCACCTGCTCCCGCAGTGTCAGAAGCTCCTGCAGATATAATGTCCCGCGCGTGGCTCGAAGCAGCTCAATACCCTTATTACACAGTTTCAGAAGCTCCAGGTTCTGAACGGTATCTTTTCCGGCCTGCGGCAGCCGGCTGCTGCAGAAATACCATATTGTTTTCGGGTAAATTCGTACAAGATTTTCATTATTAATAATATTTATTAAACTATAATTCATAATATTTCGAAATATTTTTATCCTTTTGGAATTTTTCATGCATTTTCCATACTCCAAAATCAGATCAAGTTCCTTGATTGAGAGCGCCATTCCATGAAGGGAGTCACTGTCCGCCCCGGAAACAGTAAGCCGGACTGCCTCCCCAAACTAAGCCGCCGGTTCCATGTCCTGAAAGAGGCGCTCCCCCCGGGAACTCCAGCTGTTTCGCTTTTCCTGGTTCTTCCGGACTTCCTGCCGTTCCTGACCTGCCCCGGATTCCCGCGGCTCCCGATCTGCTCCTGTTTCCTGCAGCTTCCTACCTGCCCCGGATTCCTGCGGCTCCCGACCTGCTCCCGCTTCCCGCAGCTCCTGACCTTCCCCGGCTTTCTGCGGCTCCCGACCTGCTCCCGCTTCCCGCAGCTCCTGACCTTCCTCGGCTTTCTGCAGCTCCTGATCTGCTCCGAATTCCTGTTCCATCCAAAGACTCCGGCACATCCCCTGCATTCCATAGTAAAACTGCCGGCGCAGACGGCTGGTCACGCCGGATCTGCTCCCGTCAAAAATGCCGTATTCCTCTGCGTAATCTGCAAGCTTTTCGGCGGCCTGAATTATCTTGCAATCTTCCAGAGCAATCAGGATATCCCGCTGCCGCTCCCATTCTACAGCTTCCTCATATCCAAAATAAATCTCATGGTCAAGACCATTTTCACCGGTTCGCTCCAGCAGGCGGTTTCTCAGCTGCCAGTCCGCCCTTTTCTTTCCGTGCATGATTTCTGCCAGGTAACTCACAGAACAAAGACCGTGGCAAAGCTTTTTCAGGGTGATCTTTCTTTTCAGGCGGCACATATTCAGGTAAATACCGAAACTGACGCTGCCCTTTGAATCAGAAGAATTCCTGTTTTCTGTGTACGATATAATATCTCCCTGCCGAAACATACACTTATCTCCTCTTTTTTTGTATAAACCAACAGTATATTTTCCAGGTATTATAACATAAAATTATCTAAAGTTCAATTATGATATTAATTATTCTTTTATTTTTAGAATCTGTTTCTTTACACGGGTGTTTGACACTTCTTTTTAACATCATATCGCAAGAATCCTTTATTTAAGC
>CAJUMC010000053.1 GCA_910587085.1 uncultured Lachnospiraceae bacterium | reverse complement strand
TATATCAGATTTTTTCTTTGGCGGATAGACATAAAATCGTGCGTTTACCGTGAGACAGAGCTGCGATCCGGTTGTAAAATTGTAAGAAATCAGTTATACTAACATAATAAAGAAATATTCGTAAGGAGAGAAACTTTTTCAAGGGAGGAGCCGCCCGACAATGGATAAACAGAGATCGGATTTGGAACAATATCTGGAGATGGCGGAAAAGAGAGAACTGGAATTTATCGGCATTGAGGCGGATGTGGATAACGGGGCCGAGATGACGGAGGCCGATGTGCCTTATGAAGTGCACAATATCCGGGTCTATCAGAAAATGATTACAGTATTTCAGATCGAGCACTGGATTTCCGAGGGAAAG
The DNA here is from genome assembly GCA_910587085.1 of uncultured Lachnospiraceae bacterium. Classification (GTDB taxonomy): domain Bacteria; phylum Bacillota; class Clostridia; order Lachnospirales; family Lachnospiraceae; genus RGIG4057. Next base: position 21,899 of record CAJUMC010000053.1, on the reverse strand, counting down.
CTGAATCTGTCCCCCGAATATCAGAGAAAGCTGGTATGGGATGAGCAGAGGAAAAGCGCGCTGATTGAGTCCTTGCTGCTGCGGATACCGATTCCTGCCGTTTATCTGGATGAAAACGGCGAGGGGATCAAGGATGTGATCGACGGTACGCAGCGTCTTTCCACGATTCATTCTTTTCTGAAAAATGAGTTTTCCCTGAAAAAGATGCAGTATCTTGTCAATTGCGAGAAGAAGTATTTCCGCGATCTGGAGCCGAAGCTGCGCACACGGATTGAGGATACGGAACTGACGGTGAATATACTGGATGAGAGATGTCCTCAGCTGGTAAAGTTTGATGTGTTCCGCAGATTGAATACGGGGGGACTTCCGCTGAATTTTCAGGAAATAAGGAATATTATGGCAACACCCGCGGTGCGTTTGCTTCTGAAGAGGATGGCGAAAAGCGGCGAATTTCAGAAAGCCACCCAAAAGCTAGTAAAGGATGTACGAATGGGCGCGCAGGAGCTTTGCCTGCGCTATCTTGCAATATTGAACATGTACGACTGGAAAACGGGGGATTTTTACCAGTACTCCGGATTGATGAAAATGATGGATCGTATGATTCTGTTTTTGAATGAAAAGAAAGAGCAGGAGCTTGAAATTCTGTTGCAGAAATTTAAGAAAGCAATGGATGACTGTCATGAAATTTTGAAAGATTATTCTTTTTGCAAGCCGGGAAATAAGAAAATAAACAAATCCTTGTTTACCGGCTGGGCAGTGGTGCTGACCAATATCCAGCCGAAAGAAGAAAATGTGAAGAGGGCCGCCCCGCGGATTCGGGAGGCATACCGGAGACGGCTGGAGGAGGACGCCGATTTTTACAGCGCGATAACCTCCTCAACGGGAACAAGAAGTCATATACTGCTGTCAATTAACGTGATACGGAAGCTATGGGAGGAATGCCATGATAAAGGCTGTTGAGCTGAAAAATTTCAAGTGTTTCAATAACTTGCGGTTGTCTTTATCGGAGCTGACAATTCTTGCGGGAGGAAATGCTACGGGGAAATCTACGATGATCCAGGCGCTGCTGCTCGCGGACGCGACAGCGCGGGAAAAGGAGGATTCGGTTGATGCTTCGGAAGCACTGGGGGTTGCGGTGGGCAATCCGAAGGCCCTCATTTCGCAGAATCGGCTGGAGCTGCCGGAAGGGGATTTCGAGCTGCGGATTCGCTGGGAGCAAGAAGAGACGGTCTTTGTCTATAAAATTGATAAGCTCCGGTCTCTGAAGCTGTCCTATACCAAGTCAGATGCTGCGTTGAAGACACCGCTTTTTTATCTAAACGCGGAGCGTCTGGGGCCGCGTATTTCCTATCCGGCGGGTGTGGATGATGACATTCTGCGGGACGGCGCAAACGCTGCTTATTTGATTGAGCGTGCGGATCTCATGCAGAAAGAGGTTCCGGAGCGTCTTGCGCTGAGCAGAGAAAGCTCCAGATTCTCGATTCAGGTGGAAAACTGGATGAATGCTATTCTGGGAGATGTCAGTTTTTCCGTTATTACGGATTATGGAAAGGCCACGACGGATATTCGGTATGGAAACCAGCTGGCGGAAGAGGCTGTACTGCCCACTATGACGGGCTTCGGTATCAGCTATATTCTGTCTGTTGTGACAGCGGGGCTGTGGTGTGCATCGACGGGGAATGTCATTCTGATGATTGAAAACCCGGAGGCGCATTTGCATCCGGCAGCGCAGAGCAGAATGGGAAAATTTCTGGAGCTCCTGACGGAAGCAGGGGTACAGCTTATTGTGGAAACCCACAGCGAGCATATAATAGACGGCGCCAGAGTACAGGCTGCCTTTGACAAGTGTACGGACAGAATGCAGATTTATTTTTTTTCAAAAGAAAAAGATGCCGTTCAGATTGATAAAATCAGTGTGGATGAGAATGGAGAATTGTCGGAATGGCCGTTAGGATTTTTTGATCAGAAGGAGCAGGATTTAAGGGAGCTGTTTAATTTAAGGAGAAAAAATGCAGGTCATTAACACTCTGTTTGAGGAAAGCTTTCGATATACCGGGGAAAAAATGGATTTGTATAGGCGCAGGGATGAAATCGGAGAAATCATGGAGATTGTCGCTTACTGCAGGAATGATCTTGTAGGTGAGACATTGAAATACCAGGATAAGATTTGGGAGATACCGGTGCAGGAGGGAATAACATTTGTCGAATGGCTTTATGAAAATAAGGGGAATGGCAGCGCGGAGGATCGGCGCAGGCTGCTGGAAGCGTTCAGCAAAGGAGAAATGACGCTGCTGGATGAGACTTTTCCATTGGAGGAAACTGCAGAGAAAAAAACAATTGCGGTTGCGCTGGGGGATTTTCCTGATGCGGTGTGCAGTCAACAGGATTACATTCAAAAACGTAGAGATATTCTTGCCTCGATACGGAATGTCCAGGAATATGAATTATTTATGCGATCCTGTTTTGTGAACAGCTGTTTTGCTGAAGGAATTCTTTCCGAAATGAAACACATACCGCATTTTCCCGACAGAGCGAAGGAGATTACCAGAGCTTTGGGAATATTAAATGACAGAGCAATTGAATTGTATCGGCAATACTCGAATCGGCTCGAGGAAGCGATGAAAATCCTTGCTTCTTTGCTGAGAAGGGAATGTGCGCCAGATCCCGGACATGCGGATGATTTGATATTTTCATTTACATACAGCGAGCAGCTGGAAGGGAAAACCGAGGAACGACATAAGGAAATCGAATGTCAGCCGCATTTTAAGATGATTCATCCGGGCTCAGATTTAAGAATTTATTTTTATTGGTGTGATGAAACAGTTGGTGCGGGTGAAAGGGTACTGGTAGGAAGGATCGGAAGGCATCCGTATTAAAGAATGCGGGAGATTGTAATATACCTTTCCTCAGGGCAAGGGGACGGGCAGGAAGAATACTTTATTTAATGAAAAAATGCATATACGGCCGTGCCGGGCACCCTTTGCTTCGCTGACAAGCGTCTCAAGGGGTGCCCTTCTGCATGATAGCCGCTCTACTTCCGCTGAGCGCGTTTGCGCATCAGCGGATCGAGAATCTTTTTCCGGATGCGGAGTGATTTTGGTGTGACTTCCAGCAGCTCGTCCGTGTCAATAAATTCCAGCGCCTGTTCTAGGCTGAGAACCCTCGGCGGCACGAGACGGAGTGCTTCGTCCGCGTTTGAGGAGCGGGTGTTTGTCAGCTGTTTCTTTTTGCAGACATTCACCTCGACATCCTCCGTTTTGCCGTTCTGGCCGATCACCATGCCGCTGTACACCTTTTCGCCCGGCCCGATAAACAGAATCCCGCGTTCCTGTGCGTTAAACAGGCCGTAGGTGATGGCCTCGCCGGATTCAAAGGCAATCAGGCTGCCGGTCTTGCGGTATTGGATATCGCCCCGGTACGGGCTGTAACCCTCAAAGGAGGTGTTCAGGATGCCGTTTCCCTTTGTGTCGGTGAGAAATTCGCCGCGGTATCCGATCAGGCCCCGCGCCGGAATCAGGAATTCAAGCCGGGTGTAGCCGCCGTTTGCGGACGACATGCCGAGCAGCTCGCCCCTGCGCTCGGAGAGCTTCTGGATGACGGTGCCGGAAAATTCCTCCGGGACATCCACAAACGCGCGCTCCATCGGCTCCAGGCGCTTGCCGTCCTCATCGACGTGATAGAGCACTTCCGCCTTGCTGACCGCGAATTCATAACCCTCGCGGCGCATATTTTCGATCAGGACGGACAGGTGCAGTTCGCCGCGCCCGGAAACCTTGAACGCCTCGGTGGTATCGGTTTCCTCCACGCGCAGCGAAACGTCCGTATTCAGCTCGCGGAACAGCCGGTCGCGCAGGTGGCGGGAGGTAACAAACTTGCCTTCCTGCCCGGCGAGCGGGCTGTCGTTTACGATAAAATTCATGGCGATCGTCGGCTCGGAAATTTTCTGGAACGGGATCGGCTCCGGTCTGTCCGGCGAGCAGATCGTATCGCCGATATGGATATCCGGAATACCGGAGATAGCTACGATTGCACCGATTCCCGCCTCGGCAACCTCAACCTTCTTCAGCCCCTCGAACTCATACAGCTTGCTGATTTTTACGCGGCGGCTTTTGCCCGGGTCGTGATGGTTGACAATTACGACATCCTGGTTGACCTTCACCGTGCCGTTGTCCACTTTTCCGATGCCGATGCGGCCGACATATTCGTTGTAGTCGATCGTGCTGATCAGTACCTGCGTCCCCTCATCCGGATCACCCTCCGGCGCCGGGATATAATCAAGGATTGTCTCAAAGAGCGGCTTCATGTTTTCCGGCTTGTCGTCAAGCTCCAGTATGGCGATGCCCGTCTTGGCGGAGGCGAAAACGAACGGGCAGTCGAGCTGATCGTCGCTGGCATCCAGCTCGATAAAGAGCTCGAGCACCTCGTCAATAACCTCCTTCGGCCTGGCTTCCGGACGGTCGATCTTGTTGATGCAGACAATTACCGGAAGACTCAGCTCCAGAGCCTTTTTCAGCACGAATTTCGTCTGCGGCATTGCGCCCTCGAACGCGTCCACAACGAGCACGACGCCGTTCACCATTTTAAGCACGCGTTCCACCTCGCCGCCAAAATCCGCGTGTCCCGGGGTGTCGATAATATTGATTTTAACGCCGTTGTAATTGACGGCGGTATTTTTGGCGAGGATGGTAATGCCGCGCTCCCGCTCGATATCGCCCGAGTCCATGACGCGCTCCTCCACCACCTGATTGGTGCGGAAAACGCCGCTCTGCTTGAGCAGCTCATCCACAAGGGTTGTTTTGCCGTGGTCTACATGTGCGATAATGGCAATGTTCCTGATGTTTTCACGTTTTGTTTTCATGTTGGCTTGTCCTCGTTTTCTGTTTTAACGGTGTCTTTCCGGCTGCGCGCGGCCCTGCGGTAAAGTCTGCTTTGCGCTGCCGCCCGTTCTGTTGTCGCGGATATTTTACCATATTTAAGCGGTTTTACAAGGTTTTTTTGGATGTGTACGGGAAGTTTGTACAATTTTTCGTATTCTACCTGCCGGAAGGAGAAAAATATGGCGAATATTCAGGGCTGCGGGAGACGGAACCGAAAGCAGGCAGGAATGGAGGGCGGAGAGGAAGACAGGAACTGCTGCGCGGCTGGTCAAATTTATAAAAATGTAGTAGAAAAAACACGCGGAATGTGGTAAAATTGCATAAAGCAGTATGGTGTAAAGGGGGGAAAGCTTTTCCCGCTGTTTTATTACGGGAAGGAGCAGCACGGAATTCGTATGCAAAGGATATTGGTTGTGGACGACGCAGAGGTGAACCGCGAACTTCTGCGCGGCATGCTGAAGGATGATTATATTGTGGAACTGGCGGAGGACGGCGAGCAGGCGGTGCAGAAGCTGCAGAAGTACCAGGATGAGACGACCGCGCTTCTGCTGGATCTGCAGATGCCGAAGCTGGACGGCTTCGGAGTAATTGCGGAGATGAAGGAAAACGGATGGCTTGGGAAAATTCCCGTGCTTGTCATAAGCGGCGAGCAGGCTGCCGAGGTGGAGAACCAGTGTTTTGAGCTGGGAGTTTCCGATTTTATCCACAAGCCGTTTGAAATGTCCATCGTGAAAAACCGTGTCAAAAATACCGTTGAGCTGTTCAACTGCAAAAATCAGCTTGAGGCGAAGGTGGAAAGACAGACGGAACGGCTGAGAAGGCAGCACCGGCTGATTCAGCTGCAGGCGGAAAAGCTGAAGGAAACAAAGCCCTTCAACGAGCTGATGATGCAGTACCGGAGTGCCATCATGGAGGTCGAGACGAAGCTGCACATCCTGAACGATGAGTTTTCCCACCAGTACAACCGCAACCCCTTTGAATCCATTAAGAGCAGGCTGAAAACGCCGGAGAGCATCTATGAGAAGCTGACGAGAAAGGGAGCTGCCGTCACGGTCGGAAATATCAGGGAAAAACTTGCCGATGTGGCCGGAGTCCGGGTGATCTGCTCGTTTCCGGATGATATTTACCGGCTTGCGGAGCTTTTTATCCGCCAGGATGATATTATTTTGCTGACCCGGAAGGATTATATCAAAAATCCGAAGGACAACGGCTACCGAAGTCTGCACATTATTATTGAGGTACCGATCTTCCTCTCCTCGGCTAAGATATACCGCAAGGTGGAAGTGCAGTTCCGTACGATCGCCATGGATTTCTGGGCGAGCCTGGAGCATAAGCTGAAATACAAAAAGGATGTGGAGAATGCGGAGGAGATTGTGAGAAAGCTGAAGGACTGCGCTGATTCCATTGAGCTGCTGGACTACCAGATGCAGGGAATACGCAACGAAATTGACCGCGCCCGCCCGTAAGCGCTCAAGGGGGATTTTATAATCCTTTGTATTTTTGCTTCCTGATTTTCTTATTTCGGGAATGGCGTTTATTTCTGGATCGCAAGTCTGTACGGCAGCAGACAGAGCCAGGGGTTCAACGCAGGAAATTAAATGGGGCGAAGAACCGTACTGTCTCATTGCAGGGAGCAAACATTTAAGCTGCAGATAAGTTCAAAAAGGGCAGGATGCGGAAGTTTTGCGCAGCAGCCTTGACAGAGGGAAGAGGATACGTTATAATAAGCCAGACATTCAGCTCTGCTTTATTTGCCGGATGCTGCCAGGAGGAATAAATAATGCTGTATATCTGCGGAAGAAAAGACAGGGACGACGATAGACAGCGCATGTGACTGTGAGAATTACACAGGCGCATGCGCTTCTTGTGCTGTGCCTGTGTGGCTGAAGCCGAACCACACTTGTATGAAAATACCGGTGTGGTTTTTTTGCGTGCAGGGAACAGAGATTTGAAATCAGAAAAAAATTTGAATTTAGAAAAGAAATCTGGATTCGGAAAAGAAATCTGGATTCGGAAAAGAAATCTGGATTCAGAAAAGAAATTTGGATTCGGAAAAGAAATTTGAATTCAGAAAAGAAATCTGGATTTAGAAAAGAAACTGAATCAGAAAGAAACTGAAGAAAAGAGCTTGAATCAGAAAAGCAATCATAGAAAGAGGGTGATCGGATGGAACACAGAGACGGTGTTCGTCCTGATTGGTATCCGTATTTCTGCGCAGAACTGCTGTGTGAAAACGCCGAGGAATCGCGGCAGCAGGAAAGATTTACAAAAATTACCAATCCAACAGGAGGCAATTATGGGAGAATTTCATTTTGTGGAAGCGGCGCAGGGCCGCGGAAAAGAGAACTATAAAAGCAGGGCCGGCCAGACCGTCAGCCTGCACGGAGCAGTGGGTAAAATACGGAAGATGAGCGGCTTTGCGTTCGTTCTGCTCCGGACGTCCGCAGGGACAGAGCAGTGCGTGTGGGAGGAGAGAGAGTCCGAATTTCCGCTGGAGCTTCTGTGCGAGGAAACCTGCATTGAGGCAGAGGCTGTGGTGAGAGAGGAACCGAGGGCAAGAGCAGGCTATGAACTGCGCCTGAAGCGGGTCCGGGTACTCTCCGCACCGGCCCGGGAACTGCCGTTTGCGGTCGGAAACCGGGAGATTAACACTTCCTTTGAAAAAATGCTGGATTACCGGCCGCTGGTGCTGCGCAATGAGAGGGAGCGGGCGGTGTTCCGCCTGCAGGCCTGCCTGTGCCGCGCGTTCCGGGAATATCTGGAAGGACAGGGCTTTGTCGAGGCCCATACGCCGAAGCTTGTTTCGGAGGGGGCGGAAGGCGGCGCCAATATTTTCCGGCTTGATTATTTCGGTCGTCCGGCCTATCTGGCGCAGAGCCCGCAGTTTTATAAGCAGATTCTGACGGGCGTCTTCGAGCGGGTCTATGAGATTGGTCCTGTGTTCCGTGCCGAAAAGCACGATACCTCGAGGCATCTGAACGAGTATACCGGCGTCGATTTTGAAATGGGCTATATTTCCGGTTTTGAGGAAATTATGGAAATGGAAACGGGCATGCTGCGCTTTGCGATGGAATATCTGGAACAGAACGCCGCAGAGGAGCTGGCACTCCGGGATGTCCGTCTGCCGAAAATCGACCGTATTCCGGCGGTGAGATTCCATGAAGCCAAGGAGAGGATTGCGGCCAAATATCGCCGTACAATCTCGGATTACGAGGATTTTGAGCCGGAGGAGGAGCGCCTTTTGTGCGAACTGATTCAAAAGGAAACCGGATCGGAATTTGTGTTTGTCACGCACTATCCTTCTGCGAAAAGACCATTTTACGCGATGGATACGCCGGGAAATCCGGAGGTAACGGAAAGCTTCGACCTGCTTTTCCGCGGTCTTGAGGTGACGACGGGCGGGCAGCGAATCCATAATTGCGCACAGCAGATTGAAAAAATGGAGCGGCGCGGCATGAATCCGGAAGACTTTGAATCGTATCTGATGCTGCACCGGTACGGAGCCCCGCCGCACGGAGGCCTTGGTCTGGGGCTTGAGCGGCTTACCGCCAGGCTTCTGGGAATGGAGAATGTGCGTCAGGCAGCCCTGTTCCCAAGAGATATTCACAGACTCACCCCGTAGGGGCTAAAGGATTTGCCCCTTCCTGCCGATATATAATCGAGAAAGTGGATTTCCGGGTGCGGACGGGCAGCGCGAAGCCCCGGAAATCCAGGTTCGACGGTGTCCGGTATGGCGCCGCAGAATTGTCTGCGGCAGAAGGAAAGGGGTAATTCAGGATGATTTATAATAAACTCATGAGAAAGGGAGTGTTCGCGGCTGCGGCTGCCGCAATGCTTCTGCTTGCCGCCTGCGGCGAGAGGCAGAATGAGCAGGAGCCTGCCAGTCCGACCGGTTCGGCGGATCCGGGCAGCGCCCGGCCTACGGAGCTCGCGCCTGAGCCAAGCGAAGCTCCGCCGGGGGGCGGAACGGACGATGTAGGTGAGGATGAATCCGACGAGGATCGCGCGGAGCGGGAGGTCGTACTGGATTCCGTCACGGAACAGCTGATGTACCGGGGGATTTATTACGAGATTACCGGCGATGATACCGCTTCAGCGGTTGATTATTATGATCTTGAGCTTGCTGAAATTGATTTTCCGGATGAGCTTGCTTACGGCGGGAAGAGTTACCGTGTGACCGCCATCGGGGATGAAGCGTTTTCTTATTGCTATGAACTGACGAAGGTCAGCTTCGGGAAGAATGTCGAGCGGATCGGGGACGCAGCGTTTCAGGGCTGCTACGAGCTCCGGGAGCTCTCTTTTTCCGGCGGGCTGAGCAGCATCGGCGACAATACCTTCGAGAGCTGTGAGGCACTTACCGATGTGATGCTGCCCGACGGGCTGAGGTCGATCGGCAGTGAAGCATTCTGCAGCTGCTATGCACTGGTGAATATCCGTCTGCCGGAGGGGCTGGAAAGCGTCGGAGACAATGTGTTTTTCGACTGCACGGATATGAAGAGGATTGAGCTGCCGTCATCGCTGAAAAGCGTTTCATACGGAATGTTTACAAACTGTTATGCGCTGTCCGAGGTTGTGCTGTCCGAGGGCATGACGGTGATTGAGCAGGAGGCGTTCTGGAGCTGCGAATCCCTGAAGGATATAAAACTTCCGGAGAGCCTTGTCTACATCGGTGATCAGGCATTTTACAGCGCGGGACTGGTACAGATCACCATGCCGGAAAATCAGGTGTCGCTGGGAGAGGATATTTTCAACTACTGCGATGATCTGGAGACGGTATATGTGAAGGAAGCTTCGGCAGAATATTACGAAGCTGCGCTGGAAGGACATCCGTTTGTTGTGGAGAAGCTGAAGTAGAGGGCGCGGATATGCGCAGAAGGAGGTTGCAATGAAGATGGAAGGCAAGTGTGCAGGTAACAGAGGAAGGAAAAGGCTTGCGGCATTTCTGCTGATATTCATGTTTGCTGCTGCTATGTTCGCAGAAAGCATGCCTGCGGCAGCGCTGCAGGCGGCGGCAGCTGCTGCGGAGCCCGCTGTTTCGGTGAAGAGCAAGACGCTGTATATCGGAGGGGATAACTACAAGATTGTCATTAAGAATCTTGCGGAGAGCGATACCGTCACATATAAAAGTGCGGACGCTGCGGTGGCGAAGGTTACGGCTTCCGGTGTGATCAAGCCGGTAAAGGTCGGGAAAGCGAATGTGACCGTTACGATCAAGCGGGCGAAAAATACCTATACCGGAACGATTGCTGTTACGGTCAGCAATCCTTACGTAAAGATCACGAAGGCGCCATCCACGATGACGGTCGGAGAGACGGCAAAACTTACGGCGGGAACCTACGGCCTGAAGAAGACGTCGGTTACCTGGACGCTATCCGACAAAACCGTTGCCGCATTTGATGTAAAAACGCGCGTGCTTACGGCGAAGAAGGCCGGTACCGTCAAGGTAACATTCAAGGATACGGTCAGCGGAAAATCTCACGCGGTTACCGTTACAGTGAACGATCCGCCGGAGGAGGAAGAGGAGCTTCCGGAGGATGAGCTGTTCGAGTATGATGTTGAGGATGGTCAGGCCATTATTACCGGTGTTTACGATTATTCCGTCACATCCCTTGCGATCCCGAATATGATCGGCAAGTACAAAGTTACGGCGATCGGGGACAGTGCATTCGAGGGGCTTTCCGATATGAAGTCCGTGCGGATTCCGGCCACGGTGAAGAGCATCGGGGACAGTGCATTCGGCCTGTGCAGCGAGCTGAAGAGCGTTGCGCTTCCGACGGGCCTCACCTACCTCGGCGAGAATGCGTTTGAGGGCTGCGAGGCACTGACATCCATTATTATTCCGGACGGTATTACCGCGATTCCGGCCGGCGCCTTCTACGGGTGCAGCGCGCTGAAAACCGTAACGTTCGGCAAGGCGGTAAAGGAAATCGGTTCGGAGGCGTTTTACGAATGCATCTCGCTTGGCTCGGTTACGATTCCGTCCACGGTGACGCTGATCGACATGGATGCGTTCGGATACTGCGAGGGGCTTACCTCCGTCACCTTTAAGTCGGGACTGAAAACGCTGGAGGATTATGCGTTTGAGGGATGTATAAAGCTGACGCAGGTTTCGCTGCCGAGTACGCTCAACTATCTCGGAAGCAGTGCGTTCGACGGCTGCGAGGCTTTAAAGAGTGCGACTGTGCCGTCCTCTGTGGAGGATATGGGCAGCGGCGTGTTCGATAACTGCAGCGAGAGCTTCAAGATGAAGGTAAAGAAGAATTCTGTTGCATGGGAGTATGCGGTGGATTATGAGGTGCCATATTCGACCTATTAATTCGGGAACATAAATAAATAGAATGCAGCTGCAGGAATAAATTGCAGCCGCCGGAAGGGTGTCTGGCCTGTAATCAGGGCCGGACGTTCTTTTTATGAGGGATTGAATTTCACCGGACGCTGCGCTATAATGGTATCGCAAATGCAAAAAAGGAGGATACTGTCAATGGGCAGGTACGAATTTACGAAGAAACTGGAGACGGGGAATGCAATCATCGACAAGGAGCATAAAGAGCTACTTGAGGCAGTAAACAAGCTGCTGGATGCCTGCAGCGAGGGCAGAGGGCGCGCTGCCATGGAAGAAACAATAAAATTCTTAAACAATTATGTGTTTCAGCATTTTTCGCATGAGGAGCGGCTTCAGCAACAGAGCGGTTATCCAGGATTTCCGGCACACAGGGAATTTCATGAAAATTACAGGAAAACGCTGCAGGAGATTACATCCGGTATTTCGGAGACCGGCCCGACCATTGCGGAGCTTGGAAAGCTGAACCAGCATATCGGCGTTCTGATTTCGCATATCAGTACGGAGGATAAAAAGTTCGGCGCATTTTTAAATCAGGCGTAGGCTGAGACTGTGGCCGAACGCAAGGATCAAATAAAAAGCGAAAATCCCGCAGCCGAGGAGGCTGCGGGATTTTTGTATCGGAGCGGAATATGGGGCGGAATTTGGCTGTCAGCCACGGCGGAGGCAGAAGCAGATTGCATTTGACAGGGGACAAAACGGAATGAAATTTGAGTTCCGGGGGTATACTGAAAGAAAAGTGTGCCGTGAAAATCCCGCTGTATTTTTGAAAATATCATGTAAAAAATACGGTAATAAATATGGTAATATGAAAAATAAATGAATTTCTGCCGAAATTCTTGATTTATAAAATGTCTGCTATTATAATGGAAGCTAAAGTGTTGAAAAAGGGCTTGCGGATTTTAGCGGTCTTACGAAAAAGGAGTCCCGATGGATAATCAGAATAATAGCCAGAATAATAATTCCAACAATAATCAGGATAACAGAAAAAGAAACAACCGTTTCGGCTGGGTGATCTGCCTTGTTGCGGCACTTTTCATCCTCTGCGTGTTTTCATACATGACGAAGCAGCTGGAGGCGGGCTCTCTGAGGCAGATCACCTACGGCGAGTTTGTGGGCATGCTGAATCAGGGAAGGATTGATCAGATTGAGGTGCAGCCGGATAAGCAGCGCATCCTGATCACGCCGTCAAAATCCAATCTGGATTACCAGGAGGGCGTCTATTATTATACCGGGTATTTCCCGTATGACACAGAGCTGCAGCGGCGCTGCGAGGAGGCGGGAATACGGTATTCCGCGACCTACACGGACAAGAGCGTGACAATCCTCGACATTATTCTTTCCTATGTGCTGCCCTTTGTCCTGATTTATGTCGTGATGATTTTCCTGTTCCGCATGCTGACGAAAAACGGGGGCATGATGGGCAGCGTCGGAAAAAGCAACGCCAAGGTCTATGTGGAGAAGGAGACGGGAGTTACCTTTAAGGATGTAGCCGGTCAGGAGGAGGCAAAAGAGTCTGTAACTGAGCTGGTGGATTTCCTCCATAATCCGGGGAAATATACAAGAATCGGAGCAAAGCTTCCGAAGGGAGCCCTGCTGGTAGGACCTCCGGGAACCGGAAAAACGCTGCTTGCCAAGGCGGTGGCCGGCGAGGCAAAGGTACCGTTTTTCTCGCTCTCGGGCTCGGATTTTGTGGAAATGTTTGTCGGTGTCGGCGCCTCGCGCGTGCGGGATCTGTTTAAGCAGGCGCAGAGCCAGGCCCCGTGCATTGTCTTTATTGACGAGATTGATGCCATCGGAAAGAGCCGCGATTCCCATTACGGCGGCGGAAACGACGAGCGCGAGCAGACGCTCAATCAGCTGCTTTCGGAGATGGACGGCTTTGACACGTCGAAGGGTATCGTGATTCTGGCGGCGACCAACCGGCCGGAGGTGCTGGACAAGGCGCTTCTGCGTCCGGGACGCTTTGACCGCCGGATTATTGTGGATAAACCGGATTTGAAAGGGCGCCTGGAGGTGCTGAAGGTTCATTCGAAAAATGTGCTGATGCACGATTCTGTTGACCTGGAGGCTATTGCGCTGGCGACGTCCGGGGCCGTCGGCTCCGATCTTGCCAATATGATCAACGAGGCGGCGATCCTGGCCGTCAAAGAGGGAAGAACCGTTGTCACGCAGGAGGATCTGTTTGAATCCGTAGAGGTTGTGATCGCGGGAAAGGAAAAGAAAGATCGCATTCTCGGCATAGAAGAGAAAAAAATTGTGGCATACCATGAGGTTGGGCATGCGCTTGTAACAGCGCTTGAAAAAAAGGCGGAGCCGGTACAGAAAATTACGATCGTCCCAAGAACGATGGGTTCCCTCGGCTATGTGCTTCAGGTGCCGGAGGAGGAGAAATATCTGATGAGCCGGGACGAGCTGCTCGCCCGGCTGAAGATGCTGCTCGGCGGGCGCGCTGCGGAAGAAATCGTTTTCGGTTCCGTTACGACCGGTGCAGCCAACGATATTGAGAAGGCGACTTCGCTTGCCCGCGCAATGGTCACGCAGTACGGCATGTCCGAAAAATTCGGCCTGATCGGCCTGGAATCGGTTGAGAACCGTTATCTTGACGGAAGGCCGGTGCTCAACTGCGCCGACGAAACCGCGGCGGAGATCGACAAGGAAATTATGGAGCTGCTGAAAAAAAGCTACGAAGGTGCGCGTGTTCTTCTGATGGAAAACCGCAGCGTGCTTGATCAGCTGGCGGAGTTCCTGATCGAGAAAGAAACCATTACCGGAAAGGAATTTATGAAAATTTTCCGTGAGGTAAAGGGCCTGTCCGAGGAAGAGAATGCTCTGGAGGAGAAGACGGCGCCGGGCTCGGAAGCGTCTGATCAGGCCGGAGCGGATGGATGGAATCCGTCGCAAACGAAAGAAACAGCCGGAACGGGCGGTGATGGTTCACCGGAGGCGTCGGGAGCGGCCGGAGCGGATTCGGTCGGATAAGCGGAAAATGACCCGGGCGGGCGGCTGGAATCGTTTGGGGAAGCGGAAAGCAGAAAATGGCCTGAGCGGGCGGCTAGAATTGTCTGGGGAGATGGGAAGCAGAAAATGGCCTGAAAGGGCAGCTGGATCGCCCGGATAAGCGGAAAATATCCTGATCAGGCAACGAGATTTGACCGGAAATTTTTTCGGAGAATTTGCTGACAACTAACTATACAAGCGGGGGAAACGCCATGTTTGATATCGAGGAGGAATTAAAGAAACTGCCCGGCAAGCCTGGCGTTTATATTATGCACGATAAGCAGGATGCCATCATTTATGTCGGAAAGGCGATAAGTCTAAAAAACCGCGTGCGCCAGTATTTTCAGAGCAGCCGCGGCAAGTCGCCGAAGATTCAGCAGATGGTGGCGAACATTGCATATTTCGAGTATATTGTTGTGGATTCCGAGATGGAGGCGCTTGTACTTGAGTGCAATCTGATCAAGGAGCATCGGCCGAAGTACAATACGATGCTCAAGGATGACAAGAGTTATCCGTATATCAAGGTGACAGTGAATGAAAAATTTCCGCGCGTGATCTACGCCAGGAGACAGAAAAAGGACAAGGCCAAATATTTCGGACCCTACACGAGCGCCGGCGCAGTGAAAGAGACGCTGGAGCTGCTTCGAAAAACATATTTTTATCGCAGCTGCAGCAGAGCGCTGACGGGTGAGAAGGACACGGAGCGTCCTTGCCTCTATTACCATATCGGGCAGTGCAAGGCGCCCTGTCAGGGTTATATTACCGAGGAGGAGTACCGCAAAAATATTGAAGGGATTCTGGAGTTTCTGAACGGAAATTACGGTCTTCTTACAAAACGGCTGACCGCAGAGATGCTTGAGGCATCCGAGCGTATGGAATTTGAGAAGGCAGCAGAATACCGCGATCTTTTGAACAGCGTAAAAAAGCTGACGCAGCAGCAGAAGGCAAGCGATAACGAGGGCAGCAACCGCGATATTATCGCTTTTGCCACTGCGGAGGACGAGGCGGTTGTGCAGGTGTTTTTTGTACGGGACGGAAAGATGATCGGCAGGGAGCATTTCTATCTCACCGGCGTCAGGAACGAGGAACGCCCGGATATTATGGCTGATTTTCTGAAGCAGTATTATGCCGGCACTCCTTTTGTGCCGAAGGAACTGCTGCTGGGTGAGCAGCTGCGCCCGGAGGACGAGACACTGATCGGGGAGTGGCTTTCGGCCCGGAGAGGCGGGAAGGTGAAGCTCCTCTTCCCGCAGCGCGGGGATAAGGAGAAATTGATTGAGCTGGCAGAAAAGAATGCCTCGATGGTCCTGCAGCAGGATACGGAAAAGATTCGGCGGGAGGAGGCGCGTACGACCGGGGCGGTAAAACAGATTGCCGATTGGCTGGGCATGCCGCAGATCAGCCGCATCGAATCTTATGACATCTCGAATACGAGCGGTTTTGAATCGGTCGGTTCCATGGTGGTGTATGAGAACGGAAGGCCGAAGAAAAGCGATTATCGCAAATTTAAAATACGGACGGTTGCTGGGCCGGACGATTACGCAAGTATGCGGGAGGTGCTGACGCGGCGTTTTACGCATGGCCGCAAAGCGCAGCCGGACAGCTCCGAAGCCGCTGCGCCGAAGAAACCGCCTGCCTCTTTGGTGCTGGACAGCTTTCAGCGCCTCCCGGATCTTATTATGATGGACGGCGGGCGCGGTCAGGTGAATGTGGCGCTTGGGGTGCTGGAAGAACTTCACATTACCGGGGTGACGGTGTGCGGCATGGTGAAGGACGACAATCACCGAACAAGGGGATTGTATTTCAACAATATCGAGATTCCGATCGACACCGCGAGCGAAGCGTTCAAGCTGATTACAAGAATCCAGGATGAAACGCACCGCTTTGCGATTGAGTTTCACCGGTCGCTTCGCGGTAAAGCGCAGGTACATTCCGTGCTTGACGATATTCCGGGCATCGGTGCGGTGCGCCGGCGGGCGCTGATGAAAAAATATCAGTCGCTGGATGCGCTCCGGGCTGCTTCGGAGGAAGAGCTGGCGGAGCTGCCGGAATTCAACCGCCGGGCTGCAGAGCAGGTTTACCGTTTTTTTCATCAAAAAGAAACCGAATCCGAAACGGAGTGCGAGCAGAGCGATAAAGAAAATACGGTATAAACGGAGCACGAGCAGAACGATAAAGGAAATACGGTATAAAAGAAAGAACATACCGACGCACGGAATCCGGTATATCGAAAGAAGCAGATCGAACAAGGGAATCCGGCCGGAAATACGGCCTGATTCCGCAGGATAAAGGATACAGGAGGCGCTCAATGGCATTTACTCATTTACATGTGCATACGGAATACAGCCTTCTCGACGGCTCCGGGAGAATCAAGGAGATGGTGCTGCGCGCAAAGGAGCTCGGCATGGACAGCATGGCGATTACCGACCACGGCGTAATGTACGGCGCCATTGATTTTTACCGCGCCTGCCGGGCGGAGGGCATCCGGCCGATACTCGGCTGCGAAATCTACACCGCGCCGGGCTCCCGCTTTGACAAGGAGGGGGCAGTCTCGGACGAACGCTATCACCACCTTGTGCTGCTGGCGGAGAATAATACCGGCTATTCCAATCTGATGAAAATTGTTTCCAGAGGCTTTACCGAGGGATTTTACTACAAACCGCGTGTCGATCACGAGGTACTCCGGGAATATCACGAGGGAATTATCGCGCTTTCCGCCTGCCTGGCCGGGGAGGTACCAAGCCTGCTGCGGAAAGGCTTCTACGAGGAGGCGAAGAAGGCGGCGCTCGTGCTGGCGGATATTTTCGGCGAGGGAAACTTCTTTCTGGAGCTGCAGGATCACGGCATACCGGAGCAGAAAACCGTCAATCAGGGGCTGCTGCGGATGTCCGGTGAAACCGGCCTGCCTCTGGTTGCGACGAACGATATTCATTATACCCTGGCGGAAGACTGGCAGGCGCATGATATTCTGCTCTGCATCCAGACGCAGAAAAAGGTATCCGATGAAAACCGCATGCGCTATGAGGGCGGGCAGTTCTACATAAAATCCGAGGCTGAGATGGCGGCGCTGTTCCCGTACGCGCAGGAAGCGCTGGAAAATACGCACCGCATCGCGGAGCGATGCAATGTGGAGATCGAATTCGGGAATTACAAGCTGCCGAAATTTGATGTTCCGCAGGACTATACCGCATGGGAGTATCTTCAGAAACTCTGCCGGGAAGGACTTCTCCGACGTTATCCGAACCCTTCCGAGGAGCTGCAGGAGCGCCTGGAATATGAAATGAAGACCATACATGATATGGGATTTGTGGACTATTTCCTCATTGTATGGGATTTTATACGCTACGCGCGGGAAAATAACATTGCGGTGGGCCCGGGACGAGGAAGCGGGGCCGGCAGCATTGTTGCCTATTGCCTGGAAATAACAAATATCGATCCGATCGAATATAATCTTCTGTTTGAGCGCTTCCTGAATCCGGAACGGCTTACCATGCCCGATATCGACATTGATTTCTGCTTTGAGCGCAGGCAGGAGGTCATCGACTATGTCGTGGAGAAGTACGGAAAGGATCGCGTCGTGCAGATTGTTACCTTCGGTACAATGGCGGCGAGAGGCGTGCTGCGCGATGTCGGCCGAGCGCTCGACATGCCTTACGCGCAGTGCGACGCGATCGCGAAGCTGGTGCCGAACGAACTGAATATGACGCTGGACAAGGCGCTGAAAATGAATCCGGAGCTGGCAGCGGCCTGCCGGAGCGACGAGCAGGTCCGATATCTGATGGATATGTCGAAGCGCCTGGAGGGCCTGGCGCGCCACACTTCGATCCACGCGGCCGGCGTTGTAATCAGCAACGCCCCGGCCGATGATTATGTGCCGCTCTCCCGCTCCTCCGAGGATACCATTACGACGCAGTTTACGATGACGACGCTCGAGGAGCTGGGCCTTTTAAAAATGGACTTTCTCGGCCTGCGCACGCTGACGGTGATTCAGAATGCCGTGCGCCTGATCCGTAAAGGACGGGGGGCGGAAGCGGCGGCCGGAGAGGTGCTCCCGGGTTTTCGGGACGGAACGCTTGATATCGACCGGATCGACTATGCGGATGCCAGAGTGTACGAGCTGCTTTCCTCCGGGCGGACGGAAGGGGTGTTTCAGCTGGAAAGTTCCGGCATGAAAAACTTTATCAAGGAACTCAAGCCGCAGAACATGGAGGATGTGATCGCCGGCATATCGCTGTACCGTCCTGGTCCGATGGATTTTATCCCGAAATATATCAAGGGTAAAAATCATCCGGATTCCATCGAATACGAGTGCGATGAGCTTGAGCCGATTCTTGCGCCGACCTACGGCTGTATTGTTTACCAGGAGCAGGTCATGCAGATCGTGCGCGACCTGGCCGGCTACAGCTACGGGCGCAGTGATCTTGTACGCCGTGCCATGTCGAAGAAAAAGGCCTCGGTGATGGAAAAGGAGCGCCGCAACTTTGTGTACGGCAGCGAGGAAGAGGGCGTGCCGGGCTGCATCGCACGGGGAATTCCGGAGCAGGTCGCCAACCACATTTTTGACGAGATGACGGATTTCGCAAAATATGCCTTCAACAAATCGCATGCTGCAGCCTACGCGGTGGTCGCTTATCAGACGGCCTTTCTGAAATGCTATTACCCGGTGGAATTTATGGCGGCGCTGATGACCTCGGTCATCGACAATCCGGGGAAGGTGGCAGAGTACATATTTAACTGCAGGCAGCTCGGTATTGCGATTCTGACGCCGGATATCAATGTCGGCGAAGCGTCGTTTTCCGTGGACGGAGGTTCCATCCGCTATGGCCTCACGGCAATCAAGGGGCTTGGGAAGCCGGTGATTGCCGAGCTGGTGAGGGAGCGCGAGGCAAACGGGCCGTACAAGAGCCTCAAGGACTTTACGGAGCGGCTCTCCAACAAGGAGGTCAACCGGCGCACCATCGAGAGCTTTATCAAATCCGGCGCGATGGACAGTGTGCCGGGCACGCGCAAGCAGAAAATGTATGTTTATGCCTCCGTGCTTGACCGGGTGGCAGAGGAGAAAAAACAGTCCATAAGCGGACAGATGTCACTCTTCGACATGATTGCTCCGGAGGAAAAGCAGGCTTATGACAATGTGTTCCCGGAGGTGGGCGAGTATACGAAGGAGGAGCTTCTGGCCTTTGAAAAGGAGGTTCTTGGTATCTATATCAGCGGGCATCCGCTGGAAATGTATGAGGCCGCGATGAAAAAGAATGTGACCAAGACGACGCTTGACTTTATGATCGACGAGGAGACCGGCGAGAGCAGAGTGCAGGATGGTTCAGTGGAGATTATCGGGGGCATGATTACCGGAAAAACGCTCAAGACAACGAGGAATAATACAATTATGGCGTTTGTTACCATTGAGGATATGCTCGGCGCGGTGGAGGTGATCGTTTTCCCAAGGGATTACGAAAAGTATAAATTCCAGCTGAATGCGGATGATAAGGTGTATATCCGCGGCAAGGCGGCCGTCGAGGAGGATAAGCCGGCCAAGCTGATCTGCCAGGAGGTAATCCCGTTTTCCGCCGTTCCGCGGGAGCTGTGGATACAGTTCAGAAACAAGAACGATTTTGTGGAAAATGAGCAGAAATTATACTCCTTATTGGGCGATAGTGATGGAAACGATACGGTTTGTATTTATCTTTCGCAGGAAAAGGCGGTAAAACGGCTCCCAAAAAGCAGGAATATTACGATAAATAGTGAGGTTCTCCAGAAACTTTACGAAAATTTTCTTCCGGAGAACGTGAAAATCGTGGAAAAGAGTATTGAAAAACGCTGAGGGTTATACTAAAATGGAGCGGGGAGTTTAAAAGCATGCTTTGCTTTTAAGCTTATTTAATGAGGCGGTACCGTGGGCCTGCCTGCGGTATGTACGGGTATAGCCATAGAAAGATAATAATTTATTTGGAGGCTGGGGAAATGGCTAAGTCGAAAACAACAGAAAAAAAGGTCAGGACGATCGGAGTCTTAACGAGCGGCGGCGACGCGCCGGGAATGAATGCGGCCATCCGCGCCGTGGTGCGCACTGCGCTTGCGAACGGTCTGAAGGTGAAGGGTATCCGCAGAGGGTATACCGGCCTGCTCGAGGAGGATATTATTGATATGAACGCGCGCAGCGTTGCGGATATTATCCAGCGCGGCGGTACGGTTCTTTATACGGCGCGCTGCCCGGAGTTTATGACGGCGAACGGTCAGGACAAGGGAGCGGATATCTGCAGGAAGCACGGGATTGACGGGCTGGTCGTCATCGGCGGCGACGGCTCCTTCCAGGGCGCCAGACAGCTGGCGGCACGGGGGATCAATACGGTCGGCGTGCCGGGAACGATCGATCTTGACATTGCATGCACGGAATACACGATCGGCTTTGATACTGCGGTGAATACGGCGATGGAGGCAATCGACAAGGTGCGCGACACCTCGACCTCCCACGAACGCTGCAGTATCATCGAGGTGATGGGCAGAAATGCGGGATATATAGCACTTTGGTGCGGTATCGCAAACGGTGCGGAGGACATTCTGACGGTGGAGTGCTACGACCGGGACGAGAGTAAGATCATCGAAAATATCCGGGCAAAAAAGAAGATCGGCAAGACGCATCATATTATTATAAATGCCGAGGGAATCGGTGATTCCTACGGGATGGCGAAGCGCGTCGAGGCGGCGACCGGGATGGAGACAAGGGCGACGATTGTCGGTCATATCCAGCGCGGCGGCAGCCCGACCTGCAAGGATCGCGTCTATGCGTCCGCAATGGGCGCGAAGGCCGTCGACATTCTGTCCGCGGGCGGGAGCAACCGCGTCGTGGCTTACCGGCACGGCGAATTTGTTGATTTTGATATCGAGGAGGCGCTTCGGATGAAGAAGACT
Source organism: uncultured Lachnospiraceae bacterium (assembly GCA_910587085.1). Lineage (GTDB taxonomy): Bacteria > Bacillota > Clostridia > Lachnospirales > Lachnospiraceae > RGIG4057. Next base: position 773 of record CAJUMC010000053.1, on the reverse strand, counting down.
CTGGACCCTTATATGTTTGAGATGTCAAAGAAGCTGGCGAGATAAGGAATTGTCAAAAAATAACTTCCAATAATTTCCGGAAAATTATCGAAAATTGCCTGTAAGGAAATACCGGGGGCTGTGAAAAACGGAGCGGATGGCTCTGTTTTTCACAGCCCCCCTTTTTGTCGAAGAGCCTTCCGGGACAGGCCAGGGACAAAGGAGAAGAAGTTTCACTTTAATTATTCTGGTCATGGATAACCTGAATACCTATAAAGCCATATCCCTTTACAAAGCGTTTCCACCAGCTGAAGCGAAGAGGAACATAAAGCGCCTGGAAATCAATTATATACCCAAGCATGGCAGCTGGCTTGACATGGCTGAAATTGAACTTAATGTAATTTTTTACTTTGATGCGATCTGTTCTGGTTAAGCGGCTACTTGCAAAATTTATCATAACAGCAAAAAAAGGGGAATGATTATTTTGTAAAGTTTAGATAAAAATTAAATTTCAGATAAAATAGGGGGAAGCTAATCTTATAATCAGAAAAAATCAGGGTGATGTCATTTTGCTGGATAAGCAATCTGGTCATATTATAGTATGCTTTGAACAGACTGGTTAAGAGAGAAGAGAGGTCCTTCTTTGCTATACGAAGGGGGCAGATACCTATAGGAAAAGCTGAACTACTTCTGTGGTAAATATCTTTTGTTGATTATTTTGTGTAAAAACTTTACAAAAGGGGGTGCGGACATTTTCTTGAACTGGCTAAGCAGCCAGACCAAGGCCCCTCCTG
>CAJUMC010000052.1 GCA_910587085.1 uncultured Lachnospiraceae bacterium | reverse complement strand
AAGCAGCTGGGGACTCACCGGCATAGCCGGTGGTTTATTTTTTACTGTGACACAACAAAACGGCAGGGGACAGTAACAACCTGTCCCCTGCCGTTATTCCTCCAGAAATACCCTGACAAACGAATATATTTTTTTCAGGAATCTCTCGCTTCCGATCTTCTTCACCATCTCTATAATCTTCTTTCTGTAGTACTCTTTTCTTTTGGAATCCCCCATATTTTATTCCTTTTCTATTAATAAAAGAATATAATTATAATTGTGGAGCGGAAATATACAGCAATCACTTTCCTAAAACAAAGGGTGATTTTGTCTTTTTAATATCGAATCGATCATATCATAAAACGAAAGGAGGAATGCACGCTGTCGTGTGCGATTATTTCGAAATTGCACACCCCAGTGCGCAAAAAGCAGAGATGAAGGAATTTATGACCCGGTTCTCCAATCTTATCTTGCTCGAGATGGAGAGAAGAAAATGCAGCGCCACCTATTTTGCGGATATCTGCGGCGTTTCCAGAAATGAGATCGGAGCGATTATCAGCAAAAAGAAAAGAGATCTTAAAATGTCGACCGTTATTAAAATATGCAGGGGAGCCGGCCTTTGCCCGGCGGACATTTTTTCGGATTCGAAGGACGTCCCTTTTGAGACGGCTCTCCGGCAATACCGGCTGACTAACGGAAAAAACGAATACTTTATACATAAGGCGGAGGGGAGATAAGCTCTCTCCCCCGCCCTACTTTACCCCAAACTGTGCCAGCAGCAGCTCGATGCCGATCTGCTCGTTCAGCTGGCCCGTCTTCACCTTTTCCTCGGTCTCCACGCCGTATTCCACGGCCCGGCGCAGCCTTTCCGCGGTGAAGGCTCTCGCCTGCGACAGATATTTTCCCGCGGCAAACGGCGGAAAGCCAACCTTTTTCGCAATTGCAGGACCCGGCATGCCGTCCGCGCCAAGCTGGCGGACCTGCAGCAGTATATTGAACTGCCGGAGCATTAAAAACAGGATCGACATCGGCTTTTCACGCAGCACCAGCAGATCGTGATAGAGCGCCAGAGCACGCCTTATATCCCCCGAGGCCGCGCAATCAATCATCTGGAAAATTTTTCCACTGATCTGTTCGGTGCAGACCGCGTCGATATCCGACCGCTCCACGACCTCCCGGCCGCAGGTATAGCCGATCAGCTTTTCTGTCTCTGTCCGGATATTGTCCATATCGGTGCCGACCCGCTCCAGGAAATATGCCATATCCGCATCGGTGATTTTTCTGCCGCCGGCCTTCAGAAGGGAAGCGGCCCAGAGCTTCAGATCCCTCTCCTCCATCGCGCCCAGCTCGCACACATAGCCCAGCTCCTTCACCGCTTTGTACAGACGGCTGCGCTTGTCGACTTCATCCTCCACAAATACGAACACCGTCGTGTCCGGCAGCCCGCGCAGCTCGTCCGCCATGCTGTTCTGCCCCTTGAACCAGCCGCTGTTCTCAATGATGATCAGCCTGTGCCCGGCAAAAAAAGGCAGGGTCTCGGCAAGGCGAACCACCTCCGCCTCATCAATTCCCCGCCCCTCAAATACGGAGCAGTTCATCCCGTCCCCGCTGTCGAGCACACCCTCTCTCAGCTTGTTCCGGTACTGCCTTTTCAGATACTGCTGCGTACCGCAGAGCAGATATGCCCTACGGTACGCACCGTTCTTAATATCTTCCCTGATGGTTTTCATGAAAATAATGCCCTTCCGATTTTCTCTCCCATCCGGACGCTTGTCTCAAGCCCTTCCGCGGAATTTCTCATAATATCGTCGTCGATCGCCGCCTCATCCCGCTTCAGCAGCAGCACGACCGTGGAACCGCCGTACTCAAAGCGCCCCTTTTCCTGTCCGCGCCGCACAAGCGCCTCGCGATGATAATTGTTGATCCTTCCGACAAGCATCGCTCCGACCTCTACCTGGACGATCTTCCCAAAATTTCTTGTCTCGAGCGTACACCAGGATCTCGAATTTTCTTTGTAGATCCGGATGTGCTCCAGCACCGCCGGGTTGACGGTGTGCAGGCTCCCCCGGATAAAATGGTTTCTTCCCTTCTTTGCGTCATCCACATAGCAATAGCGGTGATAATGTTCTACGGTCATCCGCAGCACAACGCAGTATCCTCCCGCATACTCCGCTGCAAGCTTCTCGTCCTGCAGCAGAGAAGCGACGGTATAGCAGGAATGCTTGATCCTCAGCTTTGTGCGCAGATCAATCGGATAGACTGTCACCAGGCTGTCGCACGGCGCAATCAGGTGGGATGGCTCCTGATCCACCGGCCGCTTCCCGGCCTTCAGCCTCCGCGTAAAAAATTCGTTGAACGACCGGTAGCGCTTCCTCTCATAATCGCTCATCCGGATATGATTTTTCCGGATAAAGGAGCCGATCAGAAAGGTGGAAGGCCACGCATCCATAAAGCTTCCGGCAGCGCGCGAAACAAACGGCCTGGAAAGCAGTCCCATCAGCGCACGGCCCGGAATATTAGAATAGACGAAATGCAGAAATTTATCCTGCCCCGTCGCGTTTTTTATCAGATTCCCTTTTCTGTCCCTGTAATCCATACTTCCTCACCTTCCGCCGCCGTACCTGCGCATCCCGGCGCTCTGCATGTCCCCGTCAGCAGATCATCAGCACCCCTGCAAGAACGGCCAGTCCCAGTACCGTCATTATGGCCGTTCCAATGCTCCCCGGCTTTCTCACCCGTATGTTCGACACAAAAAGAACCGAAATAACGAGCATGGAAATACACCAAGTCTGCGGCAGCGGCAGCCAGCTCAGCTGCTGACTGAGAATATAAATCAGAGGAAGGATCAGCGCGACCGACGTCACCGGAAGTCCCTGATAGTATTTTCGGTGCTCCGTCGTCTGCTCCTGCCTTTCCTGCTCCATCACATTAAAATAGCCGAGCCGGATCACCGCCCCGAGAACGAAGCAGACGGACGCCGCCATCCCCAGCATGCGGAGTCTCTCCGTACCGTGCGTAAGCGAATAACCGATCGTCGCCGGAAACATGCCGAAGCAGATCAGATCGCAGAGCGAGTCAATCTGAATTCCAAACACCTTTTCCTGCTTCGTCCGATCCTTCTTCATCCGCGCAATCTTACCGTCAAACATATCGCAGGTACCCGAAATAATCAGGCACAGAAGCGCGGCGCGGTAATGCCCGCCGAACACCTGCGTCATGCCGAGCACCGAGGCCGCCAGTCCGACGTATGTAAGAACCACGGTATAATTGTAAAATCCAATCAGCATTTTCGTACCCTTTCTCTTAAACCGCAGCCCCGCCGCGGTCTTAAGCTTATGCCCGCGCATACCGCAAAACCCGCCTGCGATATCGCATTCTTAATGAAGAGTTTGAACGAAACGTACAAACGTCAGCAATGAAATTATACATTTTTTGAGGTTTCTTGTCAACGGAAACCGAGAGGGACATTTTGCCGTTCCCTGCATAATATAAAAAAAGATCAAATGGGAGCGTTTTATGAGTTATTTATACTTTGGTATACCAATAGTATTTTTACTTTTTATTACCATATTAGTTATTGTATTTCACTGCAGGAAAAAATATGCCATCCGCAAAGTATGCTCCATGTGCCCGGAGGAGAAGAAGGAGCTTCTGGACGCCATGGCCGGGCCGCTCGGATACTGCTATGACCCCTGTCAGGATATTTTCATCTCGACGGTGGACGCGCCGCAGAAGATATTCGGCTACACCACGTTCTACGACCTGTCCGCACCGTATTTCAACATGGTTTTCGACTATGAAACCTTTTATTTCGATTACCGCGGCAGAACCTGGCTGATCGAAATCTGGAAGGGACAGTACGGCATTAATACGGGCTGCGAGATCGGCGTCTATTACGCGGATGAAATCATACCGCCGGAGAAATACGGCGCCACCGTTTTCAAGGCGGTTTCGGAGCAGGATATGCTGGAGTTCGGAATGAAGCTCAACCGGCGCTGCAAGGCAAAACACTGCCGGAAGGACTGCGAACCGGATAAAATTTCGTGCAGCGGGGACTGCCGGTGCGGCCGGCAGAAAAATGCAGGCAGCGCAGTCTGCCGGTGCGGACATCAGACAGACGCAGACGGCAGGTCCTGCTGCTACTGCCAGCTCGGCCGCGTGCAGGCGCGCCACTGGTGGCTTGCCATTTTTCGCATGGGCTGCTATACAAAACCGAAAGATCTCTTTGTCAACACTGCCATATCCTTCCCGGATCAGCGGATGATGCGCAGCTTCCTGGAGAGCTTCCGCCGCACGATGCCGGACACGGCCTGCAAGGTAAGCGGCTGTACCATATACTTCACTTTCGACGAAAGCAGGCGCAGGTACTCCTGGTTCCGCCGGCTTGTTCGCCGGCTGGCGCTCTGCTCCTGCCGTTTCTACTGCAGATGGTTTAACTTCCTGACAAGGCCGTTTCAATGCAGCGGCGACAAGCTGATCTATGCTTACTACTACCTGCCGTTTATCGTGCGCCGCATGTTCCGCCCAAAACGGAAAAGGAAGCATTGCGGAAAAAATTGCAGAAGAAACCGGATGAGAAGATAACAGAATCATAAAGAAAATTACTATAAACAGGAGTGCTGCCATATGAGCTATATCACGCGCCTCGACCGCGCCTTTGCCGACGCGCCGGTACTTCCGGTGGGCCCCGATGCCAGATATGTTTTTTTCAGCGACTGCCATCGCGGCATCGGAAACAATAATGATAATTTTCTAAAGAATATCAACAGCTATTTTGCCGCGCTGCAGTATTATTTTCAGTATGGCTTCTGTTATATTGAAGCGGGGGACGGGGATGAGCTCTGGGAAAACCGTCGGATGAGCCAGATTTCCGAGATACACGATGATGTATTTCGCCTGCTCTCCCGCTTTTACGGCTGCGGGCGCCTGTATATGCTCTATGGAAATCACGATATAGTAAAAAGAAGGCAGCAAGCGGCTCTGCCCGGACTGCCGGAACTTCGCTTTCACGAGGGGCTGATCCTGAAATCGGAGAGCGCCCCTCTGGAGCTGCGCGTGGCACACGGCCATCAGGCAGATCTGTTTAACTCGGTGTTCTGGCGGCTGGCGCGCTTTCTGGTGCGCTACCTCTGGGCTCCGCTGGAATCCTTTGGCGTGCTGGACCCTACAAGCTCTGCGAAAAACAACACAAAAAAGGATAAACTGGAAAGAAAGTATGTACATTATGCCAGAGAGTCCGGCATTTTCCTTCTGACCGGCCACACCCACCGCCCGATGCTCGGCAGCGGACTTTCCCCCTACTTTAACTGCGGCAGCTGCGTTCACCCAAGGGGAATCACCTGCATTGAGCTGTGCGGCTTCCGCGCAAGCCTGATCAAGTGGCATGCGAGTGCGGAAAAAAGCCGGCATTTCGGCAGCATTTACGGCCAGTGCCCGCCCACCTTCCCCCTCTATATTACGAGGGAGGTTCTTGGAGAAACGGAGCTTACTCCGCCGTAAAACATGTTAATCCTTTTTCACTGACCAGCACCGCTCCGGTCTGCCAGGTAATCCGGCTCTCCACGCCCCATCGCTCCATGCGCTCCAGCGTCTCCGCATGCGGATGGCCGTAGCGGTTATTTTTTCCGCAGGAGATAATCGCACGGCAGCCGGCAAAATACGCGAGAAGCTCCTCGCTGTTGGAATAGCGCGAGCCGTGATGCGCGGACTTTAAATACCGGGCGATGCCGCTGTCCTGTGCCGCACTCTCATCCTTCCGCTCCCCGGATGCCTTCGAAAGCTCCCTCACTTCCCGCTCCCCGAATATCTTCAGGATTTCCAGAACCTCCCGTTCGGCGGATGCCGGAAGATCTCCGACAAAAAGAAATTCCGCGCCAGGAAGCCGTACCCGGAGCGCAAGCGAAGTATCGTTTCTGTCGTGTTTTCCCGGCCCAAGACTTTCCGTCGGATACAGGCATACCAGCTCCAGCTGCTCCCCCGTAAGCCTGTCCCCCGCCGAAAAGGTAATCACTTCAACTCCGGCCTGTCCGGCAAGCAGCGCCAGCTTTTCCGCACTCTCCTCCCCCATGCCCGCCTCCGGCAGGATCAGCGTCTGCACCGCAATCTTTGATTTCCCCTCCGCCATCTCCTGCAGGAGCTCCTCCAGCATACTGTAATGATCGCTGTCCGCATGGCTGACAAAGGCATATTCAATGGTATCGTCGCCCAGATATTTTAGATACGGGACAAGGATTCTGCCCGATGCCCCTCTGATCGAACTGCCCGCATCCACAAGCACGGTCAGTTTCCCGCTCTGAAGCACGGCGCAGTCTCCCTGCCCGACGGACAGAAAGGCTGCCTGCCACCGCCCTTTCTCCGGCAGCAGAAACACTCCGAGCAGCAGCAGGAAGCCGAGACAGCGTTTTTTTTCGTACTTCCGGCAGAGAAGATAAAATACCGCGGTCAAAATCAGATAGAGCGCGAGCTGCCAGATCTGCGGCCTCCCGAAGCACAACCGCCGGCCCGGCAGGCTCTCATTCAGCCGGCATACGGCCTCATAGCCGTTCAGAATGGCGTTCACCCCGCCCGCAAAAAATCTGCCGATGCCGGGATACAGAATTCCGCCCGCCCCGGTGAGCAGCCCGAGCATCAGCAGAAGGCTTAAAAAGGGCAGAATTACCAGATTCAGAAAGACCGAGTACACCGGAAGCTCATAGAAGAACCACAGCGTAACCGGCGTCAGCACAAGCTGTACCGACAGGCTGCTCCCAATCCGGGCAAGCCCCATTCTCTCAAACAGAGGCTGAAAGATAAGAATCCCCGCCACGGCCCCGAAGGAGAGAAGAAAGCCTGCCTGAAACAGCTGCAGCGGCTGCCTGAGCAGCACAAGCAGCGCCGCTGCTGCAAGCCCCGTCGGCGCATCGTACGTTTTTCCGAACAGCCCCGAGAACAGGGACATAAGAAGCATGACCGCAGCACGCACTGCCGGAATCCCGGTTCCGGCGAAGCCGCAGAAGCACAGAACCATTCCGCCGGCCGCCGCCATGGAAGCATTCGCCCCCAGCCTCAGACGCCGCAGAAGCCGGTAAAAGCCGAGCCCGAGCATGGACAGATGCAGCCCGGAGACAACGAGCGTATGGGACAGGCCCGAATCCCGGTACAGCTCCTTTACACCGTCGGAGAGCATCCCCTTTTCCGCCAGCAGCATTGCGTCCAGAACGCCGGCCTGCTCCTCCGGGAGCACCGAGTGAAATACCTCTGAAAGCTTTCTCTTCAGCAGCCAGAACCCCCGCTTCAGGCCGCGTCCCTCCGAAAGCACACGGATGCTGTCCACATACAGCTTTGCGGAGATTCCCTGCGCTCTGTAATATTCATATTCATCAAACTGACCCGGATTATCCGCCTTCGAAAGCGGCAGAATCTGCCCGGACAGCGCCACGCAGCTGCCCGGACAGGGTGCTTCTCCCTCCGCATATACAAGAACCAGCAGCTCCTGCTGCCTCCGCACGCCCGCCGTCTGAACAGTCTGCGTGCGGACAAGCAGCCTGCAGCCATCCGTCCCCATATATGCCTGCTCCACCGCACCGACTGCCGCGCAGGTCTGCTTTTCGGACGGCACCGCCTCGGACGGCACGCTCTGTCCCTCCTGCGAAATACGCAGAAAACCCGCGGCAGCGAACAGCGGCACAAGAAAAAGCACTTTTTCTCCGCCATATTTTTTTCGTTTTATTATCAGGAAGATAATTGAAAAAAAGACTGCAGGGAACAGCACCGTTATGCGGCTGCTCCCCGCGCAGATTCCAGCAAGATAAGCGGCGGTCAGCAAAACAAGTGGCCGTTTTACCATTTCCGCCCTTTCCCCGCCGTTACCGCGCGGGATGCCGGACAGCGCGGTAATGCGCGCCGAATGCAGCGTCCCGCCGCAGTTCCGGCGGTAAGTAAAGTTAATCAATTTTATTTCAGCAGCAATGAAGCCGCACCGCCGTCTCCGGACTCCTCCTTACGCCTATGCCGATTTCACTCCCGCTGTCAGTTTTCCGTTTCAATCAGGTTCAGATTCCTCTCCAGCATTTCCGCGAGCGGAACGGACTGATATGCTTTTTTTGTCTCGCCTCCGATGCGCAGCTGCACCTTGTTGATATTCGGCAGCTCGACCAGGGAATTAACCACCGCGTAGACAACAACCTCCTCGGAAACTCCCTCCGGCTTCTCCAGAAAATCTTCGTTCAGATCCACATAGCAGACGCCGTCCTTTGTGCTGACCTTGATCAGCTCCGTTCCCTCCGGCATCGTCCGGCTCATCCCGGCCTGAATCTCCTCCTGCACAGGGCCCTCCAGCAGCTGCTCAATCACCAGCTGTTCCATGGAAATGCTCGTGCTGTAGCTGACACGGCGATGCGATTCGAGCAGGGCCGTGCCATCCTCATTCGCAAAAAATACGGAGATATTCGCAACCTGTCCGTACATATTTTCATCAATAAAATCCTCCGCCTTCATCAGCCCGACCGGCACATCCCCGCTCATACAGGGAATGCCGTTGACGTAAAATTCAACATAGTCAACGCCCTCGATCTGGCAGAAGGTTTTGACCAGCGCCGCCCGGATCAGGATTTCCGTAATTCCGGAAAGCGCGCTGTAATTCGCATCAAAATTGAGAATCAGCTGCCCCGCCTCGCCGAAGGAATAATCGAGCAGTGCGACATTGTCCGGCAGCAGCCTTTTGCAGCCGCGCTGCTGCGGCTCCCTGGCGAGCGCCTCCACATATTCCTGCACCTGAGCCTCCCGGAATGTCGCCTTCGGCTCGTAGCTCTCGCTTACCAGCTGGGTTTCCGCCTCGTTCAGAAAATACAGCTTACCGCCCGCCGTCTCGAGCCCCTGTTTTTTCCCGCAGCCGGCCGCCGCCAGAAAACAGAGCACGCCCGCTGCAATCCGTATTCGTCCTTTCATTTATCCTCTCATTCCGCCGCTCAGGCGGCACAGCCATCCGCTGAAGCTTCCTTTAATTTTTATAATTCCCTTTAATTTCCTTTTTCCTTTATTATCCCCGGCCGCGCTTCGTCCCACAGCAGACATACCATCTCCTCCGGAAACCAGTCATGATTTCCCGCCGGAGAGCCGGAAAACGAACCTCCTTCGCCGCTCTGCCTCAGTCCGGAATATAGCTGAGCGGGATGCGCACCGTAAAAGTGGTGCCCTCGTTCTCCCGGCTGTACAGCTTGATCGTCCCCTTATGCCGCAGAATCACACTTTTTGTAATAGCGAGCCCGAGTCCGGTTCCCCCCGTTTCGCGGGAGCGCGCCTTGTCCACGCGGTAAAACCGGTCAAATACGAACGGCTGGGCCGCCTCCGGTATTCCGATCCCGGAATCCGCCACGGTCACATAAAAATATTTATGGTCGGCGTTGAGCGATACCCGTACATTTCCCTCGTCCACATTGTATTTCACTGCGTTCTCGATCAGATTGGAGAGAGCGAGTGACAGCTTGACCTCGTCCACGGTTGCCAGCACCGGCCGGAAACTCTCAAATACAAGCTCGATATTGCGCTGCTGCGCCAGCGGTTTGATGCGGCGCAGAATTATTTCAAGAAGCTCGTTGATGCTGACCTGCGCAATATGCATCTCCCCGTTTTTTCTGCCGAGCCGCACGAGCGAAAGCAGATCGTTGATAATTTTGTTTTCCCGCTCGATTTCGTCGTTGATATCCTCAAGAAATTCCCGGTACATTTCAACCGGTGCGTCCTCCTGGGCAATCAGAGAGTCCGCAAGTACTTTCATCGACGTCATGGGGGTTTTCAGCTCATGGGACACATTGGATACAAATTCCTGCCTCGACTCCTCCACCTTTTTCATCTGACGGAGCATTTCGTTGAACGAATCCGAAATTCTCTCCACTTCGTTGAAACCGCGGATTGACACCACATCCTCCATATAGCCGTCCGTCACATGCTGAATGGAAGCAATAATCGCTTTGAACGGCTTTACCATCCCGCCGGACGCGTAGAATGCCGCAACTCCGACCGCACACATCAGCACGGCATCAAACGCCAGCATCCAGGCTTCCACACGCTCAAAGCCCGCGTTTTCCCCCTCGAGGGACGCCCGGAGAATGACAGCGCCGGCATTTTCCTTTCCGTCGCTCTGCGACACCGGAAGCGTGAGCTCCACATAACCTGCACCTTTCGCCACGCGCTGCCCGCTGATTCCGCGGATGCACTCGATCACATTCCTTGAGATCAGCGTTTTGCCAACCTCGTAATTGAAGGTGTCGGAAACCACTTTGAGATTGCCGTCCACCACAATAATTCTGCCGTCAAAAATATTTGCCGCAGCCGCCAGCTCGGAGCTGAGCGGCGCCCCCTGCACGGACGGAAAACCGGACGCGGATATCCGGTTGGAAAGCGCATATGCGTACTCCTGCAGCTCCCCGGTTCTGCCGGAAAGCAGCTGCTGCCGGTACACAAGCAGCGTTCCCGCCGTCACGCCAGCCAGCGCCAGTCCCGCAACAGTTATCAAAAGCAGAAACAGACTTATGCGCATGCTGCGGAACTGCTTCAGCTTCTGTTTTAATCTTCCTGTTCCCCTCTTCACCGACTCCCCCTCAGCCTGCCTGGAAATAGTAGCCGACGCCCCACTTCGTGTGAACATACCTCGGCTCGCTCGGATTGTCCTCAATCTTTTCGCGCAGCCTCCGGATATGTACGTCCACCGTGCGGACATCTCCCGGATAATCATAGCCCCAGACAAGATTCAGGAGGCTTTCTCTTCCGTACACTTTATTTGGATTCAGCAGCAAAAGCACCAAAAGATCATATTCTTTTGCGGTCAGATTTATCTCGCGCCCGCGGATGTAAACGCGCCGGCTCTCCTGATCCAGCTTGAGCTCGTCGTACTCCAGCACCGGGCTCTCCTTCCGGGATTTCTCCCCGTCCGTATTCTTCTTGTCGTTCCGGCGCAGAATCGCCTTGATTCTCGCCTTGACTTCCAGAATATTGAACGGCTTTGTAATATAATCGTCCGCACCGTACTCCAGCCCGAGAATCTTGTCCATATCGTCCCCCTTGGCGGTAAGCATGATAATCGGCAGATCGGAAAACTCGCGGATCTGCTGGCATACCTCAAAGCCGCCGAGCTTCGGCAGCATCACATCCAGCAGCATCACATCATATTCCTTTTTCTGCGCCGCCTGAAGCGCCTCCTCCCCGTCGTAGGCACAGTCCACTTCCATGCCGTCCTGCTCCAGGCTGAACCGTATCCCTTTCACAATCAGCTTTTCGTCATCCACCACAAGAACTCTCTTGCTCACCGCAAACCTCCCTTTCCCGATTTCCCTCTCAGGAACCGTTATCTCCAACCGTTATGTATCCGCAAAGCTTCTGAAACATAGCTTCCTTAATTCCGTCAACCTTCATCAAATCCTCACAGGTTCGAAAACTCCCATACTCCCTGCGATAAGCCAGAATCGCCTCCGCGCGGGCCGCGCCGATCCCGTTGAGCCCCATCAGCTGTTCCTTTGTCGCCGTATTGATATTTACCGGAAGTACAGCCTGCTCTCCCGGGGTACGGGAAGTCCCGGCGCCGCCTGCCTCCTCATACAGAGTACGCCCAGCTTCTGCCAAGCGTTCCGCCTCTTTGACATCGGGCACATAAATCCGCTCTCCGTCCGCTATTTTCCGAGCCTGATTCAGATAATGGCCTGCCGCATCCTCCGCAAGCCCGCCGGCCGCGGCGATCGCATCCGCCGCGCGGGAATTCTCCGGCAGGGCATAAACCCCCGGCCGCTTTACCGCGCCGCAAACATGGACATAGCAAAGCGCGGGCACGGCCGTCGGCGCCGGCGCACTCCCCGGGCCAGTTTGCCCCGCATTTTCCAGTCCAGTGCGATTGCCACCGCTCTGCCCGCCCGACGGTATCAAAACGGCAATATCCCGTTCCTGCCCTTCGGGCGCAGTCAAAGACAGCTCGGGGGTTGGTTCTCCAAAAGCATTCTCCCACTCGCGCAGCTCAATCCCCGCGCGGCTGTTTTCCCCGCACGCATACAGTGTGCCGGCAAGCACAACAAATAAAGCGGAAATCACCGCTTTCCACATTTTTTTCTTTTTTATCACAGAGAAACACCCATCCTTTCCAGGCGCTTCCCCGAACTGTACCCTCAATACAATCCAGTACTATTGTACAGGATCGCACGCTATATTACAAGGGCTTTTTTCGATATAAATTCTGAATAATTTATTACATCCGCATTCCTCAGCTTTCCTGTCCGGACCACTGAAACAGAAGAATTCCCCCGATCACGAGCACCATGGCGACCAGCTTCCGGATTCGGAATTCTGCCTTTTCCATCCCGAACAGGCCGAACAGCTCGATCAGATACGCTGCAAGCAGCTGTGAGGTGACAATCAGCATCGCCGATTTTGCCGGGCCGAGCTTTGCAACGCTCTGAATCACCGTCCAGGTGATTGCGATGCCGATCACTCCTCCGAGCAGCATGTATTTTCCTTCGATGCGGAACAGGCTGGAAAACGGCGCCTGTCCTCCTGCGACAAACCACGCACCGATGCTGACGATCAGCGCGGTCAGCTGAACGAAGGTCGCCGCTGTCCATATACTTGTCTGCTTTGTTACGCCGGTGTTGAACACGCCCTGGACGCTCATCATCACACCGGACAAAATGGCTATAATAATTCCTGACATAATAAGACCCGCCTCCTGATTATTTACTGGATACTGCCAGTATTTTCAGAAAACGCGGCTTTTATGCAAAGCTCATCCGTCCGCTGATTTTAATTCCTTTCATAAACCCGGTTTTCATTCACTCTTTTTTCTCAACGGAACAGACCGTAAGCTTTCCCTCCTGCACCCGGAAGCGGATATCAAAGCCGCCGTATTCCATTCCGTATATCCGCTCCGGCTCCTCCTGATATCCCGGACGCGGATCACCTTCGAGAATTTTGCACACGGCAGCACGCTGCTCCCCGGGAAGCAGCGCAAACAGTTCTTTCGGAAATATCACCGAAAGCTTTTTGTCCCTTACCCCGTCCGAAAAACCTCCCGATGCATCCGGGCGGCTGTCCGTATAGGCAAGATACGGCTTGATATCGTAGATCGGCGTGCCGTCCAGCAGATCAGCACCGGCCACCCAAAGCACCGTCCCCTCTGTCCGTGTTTTTTCCATGCCGAGCAGCCGCACGCAGGAAAGCCCGACCGGATTGGGCCGGAAAGGCGAGCGGGTTGCAAATACGCCGACGCGTGTATTGCCGCCCAGCCGCGGCGGTCTGACCATCGGAGACCAGTCCCGCCCCAGATTTTCCGAAAACTCCCAGATCAGCCAGAGATGGGAATAGCCCTCGATGCCCGACAGCGCGTTCGCATCCCGGAACTCTTTTTCAAATACAACGCGCGACCGCACCTCCTCCACCAGACCGCTCTGCCGCGGAATTCCGAATTTCTGTGAAAAGCCGCCGCGGATGCGTGCGATAATCCGCATACTGCGTTCTTCCATGATAAAGTCCTCCGTTCTGCTGACGCAGCAATTCTCCTACCTGTCAGTGCTCAGCTTTGCATACACATAAGTATCCTTCCAAATCGGCCTGTATGGTTCATATTCCACAACCTTCTCGTCCGACAGATATTCAAATAGATCCTGAAGATCATTTTTTCTGTTTCTTCTTAAAAGCAGTCTTTCTGTTTCTGCTGATCTGCTTTCTGTTTCCGCTGATATGGATTCGTTTGCCACACTGTCACCTCACGCTCGCTTTTCTATTTCCTCGTACTCGCTTCTCTATCTCTTCGTATCCGCTTCACTGGTTATTTTCACCGATAATTCCCTGTACCCTGCCGCCGTGTCCATCCGATACCATTTCTCCTGCAGCGATCACAATCTCATGACCTTCTGCCAAAAGCTTATTTACCGTACCTATGCCGGAAAACCGTGCCTCTGATTACCAGAATTTTTATTCTTTTCTTCGTATTGATTTTCTCCGAATAGAATCTCATTTGCCGGATGACCCGGCATCGCTATCTTACCACAAACGCATATAAAATTCCATTTATTCTGCTTAATTTTCTGCTGTCCTTAACCGTCCGGACGGCAAAATCTCTCTGCCCCGTGTAAAAAAAGAGGGAGTGGAATTACCATGGCTGCAGCCAACGGCAAGAGACTCTCTGCCCGCGCACAAAAGGAGGGAGTCCTGCGTACGCTCAAGGACTCCCCTGCCTTTCATCCCCGTTATTACGGGGTGTAATATGCCAGGAGCAGCTCGCTCCCGCTGTTTGCTGTATCGTACCTGATCAGGAAGGTGTTGCGCATGTTATCCGGCTCCCCCGTTATCTTGCCGAAGGCGGTCAGGTACAGGATTTTTCCTTCCTCGCCGGACAGTCTGATTTCGGATACTTCCACTTTCTCCGGAAGGGCCAGCTCCATCCGGAGAAATTTTCCCTCCTTTTCGTCCAGCCGATAGAGCGCCGTGCCGATCGTGCAGTATGCCTCCTGTCCGGACAGCAGACTGCAGCTGTCCGGTGCAAAGCTGACCGCTTCCGCCGGATTTCCGGCGCTCACAGCAAGCAGACGGCATTCACTGCTGTCTTCCAGACACAGCAGAAGCCGATCTCCGCGGACGGCAGATGCCTGCAGATAACCGCCAAAGCAGCGGTAAAGCTCGGCTGTCTCGCCGGAGGCTGCATTACAGCAGTAAAAGATACTCTCCCCGTCGTCTGTTCTCACGCAATAATAAATGCTGTCTCCGACAAAGCCCAGAAACGCCGGATATCCCGTTTCCGCCGGGAGCCTGTGCTCCGCCTGCTCCTCCCCCGAAATCCGTACCCTGACAACGGTAGGAGCGGCATCTTCCATACTCTTTACATAATCGCAATACAGATAACCATCCTGAAGCGCCATTCTTCCGACCGCATAAACCTGCGGCAGCTCCAGAACCCTGCGCTGGCCTTGGCCGGAAAGCCCGCAGCAGTATACGGTCAGCTTCCCTTCCTCCGCCTCTCCGGTTTCCGTGCCGACGCGCTCCGCAGCGTAATACAGTTCCCCGTGATATACCGCAAAGAAATTCGTTTCTACCGGCAGCCGGGAAACACCCGGCTCATCGTCAAAATAAGCGGCATACACTGCACCGTCCGCCGCGGCCAGCTCGCCGAAATACACCGGCGCCTCCTTCAGCCCCTGCGCATTTTCCGCCTCAGCCCTGCCCGGTATCGTAAGAAACGCGGCCGCACAGAACACTGCAAGCGCAGCAACGCAGCACAGGACAATCCAGCTGTTTTTTCGTTTTTTCATAATATTTTCCACCCGCCTTTCCGTATTGGACTCTCCGAATGCCAGACCGGCGGCCAGGCCGCTCTGCCGTTCGGCGCAGGAGAGCAGCGTTCTCAAGTATGCTCTCTGCTCTTCGAAATCCGCATTTTTCAAGGTACTCTCATCGCAGAACATCTCCATATCCTGCTCCATACAGCGGACCGCCAGCCACACAAGAGGATTCCACCAGTGCAGACAGAGGCACGCGGCGCCTGCCAGGCGCGCCAGCGGATCGCGGTGCCGGATATGGGTTTTCTCGTGCCGCAGAATATGGGATTTTTCCGGCTCACCCAATGTGTAAGGCAGCAGAATCCGCGGACTCCAGAACCCCACCACAAACGGAGAGCTCACTGCCTCACACAGCCAGATGTTCCCGCTCTCCCGAACCGCAGCCGCGATCCGCCGCCTCAGCCGCAGATACTGCGCGAGATAGTATGCGCAGAGCGCTGCAGTTCCCGCCAGATAAACGGCGCGCAGCACCTGGAGCACACGATCCATCCCGCCTTCTCCGCGCCCGTCCCCCCTATCATAATCCATGCGGCTGTTTCCCAGGACGGCGGAATTCGCTTCTTCTCCATTTCCCAATGCCGTGCCGGAAAATCCGCCGGTTCCCCGCTCCTGCTCCTCAGATCCTTCCGGCCTCTGATTTTCTCCGGAGACAAGCCCGAAGACTCTGGCAGGATTTCCGTCGTTCTGCGCAAAGACGGCATCCGATATATCCGGCCGGAGGCTGAAGGGTGACCGCGGCATCACGGGGCACAGCAGGCCGATCCCGACCAGCAGCCAGAGTCCGTAGCTGTAAATTTTCGGATATCTTCTGAGCAAGGGACGTACCGCCAGAATAATCAGAATAAGGGCCGAAGCCTGCAGGCTCATCTGCCAGAGTCTTCCGATCGTCGCTGTCATGTTTCTACCTCCTGTCGCCGCACGGTTGGCAATGCTTCCAGTCTATCGCGATAAACTACAATCAGTTTATCACGATAGACCACGTTTGTCAATAGCCGGCAAGGGCTGTTTACAATTTTTGTTCTTGTTTGGGTGATATATTTAATAACTTGAATGCTGGCAATGCCCATGTACAGCAAAGCAGCAGAAAACGAAAGAAAGGATCAACCGCCAGCCCTAAATGTTCCGGATCCAAAACCAAAAGACATGCAATGTAAAATGTACCTGTAAAACCTGTTTTGCTTATGTATCTGCCCTGCCGCCGTCCTTATCGCAATAATGCCATGCGCCGGCTTTTCCGCCGTTCTGATAATAGCCCTCCGCCACAACACTCCCGTTCTCATGATAGATCGTCCAGCGGCCGTTTTTGGTTCCGTTCAGGTAAAAACCCTTCACTGCCGGAGCGCCGTTCTGGTAAAATTCCTCAAAAGCCCCCTCCCGGAGCCATCCGGAGCCGTCCGCAGTCCTTTTCTGCGTAAAACGGAAGTGGAGCTCCCCGGTTTCGTAAAAGATTTCGGAAGCCTGCAGGGCTGAGGCCGACGGATCCGGGACAGGCGGGGATTTCATGATTTTCATCTGGGAATGGCCTCCTTATCAAATTTGTATACTATATTGATACACTCTACTCTGTCCGGCGGCGCATTTCAAACTTTTTCTGCCGCCGCTGCCGGCTTTCTGCTGCTGATCAGCCCTTCCCGCTGAATCACAAAATCAACAGCACTCTTTGCCTTCTCCGGAAATCCATAGATTTTTCCTTCAAAAAAACTTTTATCAAAGTATTATACCACAATTCGCCTTCCCTGTCTATCTGCTGATACCGGGAAAACGCGGAACAGCAACAGCCGCTTTTCCATCCCGAAATAAACTCCTGAATAGGTATTGACGCCCGCTCTCGTTATCTAGTATAATTAAATCCATTGGATTCGGAATATGCCGAAATACCAGAGGGAGGCTGTTGCATGAAGCAATTTTTCGGAATGAGCCGGAACGGAAATCTGGCGGAGGCCGTTCGCGGAATGGATAATCCGCAGTTTATTATGCTGTTTTCAAATGCTGCTCAATTTGAGGAGCATGTTAAAAGTCTTGAGAAAATGTACCCCGGCGTGCCGAGCATCGGATGCATCGGAATGAGCTATGATACCGAAATCGTAGAAAACGGCGTGGGAATCACGGCATTTTCCGGCGGAATTGCCGCCGTGGCCAATACGCTGGAGCAGGTATCTGTCATGCCGGTAAAATACATTGACCGGCTGAAGCAGGATGTCATTAAGGTAAATGCATCCGCGCGGGACACGGTATGCATCGACTTCTGCTCCGGAAACGATGCCTGCGCTCTCACTACCATGCACACGGTGCTGAGGGGCAGCGGAATCCAGCTGATGGGCGGCACCGGCGACGCGGGCAAGGTGTCCGCCAACGGCCGGATCTATCCGGATTCCGTCGCGTATGCGCTGATCCGCAACGAAAACGGGCGCGTGAAAACCTACAAGGAAAATATCTATCATCAGCTGGAAAACTACCGCTTTATCGCCTCAAATACCGACCGTGAGAAATACATCCTGGGCTCCCTGAACGGCAAGCCGGCCAAACAGGTTTACCAGAGCATCCTGCACGTAACCGATCACGAGATTCTGACGCAGACCTTCAAAAATCCGTTCGGGAAAATCAACGGCGACGAAACCTGCATTATCTCCATTAAGGAGGTGGACGGCAATTCGCTCGCCTGCTTCCGCCAGGTCAACGATTCCGATGTCCTCACCCTGCTGGAGCTCGGGGACTACAAAGAGATCGTGAAAAAAACCATCGAAACGATCCGCCGTGATTTTCCAAGGCGTTCGGCCGTCTTTTCCGTAAACTGCCTGTTCCGCTACAAGCTGTTCAGCGAGCACGGCTACATGCATACATATCTTCAGGAAATGGCGGGGCTGGGAAGCCATACCGGCTTCGTAGGCTATGGGGAGCATTATAACAACCAGTTTGTCAATCAGTCCATGACCTGCGCGGTATTCGAATAAGGGAGGGTGCGGTATGTTGTTTTCGAAAAAGGGCTGGCGGAAGCCCGGTCAGATCCGTCATGATGAAAAAAGTCTTTATCCGGTCATCCATATCACGGAAAGCCTGAAGGATTACAGAGAAAGCCTGGTAAAAAAAGAAGTCGATTCCCTGTCCGAGCTTGGTTTTGTCGTCAACTCTTTTGCGGATGTACTGAGCGAGGCGGAACATTTCCAGTCACAGCTGGAAAATTTCGACCAGTCCTTCGTAAATATTGAAGGTGCAGCAGATCGTTTTGTACAGGTACGGAGCGGCATCGCCCAGACCGTTTCGGATGCCCAGGACAGAGTGGAGGAGCTGAAAAAGACCTCCATCGACGTGCAGACATCCTACAGCGAAATGGAGCATACGTTCGAGCAGCTTCAGTCCGCAGTCCGGGCCATTCAGCGGTGCATGAGCAAAATCGTGCTTATTGCAGACGAGACAAATATCCTTGCCATCAACGCCTCCATCGTAGCTGCGAGAGCCGGCGAACAGGGCAAGGGCTTCTCGGTGGTGGCTGCAAAGGTGCGCGAGCTGGCGGAAGAAATCAAGGGCCTCACCGAGGAAGCGGACGCCGGGATCGCCAATGTGGAGATCGGAGCCGGTCAGCTCAGCAGCAGCATTCAGGCGTCCCAGCAGGCGCTCGGCCAGGGCGTTGATATCGTAAACAGTACTTACGATTCCTTCAGCCAGATTACGTCGGCAGCGGAGGTCGCCATCTCCGTGCAGTCGGAAATTTCCGGTGTTATCAGCAATTCCCGCAAGGAGCTGCAGGGCATCTGCCAGTTTTTTGACCGGATGAAGAGCCAGTACCAGAAAATTATGTCCCACCTCAGCCGCGCGAGCAAACTCGGCACTACAAAAAGCGCTATGTTTGAGGATATCGACAATATGCTCGGCCAGATTCCTCAAATTATTCAGGACCCGGACGCAGGCAGAAAATAAGCTTTCCGCATGCCGCAGAAAACTGCCGGCAGCTCCGGGCGCGGGCACCCGCTCCGCGGACAGGCACACACAAGCCCTCTTAAGGCCGCCGGAAACGGCCTTAAGAGGGCTTTCGCATGGCATCATACACAACCTGACTATTTTTATCTGATTTCAGCAGCTCCTGTTCCTTAAATGCCGGCATGCGGCGACGAACCGGCTTTCAGTGAAATCCGGAGTACAACAAATTCTGCCGGCTTCACGGGCGCCGCGCCGATCACGCAGATCAGCCGCCCGTTGTCGACGTCGTCCTGCGTCATTGTGTCCGGGCCCGCATTTACAAAAAATGCTTCCCTGGTCGAGGTGCCGGCCAGCGAGCCGCTCCGCCACAGACCGGTCAGAAATGCATCAATGGTTCTTCTTACTTTCTCCCACAGCGCTTCGCCGTTCGGTTCTGCAGACGCCCAGCCTGTGTTTGCCCGGATGGATGCCTCGATAAAAATAAACAGCCTCCGGATGCTGATATAGCTCCAGCTTCCGTCATTGGATGCGGTTCTGGCTCCCCACACGCGGATTCCCAGCCCCGGGAAGCTCCGGATCAGATTGATCCCTTTCGTGCTCAGAATATCGTACCCGCCCTTGCCGAAATCGCAGTCCGGACCGACGCAGGCGCGCACTGCCTCATTTACCGGAGCCTTGTGCGCGCCTCCGGCGCTGTCGCTTCTCGCATAGATCCCGAGGATGGAGCCGGACGGCGGAAGCGCCATTTCTTTTCTGTTCAGCGGATCGCAAACAGTAAGCCACGGATGATACAGGGCGGCATAACTTGTGTCAAACAGCTCCCGGCAGGCAGCGATTTCGTCCGCCGTTTTCGCTCCCCGCGGCATATCCAGAACGGCAAACCGGCTGCCGAGCTGTTCGCAGTGCGCCGTCAGGCTCAGCTGTACCGCAGGGTCCGTCACACCCGGAACCGCCATAAGAGACACCTCATTGTTATCCAGAAACGCCTGTATTCCTGTCCGCCGGCCCGGCCCGTTATCCCGCCCGATAAAATCCGCGGCCGAGATCTGCGCAGCGGAGCCGTCAAAGCCGCCTTCCAGGAAAATCTCAAACGGCAGGCCGGCGCCGCCCGTTACTGCGTTGAACGGCGGGACAGGTTCCTTAGCATACTCTCCCGCCTCCACAGAAATCAGATCCGATTCTGCTGTTTTCTCTGTTATAAAGCAGGGCGAGGCCGGATTCAGGGAAGCGTACTCATACCGCTCTCTGCGCTCCTCATACGTTACATCCAGCGTAAATTCGCAGCTCTCCAGAAAACGGGACGGGAGAAACTCCGCGTCGGCCGCATCGGGGCCGAGCTCCCCGGAAAGCTCCAGAATGTTATCCTGGTTACTCACAACCCTGTGGTAATCTGCGGTGCCCTGCCGGAGATCCCGAAACGCCACGATATCACCCGCATAGATGCCGGCACTGCAATTGCAGCGGTACTTTTCCCCGTCCGGCCCGGAAATCACCTCGACGATCGCCGTTTTGTTCCTGCTTGCCGGCGTAAGCCGAATCCTGATTTTGTCGCCCCAGCTGCCCGGATTCTTTGCTGTAAAGGAAAGCACCGGTTTTTCCCTGTCCGGCGCAAAGCCCTTCGACGGAACAGCATCCTCCGGCGCCACCCGTACAACATAGCATCGGGAGCCCCCGTTGATAAAAAAATGTTCAACGCAATAGGATAAAAAACGGTATTCGCCGTATCCGTTTTCCGGAAGATAACCGCCATATTGCCTCCGGAAATCCGTAAAATCCGCAACCGGCTTTGGTGCGCCCTCCGTCTGGCCACGCTCCGCCAGGCCGATAAAACCTGCGATGCCGGTTTCGACGCCCTGCACCGGCCCAGCACTGAAATCTGATTTCTTTCCGTATCCCCCGGATGATAAGTTTTTTGCCATACCCCTTCGCTGACCGCCCCCGCATTCCTGCCGAACCGTCAGCCCCTCCTTTCCCGTTTCCTGTTACCCCTTCGCCTCTCCCTCTCCTTTCTTCTTTCTCCTTTGCCTCTTCTCCTTTCCTTCCCTCTCTCCTTTCGCTTTTTCCTTTGCCGCTTCTCCTTTTTCCTCCCCCTCTCCTTTCTTCTTTTTCCTTTGCCGCTTCTCCCTTCCTTCTTCTTTCCTCTTTTCTCTCCTGCCCTGCACAATTCCTAATCGTTTCTGTCCGGCATACATTTTACCAGACCAGTTCTTCGGGATATACGGCTTGCCTTCAAACGGACGCCGCTCTGCTTTCATCCGGTACGCCGGATAATCGCATTCTGATATATCTCCTGTACCTGCCTGCCGATCCCGATATTAAGCTCCTCCTTCAGCAGCCGGTCGTACCGCTCATACTGCTGTCTTGCCGTCTGAAATTCTCCCATCGCACAGAGATTTTTCAGCAGCAGGCTGTTCAGCTGATCCGAGTAAGGGTCCAGTTTGAGCGCCCGGTCCAGGATGCGGATGCCGAGCTCGTATTTCTGCAGTCGGGCCGCCTGATTGGCCAACAGCTCACAGGACTGCAGATAAATTCCCTGATAATATTCGCGGCCGGAAAGCACCCAGCTCCCGTCCAGATCCTCCATATATTCTCCCCGATAGAGCCGGCTCAGTTCCCGGAACTCCTTCTCCACATCCAGTTTCTCCTCCCTGTTCTTCAAACTCTCATGCAGCCGTTTCAGACTCTGCGTATCGGAATGGAAGCATTGTCTTTTCATGGTATATCTCTTGTTGTCCATCCGGATCAGATCAGAAACGCCGATAATGGAAAAGGTTCGCTTCAGATAGGACAGTGTAGTATGGAATAAAGCCTCCCGCCTCTGCTCGTTCCCCTCCTGCCACAGAACGTCCATAATCCGCTCCTTGCTGACTGGCTGGTCCTCCTGCTCCCAGAGATAGGCGAACATTTCCTTTGTCTTTCTCGTCCGCCAGTGGACGATGTCTTTTTCGTCCCCAAGGTGAATCCGTATCCCTCCGAAGCAGACAAGCTGAAGCAGGCCGTTATTTTCCCCGCCCTCACGGATGCAGCCGCCTCCCGAGAGCTGTCCCGGCTCGAGCATTCCATAATAGTGAACGGCCTGCTGTTTGTCCTGCAGCGCTCCGAAATACTGTGCTGCGCGTTTCCAGATTTCCTGTTTTCTTCCCTCCTTCAGCTGCCGGCACAGCAAATTCTTCAGCAGAGGGTGGTATCGGTATTCCTCCTGCCCGATGCGCTCTGTCAGCAGCTGACGGCTTGCAAAGGATTCCAGAAGCTCTCCCGCCGCCTCCGTTTCGAGAATCCGATTGCAGGCCTCCGGCACTAATTTTTCAAGCGCCGCGCTCTCCATCATAAATGTCTGCTGTCCGGCAGGCAGGGAATTTAAGGAAACGCTGATTTAATTCCCCGAAATGATAGAAGATGTGATAAAATAA
>CAJUMC010000051.1 GCA_910587085.1 uncultured Lachnospiraceae bacterium | reverse complement strand
GGAAGCTCCGCAGACAGGAAATCGAAATCTATTATTCTTTTGTCGGCAAGGTAGAATTGCCCGACTAAAGCCCGACCCGTCCGGCAGTCAGCCGGACAGGGAACGGCAAAATTTTTTACACTTCTTTTACTTCTTTATCTCACATGAGCAAATTATATTGTTTTGCAGCATCAACCGCTCCCCCATTTCTTATCGCTTCAGCAACTTCATAATTTTTTCATTCTTTCCGTTCTTTCCGGCAGCTGTTTATAAGCTCCTTTGCTTTACCCTGCGGCTTATTCTCGTCAGCAATCCGTTCATCAATTCAAGCAGAGGATTCTTAAGCAGCTTCCAAAGTTCGGTTCCCGGTTTCTGAAATTTCTGAAATTTCCGGCTTACGGTTCCCTGTTCTATATCGGGGCATTCAGAAAACAGATCCGGATATAAACATCTTCAGCCAATTCCGGCCTTGTCCGGCTATCCCATCCCTCATGTGTAAAAACAGCGTACCAGCTCATGCTTTCATCAAAACAATAGATATCTTCCGGAAACCACAGACCCTGGCATTGAAACCCTGTTGCCCATGCAGCCTTTTCATCATTCCATTCTTCGACAATTCTTTGACCAAGCAGATTGCCCTGCATACTTAGAACGGTAGATTTGGGGTACTCCAGAGAAAAACGTTTGCCGGACAATCTCTCTTTAGAAAACAGATCCCACATAAAAAATACATTATTTTTATCTTTTAAAAATTCAGCTGCAGCTTCCATGGTGCATTCTTTTTGATAATTGCCGTTTTCCCGCAGACAACTCCACAGATATCCATTGTAAAAAAGATCATCCTCATGCCGGATTAAAGCTGAGATGTGTTTCTTATAGTGATCGCTTGCTGTATCAATAAATTCTTGAATAAAAGACTTCCGTAAAACTTCTGCTCTATCCATAGGGACGATTTCAAATTTCATGTTGCCTCCTGCCCTGTAATTTGGTTTCATTATAACAATTCTCTATAATTTTTCAAGCTGTTTTTCTAAACACGGACATAATTTTATAAAGGATTGTATTAAAAATCCCAATAACCGAACGGCTGTCATTTTGTCAATTTCCTGCAATTGCTTATTACAATATAACAAAACTCCTGCTCCGGGATAAAATATCCTGAAGCAGGAGCGGGATCTTTGCAGTGCCGCCTTTTTTCACGCCTGGCGGCATCCATGCAGATACTCCAAACCATTTTCCTCATCCGGCAGCTTAATTATTTTCCAAACTTGGCTGCCGCACCGCCTTCCGGTACTATCTCACTGTCCGGATCAGCGTATCATACCCGAGCGTGCGGAGCTCCTTCTCCGCTTCCATCGCATCCTCAGCAGAATCATAATACCCTGTCACCACGGCAAAATACTGCTTATAAAGCTGTATCATCGCAGGGAAGCCGTCCTTCTCAAGCCTGCGGCGCTGGCGCAGCGCATTGGCATAATTCCGGTACAGGCCGGTCTGGATCTGATATGCCGGGCCGTCGTTGTTATCATCATCGCTGTCATCATCTCCGATACAGACGCACATGCCGCCCACTCTGCGCCCGATACGTATCTCTTCCGCCCCGCTGCCGTTTGTATTGTCCAGCTGCTCGACTGCGCCGGCGTTGCCCTGACCTTCGCCGCCGGCAGCAGTGCTGCCCATTCCAGCCGGATATCCCGTCGTCATCGCTGTCATTCCGTTCTGAGAAGAAGCGGTACCGGAGGACGTCCGGTTCCGGGAAACAGCATTGCCGGACATCCGGTTCTGCAGGATCTCCGCGCCGGCAGCTACAGCACTGCTGGAAGCCGCCGCTACCGCCGACGAGGCGTTCCCTGCTGCCGCTCGCTGCCCCACTCTGCCCTGGCTGCCGCGGGAAACATTTTCGTTCCCCATCCTGCCCGAATAGGTTTCCTGCATCTGCGGAGCCGCCGCCATCGTCCGAACGGAATTTCCGGAAACAAGACCATTCGCCTTAAGCGTATCAAGAATCGCATAGGCGATAGCCCGGGCCATATCGTCAAAATTCTCATCAAAGATCTCGTTGTCCGTGTCGCTGTCAATAAAACCGGCCTCGACAAGCAGAGCCGGCATCTGTGTCCGGCGAAGCACTGCAAGGTCACGCCTTACCTCCGTACCGATATTGACAAAACCGACCTCCGCCAGCGCCTGGTTGATCGCGTCCGCCAGCTCCTTTTTCAGCCCGGTATTTTCAAATACCAGCGTCTGCACCCCGTTGTACTGGTTCCGCCGCTCCGCCGCATTCCGGTGAAAGGACACAAACAGATCCGCCCCTGCCTCGTTTGCAATCTGCGCCTTGCGCACCGGGGAATCATACACATCCTCCACACGCGTGTAGCCGACATCCACGCCGTTATCCTGCAGAATCTGTCCGACGGCCAGCGTCAGCTCCAGCGCGTCGTCTTTCTCCTTGCGGTTTCCGTCGGTCGCACCGGCATCATAGCCTCCGTGCCCCGCGTCAAGATACACTGTATAAGCCATATTAGCACCTTACCATCATGCTGTCGCTACAGCTTATGCAGAAATCTTCAGAAATGTGACTGTCCTGCCCGCTTTTCCGCGCCGGAACGGCCTTTATTCCCCGCAGGAACCGCGCTCTTCTGCTGCAGACACCGGAACAATCATTTCAAAGGAAGACGCTTTACGGATGCCGCCAAAGACTCCAGCCGGGATTTTCCAAATCCGAAATACCTTCGGCCGGTTTCCTCTTCCGCGTCAAGACCCTGGTAAAACGCGATCGAAGGCTCGTTCCAGTCAAGACAGTTCCATTCCATTTCCGTGTATCCATCCGCCAGCACTGCTTCCGCGATCCTGGCCAGAAAATATCTGCCCGCGCCATGTCCGCGAAATTCCTCTTTTATAAAAATATCCTCCAGATGCACCCTGCCGGCGGCGGAAAACGAGCCAAACACAGGATAATACAGCGCGTATCCCACCGCGTCTTTGTTGTATTCGGCAATCAGCACAACGGCAATTTTTCGTTCAAAAAGCCAGCAGCTCAGCTGCTCCTGTGTCGCAGTCATATCCTGCGGTCTCTTTTCATACAAAGCAAGGCATTTTATCAAATCCCAGATCAACGAAATGTCATCCGCGACCGCCCTGCGTATCTTCAGATTTTCAATATCCATTTGGCCCTCCACGCATCGCTTCCGGAAACTCCGATGACTTGGCGTGTTCCTTCTTGTTCTTAACTTTATTGGTTTAGGGAGTCCGATTCCAGAATCTACGACTTTTATTTTATCAAGTATTCCTCTGTAATATATTTATCTGTCCAAAGCTGTGCTTCGATATAGTGCCTACCTATTGCTTCCATAAAAGTATCAAAGTTGTTATCATACTTCAGTAGTTGCTCTCTTATATCCTCCATTGTCAGTAATTTTATATTTCCGTATTTCTTGAATTCAGCCCCGCTGTCCCCTATTGTGAAACTAATATGACAAGGCAGAATATCCTGCAAACGTAATCTTGATTCTATTCCTTTTCCAAACCAACTAAGAAGATAATCGCTTTCTTCTATTACAAAAGAAAGTGGATGTTTTTCTTCCGGCGTACCGCCTGATTCAATGAATCATGAATATAAATATTCATCTTGTTTTTTTCGTAATGCATAATATTTTTCAAAATCTGCAAATCGATAAAAAGCTGTAGTTTCCGGATGTAATTCTGCAAGTGCAGAAGCCAATGCAAATGCTTCTTTTTTTGGAAGTCTCATTATATTCTTTAACGGAATACAATCCGGATAACAATAATTCACCAGAATTAGTTCATCAAATGTCTTCACTTATATCTTCCTTCCCACCGCTATGCCTTTTGATACGAAAAGTCCACCTTTTCACTGTGTTTCATCTGTTCCAGCACTTTCTCATAGTACTGTCTCTGGTACAGAAGCCGCTCTTTGATCATCTGCCTTGCCGTCTCCGTGCCGGACTGCTCTCCGAGCCGCCAACTGACCCAGTCCAGCTTCTCCTGAAGCCATCTGCGTTTATCCTCTATCTTAAGATTCCGAAAGTCTGCCCATTCCATCGCGTCATAAATCCGATAAGCATCAAAGCGGTCTACGTCATCCGAATCTTTGATGCTAAGTGCAAAAGCTGTTTTCTCTCCCGGAAAATCAGCCTCGCCGTCCACATGGATCGCTATGCCGTAGCAGATTTCCTGTACCCGTTCCCTGCCCAGATCAAGCTGTTCCAGAAAAGGTCTTGCCAACCGCGCCGACATCCGCCCGTGTTCCTGCCAGTTACCGAAGCCTCCCTCTTCCGTCCGAAACGGCAGGCTGTATCCCACATCGTGCAAAAGTCCGCCGATGATCAGCCCCTCCTCGTCCAATCCCTCCCTGCGGGCAATCTCTCCGGCAGCATAAGCCACCCGGTAAGAATGCTGCAGGCGGTACTCTCCATCGGCAGGATGTTCCATAAAATAGGCGCAGTTTGCAAACTGTTCTTTCAGAAACGCTTCGGCTTTTTGGATATTTGTCATATCGGTGTCCTCCCCCATGTATTCTGCCCGCTAAAGGCTGTAGCGCACCACTTTTCCCGCAGTTTTTTTTGCTGCCAAAAGATTGCCGCGCATTTATTATAGCAAATCCCGTCATTTTGGCAACTCATTTCTGCCGCTGCGCAGTAAAAACCATTTATAAAAACAAAGGTATGAAATATCACTGAAGCCCATTTCCCGTTCAAACTGCCTTATAAAGCAAGGCTTACAGAGTATTAAACTGACCAATATTAGCGGATACTATTTTCTCCCTAACCACCCTTAAGACATGGTGCCGGCATCATGTTTTTTATATCATTCAGACGAAAATCATACAAGTTCCAATCCCATGGGCCGGCAAAGTCCTTCTATAAAAACAGTTCTCCCGCACTGTCCTTATAATATTCCGCCTGCGCCCTCCACATCGCTGCATATTCTCCGTTCCGCGCAAGAAGTTCTCCGTGCGTGCCGTGCTCCGCTACCGCGCCGTCCTTCAGCACCGCAATATCGTCGCAGAAGCGGCAGGAAGAAAGACGATGGGAAATGTAAATGGCCGTTCTCGTCCCGACAATCGCATTGAACTTTGTATAGATCTCATGCTCGGAAACCGGATCGAGGGCGGATGTCGGCTCATCCAGCACAAGGAACGGCGCTCCCCGGTAGACGGCGCGCGCCAGAACAAGCTTCTGTGCCTCGCCTCCCGAAAGCTCCACACCGCACTCATCAAAATGCCGGTACAGACAGGCTTCGATTCCGGCCGGCATCGCATCAAGCCGCTCGGAAAGGCCGCTTTTCCGCACACACTCCTCCACCCGCTTTGCGTCGTAATCCGCCGACACAGCAACATTTTCCGCAATGGAAAAAGAAAAGACGTCAGAATCCTGAAACACGACGGAAAACAATGCCATATATTCGTCATAATTATATTTCCGGATATCAATGCCGTTGAGCAGAATCTCCCCGCCGGTCGGATCATAGAGCCGGCACAGCAGCTTGACCAGCGTCGATTTTCCGGAGCCGTTCCTGCCCACAAGCGCCATTTTCTCTCCGATGCGCCATTTCAGGCTCACATCCTTCAGCACATCCTCCTGAGCGCCCGGATACCGGAACGATACATGCCGGAACTCAAACTCATATTCGTTGTCGTCGCGCTTCTCCGTCGGCAGCGTCCCGCGGTATTTCTGGTCCGGGATATCCAGAAAATCGAGCACCGCCTTCCCGTTCGGAAGATTCAGGCCGATCCCTACTATCCCGTTTGTCACGACGGAAAGCCCCCACAAAAGCCTGGAAAAATACAGGATGAACATAATCACGTCCCCGACGGCAAGCGTTCCCGTCATAGCTCTGGCAACGGCAAACAGGGTTATGAAAATCTCCGGCAGCAGATTTAGCATTGCCGTAAACAGCTGATATCCGCATAACTTTTTCCCGGCCTCTTTCCATGCGTTCTCCACCATATCCCCGCTGTCCGCGCATTCCTTCAGAACCATCCCGGACTCATCGAAAAGACGGATATCCTTCCCGGTCCGGTACCGCTCGAATACAAAGCTCAGGTAAAACTTCCGGATGCGCGAGCCCATCAGTACCTCGCGCGACCGGTTGGTATCGTCCACAATTTGAAACTGTTTTTTTGCCGCAAGCTTCTGCTGTATAAGCTGTACCGCGGTAATTACGATCAGCAGCAGAAAAACTGCCCGGCGCGACTGGAGAAAGCCCGCAAAGCCGCCTGTCTGTGCCGGCTTCCCGTTCATGAGCGGAAGAACAAGAAAAAGTGATATCATGAAATTTACCGCTCCGAGCCAGCACTGGACAATATTCTGCCTCAGGATAAGCAGACGCGCTATCCCGTACTGCACCTGTGCGAATTTCAGGTGGGTGTCCAGCCTTTCAATATGAACATAATCCATATTCATTACTTTTTCCCAGACGATCCGCATCAGATTCTGCCTCCGGGCAAAGACACGGCTTTCCTTTTTTCCGCGGAGCAGCCGGGCCAGGAAACGGAATACAAATTCTGCCGCGCAGATCGCTGCCGTCAGCCGTATTACCTCCCGCATATTGCCCTGCTGCGCAACTGCCGTTACAACAATTGCGGAAAGATAAATGTAAAAAAATTCGCACGCCTGTTCCGGAATCACCGCCAGGAATTCCACCGTAAGCCCTCCCGGGTCGGCCTGATTGAGCAGCCGGACGCAGCGGCCGAACAGGCGGAAACCGGATTTGTGTTCTTCGCTTTTTCTTCTTCTTTTATTTGCTCCTACTCTCATGCTTTCCTCTCATTCCGCCGCAGAGACGGCATCGGACCGGTAATAGCTGCTCTGAATCCGGTACAGCTCGGCATATTTTCCTCCGGCAGCAATCAGCGCCTCGTGAGTTCCTTCCTCCGCAATCCGGCCGTTTTCCAGATACAGAATCCGATCGCAGAACCTGGTTGATGCAAGCCGATGGGAAATGAAAAGAGAACATTTTGCCCTGGAGAGCGCAGAATACGCCTGATACAGCTCCTGTTCCGCGATCGGATCGAGCGCTGCCGTCGGCTCGTCCAGCAGCAGAATCGGCGCATCCTTATAGAGTGCTTTCGCCAGCGCAAGCTTCTGTATCTGACCGCCGGAAAAATCGGTCGCATCCTCATAAACGCTTTTTACAAGCCTGGTATGCTCCTTTTCCGGAAGACTCTGTATTTTGTCATACAGCCCGGCCCTCTTCAGGCAGTCTGCAACTTTTTCCATATCCCCGCCGCGGCCTCCTGCGACGTTTTCCACCACGGATACCGGAAGAGGTTCCACCTCCTGAAATACCGCGCCGAACAGGCGGTAGTATTCCCTGCGCGGACAGTCCCGGACCGGCATGCCGTTCAAAAGGATCTCCCCCTCCGTCGGTTCGTACAGCCCGCATATAAGCTTGACGATCGTCGTCTTTCCCGCGCCGTTCAGGCCGACAAGCGCAAGCTTCTCCCCGCGGCGGAGCGTAAACGACAGATTCCGGAGTGCCGGCCCGTCCGCTCCCCGATAGGTATAACTGACATTGCGGAATTCAATCTCGTACGCCGTGCCGGATTCCGCGGCAATCCCGTGCACCGCCTTGTTTTTCATAAGTTCCGGGTCAGACGCGGAAGTTTCCGGGCAAAGACTCCTCTCTCGGTCTTTCATCTCAAAATACCGGCGCAGCCAGTCGATATTCCCGGATGCCCAGCGAAGGCCGCTGACCTTATCGCACCAGTCCCGCACAAAGCTGCTCAGGGAGCCTGCCGACCGCATATAGAGAATAAAATCTCCGGCTCCGGTCTCCCCCTGCATAATCCGGTAAATAATATAGGCATACACGGCAAAATTTCCCGCCGTCCGGACGAAATCAGCAAAAATATCATGTCTGCGTTCCCAGGCATCCTGCTGTTCATACCATTTCAGCCGCCCGGCAAATGACCGACGGCTGATGTCGGAAAACCAGCGCTGCATTCCGAACAGCCGCACATCCTTGGCGCGGCTGAAATCAGAGCCGGCATGTACAATATAATCCAGCTGACGCTCGAAAACCTGCCAGTTGTCCGCCATATTCCATATCCACTGCATTTTATGCCGGTTGATGAAATAGCCGGCAACGGCGGGAAGCGCTCCCAGCAGGACAAGCGCCGGAGTCAGCCCTGCCAGAATACCGCCGAATGCGGCAATGCCGAACATTGCTTTTACGGCATCCGACAGCATCCCGAGCAAATCCCCGGAAATCCAATCGTTAGCAGAACTTGCTTTCTGGAATAAATCCCCGTTTTTAGCATTTTCCGTATTTTCGTAATCCGTTGTCATAAATTTTTCCTGCATTTTGTCAAAAATATGGTTGCGAAAACGGAAATAGGCGGCATGACTTTTGTGAAAATTTGAGATTTCGCTAAAGAATGCCGCAAGTCCCCCGGCCAGGAACAGCAGGATAATACGCGCTGCCAGCACGTCCCGTTCTCCCGTTCCGAGCACAAACTCCAGAATATATTTCTGACGGTAATTTACGCACAGCGGCAGGATCAATCCGCATGCGATAATTAGAAGATTGACCGGAATAACGCTTCTGCAGTTTTTCCATACCAGGATAAGCCAGTATTTCATATTTTCCGGTACGCTGTATTCTCCGCGCGCCAGTTCCTCCCGGTGCGCCTGCTTTGCCGCCCTCCGTTTTTCTCTTGTGTATTTCGATACTCTGACCAATAAAAAACCTCCCCTCCTATTTACAAATTCCGAACCCCTGCGCCGAAAAAACCTTTCCATACCTTCCGTAAAAAAGGTTCGGGCGCGGCGCACGCATGGTATAATACCGTTTTATGGATAAGTATACACAAAAAAATACCGTCCGCGCAAAATCTGCACGAACGGTCGGATTTTTGGATGAACGGGTTTTTAATTTATTCGATTTTCACGCTGCGATACCAGACCACGGTAGTGCGGTATCGCGGATTCCGATAGCTCCTGCGTTTAATGTCCGGTCCGAACTCTGCGAGCACCTCCCCGCTCTCCCCGAACAGAAAAGTCGGCATGCTCCAGTCCAGATTCTGCGGCGTCTCCCCGGATTTGAGCGAATAGATATGGGCGTTCGGATAAAAAAACTTCCCGTAATCCTGCAGATTACTCTGCAGCACATTATCCGTATACAATACCAGATTGAACTCGTCCGTGTCTAGGACGCCGTATTCCTCCAGCGTATCCTCCGTGTAGGCAATCATGAACTTCAGCGGCTGGATATGGCTGAAATACGTGAAGGACTGGTGCTCCAGGTGAAAATTTACAAGGCCGGCGGCCATGAAAAACAGAACAAGGCAGACGGTTATCGGCCTGCTGACCGCAATGCTGTAACGCTTCAGAAAGCGCATCAGCGCCAGGAAGATGGCCGTGACTAGCACGGGGATAATAATCATATTCCGCTGCAGAATCCAGGCCTTCTGGTAGGTCGTATAGCCCGCCAGGTAATTGGCAAACAGCACGACGCCGAATGTCCAGCAGGATATGGTAAAATCCCGGAACTTCAGTCTTCCCAGCAGGGAGAGAAAAAGATAGAGCAGAACCGCGCCGGAAAAAATGCCGAGGAATACCGCGTTGGAATCGGTAAAAAACTCACCCCAGGTTTCCGCGGCAAAGGAAATGAGATCCACATTCTCCCGGAACGAATTCACCCGATCCGACCGATGCGCCAAAAGAGTGGCAAGGAAAAAGCATACGATATTTGCCGTCAGTCCGACGAGAGTTTGTGCCAGAATCCGTGCGCGCCGCGCTTCCGGATGCATGCTGTCCGGCATTGCCTGCTCTTTGCCGGCGGTTTTCGGGCTCTTCTTTTCTGACGGCGTTTTTTGCTCTGTTCTGCTGCCCCTTCCGGAATCTCGTTTTCCCCGGGCCGCGGCGTTCCGGAGAAGCTCGAGCATGAACAGCACGAGAAAGCAGAGAAGCAGGCCCAGCGATGCAAGCACCGGCGTGTAGGAATCGCAGAACAGGCATCCGACCCAGGAAAGGCAGAAAATACCGATGACATCCGGAGCCCGGTACAGTCTCATAAACAGCGCAATTCCCATCATCGTCAGAGCCACCGGGGTAATGGCCTGCTCAAAATTCAGATAATATTCCGGGATAAAGCGAAAGGCTGTCATTGCATACACCGGGATCAGGGCGAGCGCTTCTTTCTGGCCATGCTGCTTCAGCCAGCTTCTCAGCTCCAGAAACAGCATGGTAAGACCGATCAGAAACGGCAGGGCAAAGCCCAGGTGAAGCGTCAGGATGCTCCTGCCGAACAGCGCCGCAGGAAGTGCAGCCAGAAGGTACTGCCGGTTCGCATACCCGAGAAAGGCGACCCCGGTATAATTCCAGTCTCCGGCGGAAAAGGAACGAAGCCCGGCAGCAGCCTGCTGCGCCGCGTCGGGATTGATATCCGCGTATCCGATATTGCCGATAAAGCTCCCATAGATCAGCAGCAGCGCCGCAAATCCGGCCGGAACAAGATACCGCCGTTTCCTTAAGTCCTCTGCCAGCCGGCTGCCGGCGCAGGAAACAAACGCCAGCAGACATATAAGCCCGCCAAGCATCCACAGCCGGGCCGCCACGGCGGAAAAAATCCCTCCCGCAGTGCAGGCGAGCAGCTCAAGAACGGAAATTGCAGCAAAATACAACAGCAGAATCCTGCCGCTTTGGCGATCCGGCTCCCTTTTCAGCGATTCGAAAAACCGGGCGGCCTCCCATCTCTTTGCTTTTCTCTCCGCTTCGGACATTCCATGGCTATCTTCCGGAAATTCTGTTTTGCTCCTGCTTTTCTTATCCGGAACTTCCGTTTTACTTACGCTTTTTTCCGCTAGTATTGCTACATAATTGTTGTATGTTGATTTTTGTATATTTTTTTCGTTTTCTTCCTGAACTTTCGTTTTGACTGAACTTTTCCCCTTCCGCATCGCTGTGTTGCTTCCGCCTTTCCTTTTTCAAACCAATTTTGTTTATTCTTCAGAGCCTATATCCTGCCCTGCTCCGATCGGGAGCAGCAGCTCCGTGGCAAATACCCCCTCCTCATTCTGCCGGTTGACAAATCCTCCGTATTTTTTTGCGATCCGGTCGATGCGGAAAATTCCGTATCCGTGCTCTCCCGGCTTGGTCGAACGATAGATGCCGTTTTCCCTGTACACCTCCCCCGCACTGTTCTGAACGGAAATATAGAGCTGATTTTTCAGTGTCCCGATATAGACGCGGAGAAAACGTTCCTCCTGCGGAAGGCACGCACATGCCTCCATCGCGTTGTCCAGAAGATTGCCGAGCACCGCGCAGAGCTCCACATCTGACAGCGGCAGGCTCCCGGGAATATTCGCCTTGACCGAAAGCCTCACCTGCTGCTTTCCGGCAACGGAAAGTTTGCTGTTCAGAATCGCGTCCGCCATTACATTCCCGGTTTTTATCGTTGTATCCACAACCGCCAGATCACCCTCCAGGCTGTCGAGATATTTATCCAGCCCGTCGTAATTTTTCTCGTGCAGCTGAATCTTCATATTCTGGATATGGTTCCGGTAGTCATGCCGCCAGCCGCGCACCTGCCGATACATATTTTCGATTTCTGTAATCTGCTTTTCGATCAGCTCGCTCTGGAAGCGATCAATTCTCCGGTCGATCAGGCAATAAATCAGCCTTCTTGCGGCAAGAAAAACCGCTGAGCAGACCAGAATGCCCGCAGCGGCCAGCACCGTTATCCATACGGCTCTCATAGTATCTCCTTCTTTTCAGCCTGTCCCCGCTTTCTCACAGGAGCGCTCCCGCCCCGGCAAGGCAGCGGATAACTTCTTTCGGCAGCAGTTTCTCCGAACCCTGCGGCCGGAAGAAGGTTTCTTTCCTCCCTCTTATGCGGTCCCGGTATAATACCGGATAAAGGCGCGGCTTACTTTCTCATACATCCGCCTGGAAACCGGCACAGAAATCCCCTGCTCCAGCAGAATTTCCGTTTTCCGAATCTCCTTCGCATGGCGCAGGCTGACAAGATAGGAGCGGTGGCAATGCACAAACACCTCCCGGCAGTCCGCGCCCGCCCCGCTCTCCGTTCCGCCGCCCGCAGGCGTCCTTTCTTTTTCCCGGGCATCCGCGTCAAAGCGCTCTGCCCAGGTCTGGATTCCGCAGCTGCTCGAAAGCTCGCTTCCGTCCGCCAGCCGGATAAGTGTTTTTCGTCCGCATGCCTCCATATACAGAATTTCTTCCGCGGCGACATGGGTTACGCCGTCTTCCCCGCTCACAAGAATCTCCTCCCGGCGGCGTCCGGCGGCCGTACATCGCTCCAGCACCGCAAACAGCTTTTCCTTCTTCAGCGGCTTGAGCAGATAGTGCAGCGCTTCCACATCGTAGCCTTCCGACATATATTCAGAATATCCCGTTACAAAGATAATCGGCAGCCTGTCCTTCTGCGCGCGCAGACGTTTTGCCAGTTCCATGCCGCTTTGTCCGCCCATCTCAATATCGAGCAGCAGCAGATCGCAGGGATTTTCCTCATAGCTGAACAGAAAGCTCTCCGCACTTCGGTATGCTTCAATTTTAAGCAGCCGCTGCCGCCTTTCCCCCCATTCCCGAAGCAGGCGGGACAGATAAAAAAGCTGCTCCTCATCGTCGTCGCAAACCGCAATCCGATATATCATAATTCCTCCTGCACCTGCCGGCAGCCGGCCCTTCCTCGCTTTCGCCCGCACTCCGGCAGGAATATCCCGCGCGTGTTCCGGCCGCTTACTGCCCGGCTGCTGCTCTCGTAAACAAAAATGCTCCGATTCCGACCGCAATGGTCAGATTCAGCGAATCCACCTCCCCGGACTGCGGAATAATCACGCTTGTTCCCGCGGAAAGATAGGAATCATCCAGCCCCGTGGCCTCGTTTCCGAAGACCAGACAGAAGAGTCCGGGCTTCGGGCAGTTTTCCACCGTCAGCGGCCGCTCCCCGTTCAGCATAAAGGTAAACACCTCATGCTGCGGATTTCTCCCGCGGTATTCGGCAAAACTTTGAAAATACTCATGGCGCAGCCGGAACAAAGCGCCCATCGACGCTCGCACCACTTTCGGATGAAACACATCTACCGCCGGGCTGATAAAGGCGATATCATGGATGCCGAAGCCGACCGCCGTCCGAAGGATCGTGCCCATATTTCCCATATTCCCCGGATTAACAAGTACCAGCTGCGGCCGGGAAGCATCCAGCTGCTGCGTATATTTCTCAAATACACCGACAACAAAAACATTCTCCTTGTCGCTCAGGCGGGCAATAAGCTTGTCGTTTACGGCCAGGGGAATACCGCGGGCGCGGCAGAGTCCGGAAAGCTGCTTTGCATCGGGAAAACTGGAATGGATGTAGACTCCCCGCACCGCCGCAGTTCCGCTTTTTATCAGCTCGATCGTCGGGAAGGCCCCGAGCGTATAGGAATAATCCGCCGCTTTCTTGTACGGCTTTATCGACATTTTTGTTTCTGTTTCCATGATTCCTCTCAATCTGCCGCGCAGGCGGCTTTCAGCCAGTGCCCTGCGGCCGGTTTCCTAGCTGGCTCATAAGCCGCTCCGGAAACTTTGACGTTCTTTGCCGGCCGGCGGATTCCAGATTCGGCGACCAGTGCGTCCCGCCGTCCAGGATATCTCCATGTTTCCTGCCGCCCTGAACGAAGAGCTGTTCCGAATGCGGCTCAGCATACGCTTATTTTTACATTTTTCCCCGCTTTTATCAAAAGCTGCTCCAGTGCTTCGACCGCCTTCAGCTTCTCGGCAAACTCAATGTCCAGCCCCTGATGCGCCTCGTTGACCGCCCGGCCGAAGTAGATGGTAATATCGGTCGCCTCCTCAAACAGATAGCGCGCCAGCGCGGCAACTCCGTCGCGCCGATGAGTCAGCTCCAGCGAAAGCATCGGATTTTCAAGATAAGAATTTCCAAATTTCACCAGTTGCTGAAGGGTGATTACACCCTCCGTAACAAGATCGGTTCCCTCCATCCGGGAAATGGCGGGCACCTCTTCCGTCGCCGTATCGGAGAGCAGCACCGACGGCTTTCCCAGAAATTTTGATACGGTGGACGCCGTGGTTCCGCCGCATACAATATGCCGGCCCTCCTTCGCAAAAAACAGGCGCAGGATTTTATTGTCCTCGTCGCGGTTTTCCGGAGGCCCGACCATTATGTTCGCCGCTCTGCGCCCGCGCACCGCAAGCACCATGGCGGAAGTGTCGTCGTCGTTCTCCTCGAGGCAGAGGGAAAACGCCGCGTCCACCAGCAGCGCGGCCATCCGCTGCGGAGCCATATCCGGCTCATACAACCGCTCCGCCAGCTGCGCGATCTCGTCCCGGCTCCAGCCCGAGGTATTGGTTTTGCCGAGCCCTGCCGCCGTCATTCCATCCGACATCAGAATCAGCATATCCCCCTCCTCGAGATGGATGGTACTCTCATAGACCTCCTTGTTCTCCACAAAAGTGCGGCTGGAGGAATAGGGCCTATTTTTCCCGCGGCGCAGCAGGATTGCCATCGGATTGTCATACTGCACTAGGTGTGCGATATCGTCCTCAATCTGTACCGCCGTGAAAGTGGAATACGCGAGCTTGCGCTCCCTGCACATCGGCAGCGTGGAGGCGACCGTGTAGACGCATTCCTCAACCGGAAGCTTGTGCGAGAGCAGCGTCGCCAGGATCGTTGAGGTCAGCGTTGCCAGGATATTTGCTTTTACGCCGCTGCCCAGCCCGTCCGAAAGCACCGCTGTCAGCCTGTTTTTCTCCCGCACGATGTGGGAGGAATCTCCGCACAGCGTCTCCTGCTTTTTTATCAGGCTTACCTTTCCGCATTCAATTACTGTCTGAACCATATTTCCTCACAATCTGCCGCGCATGCGGCATTATCACTCCGGCCGTTCATGTTCCGCTGCCTGGCCTGCTGGTACACGGCGGAACATGAAATCAGCCGGTACAGCCTAAGCTGCAGGCTCTTCTACAGCTCGTCCTTGTCCATCATAATAGCTTCCTTCAGATCCGCAACCGCGATTTTTGTCTCTGCGGCCGTCTCCCCGAGAAGGGAAGCGATCTCCTGCACGATGCGCAGCTGCTTCTCCACAATGTCGTCGGCCATGTCAGCCGCTGCCAGCTTTGCCTTCATTGCCTGGTTTTTCCGGTTTTTATCCGCGCTGATATCCTTCATAATACATATAATACTGCTGCTGGATTTGTCGTATAAAAATACCTGCTCTACATAGCAGTTATATTCCGTGAGAAAAGCATTCTTTTTCACATTTTCGATATTGTTGATCATCATATTGACAAAATCAAATTCGTCGAGGATGCGCGAAACCGGCCCGCCGATCACATCCTCCGGGCGGATACCGAACAGCCGGCCCGCGGCCTCGTTGAGCTGCTGCACCTTCAGATCCATATCCACGGTGAGGATTGCATTTGGTGTTACATTGATAATCTGATCGGAAAAGGATTCCGCACGCTCCATCATAAACGGAAGGCACATGCTGATTTCTGCGCGGTTCTGGAATACGGCAACGGCCTTTTTCCGGCAGTTCTCATATCCGCACATGCCGCAGTTCAGCTCGTCCTCCGGGCTGTTTTTTCCCATTTTTTTCAGAATGGCGGTGATCTGCGCCTCGGTCGGCACCGGCGCGCCCGAATTTTCTGCGCGGTACGTCATTTCAAGCGTCCCCCGCAGCTCCTCCGTGAAATCCGGGGACGGCGTGCCGGCTGCACCGCCTTTTTCCGGCCTGCGGCTGTCTGCCGGCAGCAGGCCGCTCTCCGAACAGCTGCCATTCTTCAGCCCGGCGGCTGCACTGCAGGCGATTGCTGTTTCTGCAATTCTTTGGTAGGAGCCGGCCAGTCCAAGCTTCCTCCTGCGGAAGCTTGGACCGCCGATGCAGCTGCCCCGGCACGCGCTCATCTCAATAAAGCAGCCCGAAAGCCGCCCGGCAATGATCTCGTCCACCGTTTCCATACAGGTTTCCAGCCCGTCCATCGAAAGATAGGTCACGCCGTCCTGCTTCTCCATGGTTTTCAAAATGCCGCCTGTCACCGGGAAAAACCGGGAGAGCATCGGCCCGTGCGCCGCATTCTCCGCTGCCGCACCCTTCCCGGCAACAGCCGCACATTCCGCTTCCGGGCTCCGGCACGCGGCTGCCTCCTGTTTTGCACTCATGCTCTGACCAGCGGTCTGTTCTTCACCGTTATACTGTCCGGATACCGGTCTGCCGCTGTCCCGCAGCTCCTCCAGCCATTCTTCCAGTTCATCAAAAGTCAGCGCAAAATCCGTCCTGGAACCGTCCGCTGCCGCCTCTCCCTTTTTGGCGATGCATGGCCCGATAAAGACAACCACCGCCTCCGCGTCGCGCTCCTTAATTATGTCGGACGCCGCCTGCATCGGAGTCCGAACCGGTGCCAGAAACGGCACTGCCTCTGCGCGATGCTTGCATATATAGGCGTTGATTGCCGGGCAGCAGGAGGAGATCCACACGCTCTGCGGATCGCGCGCAATCAGCCGCTCATATTCCCGCTTCACCAACCGCGCTCCGACCGCCGCCTCGACCGCCGCACAGAAGCCAAGCTCCTTCAGGACAGCGGACAGTTCTTCGAGCGGACGCTCAAAATATGCTGCAATCGAAGGCGCGATCAGCGCGTAAACCCTCTTTCCTTCTGTGATCATACGCCGCACTGCGTTGAGTTCACTGATATCGCTTTTTGCCTTCTGCGGACAGACGACGCTGCAATTTCCGCAGAGAATACATTCCTGCTCGATAATCCTCGCCTGATGCCCGATTACTTCAATGGATTTGACCGGACAGTTTCTGACGCATTTGTAACAGTTTTTACAGTTTACTTCCCGGAATTCCAATATTCCCATATATGTTCATCCTTCCCCTGACAAGATTGCCCGCGGCCATGCCCCAGCTACGGCTATTATACAATACCGCTCCGCCGTTTGGCAATATTCCCGGAAAAACTGGCCCGCGAAATTTATTGAAAACTGGATATTTTGTTCCGGGCAGAGCATGGTATACTTGTACGGAAGTAATCGCCCGGACAGAGCAGACCATGCAGGAGCGGGTGAATGGCAGAAAAGATGTTTATATCCCAGGCAATAGAATCTGAATTATAAAATCTGCAGAGGCTGATTGAATATCTGTTATATATGTTGTGGATATTTGTTATATATGTTTTTATACATTTTTATTTAAATTTCAGCACGATTTCAGCATTATTTTAGCATTAATAGTTGAAGAATATTATAAAAAACACTTATATAGTTTGGTATTATATAGAGTATATAATATTTATTTATAATATTATTGAGAAGGAGAAAATCAATGACTATACTATATGAATTCCACAACAATCTTTATGTTAATCTGACAAACCGCTGTCCCTGTGCATGTACCTTCTGCCTGCGTCAGACCACTGATCATATGGGCGGATCCGGCAGCCTGTGGCTGACCGAAGAGCCGTCCGCTGCTCAGGTAATCGCCGAATTTGACCGGTTCCGGATGCCGGATTACGACGAGCTTGTCTTCTGCGGCTTCGGCGAACCGACGGAGGCGCTCGACGTTCTGCTCGACGTTGCCCGCTATGTAAAGAACACCTGGCCTTTTGTACCCGTCCGCATCAACACAAACGGGCTCGGCAGCCTGATCCGCGGCGAAAATATCGCGCCGCTGTTCAAAGGCCTGATTGACATCGTCTCCATCAGCCTGAATACCCCGGATGAGGCACGCTATCTCGAGCTCACCCGCAGCCGGTTCGGTATCGGTTCGTTCCAGGCGGTGCTTGATTTTGCCGGGGAATGCAGCAAATACGTTCCTGAGGTGATCATGTCCACTGTGGCAACCACCATCACGCCGGAGGAAGAACAAAAATGCGGTGAGATCTGCAAACAGGCGGGTGCGGTCTACCGCATCCGCCCGTTTGAGTAATCTCCCGCATTGGAGAAATATTTTCATATACTTTCAGATGATTTCTCTCGATTATTCTGAATTTTTGCCAACCGGCTTTCTTCCGGCCTGGCAGAAGAGAACGGATTGTGATTCCGCTATTTGACTGAAAGATTTATAGCCGCGAAGAGGCTCTGTGTTCCACTGCTTCAGCCGGTGGCCGAGGAAGCCGCCGCACTGGCGGCAATGCTCGCACCGATTGCGGCAC
Source organism: uncultured Lachnospiraceae bacterium (assembly GCA_910587085.1). Lineage (GTDB taxonomy): Bacteria > Bacillota > Clostridia > Lachnospirales > Lachnospiraceae > RGIG4057. The sequence continues at coordinate 5,339 of CAJUMC010000051.1, read as the reverse complement.
ATACCGCCGTTTCCTGTGCGGCAATCTCCGAGATCAAGCTTGAAACCGCAGCGGTCTGAAGCGCCTGCCTGCCGCTCTCGTCCAGACGAAAATCCCGGCCAGCCAGCATTGCAGCATACATCAGCCTCTGCTTGCGGCTGATGCTGCCGAGTGCTCCGAAACCTTTCTGATCCGCCAGCCATTCGTCGATCTCACATATCCGCTCAGCCTTCTGCCCGGCGCCTCCCGGCGACAGAGCAATGATTCCGAGCAGCGGAAGCTCGTTTCCCGTTCCGTATTTGCAGCCCGCGCGCCGGATACATTCGTAAAGCTCAACAACCTTTTCGCATTTTTCTCCAGGCGTACTTTTGCAGAGTGCCAGAACCTGACACAGGGCCTGCACCGCATCGCCGGAAAAGAAGCTTTTCTTGAGGATACGGTAGCACTGCTCCATTTCTTCGACAAGGCTGCAATCCTCCTTCTCGGATACGGCCAGAAGCGCACAGAAAGCACTGTCCTCGCTGGATGTCAGAAACGGATGCTCCTTTTTCATCAGCTCATAAATCCGCCGCGTGCGGGCGGCAATCCTTCCGTAATCCTCCGGTTTTGAGAGCCTTTCGATAACCATGGCCGCCAGCACGAGATATTCCGAAGAGCGGAACTCTTTTTTGAGCAGCTCATACAGCCGGAGTCCGTCCTCCAGAGCAGTTTCCATATTTTCGCTTGTCGCCATCATAGATGCGACTGCCGGACGGATATTTCCGCGGAAATTGGAAAATACGCTGACCCGGTTTTTCAGCAGCCCCTTGCATTCCTCCAGACGTCGGGTATCTACCTGCAGATCCTTTGCACCGTAAATCCCCGCACAGGCAAGATGGATCAGCCCGCTCTCCCAGAAAAAAACACTTTTTATGCGGCTGCGATTTTCCATCAGCAGTTCACAGCGTTGCAGAGTTTGTTTTTCCATACCTTTCCTCTTTCCTGCGCTGCACTTTGCCCAAAAAAGGCGGGGGTGCAGCGCGGATACCTACCTTTCTGGCAGCTATTTTGCTTGTATCCATTATAATACAATTCTCAGAAAATTGCACGGTCTTTTATAAATTTTTTAAAATAATATCGTTTTCATTTTATATTTCTGATTTTATGTTGTTTTTTATATTTTTAACGGTATGGAACAAACGATTTCCGGGAGATTATTCGTCTTATTTCCTATGCGTCCTTGCAAAATTTTTTCAGGACAAGCATCTTATCCAACAAAATTACCGAGCGCCACCACAGCTTTGCAATCTCGAATTCCCGGTAGTCCGTAAACCATTCCCACGGAACCGGAAATGCGCCGTCCGGCTGCTGTAAGGCAAGAATAAATTCACATTCCTTCTCCAGCAGCCCGCGGAATTCTCCGTACAGCGGGTTTTCCTCCGACTCAATAAAAATTGACGGCATGGCCACATAACCTCCCCACTGGTTTGTATCAGCGCAGATATTCTTGCGCACCTGCGCAAAGAAAAGCCGTTCGAATTCCGGGAAGAGAGCATCCAGCTGCTCCTGTGCCGGTTCTGCTGCACTGCTCTCCCGGCCCGGCTGCTTTCCGTTTTGTCCGCCTTCCGGACATGCGTCCCTCCTGACACGGAGACTTTTGTATAGCTGGCCGAAGCAGCTTGTGACATGCTGCTCCTCGAACATTCCTTTGCTGAGAAACCAGGAAATTGCCTGGACGGCGAGCCTGCAGCTACGACGGTACAGTTCGCTGTCCGGTTCGGCAAAGTTCAGCAGGAATGCCGTGAGTCCCGCCGTCGGATTATACTCAAACTGCTCCTCCCCCGGCTTGTACTCCCACCATACTGCATGCGGAAAATTGTTATTTCCGGGAACCGTGTTCCGCCACTGCCCGTGTTCCTCGGAAAAATCCGCTCCGCTTTCCAGATAACGCAGAATCCCTCCGACAATCTCTCCTGCCGTTCCGCTCTCCGCCATGCGGGCAGTCACGCCGATCTCCTGCAGAATTCCGACTGCCGTCAGCGTCTGGATCGGCGCCGAGGCCGGGTTGAAGCAGTCCGCTTCCAGCGCATGCCCGAAGCCGCCGTCCCCGTTCTGGTATGCGGCAAGCGCACAAAGCACCGCCTCTCTTGTGCCGTCCTCAAAATGGTACTGCCATCTTGCCAGCTCCAGCGGTCTGGCACAGCGGTAAATAAATTCCGCAGCCCTCTTCTCCGCCTCGCTCTTTTTCATTGCATTCATATTCTGATTCATATTCCGCTCCTTTTCTGCAGGATACATTCTGCCGGAATATTTCCTGCCGTCTGTCCGGCTTTCTCTCCACATTCGGGCGTCTTCTTGTCCTGCCGCTTTATCATACTCCCCGGAACATGTCATCAGTATGTCATGTTCGCAGCCGCAAAAAAACAGCCGTTCTAACAGCTGTTTTCTCTTCCTGGCCGCAGTCATCTCGCGTTATCCGGTGCGGAATCGCCAAGCCATTCTTCCAGAATGCCCAATACGATTTCCGCGGATATTTCTGAGTCTGTCTCACAGTTTTTGTCAAAATTTTCCATCACTTTATGTTCCGCCGTATCCGTAACTGTGCGGACACTCAAAAAAGGAATTCTGTTTACATAGCAGACGTGCGCGGCGGCCGCCGTTTCCATGTCAGCCGAAAGGGGCATGTATTTCTGATTAATCTCGTCCCTTTTTCGTCCACGATAAACTGCTCGCCCGTAACAATTGTCCCGAACCAGAGCCGTTCTGCCGTGGTTTGTCCGTATCTGCCCGCGGCGGAAAGAAGCTTCTGATCCGCCGGAAAATAATTTTCCTTCAGCCACGGGTGAAATTCGGTCAGAATATCTTCCGCAACATCATGGTAGATTGCCCGCTCAGAGAATCCCAATCCGTTTTTTTGCCGTCATCGCTCCTCCCTCCTGCCTTCCGTCAGCCCTGTCTTTTCCGAATACGGTTCCAGCATCCGCCTGACTGCCTGTACATACTGTTCTCTAAAGTACTGCGGCCCGATAATCTGCACGCAGTCTCCGAAGGGAAGAAACCAGCGGAGTGCCTGTTCACAGCTGGAAAAGCCCCATTCCGTATACAGCCTTCCGTCCTCCCGGACGGTAAAATTCTGCGGTCCGTATTCCTCCACCAGCCGGAATTTTACACGCCTGCGGACGGCAACCGCGCGGCGCAGCAGCCCGATTTTCTCCTTCAGACTCCCGTGGTAAATGGAGCCGAGATCAATCCGGATCGCGCTGTCCTCCCGTCCGTTCTCCGTAAACGCTCCGCCCCGCACCGTGATCCCCACGCTTTCCAGTGACCGCGGGCCGGCTGCAACCGAGGAAAGCTCCTCCGCCGAAAGTGCAAGCTGCCCCGCATTCAGGGTAAAGCCGGGCATCAGAGAAATGATCCGTCCTCATAGTGCCTGCGCGCCTCCTGTTTCATCTGCTTTTTATGCTCATACATGCGGTTGTCGGCTAGCTGATATACTTTCTCAATATCCTCACCGCTTTCCCTGCCCGATGCGCAGCCGCAGGCGATGGATATTCTTATGTCTTCCAGCTCTTTGTTCTTTTTTTCAATATTTTCCCAGAACTGCCCCAGCATGGTTTCCACTCTCCCTGCGTCGGCGGTGTCGAGAATGGCGATAAACTCGTCTCCCCCCATCCGTGCGACAATGCCGTGCTGCGAAAAGGTTTCCGAAAGTACGACGGCAGCGCTCCGGATCAGCAGATCTCCCTTGGCATGCCCGCAGGTATCGTTGATGGTTTTCAGATTGTTCAGATCAAAGCAGAGGATTGTATAGTCGCAATTTTTCTTTTCCCGCAGCCGGCTTATATATTCCATACAGCAGCGACGGTTGTTCAGCTGCGTCAGCTCGTCGGTATAGGCACTTTTAATAAGAGAATTTCGTTCTGTCTCTTTCAGAAGTTTTTGTGTTAATTCTAAATAAAAAGAAAAAGAAAGGCTGAAAATAAACGCCATAACACCAAGAAGGGAAACTCCCTTGGCATCCAGCAGACTTGTTCTGGCGTAATAGCGCCCGCTTCCGTAGCCGATCAGATCATAGGCAAGGCAGCAGACAAGGATCAGCATTCCTGCCAGATAAATCCGGTTGGCCGTCCGGTTTGACTTCAAACTGACCAGTATGACGACCAGGAAAAAAAACAGGCAGATCACCATAAGTGTAACCATATACGGCAGCATTGCAGCCAGATGTACAATATCCTGCGCATGCAGCGCTACAGCCGCAAGAAGTGCAGCAATATATGTAATAAGCAGCACCCGGTACAGAATCAGGAATACTCTCCTGCCCAGATTTTTTACATCGTCATATATATAGATAATCAGCGGCAGCGGAGCAACATACAGGGCAATGTACTCAATCAGAGACATGAAATAAAGAGGAATCGAGTATATCATAATTACCCGGTAATAACAGAGCGTCCACAGCCCCATGCAGATGGAGAAGTCCGCAACGCAGAGCAGCCGGATATATTTTCTCGAAAATACGAGGGCGAACATGGTCAGAGCGCAGACCGCAAGCCCGAACACAAACAGAAAGCTGCCGAAAAACAGAGGAAGCCGGTTTTCCGTCATAATCACCCGATAGGCATTTTCCCACTCGTAAAGCCGTATGGGATCCAGCTTGGTAAAGGCGCGGTTTTCCGAAATGTAAAACTGGATTTTCAGCGTGCGCCCCCGGTATTCGGAAGGAAAGTTTATAAACCTGTAACCGCTTCCGACGGTTTTGCTTTTTTCAAGCCGGTCGAAGCCGTATTCATAAATCAGTTCGTCGTCGATGTAAACCCTGGTTGCCGAATGCCGGATCGAAATGCGCAGCGAGGCCTGCATCACTTCCCACTGCTCCGGCAGCGTCCGCTCCATCACGATCCGATCGCCCTTGTTTACTGCCGGAAACTGAAAAGTTCCCAGCGAAACATTCTCAAAGCTTTTGTCATTAACTATAACATTCCACGAATCGTCCAGCGCAACATAATTCTTGATCTGCTCATAATCATTCGTGACCATCTCATCAATTTTGGGAACCCAGATAACCAGACTTGTTACCGCAAACAGAATCCATGCCGCCTTTAATATGTTTTTCCGCGAAAGCATTGTCCTTTTCATCGCCGCGAAACCTCTTTCCGTCTTTCGAAAGCTCGTTTTTAACAGCTGTTTCAGGCTCCTTCGAAAGAATTCAATCAAAACATTCAAAAATATGCATATCCTTAAAACGGTATAAATCAGTACTTATGCCGTTTTTCAATTTTAATTATATACATGAAATCGAAAAAACGCAAGTACAATGTATCCTTTTGTCACGGTAAACGCATGCTTTATAAATAATCTATAAACAAATTTTTCTTCTTTTT
>CAJUMC010000050.1 GCA_910587085.1 uncultured Lachnospiraceae bacterium | reverse complement strand
AGCTGAGCAGAGAGCAGGCTGCTGTCTTTGGTCTCAGTCTTTCAATGTGAGTTGAGATGTAATTTTGTATTTGAATATTGTATTTAGAAGCCAAAGCGATGGGAGTTGCTTTGGTTTTTATTTTGCAATGTTTTGGCCTTTTTTGCGGAAATTCATTTATTTTTTTGAATACAAGAAGAAATTGTTTGAATTATATCCCGAGTTGTTCTATAATAGATTATGAATTACTGTGATTCATGCAAACGATCAATTGGAGGATGGGATATGGAGACAAATATTTTACTTGAGAGCGGCACAAATGAGCTGGAAATATTGGAGTTTACTGTTGCGGGAAATTCTTACGGTATCAATGTGGCAAAAATTAAGGAAATACTTCCGTATAAAAAACCAACTCCAATTCCGAACGCGCATGAATTTATTGAGGGAATTTTCATGCCTCGGGATCAGATCATCACAATTGTCGACCTAGCAAAATGCCTTACGGGCAGAAGCAAGGCGGACACTTCCGGAGACATGTACATAGTCACAAATTTTAATCAGCTCAACGTCGGGTTCCATGTAGACACGGTGATCGGGATTGACCGCATTTCATGGGCGGATATCGCAAAGCCGGACGCTACGCTTGAAAATTCGGGAAACGGCATTGCAACCGGAATTTTAAAATATGAGGGAAAGCTGATTATCATACTTGACTTCGAAAAGATAGTGACGGATATCAGTCCGGAAACCGGGCTGAAGATATCGGAAATTGATCATCTGAAAAACAGAAAGAGAAATGATATTCCGATTTTGACCGCGGAGGACTCACCGCTGCTTCGCAAGCTGATTCATGACTGCCTTGCCAAGGCGGGCTACAATAATATTATTTCCGCGATGAACGGCCAGGAAGCATGGGATGTGCTGGTAAAGGCCAGGGATGCCGGAACAATCAGGGAGGATGTGCAGTGTGTTATTACGGACATCGAAATGCCGCAGATGGACGGACACCGCCTCACAAAACTGATTAAAACGGACAATGATCTGAAGCATATTCCGGTTGTTATTTTCTCATCCCTTGTCAACGAAGAGATGAGAATAAAGGGAAAGGGACTGGGGGCGGATGTTCAGCTGTCAAAGCCGGAAATCGGCCAGCTGGTTGAAGCGATCGACGGTCTGCTTCTTGAGGAAAAGAGCGAATAAGAAATAAAAGAAATAAAACGGTTCGGGTGAAGAAAATGGCGAAATGCAAAAAATGTAATGCGGAGATTCCTGCCGGACAGGAACTTTGCAGTAAATGTGAAAAAGAAAACAGCGAGTCGTATCTTGATGATTTACTGCATTCCATTACAAATGAAGGCAGGAAGAAAGAAAAGCCGGCTGCTCCGCAGGAAATCAGCAAATCACTGGAAGCAGGGGATATGATACAGGAAGAGTACTCGGAGAAGGAAACAGGGGCGGCGGAAGAAGCCGGGATGTTTCCGGATATTCCGGCGGATCTTTTTGAAAATGAAGCATTTGCTGATGTGGAAAGTACGCAAGCATTCCCGGAGCTGCCGATCGAAGGCTTGGAAGAGGAACCGTTTCCGGAAATATCAGCGGATATGATGGATATGGAAGAAACGCTGAAAAGCATGGCGGATACGGAAAGCACGCAGGCTTTTCCGGAGCTGCCGATCGAAGGGCTGGAAGGGGAGCCGTTTCCGGAAATATCAGCGGATATGATGGATATGGAAGAAACGCTGAAAAGCATGGCGGATACGGAAAGCACGCAGGCTTTCCCGGAACTGCCGATCGAAGGGCTGGAAGAGGAGCCGTTTCCGGAGATATCGGCAGATATGACGGACGCAGAAGAAACACAGGAAAATATGGCGGATTCCGCTGCCCAGAAAGATACCGGCAGAGATTTCGCAGCAGTCGAAGCTGCCGCCGGCTCGGAGCCGTTCCCGGAGAGCCCGGACAGTACTGAATACAAGGATGAACCGGACGAACTCTCCGGAGAGTTTGACGCGCTTTTTGACGGAGAAGCTATGTCCTCACCGCCTGAAGAAGGGGAAGGCAGCTATAATATTTTTGAAGACGATGAGGCCGAGACGCTGGATTTTGATCAGATGCTGCAGGGACTCGAGGAGGACAGCAGGCAGGCACGGACAAAGGACATCCGTAAAGATGCAATGGCATTTGAGAATGAGCCGCTGCCGGAGGAATCCGTTCCGGTCAGATCGGGGGAGCAGGAGGCGCCGCCGGCTCTCGAACATGAGGATGAGGCTTTAGGAGAGATGAACTTCGATGCTTCGGATGCAGAGAAGCCGATCCCGGAGGAAGATCCGGCGGCCGGGCTTGCCGAGCTGCTTTCTCTCGGAGCGGAAAATATGGAAAATGATATTCTGTCCATACCGGACAGCCTGGACGTGGGTGAGGAACCGGCGCCGGCGGATGGGGACGGACTGCAGAAGGATGGGTTGGCAGCGATGGCAGAGGAAAAGCCGACGGAGGAGAAGACCGATGATGATATTCTCGATCTGATTAACTCACTTTACAATTCCGATTATGAAGAGGGAGAGGAGTCCTCTGCTCAATCCGGCGGGGAGGATTCCGTATTTGGAGACGAACAGAAGCATGCGGACAGCCCGGAGGACATTGAGGATGTATTTTCCGATACGCTGAGTGTAATAAATTCGCTGAATGACGCCGAAGAAGAGGGCGGACAGGATGCGGCCGGGGACGCTGAAGTGGAAAAAGCGGCCAAAAAGGAAAAGAAGGCCAAAGCGAAAAAGGAGAAAAAACCGGGGCTTTTCAAACGGATTTTCGGAAATATAAAAACCGAGCGTTCCGAAGAAGAGATTGCTGAACTGAAGGAAAAGGTTATAGCGGATGCGGAAGCGAAGGCCGCCGCCGAGGAGGAAAAGGCGAAGGAAGCGGCTGCCAAAAAGGAAGAAAAGAAGAAAAAGGCAGCGGAGGCCAAGTCTGAGGCAGCCAAAAAGAAACAGGACAAAGCAAAACAGAAAGCGGAGACGGCCAAACAGAAAAAGGAAGAGAAAGATAAGAAAAAGCAGGAAATCCAGAATCTGATTGATGCCATCGACGAGGATGAGGGCAGAATCAATCGCGTCGGAGCTGCTGTTGTTTTCATTTTCTTTGCTGCGGTTGCCGCGGTCATCATTATCGGAACAAGGAACTCAAATTATGCGAAGACCATGGCAAATGCCGAGGATTATTTTGAAAACCGGCATTACAATGAGGCGTACGATGAAGTGGCAGGCATCGACAAGGTAAAAAAGGAAGATCAGACCTTTGTGCTTCAGGTAACCACTGTGATGATCGCCTACAAGCAGCTTAATTCATTCCGGAATTTTTATGAGATGGAGCTTTATCCGGAGGCACTGGATTCTCTGATCAAAGGACTTGAGCGCTACGACGAGTTCTCCGGTATCGGAGCCATTATCGAGGTTGACAGGGATCTGGACTATGTGCGCGCTCAGCTGAACGAGAAGCTGGAGGAGGTATTCGGGCTGACGGAGCGCGATGCGAGGGCCCTTATGGAAATTGAGGATCGGGAGGAATACACTACAAGAATTTACGAGATAGCGGAAAGCCGGAGAGAAGAGGCGACGGAGAATTAGGCATGCTCAGAACCCGGAAGATCAACTCTTCCGGGTTCTGCAGATGGTCTTATCCGGATAATAACAGCACAGGGGGCTGCCCGGCGAACGGACTTCCGGCGGTCTTCGCCGATCCGGAATGAAAAACGGAGCGCCCGGAAAAACGGGGAAACAGTTTATGAAGAACATAGCAATTATTGATTATGATGCAGGCAATCTCGGAAGTGTCCAGAAAGCCTTGGAATATTTGGGTCAGAAGGTTGTCGTCACAAAGGAACCGGGGGAGATTCTAGGGGCGGACGGCGTTGTCCTTCCAGGGGTAGGAGCCTTCGGGGATGCGATGGAAAAGCTGCGGCGCTCCCGGCTGGATGAGGTGATCCGGCAGGCGGCAGGGAGCGGGAAGCCGTTTCTCGGAATTTGCCTCGGTCTGCAGCTGCTGTTTGAAAGCAGCGAAGAAAGTGCCGGCGTACAGGGACTGTCCGTTCTGAGAGGGAAAATCCTGCGCATTCCGGAAACGGCGGGCCTCAAAATACCTCATATCGGCTGGAATTCCCTTGAGGTGACGCCGGGAACCCGGCTGTTCCGGGGACTTCCGGAGAATCCGTTTGTTTATTTTGTTCACTCCTATTATCTTCGGGCGGAGAATACGGCAGATGTCGCGGCCGTCGCGAAGTACGGAACCCCGATACATGCCGCCGTCGAGCGGGGCAATCTGTTTGCCTGTCAGTTTCATCCGGAAAAAAGCGGCGAGACGGGCCTGGCGATACTGAACAATTTTATCGGGCTGCTGTAGCGGGGGGAGGAGACAGCATGTTTACGAAACGCATAATCCCTTGTCTGGACGTCCACAACGGACGTATTGTAAAGGGAACCAATTTTGTAAATCTGAAGGATGCCGGAGATCCGGTGGAGGTAGGTGCGGAGTACGGACGGGCCGGAGCTGATGAACTGGTATTTCTTGATATAACGGCCTCCTCCGATGCCAGAGCTATCCGTCTGGAAATGGTGAGAAGAGTGGCGGAAACCGTATTTATCCCGTTTACGGTGGGAGGCGGTATCCGTACAACGGACGATTTCAAGCTGCTGCTGCGCGAGGGGGCGGACAAGGTGGCTGTCAATTCTGCAGCGCTGATGAATCCGGAGCTGATCACGGCGGCGGCCGAGAAATTCGGAAGTCAGTGCGTCGTTGTGGCGATCGATGCGAAGCGCAGGCCGGACGGCGGAGGCTGGACTGTCTACAAAAACGGCGGGCGGGTTGACATGGGCATCGACGCGGTCGAGTGGGCGATGCGGGCAAACCGGCTGGGCGCAGGGGAAATTCTTCTTACAAGCATGGACTGTGACGGCACTAAGGCAGGATACGACCTGGAGCTGACCCGCCTCGTATCGGACAATGTATCCGTCCCGGTAATTGCCTCCGGGGGCGCGGGCTGTCCGGAGCATTTCCTGGCGGCGCTTTCCGGGGGCGGGGCGGACGCGGCGCTTGCGGCGTCGCTGTTCCATTACAGGGAACTGGAGCTCTGTGAGGTAAAAACTTATCTCCGGGAACACGGAGTGAGCGTAAGATTATAACGATTCGGGCTGTAGGAAAAGGCACGGGCAGCGGATGCGGGAACAAGCACAAAGGTGCGCATCTGCGGAAGATGGCGCAGGCCTGTCCCCGGGCGGATGAAAAGACCGTCCGTTGAAATCCGGGAATCGCATGCATACGGAAAAGGAGGAATCATCATGGGAATGATAGAAAACGACTGGCTCCCGGTGCTGGAGCCGGAATTTAAAAAGCAGTACTACCGGGATCTGTATCAGTTTGTCAAGGAGGAATATTCCGCGACAAAAATTTTCCCTCCGGCAGAGGATATTTTCACCGCGTTTCATCTGACGCCGCTCAGCAAGGTGAAGGTGCTGCTCCTTGGGCAGGACCCGTACCATAACGACCGTCAGGCACACGGTCTGAGCTTTTCCGTGCTGCCGGAGCAGGCTGATATTCCGCCGTCTCTGCAGAATATCTATAAAGAACTGCACGATGATCTGGGCTGTACGATGCCGACGCACGGTTATCTGAAAAAGTGGGCGGAGCAGGGAGTGCTGCTGCTGAATACGGTGCTTACGGTGCGCGCGCATCAGCCGAATTCCCACCAGGGAAAGGGCTGGGAGCGTTTTACTGACGCGGTGATCCAGGCGGTGAACGCACAGGATCGGCCGATCGTATATTTTCTGTGGGGAAAGCCTGCGCAGTCGAAGCGATCGATGCTGACCAATCCAAAGCATCTTGTGCTGACCGCGCCGCATCCGAGCCCGCTCTCGGCTCACCGGGGCTTTTTCGGCTGCAAGCATTTCAGCCAGGCAAATGAATTTTTGAAGGCGAACGGCGAAGAGCCGATTGACTGGCAGATTGACTGACGCGGGCAGGGACGCGCAGCGGAGGCGGTGGATATGTCGGTAAAGAGCAATGTGCTGAAAACATTGGAGGAGCGGCGGGGAAGCTATTTTTCCGGGGAACAGCTGGCGGAGGAGCTGCAGGTTTCCAGAGCAGCCGTGTGGAAGGCGGTTCGGCAGCTTGAGAAGGAAGGATACGGGATTCTGGCCTCCCCGAACCGCGGCTATTGCCTGGCGGAGGAAACCGATTTGCTTTCCGAGGAAGGAATTCGCATGCATCTTCCGCCGGAATGCCGGGAGATAAACGTCCATGTCATGCAGGAAACTGCCTCGACCAACACGGTTGCAAAACAGGCAGCAGCACAGGGAGCGCAGGACGGCAGTTTGTTTGTCGCGGAGCGGCAGACCGCGGGGAGGGGCCGGAGAGGAAGAAGCTTTTTCTGCGTGCCGGGCGGTGCGATCAGCATGAGTCTGCTCATCCGGCCGGAGCTTGCCGCAGAAGATGCGGTTTTTCTCACGACGGCAGCCTGTGTCGCCGTGCATCGCGCGATCCGGGCCGCAACCGGTATCGTTACGGATATCAAATGGGTGAATGACCTGTACTATCAGGGAAAAAAGGTCTGCGGCATTCTGACCGAGGCAGTGACAAACTGCGAGACCGGCATTGTGGACTGCGTTATCTTAGGTATCGGCATCAATTTCAACATTGCGCCGGAGCAGTTTCCGGAGGAACTCAGGGATGTGGCGGGAGCGCTCTATGACGGAATCCGCCGTGTGCCGGCAACGAGAAACCGGCTCATTGCGGAAGCCGTGTCCCAGCTGACAAGAGTGATGGCTGATCTCGGGGAGCGGGCGTTTCTTGAAGAGTACCGCGAGCATTCCATGCTGATCGGGAAGCACATTCTGGTGCTTTCGCAGCGGGACCCGGAGGAGGCCGTTGCAGTTGGGATAAGCGGAAACGGCGGCCTGGTGATCGAGCTGCCGGATGGGAGCCGGAGGGTTCTGAACACAGGGGAGGTTTCGGTTCGGGAACAGGGCAGTGAAAAGGCCGAATACAAAAAAAAGGTTGAAAAAACTTGACTTTTTATTCCTTAAGGAGTATGATAAATAAGAAATGATGATAAGCTAAGATAGGAGTGGACGTGAGTCCACTCTTTGTTTATGCATGCGTCCGCATTCGGAAAGCCGTGAGAAAGTACGCGCTGCTTTGCGGCGGAGGGGCTGCGCGGCGGCCGTTTGATGTTGCTTGCGGGCATCCCTGCCGGGCATGGGGACAAAAGCACGGGAAAGAGAGGTGAATACAGATGACAAAAAGGGAGGAATACGAACAGAAGACGGAGGAGCTGATTCTTCCTATCCTAGAAGAATTTGGTTTTGAGCTGGTCGATGTTGAATATGTAAAGGAAGCGGGAACCTGGTATCTGCGGACCTATATCGACAAGGAGGGCGGCATCACCATAAATGACTGTGAAAAGGTGAGCCGGAGGATGGATGTCCTGCTTGACGAAAAAGATTTCATACCGGATTCCTATATTTTTGAGGTCAGCTCGCCGGGACTCGGCAGGCAGCTGAAAAAGGATAAGGATTTTGCGAGAAGCATAGGGCAGAAAGTGGAGATCCGGCTGTTCCGGGCCGAGAATAAACGCAAAGAGCTTGAGGGGACGCTGAAATCATTTGACCGGGAGCAGATCGTGATTGAATCTTCGGACGGCGGGGAGCTTATACTGGAGCGGAGCAATATTGCGCTGATACGGCTCGCAGTTGACTTTTAATCATCCAGCAGGGCATGGCTTACCGGCAGGCAGGATCGTGCCCTGCCGTGCGAAAACCGGAAAATTATCAGATAAATCCATCATAGAAAGGAAAAGGTGAGAGGAAAATGGACGGCAATAAGGAACTGATTGAGGCGCTGATTCAGATAGAAAAGGAGAAGGATATCAGCAAGGACATACTGCTCGAGGCAATCGAAAATTCTCTTGTCACGGCCTGCAAAAATCAATACGGCAAGGCGGACAATGTGAAGGTTACAATCAACCGGGATACCGGTGCGTTCAGCGTATACGCGGAGAAGGAGGTTGTTGAGGAGGTTGAAGATCCGGTGATCCAGATTTCGCTGGAGGAGTCGAGACAGAAATTTCCAAAAAAGAAATACGAGATTGGCGATATCGTCAATGTGGAGATTACGCCGAAAAACTTCGGTCGGATCGCGGCGCAGAAGGCAAAGCAGGTCGTTGTGCAGAAGATACGCGAGGAGGAGCGCAAGGTGCTCTACAATCAGTATTTCGAGAAGGAGCGGGATATTGTCACGGGTATCGTTCAGCGCTACGTGGGGGAGAATATCAGCATTAATCTCGGCAAAGTGGACGCGGTGCTCACGAAAAACGAGCAGATTGCGGGCGAGCATTTCCGGCCGACCGAGCGCATCAAGCTGTATGTCGTGGAGGTCAAGGATACAACGAAGGGGCCGAAGATCACGGTATCCCGTACACATCCGGAGCTGGTGAAGCGCCTGTTTGAAGCGGAGGTGACAGAGGTCCGCGACGGAACGGTGGAAATCCGCAGCATCTCGCGCGAGGCCGGAGCCAGAACAAAGATGGCGGTCAGCTCGAACGATCCGAATGTCGATCCGGTCGGGGCATGCGTCGGAATCAACGGCGCCCGCGTGAATGCCATTGTGGATGAGCTGCGCGGAGAAAAAATTGATATCATCAACTGGAGCGACGATCCGGCCACTCTGATCCAGAATGCGCTGAGTCCGGCCAAAGTCGTATCGGTGGAGGTGGACGAGGAGGAGAAGACGGCAAGAGTTATCGTGCCGGGCTATCAGCTCTCTCTTGCCATCGGGCGTGAGGGACAGAACGCAAGACTTGCGGCCAGGCTGACCGGATATAAAATTGATATCAAGAGCGACAGTGCGGAGGACGGCTACGAGGACTCGTACCGGAACGGATATCAGGACGATTATCCGGAGCACTATGAAGGCGGTTACACGGAGGATGGATACCGCAGCGATTATGACGATGACGGTTTCGCGAAAGACGGATATTCCGACGGCGGTTATGAGGGCGGCAGGCCGGAAGAAGGCTATGCGGAGGATTATCCCGACGGAGCAGAGGATTATGACAGCGGGAGACGCTGAAAACTGACCGGAGGAAGAGGTGACGGCGATGGCGGGTGTCAGGAAGGTGCCGCTTCGGAAATGTACCGGCTGCGGTGAAATGAAAAATAAGAAAGAGATGCTCCGGGTGATAAAAACGCCGGAGGATGAGATTATGATTGATGCAACCGGTAAAAAGAACGGGCGGGGCGCATACATATGCGGTACTCTGGAATGTTTCTTGAAGGCCAGAAAAAGCAGGGGGCTGGAGCGTTCCCTGAAAACGGCCATCCCGGCAGAGGTGTATGAGGCACTGGAAAGCGAGCTGAAGCAGATCAATGGAAATCAGGGAAAAGGAGCTGGCGCGGCTGGCTGCGCAGAATAAAATATATTCTCTTCTCGGGCTGGCCCAGAAGGCGGGAGCTCTTGCGAGCGGAGAGTTTATGACGGAGAAATCGGTGAAGGAGGGCCGCGCCGGGCTTGTGCTTGTGGCGGAGGATGCCTCCGATAATACGAAGAAAATGTTTCGCAATATGTGCGAATATTACCGGGTCGATTTTCATTGTTTTTCTGATAAGGAGACGCTCGGGCATCGGATCGGAAAGGAATTTCGGGCATCCCTTGCAGTGAGAGACGCGGGCTTTTCGAAGGCGATAAAAAAACAGCTCGCTTTGTTGGAAGGAACCGGCGTGGCGGAAACGAAGACGGCCCGCTGAATCAGATAGCCGCGCTGGAGCGGCAGAATGAGAGGAATCATGGCGAAAATGAGAGTTCACGAGTTGGCCAAGGAGCTGACGAGGGATATGAAAAAGGAAATATCTTCCAAGGATATTCAGAACGCACTTGCGCTCAAGGGGATTGAAGGGAAAACGGCGAGCAGCAATATTGAGGACAGGGAGATCGAGATAGTGAAGAACTATTTTACTCCGAAGGAAGGGAAAAAAACAGTGGAAAAACCGACACAGGAGAAAGCGGCACAGGGGGACGGCGCAACGGGGGAAAAGCGCCCGGCAGACCGGCTTCCGGAGGGCGGCGAAAAGCGTACCGACCGCCCGCAGCAGAGCGCGGAGAATGAGAGGCGTTCTTCGGATCGCCCGCAGGGAAACGGAGAGAGACGTCAGGAGCGTCCGCAGGACGGAAACGGCGAGAGACGTCAGGGAGACCGCCCGCAGGGAAACGGTGAGAGACGTCAGGGAGACCGCTCGCAGGGCCAGTACGGCGAGAGACGTCAGGGAGATCGTCCGCAGGGAGGCGGCGAAAGACGTTCCGGAGACCGCCCGCAGGGTCAGTACGGCGAGAGACGTCAGGGCGGACGTCCGCAGGGAGGCGGCGAAAGACGTTCCGGAGACCGCCCGCAGGGTCAGTACGGAGAGAGACGCCAGGGAGACCGTCCGCAGGGTCAGTACGGCGAGAGACGCCAGGGAGATCGTCCGCAGGGTCAGTACGGCGAGAGACGCCAGGGAGACCGCCCGCAGGGCCAGTACGGAGACAGACGCCAGGGGGACCGCCCGCAGGGTCAGTATGGGGACAGACGCCCGGGCCAGTACGGGGAGAGACGTCAGGGAGACCGTCCGCAGGGTCAGTATGGAGACAGACGCCAGGGGGATCGTCCGCAGGGCCAGTACGGGGATAGACGCCCGCAGGGTCAGTACGGCGACCGGCGTCCGCAGGGCCAGTACAGCGCACAGGGCCGCGGAGGCTACGGCAAGGATTCCGACAAGGATTCCGGATACAATAACAGAGGCCGCGGGGGCAGCAGAGACAGCCGCGGAGGAGACAAGGGCAGCATTAAGGCGGATCTGGCAAATGAACTGACCAAAGAGCAGCGCGCAGCGGCTTTCAACGACCGCAGCCGCGACAAGAACCGTGACCGTGACCGCGACCGCGACATGGAGGACGGCGCAGCAAAGAACAAGAAGGATCCGAACCGCAAGGGAGCGTTTATCAAACCGAAGCCGCAGCCGGCCGCAAAGGAGAGGGAGGACGAGATCAAGACCATCATCCTGCCGGAGGTTGTGACGATTAAGGAGCTTGCCGACAAAATGAAGCAGGCGCCGGCAGCGCTCGTAAAGAAGCTGTTTCTTGAAGGAAAGATGGTATCCATCAACCAGGAAATCACCTTTGAGGAGGCGGAGGAAATTGCAATCAGCTACAACTGCATCGCCGAGAGGGAGGTGCGGGTTAATGTTGTCGAGGAGCTTCTGAAGGAGGACGCGGAGAGCGAGGAGCTTATGGAAAAGCGCCCGCCGGTTGTCTGTGTTATGGGGCATGTTGATCACGGAAAGACCTCGCTGCTCGATGCCATTCGTGAAACAAATGTAACAGCAAAGGAAGCCGGCGGCATTACGCAGCACATCGGCGCATATGTTGTGGAGAAAAACGGGGAGAGAATCACGTTCCTTGATACGCCGGGACATGAGGCGTTCACTTCGATGCGCATGCGCGGTGCGCAGTCCACGGATATCGCGATCCTTGTCGTGGCGGCGGACGACGGCGTGATGCCGCAGACCGTCGAGGCGATCAATCACGCGAAGGCCGCCGGCGTTCAGATAATTGTTGCCGTCAACAAGATCGACAAGCCGAGCGCCAATGTCGAGCGTGTAAAACAGGAGCTGACGGAGCATGAGCTCGTTGCTGAGGACTGGGGCGGCGATACGATTTTCGTTCCGGTATCTGCGCACACGAAGGAGGGCATTGAGCAGCTGCTGGAAATGATTCTGCTGACGGCGGAGGTATGCGAGCTGAAAGCAAATCCGAACCGCAACGCCCGAGGCATCGTGATCGAGGCGGAGCTCGACAAGGGACGCGGTCCGGTGGCGACGATCCTCGTTCAGAAGGGTACGCTGCATGTCGGAGACTGCGTGGCGATCGGGTCGGCGTACGGCAAGGTGCGTGCAATGATCGACGATAAGGGCAGGCGCGTGAAAGAGGCGACTCCGTCCACGCCGGTGGAAATTCTCGGTCTGAACGATGTCCCGGCAGCGGGAGAAATTTTCCTTTCCACGGACAATGAAAAGCAGGCGAGAACCATTGCCGAGGCGTATATTTCTCAGGGAAGAGAGAAGCTGCTGGCGGACACGAAGGCGAAGCTTTCGCTTGACGGGCTTTTCTCGCAGATCCAGGCCGGCAATATCAAGGAACTGAACCTGATTGTCAAGGCGGATGTCCAGGGCTCCGTGGAGGCAGTGAAGCAGAGTCTCTTAAAGCTGAGCAACGAGGAGGTTGCAGTACGCATTATCCACGGCGGCGTCGGCGCGATCAACGAGTCGGACGTGACCCTGGCGAGTGCATCAAACGCGATTATTATCGGCTTTAACGTGCGCCCGGACAATACGGCGAAGGATATTGCAGAACGCGAGAAGGTGGATGTGCGGCTGTACCGCGTTATCTACAACGCGATCGAGGATGTTGAGGCGGCCATGAAGGGAATGCTCGATCCGACCTATGAGGAGCAGGTGATCGGCCATGCCGAAGTGCGCCAGACCTTCAAGGCGTCCGGGCTGGGCGTAATCGCGGGTTCTTATGTGCTCGACGGAAAGATTGTGCGCGGCTGCTCCGCGAGAATCACGCGCGAAGGCACGCAGATTTTCGAGGGCCCGCTTGCTTCCCTGAAGCGGTTTAAGGATGATGTGAAGGAGGTTGCAGCCGGATACGAGTGTGGTCTTGTCTTTGAGAAATTCAATGACCTGCAGGAGTTTGACCAGGCAGAATTCTATATCATGGTGGAGGTACCGAGATAGAATGGGAAAAAGCAGCATTAAGAATACAAGAATCAATCAGGAGGTTCAGAAGGAGCTCAGTGTGCTGATCTCGCAGGAGCTCAAGGACCCCCGGGTAAATCCGATGACTTCCGTGGTGGCCGCTGAGGTCGCCCCGGATCTGAAGACGGCGAAAATTTACATCAGTGTTCTGGGCGACGAGGCCTCGCAGAAGAGTACGCTTGAGGGGCTGAAGAGCGCGGCGCCGTTTCTGCGCAGCGAGCTCGCACGGCGCATCAATCTCCGGAATACGCCGGAGCTGCGCTTTATCGGCGACCAGTCGATCGAATACGGCGTGAACATGTCAAAGCTGATTGATGATGTAACGGCCGAGCTGAAGGAGCGCGAGCAGAGGGAAGCGGCAGAGAAAGAAAAGGCAGGAGAATCCGGGGACGAGGAAACAAAGGAGCCGTAGAATGGGGAAGTGAAGGCCGGAGAGCGCCCTGGCGGCAAAAATCCGGCCGGCCCGGAATACAGAAGGCGGCAGAATCAGTGAGAGGAGCGTGAGAGCAGTGAAAACAGAGAACAGCCGGGAAAGCGCTTTTGAGGCGGCAGGAAGAAACCTTGTTTCCCTGCTTGCCGCCGAAGTCGGCGGAGCGGAGACAATCGCGATTGCCGGGCATATCCGCCCGGACGGCGACTGTACCGGAGCCTGCTTCGGATTATATAATTATCTGCAGGAAAATTACAATCGTTCGTTTGACAAATCCATAGATGTCTATATGAAAGATATGCCGGAGAGCTTTGCGTTTCTGAAAAATTCGGAGAAAGCGGTATGGGATTTTGAGGAGGAAAAACAGTACGATCTTTTTATTCTTGTAGATTCCAGCAGCCCGGACAGGCTCGGGGAGGCAGAGAAATATTTCCGGACCGCAAAGAGGACGATCTGTATTGATCACCATATCAGCAATGGCGGAGATTTTGCGGATCGGGTTGTTCTGGAGCCGGAACGCAGCTCGACCTGCGAGGTGCTATTCACCTGCATGGAACAGGATAAGATTTCACCTGCGGCTGCGGAAGCGCTCTATCTCGGCATTGTACATGATACCGGCGTGTTCCGGCACTCCAATACGACGGAGGAAACAATGCGCATTGCGGGAAGACTGCTGTCAATGGGAGCGGATTCGACCAAAATCATCGACGGCACTTTCTATGAGAAGACATATCTCGAGAATCAGATTCTCGGGCGCTGCCTGATGGAAAGCATGCTTGTGCTGGACGGGCGGGTGATCCTGTCCTGCTTGAGCCAGAAAACGATGGAGCTTTACGGGGCCGCCCCGGCAAACTTAAGCGGCATTATTGACCAGCTGCGCGTTACGCGGGGGGTGGAGGTTGCCGTGTTTATCTACGAGCTTTCTCCCCAGGAGTTCAAGGTCAGCCTGCGCTCGAACGGCGAGGTTGACGTCAGCAAAACGGCCGTGTTTTTCGGCGGCGGCGGGCACCGGAAAGCGGCCGGCTATGATGCGCGGGGGAGACTCCACGATATTATCAACAATCTCACAGCCGGCCTGGAGCATCAGCTTGAGGAGCTCGGAACATGAACGGGGTTATCAATATCCGCAAGGAGCGCGGCTGCACTTCCTTTGATGTTGTGGCGAAAATGCGCGGAATCCTAAAGCAGCGGCGCATCGGCCACACGGGGACGCTTGACCCGGAAGCGGAGGGCGTGCTGCCGGTCTGTGTTGGCTCGGCAACGAAGGCCTGCGGGCTGCTGACCGAAAAGGATAAAACATACGAGGCGGTGCTGAAGCTCGGGCTGGAGACCGATACGCAGGATATGACGGGAACTGTGCAGAAGACCTGCCCTGTGGCAGTATCCGAGGCCGAAGTGCAGGCGGCGGCAATGTCGTTTGTCGGCACATACCTGCAGACTCCGCCGATGTATTCGGCGGTCAGGGTCGGAGGAAAACGGCTGTACGAGCTGGCGAGGGAGGGAAAAGTGATTGACCGCAGCCCGCGTCCGGTCACAATTTATGCTCTTGAGCTTCAGGAAATAGCCCTTGGCAAAGAGGAAAACGAGGTTCGGTTTACGGTGACCTGCAGCAGGGGAACCTACATCCGGACGCTCTGCGAGGACATCGGGCGAAAGCTCGGCTGCGGAGGCTGCATGAAATCGCTGCGGCGGACGCGCGTCAGCTCGTTTGAGCTTTCGGACAGCATAACGCTCGCGGAGCTTGAGGCGCTGCGCGACGCCGGACGGCTGGCCGAGGCGGTACTTCCAGCGGACAGGCTGTTTTCGGATTTTCCGGCTCTGTATACGACAAAGGAAGGTGATTTGTACCTTTATAATGGAAATAAGCTTCCGATAAATACGGTAAGGCCGGCGGAGGGTTTTGTGCTGTCTGTCGGCAGGGACGGCGTGACGGTACTTACGGAGGGAGATGCCGGGAGCTGCACCGGATCGGAAGATATTGTGCAGAAGGCGGTAAGTACGGCGGAGAAAGCCGGGAGCTGCGCCGGAGCGGAGGATATTGCGCAGAAGGTGGTAAATTCTGCCGGGGATCGTGATGTTCAGGAGTCTTCTGGAGGCGATACGGCGGAATCGGAGGTGCGTTGCTGGTATCGTGTTTATGACAGCTCCGGATGCTTTTATGCACTTTATAAGTATAATGCAGAAGAAAAGGTCTTCCGTACTGTAAAAATGTTTATACCGGAATAGGTAAGAGCAGGAGGTTGCTGCATGGAATATATCAGTTCGTCTTCCTTCTCGCTTCGGAATACCTGCGTCACGCTCGGAAAATTTGACGGCCTTCATCTGGGGCATCGGAAGCTGTTTGCCTTACTGGAGGAAGAAAAGCGCCGCAGCGGCTGTCAGAGTGTTGTCCTTGCATTTGATTTCCGGCCCGGCATGTTTCAGGAGAAGAAGGGTTTCCGGTTTATTTACACGGAGGAAGAAAAGAAGCTGCTGCTCGCCCAGGCAGGAATTGACTGCTATATTTCCTATCCGGTCACCCGGGAGACAAGCGGGATGGAGGCGGAGGATTTTATCCGGCAGATTCTTGTGGAGCAGCTGGACGCGCGGCTGATCGCGGTCGGGGAGGACAACCGGTTCGGGCACAACCGGCGCGGGGATGCTGCCATGCTGCGGAAATTCTCTTTGGAGGGCGGCTTCCGCGTGGAAGCTCTTCCCAAGGTGCGGCTGGACGGGGAGACTGTCAGCAGTACGAAAATCCGGGAGGAGCTGCAGCGCGGGAATTTGGAGAGGGCGAACGCAATGCTCGGGGCGGCCTACCATATTGTCGGGACGGTAGAGCAGGGCAGAAGGCTTGGACGGACGCTCGGCTTTCCGACGCTCAACATAATCCCGCCGGCAAAGAAGCTTCTGCCGCCTTTCGGGGTCTACGCCTCTGTGACGGAGCTTGGGGGAGAGCGGTACGCAGGCGTGACGAATGTCGGCGTGCGGCCGACCGTCGGCCAGCAGAAGAGGGCATGGGTTGAAACGCATCTCTTTGATGTTCAGCGGGACTGCTACGGGGAACTGGTTCAGACCGAGTTGCTGCATTTTCTGCGTCCGGAGCAGAGTTTTCCGGACACGGAGGCCCTGCGGGAACAGCTCACGAGGGATATTGCCGCAGGCCGCCGCTATTGTGAGGAGATGGCTCAGAGTTTTCCACAGACGGTTACTAAGATTATAAATAAATTATGAAATTATTCTAACAAAAAAGAAAATTGGGGTCTTGAAATTTTTTACCTTTTATATTACAGTATAAATATCAGGGCAGGGCGCGCGGGTTTCAGGAGCTCCCGTAAAAGAGAGCTGCCGCCGGGTGCTTTGTCAGGAAACTATAAAAGATACATAGAAAAGGAGAATGAAACATGAATTATCTTTCAAAAAAGAACTTTGGGGTTCCCGGCATGATTCTTGCCGCGCTTTCCGTGCTGATGGGATACGGACTCTACGCGGGAAGCTTTTCCCTGCTGTGGGTGACGCTGGCGTTCGCCGGCATCATTTATCTCTTCGATTTTGACGATTTTGTGAAAGGAAGTTTCCGGCAGTCCATGCTTGTCGCTTTTTACGGCTGGATCGTAAAGCTTCTGATCAACATGATGAACACCGTGCTTGACTGGTTTTCCGGTGCAGCGACCGGCTCCAGGGGAGTCCGCACAGTCTACAACATTTTTGACAAGATTGTTGAGGTGATCGGGGACTGCGCAGGTTTTCTTTTCCTTCTGCTCTTTATCGTTCTGCTGCTTGCGGCAATCCGGGGAGAAGTAGCGAAAATCAATCTGTTCAACATCAGCGGAACCGCAAAGAAGGAAACGGCGGCATGCCCGAAGTGCGGCGAGCAGGTGGAAAAGGGAGCAGCTTTCTGCCCGAAATGCGGCGGAAAAATGGAGTAAAAGAGGACAAAATTATTTCCGTCCGCTTGTTTTATCAACGCTGTGTTTTACGCTTTACAAATTCTATAATTCATGCTACAATGAATGCTGTGTCCGGGCTGACCGGATACAGCATTTTTTCAGCCGACGCTCAGAGTCAGGACGCTCCGACCTCTCTCTTGGTGTCAGGCGATTATATTTCAAGGAGGTTTTACCATGATCAGCAAGGAAAAGAAAGCAGAGATTATTGCAGCTTACGGAAGAACGCCGGAGGATACCGGTTCTCCGGAAGTTCAGGTTGCACTTCTCACGGAGAGAATCAATGAGCTCACCGAGCACCTGAAGAACAATCACAAGGATCATCATTCCAGAAGAGGACTTCTGAAAATGGTAGGTCAGAGAAGAGGGCTTCTTGACTATTTAAAGAAGTCGGACATGGATGCTTATCGTAAGCTGATCGACCGTCTCGGTCTGAGAAAGTAATCCTGATTTCTTTCGGGATTAAAAAAGGTGCGGTATCCGGTTTTGCCGGATACCGCACCTTTTTATATGCAGGGCATCCGCACGAAGCTGTACGCAGAACGGACGCCCTTACAACGTTTCGCCGATAAAAAAGCGGCATGGAATTGTGCAGGCAGAAGATAGACCGCTTTCTGCCTGGCTGCGGACTCCGAACTTACTCGGCCGCCGGGGTTACGCTGGCTTCCGGGTTCGGGGTCGGCGTCGGCACAGGAGTTACCGACGGGAGATGGAGATGATCCTTCTTGTCCGTCAGGCGGTAAGGCTCCGATTTTCCTGCAATATACTCGCTGACTGCACGGGATGCGAGTGTGTCGGAGATGGTTTCGGTGACGGTCTCCGGGCGCTGTCTGGAACGGAACGCCACAATATGATAGGAGTGGCCGGTCTTGTCCTCGACTGCGGTAATATCGGTTGCGGTGCGCCCTTCTTCAAACAGCCAGTCGCGGTACAGCGTGTTTGCGGATGAATATGTGACATCCGACTTCAGAGAAGCGTTCTTTAGAGAATCTTTTTCTTCCGAGCTGCCTTCCTGGGAGTCCGCCTTGTCCGAGTCGTCCTCCTCCGAAGGAAGCTCGCCGCCGTATTCGCCGTAGAGTGCCAGGAAGGTTTCGCCGGCCTGGAAGCGGGCCATAAACTCGTCTGCCTTTTTCTTTGCATCCTCCATCGCCTTGCTGATTTCCTCCTCGGAGGCACCCTCCGCAATCTCGGCTTTCAGCTCCAGCAGATTGAAGTTTATTGTGTCATAGCTGTTTTTATTTTCCGCGTAGTAGGACTCGACATCTTCGTCGGAAGGCTTGTTCTGCTCCAGCAGATAATCGTTGTGGGCGCTGGCCGTCAGCAGCAGGGTAAGAATATCCTTCAGGGAGGATTTTGAAGCATAAGAGCCAAAATTTGCCTTGAGATATTTGTCCAGCGTCATGGAATTGGTGGCGGCGTCACTCTCGCAGGAAGCGAAAAATTCGTCGTACTTCTCCTTGACATCGTAGGTCAGGCCCTTTTCCTTAGCGTCGTCGATCAGAATAAAGCACTGGCGGATGCTGTCAACCGTGGTCTGGTCAAAATACTGCTGCCAGGTCGTCGTCTCGTCAAAATCCTGTTCGGAAAGACTCTTTGTTCCGTCGATCATACCGAAATAAGTGTACATGCTCCGTGTGTAGTTCGTAAAATATCCGGACATAAAGTCGTATTCGACTTTGTTGATCGAATGGTCGCCGATGCGGATGTACTCCGACTTTACACGGATCTGCCTGCCGACCGGCACGGCGATTGCGACGACGGCGATCAGCGCGATAATGACTGCGGCGGTGATGCGGGTCATTCTGCGCTGGCGTTTTTCGCGGATTTCCGCCTCCTTCCTGGCAAGCATTTTGCGGTCATATTTTGTCATTTTCTTTTCGGAATTTTCCGTTGCAGGGATGTTGTTTTTCCCCATGTTCGTACCCTCCATTTCAGCTCCTTGGCGGAGCTCTCATTCTCTCTTTCGAGGCAATACCCATATAATACAGTATTTTGTGAAAATAATAAAGGATATTCACAGATATTTCAAGATTTTTTTTGAGAAGAATTAAGGATGACAAAAAAGGGGAAAACAGGTATAATGAACTGCGGGATAAGGGAACAAGAAACGAGGAGCTTTTGATGGAAACAAAATCATTTTTTGATCAGGTATATGAAGTTGTGGCGCGCATACCTTGCGGGAAGCTGGTTTCTTACGGGCAGATTGCACGGATGCTCGGCCGTCCGCGCGCGGCCCGGCAGGTGGGTTATGCAATGCGGTGCTGCCCGGAGAAGCTCCCGTGGCAGAGGGTGGTGCGCTCCGACGGCTCGATTGCGGGCGGCGGTTATATGCAGCTGCGCAGAGCAATGCTGGAGAAGGAAGGAATCCCGTTTCTGGCGGACGGACGTGCGGATATTGCTGCATGCTGCTGGGACGGGGGCTGCAGAGCCGAAGCCCGGTGCTCCGCTGCCGGGGAGCCGGGTGCAGAAGGGGAACCGCCGGAAAGACAGGGTTAAAGGGGGAAAACGAAGCGGAGATTGCTGTGCGGTTGCAGGAGGGAGACTGAGAATGAGAACGAGAGAGGAAGCCATTGCGTTTTGCAGGGGATTTTCGGATGTACTGGAAGATTATCCGTTTCATGACGATAACTGGACGGCGATGCGGCACTGCGGCAATAAAAAAATATTTGCCCTTATTTTTGAAAGGGACGGGAAGATCTGGATCAATGTCAAATGCGATACGGAATGGCGCGATTTCTGGAGGGGAGCGCATGCGTCCGTGCTTCCGGGATACCATATGAATAAAGAACACTGGAATTCCGTTATTCTGGACGGTACGGTGCCGGACGGGGATGTGGAGCGGATGCTGCGGGAGAGCTATGAGCTGACAAAGCCCGTGCGGCGGCAGAAGTGAATGGAGGAGCTTATGGCAAAAATATTGGCGTTCGGGTTGTCTTCGGACGAGCTGATGAAGGTGAAAAGAGCTGCGGGCGGTCTGAAGCTGAAGCTGCGAGTGGAAACAGTGCCGGGCACGCTGCTGCGGCAGACGATCGGTGCGCTGGCATCGCAGAGAATCGACACTCTTACAGAGAAGATGCATCAGGGGGCGGAAATGGAGATTTTTGACGGAACACCCCCGGGCGAAAGCATGCTTGTGTTCTGCGGTCTCGGGGAGGGGCAGCTCGATAAACTGCTTGCAGCGCTGAGAAGAAATGAGGTGCATGTGGATTTCAAGGCGGTGCAGACGCCGACCAACCAGCAGTGGAGCGCGCTTCGGCTGTATGTCGAGATGGAGCGGGAGAAAAACAGCCTTCGTTCCTGACAGAGGCAGGACAGGGAGAAACCGAAGCAGGATAGGGGAGAATCGAAAGAAGAACTTTTATAACATAAAAGTATTTTTTAAGAGCTATGCATTAAACCATGCCGCGGGTCCGCCTGCGGCACGAAATGATAAAAGGACGCAAGGGGTATAACAATGAAACAGCTTGTTGCGGGAATTCTTGCCCATGTGGATGCAGGGAAAACAACATTATCGGAAGGAATACTGTATCAGGCGGGGAGTATCCGGAAGCTGGGGCGGGTTGACCATAAAGATGCCTATCTGGACACCGACGCACAGGAGCGCAGCCGGGGGATTACCATATTTTCCAAGCCGGCGCAGCTGCGCTTCAGGGAGATGGATCTCACTCTGATTGATACCCCGGGACATGTTGATTTTTCGGCGGAGATGGAGCGCACACTGCAGGTGCTTGACTGCGCGGTACTGGTAATCAGCGGCACGGACGGGGTTCAGGGGCATACGGAAACACTGTGGCGGCTGCTGGCGCATCACCGGATTCCGACTTTTGTGTTTGTCAACAAAATGGATCTTTCGGGAGCCGACCGGGAACTGCGGCTGCTCAACCTGAAAAGCAGGCTTTCGGACAGCTGCATTGATTTCTCCGGAAGAACGGCGGAGAGCTTTTATGAGGAACTGGCGCTCTGTTCCGAGGAGCTTCTGGAGGAATATATGGAACGGGGACGGCAGGAGACTTCCTCGATTGCGTCTGCTATAAAAAAAAGACTGGTATTTCCGGTATTTTTTGGCTCGGCGCTGAAGCTGGACGGTGTGGATCGGCTTTTGGACGGGATAGAGAAATACTGCCCCGAAAACGAATATCCGGAGGAATTCGGAGCGAAGGTGTACAAGATTGGCCGGGACGATCAGGGAAAAAGGCTGACCTGGATGAAAATCACGGGGGGCAGACTCTGTGTGCGCGAGCTGCTGAGCAGCGAAAAAAACGGGACGCCGGCAGGGGGCGGTCAGAATCGCGCGGAAAACGCGGAAAGGGACGGGCTGTCCGGAGGAAGCGGCGGTAAGAACCGCGCAGAAAATGCGGGATGGAACGGGCTGTCCGGAGAGAACAGCGGTCAGAACCGCGCGGAAAACGCGGAAAGGGACGGGCTGTCCGGAGAGAGCAGCGGTGAGAACCGTGCAGTAAATGCCGGAAAAGACAGCTTGCCGGGAAGAGCGGGTTTGCGCAGATCTGACGGGGATACGGTGAAGGAAAAGGTCGATCAGATCCGCATTTATAACGGTGCAAAATATCGTGCGGTCGACTGCGCGCCCGCCGGCACGATCTGTGCAGTGACCGGGCTGACGCATACCTGTCCCGGACAGGGCTTTGGTGCGGAGCCGCCGTCCGGCCCGCCGCTCTCGGTTCCTGTTATGACCTGGCGGCTGCTGCTTCCGGAGGGAACGGACGCGTCGGTGATGCTGAAAAACCTGCGGCTTCTTGAGGAGGAAGAGCCGCTGCTTCATATCCGCTGGAACGCGGCGCTGCAGGAAATCCAGGTGCAGCTGATGGGCGAGGTGCAGATCGAAGTTCTGACGGAGCTGATCCGGGAGCGCTTCGGTGCTGTGGTCCGTTTTGATCAGGGCAGCATTATGTACCGGGAAACCATATCGGAGACCGTCGAGGGAATGGGGCATTACGAGCCGCTTCGACATTACGCCGAGGTACATCTTCTGATGGAGCCGGGAGAGCCGGACAGCGGTCTTGTTTTTGCTTCCGCAGTCAGCGTGGATGAGCTTGACGGAAACTGGCAGCGGCTGATTCTGACTCATCTTGAGGAGCGGGAGCATCCAGGAGTGCTTACGGGCTCGCCGGTCACGGATATGAAAATTACGCTGGCCGCCGGGCGTGGGCATATCAAGCACACGGAGGGAGGCGACTTTCGCCAGGCAACCTACCGCGCCGTCCGGCACGGGCTGATGCGGGCCAAAAGCGTGCTGCTTGAGCCGTATTACGAATTCCGCTTGGAGCTTCCGCCGGAGAATCTCGGGCGGGCCATGGCAGATATCGAGCGTATGTGCGGCGAGTTCGGCCCGCCGGAACAGGAGGGAGAGTACGCGGTGCTCTCCGGCAGTGCGCCGGTATCGGAGCTGCAGGGCTACACATCGGTGCTGACTGCTTATTCGCATGGTCTGGGAAGAATTGTCTGCCGGCTGAAGGGGTATGCGCCGTGCCATAATGCCGAGCAGGTCATCGCGGCCGCAGGCTACCGGGCCGGGGCAGATATCGACAATCCTGCAGATTCGGTTTTCTGTGCCAACGGAGCCGGCTTTACTGTGCCGTGGCAGGAGGCAGAAAATTATATGCATATTCCTCCGGTTTATACGGGAGGAAAGGGGAGCGGAGCCGGCCTGAAAACGGATGTTCTCCGGAAAAAGCAGGGAGCGGACGGAGAAGAGGAGCATCCGGGAGACGGAAAGAGCGGAGACTACCTCGAGCGCTCCTATGCAGAGGACAGGGAACTGGAGGAGATTTTTAAGCGGACCTTCGGCGAGGTCAGGCGGCGTACCCCGGTCGGCGCAAACAGCCTTGGAAGGGAGAGCGCGGGCAGGAAGAAAAACAGGAAAGAGGACGTGCAGCTGCCGGCCGTCCCCGGCACAAAAACGGTTGAATCAGGAGCACTTCCCAAAGGACACAAAGGGCAGGAAGCACGAGTTGACCGGCGGCTTTTTCCGGGGAACAAAAGCAGCGGTGAGCTCCCCGAATATCTTCTGGTAGACGGCTATAATGTAATCTTTGCCTGGGAGGAGCTGACCGAACTTGCAAGAGAAAATCTGGATTCTGCGCGGCAGCGGCTGATGGATATTCTGTGCAATTACCAGGGCTATGTCCGGTGCAGGCTGATTCTTGTTTTTGACGCCTACCGCGTGAGAGGCGGACACGGCGAGGTGCAGAAATATCACAACATCCATGTTGTTTATACGAGGGAGGCCGAGACGGCGGACATGTATATTGAGAAGGTATCGCATGAACTGGGGCGAAAATACCATGTGACTGTGGCAACCTCGGACGCGCTTGAACAGCTGATTGTGATCGGACAGGGCGCCGTGCGCATTTCCTCCCGGGAGCTCAAGGAGGAGGTGGAGCATGTCACGCGCCGCAGGCTGGAGGAATATACCGGACGGCAGCAGAGCGGAAAAAATTATCCGCTGCGCGACGCACTGGAGAGGAGCGCGGCGGATGGGCAGGAAGGCAGAGATTAACGAAGGAACTGCACGCAGACAGTGAAACGGGCTGTTCCTGCCGCAAGATACTCTAAACGCTCTTTCGGATTTGCCTGGCTTCTTTTACTTCCTCTTTCCGCGAAAGATACCTCTGGGTGAGCGTTTTCCGCTCGGCGGTCCGCTTGGCATACTCCGCTTTCCATGCCTTTGCCGGGATTGCGGTCTTGCCGTTCCTCATGCCTTTGAGATAATATTTCGCTGCTGTAAACAGGATTTGCTCACTTTTGGTCAGCGGCTTCTTCCCTTGTACTTGAATTAAATGCCGGCTTACTCGATGTGCTTTTTCAGAGCTAGGCTAACCGCCATTTAACGGGTTTCAGCTTACCATGAGCAGGGGTGGTCAGCTCGGTGTTGTCGGCTTCTTCTTTCAGTCAGTTTTGCAGTTTGGAGATACGAACCCTTAACGCAAACTCTTATTCTTTACCTAGATTTCCAGATTGAGGCCGCTGTGTTTATCAAAAGGACGCATAGTCAGCATGATGTGGGAGCGGGGCAGAGGAAACGCAAAGCCAAACGACTGCCGCCGCAGCACGACAAACGCATGAATGAATAAATTGTGAACAATCCGTAAATCTGTGCTATA
>CAJUMC010000049.1:19694-24648 GCA_910587085.1 uncultured Lachnospiraceae bacterium | reverse complement strand
GACGGTCTGTCATGAAAGCAGGGGCGCGATGTCATCCGGCCGCGGAGCGGCTGTGGAGCAGAAAAGTCGCGTCCGGCATTCGGCCCTGAGAAGCAATCACAGTGTGGAGGAAAAAATCATGTTGAAGAAAAAGTTTTTTGCAAAGGCTCTGGCATTTGCAATGGCGACGGGCCTGCTGGCAGCGGAGCCGTTTGGAGCAGCTGTTCCGGTACAGGTAATGGCCCAGGTTGGCGATGTAACGGTGAACGGAACGGAGGTAACCGTTGAAGGTGAGAATAGTGCGACTACAACAGTAAAATTTGAAAGAACCGCAAAGGGGACTATCAGCGTAACCGTAAATGGTGATGTGTCTGTTTACTATAAGTTGGGCGCGGACGGTTCCTGGACGCAGCTTGCGAACAGTACGACGATTCCTGTGGTTGAAGCAGATCAGGATGGCGAGGTTGTAATTAATGTTGCCAGTGATAATAGCGGAACAGGTGCCAAGACAGTTACTGTTCCGGCCTTTATGGAAACGGAAACGCCTCCGGCGCCGGCGGGTCCTCTCGGAATCAACATTGATTATGAGAAGTATACTGTTACTCTCAGCGGGGAAAAGTACATGTTCCTCGAGGTTCTTAAGAAGGACAGAAAAACCAACGGCTATAAGACTTCAGTAACTTATTCCTATACCGCGGACAGCAGCAATCAGGTCATTGTAGATCTGTCTTTCCTTAAGGGCTCGGCTGAGAATTATATTCGTGTCTACGGCAGAGAGAATGAAGAACCGACGGAAGTGAAGACGATTGCAAAGCAGCCGGACAAATCTGCGATAAAATATGTTCCAGGCAAAACTACACTGGTAGATTCCTTTACCTTGAAGAAAGGGAAAGCGACCGCCGCGGCATTTACAGAAGCACAGCTGGCGCTGTATTCCTATCGCAGTCTGAACGGAACCTACTGGGATTCTCTGAGCGGGCTGGATATTGAAAATTTCAGCGTGGCCGGCACGACGATCATTGTGCGTGAAGACGCAACCGAGACGGTTCCGGCGGGCGTTGAAGCCAAGGTCAAGATTTCTGCAAATCCGAAGGCGCCGAAGGTTGCCATCGATTATGTAAAGAATACGATCAGCATGCCGAAGGACAGCTACTACCGTATTATCACGGATTCTGTTGATAAGGAGGAAGTATGGGCAGCCCTGCCGTCGGGCGGTAAAAAATCTCCGGCGGAGCTTGCAAAGACGTATGCAAACGGTGTTACGGAGGCTCAGATTGAAGAAGGCTTTACTCTGGTTGTCTATACGCAGAAGAGCGGCAAAGCAGCTTCCAATCCGGCATTCGTAGCCGTTTCCAAGGCCCCGCAGATCGAAGAGAGCGCAGAAGGTGTCATCACGGTTGTGGGCGAGACGGGCGATAAGGCAAGAAAGCTTACCATGAAGGTAACCGGTGAGGGAAAAGACGCAAAAGCGACCTTTACGGCGGAAAACGGAGATTTCAGCATTACGGTTGGCAGCGATAAGCCGAAGACGGTAAAGTCGGGAAAGGCGGTGGCCGTAAAGCAGACGGATGCCGCACAGAGTGTGAAGATCCAGATGACCGGTGTTAAACCGGTAACTAGGGGGACGCCTGTACCGGTCAGTTTCCCGTCCAGCAATACGGTTCCGCTTACGATTCCTGCAAAGTCAGCATCGGAAACACCGGATCAGACAAAGAAGGCGACACTCACAGTCGATGTGGATAAAACCAGCGTTGAAGCCCCTGCTGCTGGCGCAGCGGATGCTGTTGTGGTTGTGAGCCATACCGCGAAGGACGCGGATGGAAAGGATGCGGAAGCGACGAAAGTGACCTACAAGATTACGTATCCGACCGGGGCAGATGAAACGAAGGTTGTTTTTGACACCACCGCAGGAAAGGAAAATAATCTTCAGGTCAAAGCTGGTGCTGCAGCTGGAACTTACAAGATTACCGTAACAGCAAAAGTGGGTACGGAAGCTGTAACGGGCGAGACTGAGATTGAAGTAACAGCATCGGCTCCGTGAGAGTCGTAAAGAAATTTTGATATCAGATTGACAGAAAGGCTCCTTCTGCCGGAATATATCCGGCAGGGGAGCCTTTTCCCTGCCCGCACTCCCCTGTGTTCCTGGTCTTTCCCGCCCTCAAAATCAACAATCCAAAATAAATATGTTGAATTCTTCCCATTATAATGATAGAATAACCTATAAGGCTTATTTACTTTGCAGGCCCGGGCGGGCAGGGAATCGGACGCGCCCGGAGCAGGGGTTGCGGCTCCGTCTGCCATTCGGGCGGGCGGGACGCAGTATGGAGGAACAATGGGATTAATTTCAAAAATGTTTGGAACTCACAGTGAGAGGGAGATCAAGCGGATTGAGCCCCTGGCAAACCAGATAGAGGCACTCGAGCCGGAATATGAAAAGCTGTCCGATGAACAGCTGGGCGCGAAGACGGCGGAATTCCGGGAGCGGCTGGAAAAGGGTGAGACGCTGGACGACCTTCTGGTTGAGGCGTACGCCGCAGTGCGTGAAGCAGCAAAAAGGACGCTCGGACAGCGCGCGTACCATGTTCAGCTGCTCGGCGCAATCATCCTGCACCAGGGGCGCATCGCCGAGATGAAAACCGGCGAGGGCAAAACGCTGGTTCTGACCTTCCCTTCGTATCTCAATGCACTGGAGGGCAAGGGCGTCCATGTAGTTACGGTCAACGATTATCTGGCGAAAAGAGATACGGAGTGGATGGGGCAGATCCACCGCTTCCTCGGCTTAAGTGTCGGCTGCATCTTAAACAGCATGAGCAACGACGAACGCCGCGAAGCTTATGCATGCGATATTACCTATGCCACGAACAACGAGCTTGGTTTTGACTACCTGCGCGATAACAGAGTTATTTACAAAGAGCAGCTCGTCATGCGCGACCTGCACTTTGCCATAATCGACGAGGTGGACTCGGTTCTGATCGACGAGGCGAGGACGCCGCTCATTATTTCCGGGCAGAGCGGAAAATCCACAAGCCTGTACGAGGCCTGCGATATTTTGGCCCGCCAGTTAAAGCGCGGTACCGAAAAGGAACTCTCGAAGATGGATGTCATCATGGGCGAGGATTCGCAGGAGTCCGGTGATTTTATTGTCAACGAGAAGGATAAAAACGTAAATCTTACGGAGGAGGGCGTCGGGAAGGTGGAGAAATTTTTCCACATTGAGAATCTTGCCGACCCTCAGAACCTTGAGATACAGCACAATATTATCCTCGCGCTGCGCGCACACTATCTGATGGCGCGTGACAAGGATTACGTGGTTAAGGATGATGAGGTGCTGATCGTCGATGACTTCACCGGGCGCATTATGCCGGGCAGGCGCTATTCCGACGGTCTGCATCAGGCAATCGAGGCGAAGGAGCATGTGAAGGTAAAACGCGAGAGCAAGACGCTCGCGACGATTACTTTCCAGAACTTTTTCAACAAATATACAAGAAAATGCGGTGCGACCGGTACGGCGCTTACCGAGGAGAAGGAGTTCCGCGAGATCTACGGCATGGATGTGGTCGAGGTGCCGACCAACCGCTCGATTGCGCGGAAGGATCTGAACGACGCCGTTTACAAAACCAAGAAGGAAAAAATGGAGGCTGTCATCGAGGAGATTGTGGCGGCGCACGAGAAAGGGCAGCCGGTGCTGGTCGGCACAATTACGATCGAGGCGTCCGAGGAGATCAGTGCCCTGCTGAAAAAGCGCGGTGTTCCTCATAAGGTGCTGAATGCGAAGTTCCATGAGCTGGAGGCAGAGATCATCGCGGATGCGGGACAGATGGGAGCGGTGACGATTGCGACGAACATGGCGGGCCGCGGTACCGATATCAAGCTCGGTGAAGGCGTGAAGGAGCTTGGCGGTCTGAAGATCATCGGCACGGAGCGTCACGAATCGAGGCGTATTGACAACCAGCTGCGCGGCCGTTCCGGCCGTCAGGGTGATCCGGGAGAGTCCCGCTTTTATATTTCGCTGGAGGACGACCTGATGCGCCTGTTCGGCTCGGAGCGCATGATTGCGATGTTCAATTCCCTTGGGCTTCCGGACGGTGAGCAGATCGAGCATAAAATGCTTAACAGTGCGATCGAAAAGGCGCAGAAGAAGATTGAGAGCAACAATTTTGCAATCCGTAAAAATCTTCTGGAATATGATCTGGTCAACAACGAGCAGAGGGAAATTATTTACGGCGAGCGCCGCAAGGTACTGGACGGCGAAAACATGCGTGATTCCATTTTCAAGATGATTACGGAGACGGTGGAGAATGCAGTGAATCGCTGCATCAGCGAGGATGCGCTGCCGGAGGAATGGGATCTGGCCGAGCTGAACAGCCTGCTTCTTCCGATTCTTCCGATTCCGCCGATCACGCTGGATGATGAGATGATGAAGCACGGCAAGCGGGATATGCTTGTGCAGAAGCTCAAGGAGGATGCGGTGCGCTTCTATGAGGCGAAGGAGGCTGAATTCCCGGAGAAGGAGCAGCTGCGTGAAGTGGAGCGCGTTATCCTGCTGGGTGTGATCGACCGCAAGTGGATGGACCATATCGACGACATGGATCAGCTGCGCCAGGGCATCGGCCTGCAGGCGCTCGGCCAGAGAAATCCTCTGACGGAATATAAGTTCATGGGTTATGATATGTTCGATGCGATGACGACGGCGATTGCCGAGGAGACGGTGCGCGGCCTGATGCATCTGCGCATTGAGCAGAAGGTGGAGCGCGAGGAGGTTGCGAAAGTGACCGGAACGAACAAGGACGAGTCGCTGGCAAAGCAGCCGGTGAAGCGCACGGTGAAAAAGGTATTGCCGAACGATCCGTGCCCGTGCGGCAGCGGCCAGAAGTATAAATTCTGCTGCGGCAAAAAAGCTTAAAAGAAGCACTCGGGAATTGCGGAACTCAAAAACAGCAGTTCCCCGGAGACGGCGCCGGAAGGGATTCCCGGA
>CAJUMC010000049.1:0-19594 GCA_910587085.1 uncultured Lachnospiraceae bacterium | reverse complement strand
CCCGGAACGAAGAGAAGGGAAACCCTTCCAGGGAAGAGGAGCCGCGGAGGGGGAACTGCGGAACTCAAAATAAGAAAGAGGTGAGATTAGTGGTTGAGTTGGATCAGATCAAGTATACCGTCGGAACTTACGCAAAGCCTTTAATCGAAGTGGGGGATTCACTTTGACCTCGCTAATAAACAGCTGAGGGTGGAAGAGATTGAAGGAATTATGCAGGAACCGAATTTCTGGGATTCCGCGGAAAAGAGCCAGGCCTATGTGAAAGAGCTGAAAAACCTCAAGGATGTTATCGCGCAGTATGCCGATCTGAAGCAGCGCTACGAGGATATTTTTACGCTGATTGATATGGCGAATGAGGAGAACGACGTTTCACTCGTTCCGGAGATCCAGAAAGAAGCGGAGAGTTTTGCCGAGGAGTTCGAAGAGCTGCGGCTCGATACGCTGCTTTCCGGGGAATATGACAAGGACAACGCCATACTTACGCTGCATGCGGGCGCAGGCGGCACGGAAAGCTGCGACTGGGCGGGCATGCTCAGCCGCATGTATCAGAAATGGGCGGATCGCAAGGGCTATACAACGGAAATTCTCGATTTTCTGGACGGTGAGGAGGCAGGGCTGAAATCAGTCACCATACAGATCAACGGCATGAACGCTTACGGACATCTGAAATCAGAGCGCGGCGTTCACCGGCTGGTGCGCATTTCACCGTTTAATGCGGCCGGCAAGCGGCAGACCTCGTTTGTTTCGTGCGACGTGATGCCGGATATCGAGGAGGATCTCGATGTGGAGATCAACGACGATGACCTGCGCATTGACACCTACCGTTCAAGCGGTGCGGGCGGACAGCATGTCAACAAAACTTCGTCGGCCATCCGCATCACGCACCTGCCTACCGGCATTGTCGTGCAGTGTCAGAACGAGCGCTCGCAGTTCCAGAATAAGGACAAAGCGATGCAGATGCTCAAGGCGAAGCTGTACATGCTGAAACAGCAGGAAAATCAGGAGAAGGAATCCGGTATCCGCGGGGAGCTGCGCGACATCAACTTCGGAAATCAGATTCGATCTTACGTGCTGCAGCCGTACACGATGGTCAAAGATCACCGCACCGGCGCGGAGATTGCGAACGCGCAGGGAGTGCTGGACGGAGGCATTGACCCGTTCATCAACGCATATCTGAAATGGATCAACACAAAGCCGGAGGAAGCGTAAAAGCGGTTGCGGGAGAAGCATTTGACACAGACGGAAAAGGCCGTCGAACAGCAGAAAGAAGGGGGAGGCAGTCATGTTGACAAAACAGGTAATTTTCAAGCTGGGAGACGAAGAGTACGGGATGGATATTTCGCTGGTAACGACAATTGAGAATTACTCCGGCGTTGTCCCGATGCCGAACGCGCCTGCGTTTATCATCGGAATTCTGAGCCTCCGCGGGGACGTGATCCCGGTGTA
Source organism: uncultured Lachnospiraceae bacterium (assembly GCA_910587085.1). GTDB lineage: Bacteria > Bacillota > Clostridia > Lachnospirales > Lachnospiraceae > RGIG4057. The sequence goes on along the minus strand of CAJUMC010000049.1, from coordinate 18,148 downwards.
CAGCCTTCGGAAGAAGTTCGGAATGCCGGAGGCTGCGGTGAACGAGAAAACCCAGCTGCTCATAACACGCTGCAACGATATTCTCGTCGGCTACAAGGTCGATTCCGTATCGGAGATCCTGGAGTTTCCGGACAGTGAGATAAAAAAGATTCCGGAGATTGTCCGGTGTGCGGACACGCGCTATGCGCTCGGTGTCGCAAACAGGAAAGAACGGCTGATCGTGCTGCTGGACATTGTAAATATACTGAATGAGCAGGAAGCGGCCGCCGTGAAGGATTTTGCAGAGCAGCATGAGAAAAAGGAGGAGTAGGGGCGGGTCTTATAACGTCAATGCTTCCGTCTGACGGACTGCTGAAACAGCGAAAAGGCCGAATACAGAGCAGGGCAGGAAAGCGAACAAACATTCGAAAATCTGTTGCTTAATAGCATCCGGTATGCTATAATTACAGAACAGAAAAAAGAGTGTTTGTCCGCTTTTTTTGCGTGTCCCTGTTTATAGCCGGAAAAACCGGATATCGCGGAAGATGCGCTGATTAAACCAGTGCTTCCCGTAAGAGCTTTTGCTGGAAAATGCCTCCGGCAAAGGCACACGGATTTGCAGGGAACATGCCGCTTCGAGGTGTAAATCCGGTGAGGGAAACGCTTTTATCAGTACGCCCCTGCAGAAACAATTCATCAAGATGGTTGGCCGCATTTGCCTATATGCGATGTAGGCAAGTAAAGCATACTATCAAGGAGGATGCCTTCCATGGATCATTTCAAATTAGTGCCGGAGTACCAGCCAGCCGGAGGCGGCCGCGGCTGCAAAAGCCATGAATGCTCCTTATGGAAACAGTTAGAGCAGGAGTATGAAAGCTTTTTTTCAGGTTGAGGAGGTAGACGACATGGAATTTAATAAAATAACAATCGACCCGATTCTGCTTATTTACGCTGCCCAGGCCCTTGGCAGGGTGCCGGAGAATCTTTACGACTTCCAGAAAATAAAGAATCTGGACTGCGGCGGGCGCCCGGTTTATCAGAAGCTGATAGATCCTCTTCACGATCCGATTCCGGAGCGTTTTGAGATCGCAGAGGGAGACTTTCATGTGATCGGAAAAATGTCACGGCTGAAAAAGCTGGCCATTTCCGCCGTGCAGGTCAACGATTTCTCCTTTTTAACAACCTGTACTGCCTTGGAAAGCCTGGAGATTTCGGCCTGTGGAGTGATTGACTGCGCATTTCTTAAGAATCTGGTGAATTTAAAAAGCCTCAGCCTGCTCTGCTGTCCGAAGCTTTTACATTTGGAGGATATTCGGAAGCTGTTCCGTCTGACCCGGCTTTCGCTGGAAGACAGCGAAATCTCTGATGCCAGCATATTTTTAGATTGCAGGATCAAAGAGGTTCATTTGCCGGAGCATTGCCTTAAGACAAAGGAGCCGGAAAAGAAGGCGGTATCCCAAGAAAAGAAGGCAGGCGGGCAGCCCTGTATGGGTGTGCCTTTTCAGGCAGCCAAACGGAAGGCGGGGCAGCATCCCTATGTGCTCCAGGAACTCGATTCCGCCTTATGGGAAATTTACAAAGGTGCTTATGGAGATGTGTGGGAGTACATGACTATTCTGATGGGAAAGCGGGAAGACGCCCATGAAACCTTTAAGCTGCGCCGTCTGGATAATGCGCCGAAGACAAATTATGAGCTGGCCTTTGACAATCTCTGTGAAAACCTGTGGCATCAGATGAGCTTTTATCCCGCCACCTGGCTGGCTGTCCCTTATCTTGCCAGACTGATGGAGGGCTGGGAAAAGGAGAATGATGCAGAGTGGATGTTTCAGGGAATTTTAGCGGTCGGAACCTGCCTGGCCACAGATGTGTTTGGCGACAGGCCAAAGGAGATCGATGTGGGGGAAAACTATGAGAACGCCATCCTGCAGATCCGGGATATGACCATTGACTTCCTGGCAGGACATATGGATGTTGTACGGGAAAAACACATCAGCTTAAGACGTGGGTTTGCCGCTGCCGTGACGGCAATCATGGGAGAGAGAGAGCTTGCGTTTCTGCTCATCATGTCGGAACTGGAATCCTGCTATATCACCTGTCCTGGATGTGAAAACTGTGATGAAGATATTGAATTCGGCTACTTTGATCCTTCCGAGCGGATTGAAAAGGCGGATGTACCAGCAAAGAAGTGGGATGGTGAAAGCATGACAGATGTAAGCACATGGCTGTTCAACCTGTTTGCGCTTTTGGGTGATACGGAAGGCGTGGAGCTTCTCCGCTATTATTTCGGGACTTATACATGTCCGGAATGCGGCGAAAGAACAGAGGTGCTCACAGGGATGTCGGGGTATTTTCTGCCGTAACCCAAAGAGCTGTTTTGACACTCTCCACAGCACCGCTGCTTCGGACACTGCGGTTACCAGCCTTTGCGGCGGGAAGATATATGGCCATATGTGACCAGCTATGAGGAAGCCGGCATTATTAAAAAGGAAAAAGATAGTCCAAAAGCAAGAATTTTAAATATAGATACTAGCCGAAACTTTATAATACAACATCCAGAATAGTATAGAATCACATTATTCCCGCCTGGGTAAGAAAACATGATGGATGTTACCCGCTGCACGCGGAGATGTTCAAAAATTGTTTCATACCGGTATCAAAGCCTTATGAGATATGCCCAGGAACTCATAACAATGGACGTTTTGGCCGATAATAAAGGAATCATAGCGGATGCAGGAGGAAATAAAAGAACAAACGTTTGTTTTTTCTGTACTTTTGAAAATGTTTGTGGTATACTATAGAGCAGTATCTGAGTTGCTTTTCATGCGTTTTGTTTCTGCTTTTCCTATATGGAATTACAGAGGTACACTGAGCTGCAAAAACAGCAAAGTGTGAACGCGATTCGTCGTGGGCCTGTTTTTCCAATTTAAGTAAACACCACGATGAAAGTAAAATGTTCCACGATGAATTTTGCCTGATAGATGTCTTTTTTACTATGAAATCAGAGGTGAGCACTTGTGCAAAATATACAAAAAAATTTCAAACTTCACTCAGAATATGACCCTACCGGCGACCAGCCCCAGGCTATAGAAGCCCTGGTAAATGGCTTTAAGGAAGGCAACCAGTTCCAGACTTTACTGGGTGTTACGGGTTCCGGCAAGACCTTTACCATGGCCAACGTAATTGCCCAGCTGAACAGGCCGACTTTGGTAATAGCGCACAATAAGACATTAGCCGCTCAGCTCTACGGCGAGTTCAAGGAATTTTTCCCGGAAAATGCAGTCGAATATTTTGTATCCTACTACGACTACTATCAGCCGGAAGCTTATGTGCCCTCGTCAGATACCTACATCGAAAAGGATTCCGCTGTCAACTACGAGATTGACAAGCTGCGTCATTCTGCGACAGCCGCGCTTACGGAGCGGCGGGATGTGGTGATCATCGCCAGCGTGTCCTGTATTTACGGCCTCGGCAGCCCGATTGACTATCAGAGCATGACGCTGTCGCTGCGCCCGGGAATGCAGAAGGAGCGCGACGATGTTCTGCGCCGCCTGATTGACATCCAGTACACACGCAATGACATGGACTTCAAGCGCGGCACCTTTCGCGTGCGGGGCGATGTGGTCGAGGTTTTTCCGGTTGCAAACGATGATACGGCGGTGCGCATAGAGTTTTTCGGGGACGAGGTGGAACGGCTCACGGAGTTTGACGTGCTGACCGGCGAAGCGCGGTGTACGCTGGAGCATTTTCTGGTGTTCCCGGCCTCGCATTATGTGGTGTCGCCAGAGCACATGGAGGCCGCGATTAAAAATATTGAGCTTGAGCTTGCCGAGCGCATCCGCTATTTCAAGAGCGAGGATAAGCTTCTGGAGGCGCAGCGCATTTCCGAGCGCACACACTTCGATATCGAGATGCTGCGTGAGACGGGCTTCTGCTCTGGCATCGAAAATTATTCCATGCACCTGTCCGGGCTGACCCCGGGCTGTACGCCGAATACGCTGATCGATTATTTTCCGGAAGATTTTCTCATTATCGTGGACGAGTCCCACATCACGATTCCACAGGTGCGCGGCATGTATGCAGGCGACCAGGCACGCAAAACCACGCTGGTGGACTACGGCTTCCGCCTGCCGTCCGCGAAGGATAACCGCCCGCTCAATTTTGACGAGTTCGAGAGCAAGATCAATCAGATGCTCTTTGTCTCTGCCACGCCGAACGTGTACGAGGGCGATCACGAGCTGATGCGCATAGAGCAGATTATCCGCCCGACCGGGCTGCTGGATCCGGAGATTTTCGTGCGGCCGGTCGAGGGTCAGATTGATGATCTGATCGGAGAGATCCGGCGGGAAACAGAAAAGAAAAACAAGGTGCTTGTGACAACGCTGACCAAGCGCATGGCAGAGGAGCTTACCGATTATATGCGCCAGGTCGGCATCCGCGTAAAATACCTGCATTCGGATATTGACACGCTCGAGCGCTCCGAGATTATCCGCGATATGAGGATGGATATGTTCGACGTACTGGTAGGCATCAACCTGCTGCGCGAGGGACTGGATATTCCGGAAATCAGCCTGGTCGCGATTCTTGATGCGGATAAGGAAGGCTTTCTTCGCTCCGAGACCTCGCTGATCCAGACAATCGGGCGGGCAGCGCGCAATGCGGAAGGGCATGTGATCATGTATGCCGACACAATGACCGATTCCATGAAAAACGCGATTGAGGAAACGGCCCGCCGCCGCAGAATCCAGGACGAATACAATAAGGCGAACGGTATTACGCCGCAGACGATCCGGAAGGCCGTGCGCGATCTGATCAGCATCTCGAAAAAGGTGGAGAAGGAGAAGGCTGATCTTGTGAACAACAAGGACGTCGAGTCGATGAGTGCAAAGGAACTGGAAGCGCTGGCGCGCAAGCTGACAAAGAAGATGCAGGCCGCTGCGGCCGAGCTGAATTTCGAGCTTGCGGCCGAGCTGCGCGATCAGATGATGCAGGTGCGCAGCGAGCTGGCAAAGCTTTGAGTGTACGGCAGCTGCGTGAAAAGCCGGATTGTATGCATCCGTTCGCAGAGTGATCTGCGCAGAGCGGAATCCGGAAAAGAGCGATGGCGAGGCGAACCGCTTTGTTCCGTGCAGAGCAGAATCCGCCCTGCGGAGTTTTGGGGAACTGCGGGCGGCTCCGGCTCAGGTGCTTTCTGCGGAATTTTCGGCAACGGGTACGGCCTGTCGGATGCTTTGTGCGGAGGGCCTGTACCTGCAAAAGCGAAGGGGGATTGAATAATGACAAACTGGTTGGTTTCTCCGGTGTTCTGGCTGATCATTGCGGTTCTCGTGTTTTTTATGCTCTGGCGCGACAGAGCGGCTGCGAAGCGCATCGCCGGATGGATGAACCGGGTCTGCGCGGGGCTGCAGAAGGCTTCCGCAGGGATTAATGCCTGTCCCGGGATGGTGTTTCACAAAAGCATTTCCGCTGTCGTTTTCATTTTTCAGCCGGTGGGAGACGAGGATCGGTTCCGGCTCAGATCCTGCTCCGGCTGGGTGGAATACCAGGCAAGATTTCATGAAAGCCGGATGTATGAATTTGTTCTTGACGGTCCCCTGACCGCAGGAGGCGCAGAGGTGCTTCTGATGGATGAAGAGAAGCGGGAAATTCTGAAGCTGAACCGGCATCAGCCGGCGGGCAGAGCGGAACTGGACGGGAAGAAAGCGTATTATCTGCACTGGGAATTTGGGGAAGCATCCGGGAGCTGCGGACTGCGGTGGTGATCCGCAAAATATTAGGAAACTGCTGATGAGATCCGTGCTTCCATGAAATATAAAGCTAAGCTGGTAATCATTCTATGCGCAGGCTGAGTGAAGAAATCCGAAACTTTAGGAAACAGACGGAACTCCCGATGAGCATAAGGGATTGCGGCTAAAGAGAAGAATGGAGTGGAGAAGTACAGGGAGGTATAACTAGGATGGAACGAGTGGAGAAGTTGCAGATAAAAGATATTCGATTTGGCAAGATTGATGCACATAATGAGTTACAAGATTTGGGCGAGGATTTTTACATAGAATCATTTCTTGTGTACGATAAGTATAAGATTGATAGTTTTTTAAGCGGAGAGAATTGTTTTATATGCGGGAATAAAGGAACTGGTAAAACTGCATTTTTAAAGTATCTGGAATGTAAATTATCAAAGGAACCCGTTAATTTGATTATTCCTGTACGTTTTAAATCGCAACTTGACGGCATGGATAAAAAAGATATGCGTAATATGGCAAATAATATTAAAGAAGACATAATAGAGGATGTGAACATAGGAAAAGAGACATCCTATGTGATGATATGGCAGGTATATTTAATAAATCAGATTTTGAAAAACGCTAATCAGGGCGAGTATTGTCTATTTGAAGAAACGAATGAGTTCAGAACTCTGTCAAAATTGCTGAAGATATTATATTCAAAAGAAGTGGGGGGAATTGTTCCAAGACATGTAAAGGGAGGCGTTAAAGTAAACATCAAATTGCTGAGGGATTTTGACATTTCACTTAAAACAGAGATTGAATTTGATATAAAAACAGAAAATATTAGTTTTAATAAAACTGCGAAAGTTATATTAGAATTATTTACGAAATTGACGTATGCAGTTAATCCAGTTTATGTTTTAATTGATGAATTAGAATTGTCAGTTAAAAATAAAAAGGAATTTAGCAGGGATGTTGAACTGGTAAGAGACTTAATTGTAGCAGTGGACAGAATGAATCATATAGCACGGGAGAAGAATTATAAAATAAGATTTATTGCCTCGCTCAGAAGTGAAGTCATAAACCATGTTCTGGCTTCGGGATATGAAATTAATAAATGTGTTGAGGATTACGGGGTAACCGTGGATTGGTTTCAGAAGGGGGGGTCCTATAAAGACAGTCCCCTCCTTAAGCTGATAGAAAATAAGATTCATGCGTCTGAAAAGGAGTTAAATTGTTCTCGTACAGAGGATGTTTGGAAAACATATTTTGCTCCTGAAATAAATAATACAGAAGTCAGAAGGTATATTCTCAGTTATTCTTGGTATCGGCCGAGAGATATTATTCGAATGATGAAAATGGTTCAGGATCAGTTAGAGAATGAAGAAATAATTTCTCAGGAAATGTTTGATAAAGCGATGCAGAAATATTCGGAACGAACATGGAATGAAATTAGTGAGGAGTTGAGATTATCTTATGACGAAAAGGATATACAGGCAATCAAAAAGTTTTTTACTGGCATAGAAGTTCCGTTTACTTTTCAATATTTAAATAAAATAGCGGAAGAATTAGGAGAAATTTACGATTATGTGCATTCTTTTTTTGAAAAGAACAAAATGGTTGATTTTTTAGAAAAGATGTTTGATTGGGGCGTAATTGGTAATAGTGGACAAAGGATGATATTTAAGTTTTTGGGAGATCGCGATTTATCTATAACAGGCGATATGATTTTGCATAGACCCTTACGAAATCTTTTTGCAGTTATATCAAGAGATCGGCTGTAATGGAATAATTTCAAAATTTTTGGTAAATAGAATACAGCCACAGGAGGATCAGCATGAACGGGAAAAAGGAATATATCAAAATACGCGGCGCAAGAGAGCATAATCTGAAGGGAATCGATGTGGACATCCCGCGCAACGAATTCGTCGTTTTGACAGGCCTGAGCGGCTCGGGAAAATCGTCGCTCGCCTTTGATACGATCTATGCGGAGGGACAGCGCCGCTATATGGAATCGCTCTCCTCCTACGCGCGCATGTTCCTGGGACAGATGGAGAAACCGAATGTGGAGAGCATTGAGGGTCTGTCCCCGGCCATCTCCATCGACCAGAAATCGACAAACCGCAATCCGCGCTCGACGGTGGGCACGGTAACCGAAATATACGACTATTTCCGCCTTCTCTACGCGCGCATCGGTATACCGCACTGCCCGAGCTGCGGCAAGGAGATCCGCCGGCAATCGGTCGATGAAATGGTCGATGAGATTATGAAGCTGCCGGAGGGCACAAAGCTGCAGCTGCTGGCTCCTGTCGTGCGCGGGCGAAAGGGAGAACATGCAAAGATTTTCGAGCAGGCAAAGCGCAGCGGCTATGTGCGCGTGCGCGTGGACGGCAGCATTTACGAGCTTTCCGAAGAAATCAAGCTGGAAAAAAACATCAAGCACAATATCGAGATTATTATCGACCGCCTTGTCGTGAAGCCGGGACTGGAGAAGCGCCTGACGGATTCTGTGGAGAGCGTGCTCAGGCTGACGGACGGACTGCTTGTCGTCGATGTGATCAGGGACAGGGAGCTGACGTTCAGCCAGAGCTTTTCCTGTCCGGACTGCGGTATCAGTATCGAGGAGCTGGAGCCGCGCTCGTTTTCGTTCAACAATCCGTTCGGTGCGTGCCCGGAATGCCACGGCATCGGTATTAAAATGGAATTTTCGGAGGAGTTAATGATCCCGGATCCGTCGGTGAGCATTGCGGCGGGTGCAATTGTCGTGCCGGGCTGGCAGTCTGCAACGGACAAATCCAGCTATGCGCGCTGTACGCTGGACGCACTGGCGGAGGAATACGGTTTTGATCTGGAGCAGCCGTACCAGGATATGCCGAAGGAGGCACGCAAGATTATTATCCACGGGACGAACGGGCACAAAGTGAAGGTGCATTACCGCGGGCAGCACGGCGAGGGCACCTACGATGTGGAATTTGAAGGGCTGCTGCGCAATGTCGAGCGCCGTTACCGGGAATCTGGTTCGGAGGGCATGAAGGCGGAGTATGAAACTCTGATGACCTCGACGCCGTGCGCGCTCTGCGGGGGCAAGCGGCTGAAGCGCGGTGCGCTCGCTGTTACGGTGGGGGATAAAAACATTGCGGATCTGACGGAATATTCCATCCGGGATCTGAAAGATTTTATGGAGGAGCTGCGGCTGAACGCGCAGCAGGAGAAGATCGGTGAGCTGCTCTTGAAGGAAATCCGCGCGAGACTGCGTTTTCTTGTCGACGTAGGACTGGAATATCTGACGCTTGCCCGTGCAACCGGAAGCCTGTCCGGCGGCGAGGCGCAGCGCATCCGCCTGGCAACGCAGATCGGTTCCGGTCTGGTCGGCGTCGCCTATATCCTGGACGAGCCGAGCATCGGCCTGCACCAGCGGGACAATGACCGGCTGCTCGCTACGCTGAAGCATCTGCGCGATCTCGGCAATACCCTGATTGTTGTGGAGCATGATGAGGATACGATGCTGGCAGCAGACTGCATTGTCGATATCGGGCCGGGTGCGGGCGACCACGGCGGTGAGGTCGTGGCAGTCGGCACGGCGGAAGAACTGATGCAGGTGCCGGAATCCGTCACGGGCGCTTATCTGAGCCACCGTCTGGAAATTCCGGTGCCGTCCGCGCGCAGGGAGCCGACGGGCTTTCTCACGGTCCGCGGCGCTCGGGAGCACAATCTGAAAAATATTGACGTCGAAATTCCGCTCGGCGTATTCACCTGCGTCACCGGCGTTTCCGGCTCGGGAAAAAGCTCGCTTGTCAACGAGATTCTTTACAAGAGTCTTGCAAAAAAGCTGAACCGTGCCCGCACGATACCGGGCGCGCACGACGAAATTTCGGGAGTGGAACAGCTGGACAAGGTAATCAGCATCGACCAGTCGCCGATCGGCCGCACGCCGCGCTCGAATCCGGCAACCTACACCGGTGTGTTCGATATGATACGCGATCTCTTCGCCTCCACGCAGGATGCAAAAATGAAGGGCTATACCAAAGGGCGGTTCAGCTTTAACGTAAAGGGCGGCCGCTGCGAGGCTTGCTCGGGCGACGGCATTATCAAAATCGAAATGAACTTCCTGCCGGATGTCTATGTGCCGTGCGAGGTGTGCGAGGGCAAGCGCTACAACCGCGAGACGCTGGATGTACACTACAAAGGCAAGACCATCTACGACGTGCTGGAAATGACAATTGAGGAGGCGGTGCATTTCTTTGAGAATGTGCCTTCCATCCGCCGGAAAATTGAAACGCTCAACGACGTCGGACTTTCCTACCTTAAGCTCGGACACCCGTCCACATCGCTTTCGGGCGGGGAGGCGCAGCGCATCAAGCTGGCGACAGAGCTGAGCCGGCGCAGCACCGGAAAGACAATCTATATCCTGGATGAGCCGACGACAGGCCTGCATTTTGCGGATGTTCACAAGCTTGTCGATATTCTGCAGAGGCTGACGGAAGGTGGCAATACCGTTGTGGTAATTGAGCACAATCTGGATGTAATCAAGACGGCAGATTACATTATTGATATCGGCCCGGAGGGCGGCGACAAGGGCGGCATGGTTATTGCAACCGGAACACCGGAGGAGGTTGCGCGTAAGAAAAAGTCATATACGGGGCAATATGTAAAGCGTTATTTAAAATAAAAAGTGCTAAGATGAGCAAAACAGAACAGATATTACACAGATTATCCCGCAGCGGGGATTTGCAGGAACAGAGGGGAATGCGGAAATGATTGAGGGAGCGATTTTGGAAAAAGGGGAGTCCGGCTATACCTGCCTGAAAAAGCTTTTCCGCAGAATGGACAATTTTCAGAAAAATTATAATTGGCTGATAACGGACTGCGAGGCTTACCCGAAACGCCCGGGGCATCAGATGCGGATCACCCAGTCAAAATATCATAATTATGCCTGGATTGGCGGCGAAGAACTTACAAATATTGTAAATTATGACGATTTCCAGTGGATCTGGGCAGTGCTATCCGGATTTGAAAAAGATCTTCCCAAAACAGAAATTCTGAAGTATGAATTGCCCTGTGCAGACGGGTATACGGGATTCTGGGAGAAAAATCTGACAATACAGCATCCGCTGGCGTCGGTGGAGCTTGTTGCCTGGGACAGCAGCGGCACCCTTCTGATCAGCAGGGAAGCCGCCCTGATCCGAAGGTTTCGGGAGGTGTTCCCCCTGAGTGAGGATCTGAAGGAACATAACGAGAAGTGCCGGCAAAACCTGATTTGAGGCGCGGACTGCCTCAGAACGCAAGCTGCTGAGAACGCAGGGCGCTTATGGATATGCGCAGATGCGGCGGTATCCTGATCAGGAAAACTGTAATTTAACGGGCGTTACCCCGGTGTATCGAACGGGCAGATGCGTTCGGAATAAGGAGAAGTATGGAGATTGATGAGCTTCGGCAGCTGCGCCTCTTCCGTCAGCACATTACGGATCCGGCGGATCGGCATACCGTCTGCCGTGATCTGAACGGCCTGCAGGCGCAATTTATGGCAAACGTCTATTACAGTCTGAAAATACGCTGCTGCGAAGAGATTACACCGCAGAATTTTGGGGATGGCCTGGTGAAAAACTGGACGATCCGCGGAACGGTTCATGCCTTTAACGTGGATGATCTGCCGCTGTTTCAGCACAATGCGGCAATGCACCGCAGCGAGAGGTTTGAGGGGTACGGAATTGCGAGGGAAATAACCTGTCAGTATCTGCAGGAGAAGGAGGCATATACGGCACAGGTGGAGGAGTACCGGAAAAACGGCTTTGCATGGACGCTGACACCTGAGCGGCAGAAATATTTTTCTGATTTTATCTGCCAGAAGGTCGGAGAAGGACTCTGTACGAGAGAGGAATTAAAGGAAGCCTGCAGCCGGCAGGGGATGACGCAGCCGGAAAGCGACGCCATGTTTGATCCCTGGGGCGGAGGGATGCGGGAGCTATGTGAACGGGGATATCTTAGTTATCGGGCGTGTGAGCGGAAGGAATTTATGCTTTCTCCGGATTTTGTGCCTATGGACAATGCGGCTGCCGAGAGGGAAATTGCCGCGCGTTATTTTGAGCATTTTGCCCCTGCGACTGGAAAGGATTTTGCATATTATTATCATTGCACGCAGTCACGCGCGAAGGAGTTGATGGCAGCGCTGCCGCTGAAAAAATGTTCGGCCGGAGGGCAGGACTATTTTTATCTGGGAGAACTTCCTGCAAATGTCCCGGATATTCCGAAATGCGTGCTGCTGGCGGGTTTCGATCAGCTGATGCTAGGCTATAAAAAAGAGGAAAGCATTTTTATGCCGAAGGAAGTTCTGCGGGGAATTTTCAATCTTGCGGGGATTGTAATGCCTGCAATTCTGCTGGACGGCAGAGTAGCTGGGCGTTGGCGGCGGAAGGGAAAGAAAATAACGTTTGAGCTGTTTGAGAAGCTCGCGTCAAAGGACAGAAGAAGGGTGGAGAGCACTGCTTCCGAGCTCTATCCGGAAGTTTCCGGTATGGAATGGAAGGAACTGTGATCGGAAATTCCGGTATGGATATGGAAGGAACTGTGATCGGAAATTCTGGTATGGATATGGAAGGAACTGTGATCGGAAATTCCGGTATGGATATGGAAGAAGCTCTGATTGAAAAGAGGTCGGTTGGCCGCCTTGCAGAGAGAGCAGACAGCCCCCAATTGACTTCAGGCATTGAAAGATCGGGGGAGAAGCGGAAAATATGACGGCGGTTACATCCCTGGGGTTTGGCAAAGCCATGGAAAAGAAGCTTTTTTCTGTAAGGATTCATACTGCGGAGGAATTGACGGAGCTTGGCAGCAAACAGGCTGCTTCGCGGCTGAAAGCGAAATATCCGGGTACCTGTGCTGTGGTTCTCTGTTATTGGGAGGCCGCAATCCGTGAGGGTGAAATAAAATAGCTGGAGGATGCCTGCAAAGCAGAGTTGAAAGACTATTTCCGAAAGCTGTGAGCAGACATCGTATCTTTATCAAAAAATGCACGAATGATATATAATTATGGAAGGAAAGGCCTTATGGAACGGGATTTTTACGCGATGCTTTCAAGAATGAAATATATCGAGCGGTGGGCGCTCATGCGCAATTCAATGAAGGAAAATATCAGCGAGCATTCCCTTGAAGTAGCGATGCTGGCGCATGCGCTGGCGGTGATCGGGAACCGCCGCTACGGCAGGAGGCTGAATGCGGAGCGCGCGGCGCTGATCGGCCTGTACCACGACGCAACCGAGATCATTACCGGAGATATGCCGACGCCGATCAAATATTATAACGCAAGCATTCAGGGGGCGTTCAAGGATATCGAAACCAAGGCCGCCAGACAGCTGCTGTCGATGCTTCCGGAGGATCTGCGCCCGGATTACGAGAGCATTTTTTTCCCGGAGGAGGGGGAAGAAGAACTGTGCCTGCTGGTCAAGGCGGCGGACAAACTGTCGGCGCTGATCAAGTGCATCGAGGAGGGAAAGGCCGGCAATACGGAATTCCGAAGCGCACGGGAGACCATCACGAAGGCGCTTCGGACAATGGAGCTGCCGGAGGTGGAGGATTTCATGCGCGATTTTCTGCCTGCTTATGAGAAAACGCTGGATGAAATGAACTGACAAGCCGCTTTGGCTGTATTTTGGAAAAATCGCAAAAATACAATTTTCTGCTGGAAAAATGGGCGGTTTTGTAGTAGAATGAGCGCAAAGCAGCCGCAGACAGGTCTTTTGATGCCGGTCTGTCAATATACTACTTACAGGAGGAGCAGCCGTGGAAAAGGAAATGATCATCGTAATGGATTTCGGCGGACAGTACAATCAGCTGATTGCCCGCAGAGTCAGGGAATGCAGTGTTTACTGTGAGGTGTACCCGCACACTCTGAGTCTGGAAAAGATCCGGGAAATGAACCCGAAGGGAATTATTTTTACCGGAGGGCCGGACAATGTTTTCAAGGAGGAATCCCTGCGCTGCCCGAAGGAGCTTTTTGAGCTCGGTATCCCGATCCTTGGAATATGCTACGGCGCCCAGCTTATGGCATATATGCTCGGCGGCAATGTTGCAACTGCCCCGGTCAGCGAATACGGAAAGACAGAGGTGGATGTGGAAACCTCCGATCTTCTTTTTGAGGGCGTACAGGAGCGGACGATCTGCTGGATGAGCCATACGAATTACATTGCGGAAGCGCCGGAGGGCTTTACCGTGACGGCGCATACGCCGGTCTGCCCGGTGGCGGCCATGGCATGCCCGGAGCGGAAGCTTTATGCGACACAGTTCCATCCGGAGGTTATGCACACCAAGCAGGGAGTGCAGATGCTCTCGAATTTTGTATATAAGGTCTGCGGCTGCGCAGGCGACTGGAAAATGTCCTCCTTTGTGGAGACAACGATCGGGCAGCTGCGCGAAAAAATCGGCGGCGGCAGAGTGCTCTGTGCACTTTCCGGAGGCGTGGATTCGTCGGTGGCAGCAGTGCTGCTCTCCAAGGCGATTGGAAATCAGCTTACCTGCGTGTTTGTCGATCACGGTCTGCTGCGCAAAAACGAAGGGGACGAGGTTGAAGCGGTGTTCGGCCCGAACGGCCCTTATGAGCTGAATTTCATCCGCGTCAACGCACAGGAGCGCTTTTATACAAAGCTTGCCGGCGTGACTGAGCCGGAGCAGAAGCGCAAGATTATCGGAGAGGAATTTATCCGTGTATTTGAGGAGGAAGCAAAAAAAATCGGCGCGGTCGATTATCTTGTCCAGGGCACGATTTACCCGGATGTAATCGAGAGCGGCCTCGGCAAATCTGCGGTGATCAAATCCCATCATAACGTCGGCGGCCTGCCGGACTGCGTGGATTTTAAGGAAATTATCGAGCCGCTGCGGCTGCTGTTCAAGGATGAGGTGCGCAAAGCGGGCCTGGAGCTCGGCATTCCGGAGCATCTTGTATTCCGCCAGCCGTTCCCGGGACCGGGGCTAGGTATCCGCATTATCGGGGAAGTGACGGCGGAAAAGGTTCGGATTGTACAGGATGCGGATGCGATTTACCGTGAGGAGCTCGCGAAAGCCGGGGTGGACAAGCAGCTCGGACAGTATTTTGCCGCGCTGACCAATATGAGAAGCGTCGGAGTCATGGGGGACGAGAGGACTTATGATTACGCCGTGGCGCTGCGCGCCGTGACGACGAGCGATTTTATGACGGCGGAGAGCGCACAGATCCCGTGGGAGGTGCTTGGGAAGGTGACGAGCAGGATTGTGAATGAGGTGAAGGGAGTTAACCGGGTGATGTATGATTGCACCGGGAAGCCGCCGGCGACGATTGAGTTCGAATAGCGGATATTTGGACTGGAAGCCTGATAAAATAAGGGTTTTCCAGTCCTTTTTATATCTCTGTGATGTTAATATGATGTTGAAAATAGAGCCAGCTATTTTTCCTACTCCAAAATGGATGCGGTTGAAATCCCTGTCGAAATGTGGTAATATCTCTTTGGGACTACCAGGATGGTAGGCGGTTAGCCCTCCCCGGAGGGACTGTGACCCTCCGTTTACATAGAAACCTGAAAGGGAATCTGGGAAAGGAGGGCTGAGTGGATGTTGACGATTGAAGGATTGATAGCAGTGATCAGCCTTGTGCTGACAGCGTTTGGTCTCGGATATGCCATCGGAAGCAAGGATAATAGTAAAACACAAAAATAACCGCCCCCGTCTGACAAACTGAGCGGTTATTTTTAACTTAACATTTGCCGGGCTAACCGTCTATCGGTAGCTCCTGTGGGACACCTGTTACCAGCAGGTGTCCTTCCTTATGTTCAATATACCACAATCCGCAGGTGGTTTCAAGTGATTTCTTCTGTTGCCAGCGCTGCTCTCCGGAACTGATTGAGTCGGTCGGCCAGCTGCTGATCCTTGTCTGGGTAAAGGTGGGAATAGGTGTCGAGAGTGGTTTTCACGGATTCATGCCCCAGGCGGTCTGCAATCTCCAGCGGAGCAAAGCCCATTTCAATCAGCATACTGGCGTGTGAGTGCCTGAGATCATGGACCCTTATGAGCGGCAGCCCGACCTTGGCGGCAATCCGCTTTATCTCCTTGTCCAAAGCAGATTTTGTAAAGTAAAATATCCGATCTCCCTTTTCGATCCCATAAAGTTTTGCAATATACTCTTGGATATCATTATATAGAAAATCTGGTATGGATATGCACCGTTTGGCCTTGGGCGTCTTTGGCTCCAGGAATAATTCTTCCCCATTTACTTTTGCATAATTTTTATTGATATCAATCCGTTTTGAAGGGAGGATGTCTGCAGGGGTAAGGGCCAGCAGCTCCCCGGACCGCATCCCGGTGTAAAAGAGCACATCAAAGGCCAGCTTTACAGAGTATTTTTGTATGGCGGCGGAGAACTGCTCATACTGCGCCTGTGTCCATATATTCATTTCCTCGGCTCGGCTCTTCCCCATGCTGCCGGCGGCCCGACATGGATTAGCAGAGAGCCGGTAATGGGCCACGGCATAATTCATGATGGCGGACAGCTGATTGTTAACGGTCTTGAGATATGTCTGGGAAAAGGGGGTTCCGGCTTCATCCCGGTATGAAATCAATTCGTTCTGCCACTTCCGAACCTTTATAGTGTCAATATCGCACACTTTCAGATTTCCGAAGTAGGGGAGCAACTTCCCTTTTATAATGAACCGCTTATTTTCCATTGTGGTAGGTTTCAGCCGGTGGGCCATATCTTCCAGATAGTTTTCAGCCAAGGAGGAGAAAAGTATGTCGCTGTTATTGCTTTGCTGATCCAGAAATGCTCGTTCATACTCTTTGGCTTCCCGCTGCGTTTTAAAGCCTCGTTTACAGATATGCTTTTTCTCGCCGATCCAGTCCGTGAAGTAGAAGTTGGCATACCAGCGTGTGGTTTTTCCGTCTTTTAAAGTGTATTTGTAGGCAGGCATAATAACTACCGCCTTTTGATAGAATGCTCTTTGATATATTTTTTTGTGCCATTTTCCACCATTCTATCGGCTTTTTCACTGTCTTCGCATAAGTATGTACAGATGATCTCCAAAGATTTTTTCATCCCCAATATATGAGTGGGAGTTATTGTTGGAGAAACAGTTTCTCGGTATAATTTTTTGTACTGTTCTAAATCTATCCCCAACTTTTTTATGCAAGACTTTGTGCTTCTTATTACAGCAGGGGGTAAAAGTGGCATTGGTTTAACTACTGAGAAATCTCCGTTTTTCCAATAATTATATTCCTCAATAGTGCTAATGCCAGATAAATGTATATAAGCAGAGAGTATAAGCAAATTCATCTGATCATTATAGTGTGCTTCTTTACGGTAGATTTCTGATAAGCTGTATAAGTCACAGGCATATAGTCCCAAATCGCCCTGTTTTAGATGGGTTTGGGATTGCCTGCTGATATTTTGCCATTGTTCATCAAGCGTTGGTTTAGGTCTCTTTTCAGAGGAGGTTGTTCTTTCTGACGATTCCCCTGGAGACAATTTAATACGCTTATCAATAGTGATGGCTGCTTCTGGCTTTTTAAATAGATTACCTAATATCCCCATTAAATATCACCTCTCATTTTATTTGTTTGGCGATTGTCCATCCGGCTTTTCCCGCTCTGACATAGGAATTATATGTGATTTACCATTGCCAAGATTTCTTTTTTGTATTTTCGCGAACAGATTTTTATACCTTCGGTACCACTCGAAGGATATTATTTTGCCTCTTTTAAGGGCATATCCGCTGCAACGAATTGCTCTTTTTCAAGTTCAAGGCATTTTCCCAAAAGAATCGTTCTATCCTTTTTTTCTAATGTGCAAAAAGATTCCAAGAGCATCATAATATTTTGCTTATCTCGTGAATAATAGCGCAATATTATTTCTTCATCATCGGATATCCGTTCGCGCTGTGAATTATCGAGCAGATAATCAATAGAAACATTTAGAACAGTTGCTATCCGAATCAATTCCTCTGCTACCGGCTGAGAGTTTCCGTACCAAAGAGAATCAAGCCTAGCTTTGTCTATACACGATTTTTCTAACATAACATCATATGTTACACCTTTGTATTCGGCGATTTTTCGTATATTCCAATTCGCTTCGCCTTCTTCATAAAAATAATTATAACAATTGTTTTCGTCTGCTTCATATTTTTTTAACCCAAGGAGATAGTCGGTAGGAACGTTAAAATGTGTAGCATATCTTTTCAATGTTTCGATATTAGGCTCGACATCGTTTGACTCGTATTTAGAAACATTTGATTTTGATACGCCTAATATTTCAGACATTTGTTTTTGGGTTAGCCCTTTTGCATCGCGAAGCATTTTCAAGTTGTCTCCTAAGCTCATACATTACCTCCCATATTAATCTTTATTTTTCTCTTGTTAACTCGCTTTTTCTTACATTTTCATTTTTACATAGAGAAGTTTTCTAAGTCTATGCCATTCCCCTTGGCCATAAA
>CAJUMC010000048.1 GCA_910587085.1 uncultured Lachnospiraceae bacterium | reverse complement strand
TATAGCACAGATTTACGGATTGTTCACAATTTATTCATTCATGCGTTTGTCGTGAGGTAGCCGGCTCATATTCCAAAGTCTCCTTCTGCTGCCTGATTTTTGAAAGCGGCGCGGCGGCAGAACGCTTACTGCCCCGTCCTCTTTCCCCTGCCCCGCAGCTTCACTTTCCCCTTGTCTTATCGTCCTCACTGCAGGAAACCAGCCCGGCTTTATATGCCGCGCCCTTCCCCACTACATCCCCTGCAGGAAATCAGCCCGGTTTCCTCGCAGGCTTTTCCGCCCTCACGCTGCCGCGAATCCTCAGCTGCGGCGGCAGAATAACTTCGCTGCCGACCGGCTCCCCGCGCAGCCTGCAGAACATCAGCCGGCATGCCTCGTCCGCGAGCGTTCCGATCTCCTGCACAACTGTCGTCAGCTCAACGCCGAACAGATAATTCTGAAGCGAATCATCGTAGCTGACGATGGAGTAATCCGCCGGGATCTGCAGCTTTTTTTCGTACAGCCTTCGCAGAAAGCCCAGCGTCATCATATCGTTGCAGACAAACGCCGCCGTCGCGTCCGTCTCCAGAAGGGCCTGCGCCGCCAGATAGCCGCTCTCCATGCGGTAATCGCCCTCCTTCAGGTACTTCCTCTGCACCCGGACGCCGAATTCCCGCAGCGCCCTCACATACCCGTCCAGACGGCTTTTTCCGCTGCCGGCCTTATCGTCCCGATACACGCAGCCGATTTTCCGATGCCCCTGCTCCAGCAGGTATTTCGCTGCCAGATAGCCGCCCTGTTCATGGTCGAAGCTTACCCTGCAGCAGTCCGCGTCCGGGAATGTCCGGTCAATCATAATATATGGCATGGTCAGCAGTTTTAATTCCTTCAGAAATTCGGCCCTGCACTCCAGAAACTCGTTGCTCAGAATCAGGAAAATCCCGTCCACCCCGCGCGATTCCAGAACCCGCAGAAGCTTTCTGTCGTTCTCCTTCCTGTCGTCGGACCCGGCGACAATCAGCGAATAGCCCTCCCTTCTGCAGCGGTTTTCGATCTGCTTTGCCAGGGACGAAAAAAAAGTATTTTCAATATCCGGCAGAATCAGCGCAAGCATATCGGAGCGCCTTGTCGCCAGACATTTCGCCGCCTGGTTCACCACATAGTTTTTCTGCCTGGCCACCTCGCGGACTCTCTGCTTTTTTTCCTCCGTGATCCGGCAGGGCCTGTCGTTTAAAATCAGGCTGACCGCCGCCGGGGAAACGCCGGCCTCCCTGGCAATATCCTTGATTGTCGCTTTTTTTCTTCTGTCCTCTTCCATAAATTGTCCTCCTGACCGCCGCTGCGGACAGGCGTGTTCCCCTTTCCATTTTCTTCCTCGCCCGAGTCTGCACCCCGGAGTATTTATCTGCTGATCTTCCTGTTTTCCTGCTCCCGCCGCTCTCCAGGTTCCTGCCAGAAATGCGGACCGAATCACTCCCCGAGCTGTGCCTTGCCATAATCTGCTGTAAAACCAGGGTTCCCCAACCGTTCAAAGACCGGATTGATATCAGAGTGCGGAATACTCGATTTCGCTTCCTTCAGCATTCGGAGGCCGGATAACCGCAAGTGGAATACAGGCAGCTGTTTTCATTTCATTATAAACCTCCTGAAACCCTTTTGCAACAGTTCAGCGGCTGTCCGGCTAAGAATTGAAATAAAACGACAGGTATATTTACCCATTATGCGTATGGCAATTCTTTTTCCGCCCGGCTTTCCTGTCTTCCTGCCAGGCTGCAGTCTGCAGGAGAAATAAAATCAGCCGCCAATTTCCCTGGCGCCAGGTGAAAAATATTTTGTGTCAGTGCCTGCAGAAACAGAACATGAAGAATTGCCGCATACAGGCAAAAACACAGGTTTGCATTCAGGCATAAAAGATTTGTGCATTACGTCAGATGGAGAAAAGCACGAGAACCCAGAGATTATAAAGCTGCATGAGAAGATTTGTCTGTGTGGGAATGGACATGTCCTGTTTGCGGTGCAAAACATAAACAGGGAGGTTAATGACGCAAAAAATATTTTAGCGGAAAGACTAAGACAAATAGCATAAAAGAACCAAATGCAAGGCAGGAACTTCCAGAATCAACGCCTGTTAAGATCGTAGCAGGATCGGTAGCGGGCAAAGAACCAAGTTCTTATGAAGTATTTTTCTATCTTTTCAATGAAGAAAAGAAGTTTTCACTTCATAATGGTATAAATACAGACCAGAAAAATGAGCAAGTCCCAAACACCCGGAAGGATTTTCGTCTTCCTCCGGAAGCGGAAAACCCATGTGGCCGGAAGAAATCTCTTCCGGCCGCATGAGCCCTTTTACCGCATTAAAAGTATTGCCAGTTTTACATTTATTTCAAGATTTATAAAGCTATTTTATATTATATAATTTTCTTTTACCAATTATAAAAATATAACAAGCGATAATATAAACATAAACACCACGCCCGCGATCATCGGCACAGAGGTCCGTTTGACGATCTCAAGCGGCTCCTTCTTGACTGAGCCGGCCACGATCATGACAACCGCAGACACCGGGGATACCGCACGGAGCAGATTTCCTGCCAGACCCATCGGCACGGATACCGCCAGAACGCTGATGCCGGCTGCCGCCGCAAGCGGAACCATAAGCGGAACCATCGCGAAGAACAGCGCCGTACCGCTTCCGCTGAGCAGTACGATCAGCGCAGTGAGAGCAACGAGAATCAGCGGGAGTACAAAGCCCAGGCCGGAGCCCTGCAGACCGGTCATCGCTTCCTGAAGAGCCGCAATCAGGCCGATGGTTTTGAGGCCGGTCACGAAAACCGTGCCTGCGACAAGCAGTGCGACGATCGGCATTGCGCCGCCCATACCCTTGAAGAAGGATTCTGTCTCATCCAGCGTTCTGCGCGCGCTGCGGTTGCGCACCAGCTCGCACACAATCGCGATCACAAACGAGAACAGGGTTGCCACTTCGACGCTTAAGTTAATCTTCGCGCCGGTGATCTTCTGTACCGCAAAGACAAGAATCAGCATCAGAATCGGAAGCAGCGGGAGGATTGCGTAAACCGTGCGGAACAGGGCGCCGCCCTTGATCTCCTCAACCTCAACCTTGTTGTTGAGCTCGGTATTTCCCTTTGCGCTGTCCTTCTTGTCCATCCATTTCTGCCAGAAATAATGCGCTGCCGCCATGAAAAACAGGGTCGGCACAGATACAACTGCGTGATAGCGGAAGACATAATCGCTCGCTGTAAGGCCCGCAAACTCCGCCGTATTGGCCAGCTCCGCCGCGATTGCCACATTGTCGCTGCCCAGCGGCGTCGGCATAACCGTTGCAGTTGTCGCAATAATACCTGCTGCGGTCAGCGTGCTCATTCCCGCCTGGATCATAATCGGGTAGAGAGTTGCAAGCAGGATAATGGCAAGGTTGGATGCACTCGGCACAACCAGGGACAGCAGGTTGCCGATCAGGAACACAACCGGGACAAGGATGTAAACGGACTTGATTTTCCCGATCGGTTTGGTCAGCGCGCTGACGGTTACATTGTTTGCCTTAATGGAACTCATATAAGCGGAATACCCGCCCAGGATCAGAATGATAAAGCCCGCCGAGCTGATCGTTGATTTAAACTGATCTGCAATAGCCTTCAGCGGATCAAGCCACGCCATGCCGGTGGAGGCAAATTCTCCGCCGCCGATGGACTTTCCGCACGCCATGCCGATATACATCAGCACGATACCGATCAAAAACAGGGTAATCTTGATGTCCATTTTCTTGATCAGCATTAAAATCACGACGGCCACGGATACGATTGCCGCGATATACATAATCGCTGTTTCCATATTTTCCTCCCGTTCTGCCGCAGAATGCGGCCCGTTTTTTAATGTGTTTATCCATTACCTGATTTGGTTTATTTATTTTTCGGTTTCCTGAGAGCAGGAACCATCACACTGCACAGCGGGATGCTACCTGCATTTTCCAACGGCCTTCAAAAACCATGTGCGGAATTTTTCCTGATCAATATCCATGCATACAAGAGCGTTCGGTTCTTTTTTCAGATATCCCTTCAGATCCACCAGCGTACAGCCGGCGGTCATCGTTCCGGCAAGCTCCACATCCACATAGGTTTTTTCCACCGTGAACAGCTCCGGGCACAGCAGATAGGCAACCGCGCAGCTGTCGTACATTTTCAGTCCGGTCGTAAAGCTGCCCCCGCGGTATTTCTTGAACAGGCAGTGCGCCATTTTCCCGACCTCGCCGAGCGACGGAAGCTTTTCCGTATCTTCCGGCATCACCAGCGCCTTCCAGCCCACGTCCAGTCCCGCCATTACGATCGGTACGCCGGATGAAAATACCATTTTTGCAGCCTCCGGATCCGTTGCAATATTGAATTCGGACATTACGCCCTTGTTGCCGCGCGAAGCCGAACCGCCCATCAGAACGATCTCTCGGATCTTCTCCTTCACCTCCGGGTAAACCGCAAACAGCAGCGCTATATTGGTCAGCGGGGCAATCGGCACCAGCGTGATCGGCTCATCGCTCTCCATAATCGTGCGGTACATCGCATTAACCGCATTCTCCTTGCACAGGAGCTCCCGCTTCGGCTCCGGAAAATCAAAGCCCTCCATGCCGCTCGCGCCGTGAACGTTCGAGGCGTCCACCAGCTCGCAGATCAGCGGCTGCGCCGCTCCCGCCGCCACCGGCACATCTT
Source organism: uncultured Lachnospiraceae bacterium (assembly GCA_910587085.1). Lineage (GTDB taxonomy): Bacteria > Bacillota > Clostridia > Lachnospirales > Lachnospiraceae > RGIG4057. Next base: position 20,089 of record CAJUMC010000048.1, on the reverse strand, counting down.
TGCCGAAAAAGGCCAGCAGCCGCAGCGCGTTGTTCGTCACTTTCTCCAGAGACACATTCCCGGCCACCGTTGTAATCAGTTTTACGTCCAGCTCCTCCGAAAAAAGGGCGATTGCAATGGCGAGCGCGTCGTCAATCCCCGGATCAGTGTCGATAATGATTGGTCTTTTATTCATAGCTTCCTCCTTTTTATCTCTCTGTCCGGAGCCTTAACTTCCGGACGGCCGGATATGTTGTTTTTATTAATATTTACATTTATTTATTATACTTCTTCCCGGTACGGAATCGACTGCTGTGCGCCGTAGCGTGTGATGGTGATCGCCGCCGCCCTCGTTGCACAGCGGACGCTTTCCTCCATATCTTTGTTTTCGGCCAGGCAGGCGGCCAGCACGCCGATAAAGGTATCCCCGGCCGCTGTTGTATCCACGGCCTCCACGCGCAGGGCCGGCACGCTGTACATCTCCTCCCCGATATTAAACATGCTGCCCCTGCTGCCCAGGGTAATTACAACCTGTCCTGCCCCCAGCCGCCTCATGCTCTGGATGGCCTCGCGGCAGCTCTCCTCTTCCTGCGGCAGAATCCCGGTCTGATACTCCGCCTCAACCTGGTTAACGATCAGCAGGTCAATAAACGGATAATATTTTTCCGGAATAATTTTGGCAGGCGCCGGGTTAAAAATGGTGTACATTCCGAGCTCCCTCGCCAGTTCCAGAGATGCCAGCACCGTATTCTGCTCGCACTCGTACTGCGTCACGAAAATATCTCCCGGCGAAGCGACCCGTTTCAGCGCCGCCTGCACATCCGCCGCCTGCAGCTCATGGTTCGTTCCAGGACTCAGGATTATCCGGTTGTCCCCGCGATGGCAGGTGATCACCGCAACCCCGGTCTGCCCTGTCTCGCTCTGCCGCACCTCGGCGCAGTCCACCCGGTAGCCCTGCAGCACCTCGAGAAGCTTTTTGCCGAACACATCCTGCCCAACGCAGGCGATCATCCGGGTTGAAGCACCGAATTTTGCTGCAGCCACTGCCTGGTTTCCGCCCTTTCCGCCGGGATTGGACAGAAAATTGCTTCCCTCCACCGTTTCGCCCTGCTGCGGCATGCGCTCGCACTGAATTGTCAGATCCATGTTCAGACTCCCGAACACAATTACCTGTTTCATTGTAACCACACCCTTTCTTTCGCCCGCGGATATGCCGCGGGCATAATCGTGAAACCTTTACGCTTCCCGGTTGACAAGCTGCGTCATTCCGCTCCCCTGCCCGCCGCACGGCCGAACACAGAACCCGAATTTCTCGTAAAAACCCTCCTTTCCCGTCAGTGCCATCAGGCCCGCGTAAGCGTTTTGGCATCCGTTCTGCTTAATATAATGCATCAGTTCTCCCATTATTATATGCCCGATCCCGCGGTTCTGCCTGGAGGGCTCCACGACAACATCCTTTATGAAAAAGACAATCCGCCCGTCGCCGACCACTCTGCCGATCCCGACCGGAACGCTCCCTTCCCAAACAACCACCGAAAACAAGGTATGTTTCAATGCTTCCTCGACATCCGGCTGCTCGTAATGCTGCAGGGAAACCTTCTCCCGGAGACTTTCATAGATTTCCGGGGTAAGGCCGTTCTTCTCTATTATATATGGCTCCATAGCTTCCCTCTCTCATTCCGCCGCCCTGCTTTTTCCGCCGCCCGTTACATTATGTGGAAAAACGCGGCAAACTACTCACAGGTCATCCGCCTATTTTTTGATAAATCGTTTTACCAATTTTGTAAAAAATAAAGTCCTCCACGAACCTCTTTTGTTGATAAAACGTTTTATCAATTGGCTTGATTGTATATTATCACGCATTCTCACCGGTGTCAACCAATTTTCTTTGATTTTCAGGATAATATTCAACAAATTTCAGCTTCTGTTTTTATGCATATTGCATAATATAGTTTTATATTTTCTTTGTCTTATTCTTCCGCTTCATATTATTATGATAGGAAACATTTCTGCACTTCCGCATTCGCATTCTGTGCACTCTCCCTCATACTTCTCTGTCTTACGAAAGAAAATAGATAAAATCATAACCTGAAGCAGCATCGTCAAAAGCTTCGGCTTGCCAGGCCCGGCACCCCGCCGAAACGCATTTTCCAGCCCTCTTTCCATACACGGCAAAATACAAAGTTTTCAAAAGAGACTGCCGAAACACAGTCTGAAATACTGCACAAGGCGAAGGCAGAGGAACCAGACAAGCGCCCCTCTGCCTTCGCCTATAATATCAGTCTGTATCAGACAATAATTACCATACCGGCTTTTTCATTCACTGAGGATTTTGAATAAATCGAAAAATTCCCCTTCCTTTTCCATTAGTTCATCAAAATTCCCTCTTTCTGCAATCTTACCGGCACACATCACAATGATCTCATTGTATTTTTGCATAAGTGCTTTATTATATCTATGCGTGATATTTATAATAGTCATATCCTCATCCAGCAATCTTTTTTCAATTTCATAAGCAGTGGCATTGTCAAGTCCCGAGGTAATCTCATCAAGGAAGGTCATTGTTTTATTTCTCAAAAATAACCTTGCCAAAGCAATTCTCTGCAATTCACCGCCCGAAAAATTTCTACCATTCTCCTGAATTTTTTCATCGACTCCCTCCGGAAGCTTCTGAATGGTCTCATAGATGCCTGCCTTTTTCAGTGCTTCGATGACCTCGTCCTTTGAATAATCCTGATATAAGGCTACATTATTGTAAACCGTGTCACTGAATATGTAGGTCTGCTGGTAGCAAACCGGGCTCACATGCATGATACTTTCCTTGTTAAGCCCTGAAAGCTCGTGTCCGTCAATCAGAACTTTACCTGTGTAATCCGGTCCGTACTCCGTAAGCAATTTAATAATGCTTGATTTTCCGCTTCCGCTTTTGCCGACAATGGCATACTTCTTGCCTTTCTCAAAGGTCATTGACAGCTTATCCAGCGAAAAATTATCACTGATTTTTTGACCGGCATTATCCAAACGGATTTCCCGTATATTCTCTTCAATAATTTCTTTATTATCGTTTTCACTTTCCTGTTCCAGCAAAGCTTCCAGTTCCGCTTTTACCTTCTCCATTGCTTTCAACTGAATCATTCCGCTGGAAATAGTCTTGCACGGTGTCAAAACGAAATTCATCATATTGGTGATTGCCACAATTTCACCAACCGTAATTCGGCCTGCCGCAACAAAGAACATACAACTGCCCAGAACAACCAGGAAAGCCGCATTGTTTACAAAAGAAGCTAACGCCTGTGCCCAATATAAGGTTTTGGTCGAATATTCATTCTTCCTGCATACAAAATCACTCAGCTTTTTCTGCTTTCCTAAAATCTGCTCCACAGCGCCAAAGGTTCTTATGACTTTATGACCTCCCAGATCACTTTTAATTCCGTCCAGATAAACCTCTAGGGCTTCCGTATACTCTTTTCTTGAGGAAGCGATTTTCTTTTTCAATATGTTCGGAACCGCAAACTGCACAAAGCTGACTGCGGCTACAATCAGCAAAACAAACGGTTCCACGCAAAGTAAGTAAATGACAGCAACAACCGCAAAGACAAACTGCATAATCATGCCATATACATTGTTGACCCCGTCATTCAATAGGATTCCAATGTCTGTCGTAAATTTTGAAAGATAATATGCCAACCCCTTTTTTTCAAATTGATTAGCAGAAATATAAAACAGCTTTTGCATCAAATGATTGCGCAGATCCTTTTCAATATCCCGCACAACAACCGCCTGACTCTTCTTGCATATCCATTCAAAGACAAATACCCCTATGCTAAAAACAGCGGCAAAAAGGCATTTTTCCAACAACTCTCTGTAATTTGAAGAATCAATCAAAAGCTGCATAATATAGGAACGCATAGGAGCCATGATACCAACAATAACCACCGGAATCAGGCTTATTAAAAACTTGTATCTGTTCTTTTTATAAATTTCTTTTAACATTGTATTTCTCCTCTATTTATCAACCCGATTATACCATGCACAGTTTATACATTTTCCCAATTTGTTTTCCCAATCTCAAAGAGAATCCGTTGATATGCAAAAGAAAGGACAGCAGCATCGCAAGCTCGCCTGCCGTAAATTCAGTACTTTCAAAAGCTTGCGGACTTTTTTAAATAACATATAACAGTCATTAAATATCAATAACTTTTTCTAATTAAAATTCCTGTTTATGCACTTTGTTTTAATGTATTAATTCACCGCTACGTAATGCATATTTAACAGAGTCTATTTTCTTCCGGTATTGTCCTTTTCCCAAGAGAAAAAACAGCGGGGCAGCCCGCGCTGCATTCCGGGATTACCGGACCCGGCGGCAAAACCCTCCCGGCCGCCGAACCGAACGGAATTCCCTGCCGCGCGGGTTCTGCCGCCAAAAGGGCATTGCTGCCCTCCTTATTTCACCTCGAACACCCAGCCACGGTGATCCTCGATCTGGCCGCGCTGAAGCCCGGTCACGGTGTCATAGAGCTTCTGACTCAGCTCGCCGATGCCGCCGTCTTTTACCTGAAGCACATGATCCTTGAACCGCAGATGGCTGACCGGCGAGATAACCGCCGCCGTGCCCGTGCCGAATACCTCCTCCATTGTGCCGTTCTTCGCCGCCTCGTAGAGCTCGTCAACAGAAACCCTTCTCTCCTCAACCAAAACACCCCACTCCCTGCAGAGCGAGATAACGGAATCCCTGGTGATGCCCGGCAGAATACTGCCGTTGAGCATCGGCGTCACCACCGTCCCGCTGATCTTGAAAAAGATATTCATTGCGCCGACTTCTTCAATATATTTTCTCTCAACGCCGTCCAGCCAGAGCACCTGAGAATATCCCTCCTCATGCGCCTTGAGCTGAGCTGCCATGGATGCAACATAATTGCCGCCGGTCTTCGCCTCGCCGATGCCGCCGCGGATGGCGCGCACATAATCGTCCTCGATCCAGATCTTGACCGGATCCAGCCCCTCCGGATAATACGGGCCTACCGGAGATAAAATAATAATAAACTGGTAGGTATCGGAAGGCCGCACGCCGAGGAACGGATCGGTCGCAATAATAAACGGCCGGATATAGAGCGAGGTATCCGGCTTTGTCGGAATCCAAGCCGCATCCGTTTTCACAAGCGCCTTCACGGCATCCACAAAATCCTCCTCCGGAATCTGCGGGATGCAGAGTCTCCGGTTTGTGTTGTTTGTACGCTTTGCGTTCATGTCCGGACGGAACAGAAGAATTCTTCCGTCGGCAGCGCGGTATGCCTTCAGGCCCTCAAACATCTCCTGCCCGTAATGGAACACCATCGCCGCAGGGTCAAGCACAACCGGCTGATACGGCACAACGCGGGCGTCGTGCCAGCCCTTTCCCGTTTCATAATTCATTATAAACATGTGATCCGTAAAGATTGTTCCGAACTTCAGCGGGTTATCCGCTGCCGGAAGCTGCTTCGGAGTGTCCGTTTTCTCGATTCTGATACTCAGCATATTCAGCCCTTCTTTCTTATTGTTTTATAGCTAGGTATATCTTAGTATTCTCCTTGTGTTTTTTCAAGAGGAAATTTCATTGCACCGAAACAAAATTAACTGCCGCTTGCATTTTTTCCATCCTTCTGCTATAGTGAAATTGCCGCAGGCCGCGCCTTACGGAACACCATGTCCGCAGAGGACGGGCCGCACAAAGACAAACAGGAGGTTATACCCATGAGCGAAAATTTCAATGCCGAAGAGGGAAACGACACCATCACCATAACCCTGGAGGACGATACGGAGCTGGTCTGCGATGTAATCACAATCTTTCCCTGTCAGGACAAGAATTACATCGCGCTCCTCCCGCAGAATTCGGGCGAGGAGGGCGAGGTTTATTTATACGAATTTGTAGACAAGGGGAACGACGACATTGATCTGATCAATATCGAGAGCGATGAAGAGTTCGAGGCGGTCTCCGACGCCTTCGACGAGTGGCTGGATTCCGCTGAATTTGACGATATGTTCGGTGATGAGGAGGACGAATAGTGCATTTTTATGCCGTTCTTCACTGAAATGAAAGGATTTTTATGAAAAATGATAACCGTTTTATTGTTGTCCATAAGGAAGGCTCTTCCTTCAAGGAAGAAGGCAGCCGGCAGATATTGCTGGATAAGGAAACCGGCATCAATTATCTGGTGTTCAAAAGCGGCTATGGCCTTGGCCTGACTCCGCTGCTGGATACGGACGGAAAACCGGTTATAACATGGATAGGGGAATAACACAGAAATTAATACTGTTCAAAAACAAACCCGGGCCGGGAATCTGAAAAACAGGTTCCCGGCTCTTTGACTTTGTCTGTGCGCTTCCATTTATTTTCCGGTGCCGGTACAGGCAGGCGCGCAAAGAACTGACGCATTCCCGCACCCCTTTACGCATGCTTGTTGATTATTTCCAAGTCTTCTGCCCGGTTGCCGGAACTCCTCCGTTATTTTGACGGTTTTGACTCTTATTTCAGTGCAGACTTTGTTGAATTTACTTGAATTCGGTAATTTTCTATGCTATTATAAGAGCGTTGGCTTAAATTTTTTACGAAAATGCGATACATTCCAAATGCAGAAAGGAGTACCAATGCTGGGGCAAAAAGAAAAAGAAAAAATTGATTGCATTCTGCAGTCCCACGGCTATAACAAATCGCAGGTTATCGCGATCATGCAGGAGGTACAGAAGGAATACCGCTACCTGCCGGAGGAGGTGCTCAGCTATATCGCCGCGGCGCTGAAAATCAGCGAAGCGAAAATCTACGGCGTAGCCACCTTCTACGAGAATTTTTCCCTCGACGCCAAGGGAAAATATGTCATCAAGGTATGCGACGGCACTGCCTGCCATGTGCGCAAATCCATACCGATTCTCGAAGAATTCCGCAAGGTTCTGAACGTGTCGGAGAAAAATCCGACGACGGAGGATATGATGTTTACCGTCGAGACCGTTTCCTGTCTCGGCGCATGCGGTCTCGCTCCGGTCTGCACCGTGAACGACGTCGTTCATCCGGCCATGACGCCGGAGAAGGTGGATGAGCTGATCAACGAATTAAAGGAGGGCAAGGCACAGTGAGAATCAATACACGGGAAGAATTGGAAGCAAGGCGCCAGGATTACCGGCGTTCCCTCGCCTGCCAGAAAAAGCAGATTCTGATCTGCGCGGGCACCGGCTGCGTCGCCGGGGGCTCCCTGAAAATATATGCCCGCTTAAAGGAGATTATCGAGGAGCGCGGGCTTGTCTGCGCCCTTAAGCTTGAGGAAGAGCCGCACGATTCGGTCGGCGTGAAAAAAAGCGGCTGTCACGGCTTCTGCGAGATGGGGCCTCTGGTCCGCATCGAGCCGATGGGCTGGCTCTATGTAAAAGTAAAGGTGGAGGACTGCGAGGAGATCATCGACACCACCATTATCGGCGACAAGGTGGTGGATCGCCTTGTCTACAAAGACAAAGAAACCGGAAAACCTTATGTAAAGCAGGAGGAAATCCCGTTCTATTCCCGCCAGACGCGCGTTGCTCTGGAGCACTGCGGACATATCAACGCAGAATCCATCCGCGAATACATAGCGGTCGGCGGCTATTCCGCCGTAGAAAAGGCGCTGTTTGACATGTCGCCGGAGGAGATCGTTGACGAGATCACCAAATCCGACCTGCGCGGACGCGGGGGCGGCGGCTTCCCGACCGGCAGGAAATGGAGCCAGGTGCTGCGCCAGAATTCCGAAATCAAATACGTTGTCTGCAACGGCGACGAGGGCGATCCGGGTGCGTTTATGGACCGCTCCATGATGGAGGGCGAGCCGCACCGAATGATCGAGGGCATGATTATCGCCGGCATCGCAACAAAGGCGCACTACGGCTATATCTATGTGCGCGCGGAGTACCCTCTCGCCGTATCCCGGCTCCAGCTTGCGATCGAGCAGGCGGAGGAGATGGGCCTGCTCGGCGAAAATATTCTGAATTCCGGTTTTTCGTTCCGGCTGCACATCAGCCAGGGCGCCGGCGCGTTTGTCTGCGGCGAAGGCTCGGCGCTGACCGCGTCCATCGAGGGCAACCGCGGCATGCCGAGAGTGAAGCCTCCGCGCACCGTGGAGAAGGGTCTGTTCGAACAGCCGACCGTGCTGAACAATGTGGAAACCTTCTGCAACGTTCCTCCGATTATCCTGAACGGCGCGGACTGGTACTGCAGCTACGGCCCGGAGAAAAACCACGGCACAAAGGCGTTCGCCCTTACCGGAAACGTCAACAATACCGGTCTGATCGAGGTTCCGATGGGCACGACGCTGCGCGAGGTTATCTTTGATATCGGCGGCGGCGTCAAGGGCGGTGAATTCAAGGCGGTGCAGATCGGCGGCCCGTCCGGCGGATGTCTCACAAAGGAGCACCTCGATCTCCCGCTCGATTTTGATTCGCTGAAAAAAGCGGGCGCGATGATCGGCTCCGGCGGACTTGTTGTTATGAACGACAAGAGCTGCATGGTTGAGGTTGCCCGCTTCTTCATGAACTTTACTCAGAACGAATCCTGCGGCAAATGCGTGCCGTGCCGCGAGGGCACCAAGCGCATGCTGGAGCTGCTGACGGATATTGTGGAGGGACGCGGCACGCCGGAGCATATCGACCTGCTCGAGGAGCTTGCGAAAACAATTTCCGAAACCGCGCTCTGCGGCCTCGGAAAGACGGCTGCCTCCCCGGTGGTCAGCACCCTGAAATATTTCCGCGACGAATATATCGCTCATGTGGTTGATAAAAAATGCCCGGCGGGCCAGTGCAAGGCGCTCATCTCACTTTCCATCGACCCGGCTCTGTGCAAGGGCTGTACCAAATGTGCAAGGCTCTGCCCGGTCGGCGCGATTTCCGGTACGATCAGAGAGCCGCATAAAATTGATCCTGCCAAGTGCATCAAGTGCGGGGCGTGCAAGGCGGGCTGCCCGTTCAAGGCAATCTCATAGACAGGCCCTCTGTATGGGGAACCGCATTTCTGCTGCGGCAGGGCCCCGGCCGCGCCGCAGCGATTACCGACAGAAAGGAAAATAGCGATGTCAAAATATATGATTATTGACGGCGAGCGCGTCGAATTCGACAGCGAGCCGAATATCCTGGCGGTGGTGAGAAAAGCCGGTATCGAGCTGCCTACCTTCTGCTACTACCCGGAGCTGTCCATCTACGGCGCATGCCGGATGTGCGTGGTGGAAGACGAGCGCGGCGGCATTATTGCCTCCTGCTCCACCCCTCCGAAGGACGGCATGGCGATCCGCACCAACACCGCAAAGCTGCACCATCACCGCAGAATGATACTGGAGCTGCTGCTCGCCTCGCACTGCCGTGACTGCACCACCTGCGAAAAAAGCGGCAAATGCCGTCTTCAGGAATTTGCGAAGCGCTTCGGCGTAACAAACGTCCGCTTTACCAGCGATGCACCGCAGGCGGAGATCGACCGCTCTTCCAGAGCCATCGTGCGCGATCCGTCCAAATGCATTCTCTGCGGCGACTGCGTGCGTATGTGCAGCGAGATTCAGAATGTCGGCGCGATTGATTTCGCCCACCGCGGCTCCAGCATGATCGTCAGCCCGGCATTCGGCAAGCCGATTGCGGAAACGGACTGCGTAAACTGCGGACAGTGCGCGGCTGTCTGCCCGACCGGAGCCATCACGATCAAGAGCGACACGGATTCCGTATTCGCTGCGCTTCACAATCCGAAAAAGCGCGTTGTTGCACAGGTTGCGCCGGCGGTTCGCGTGGCGCTCGGCGCGGAATTCGGCCTGCCGGAGGGCTCCGATGTAATCGGAAAGATCTTCGCCGCGATGCACCGTCTCGGCTTTGCGCTGGTATACGACACTTCCCTGAGCGCCGATCTCACCATAATGGAGGAGGCTGCGGAGCTGCTGCACAAGCTTACTGCAGGCGACGGCAAGTATCCGCTCTTCACCTCCTGCTGCCCGGGCTGGATTCGCTATGCGGAGACAAAGCATCCGGAGCTGCTTCCGTATATTTCCACCTGCAAATCGCCGATGGAAATGTTAGGCGCCGTTCTGCGCGAGCATTTTAACAAAATAGACGCCGAAGACGGCAGGGAAACGGTTTCCGTAGCCATTATGCCGTGCACCGCCAAAAAGTTTGAAGCTTCCCGCGAAGAATTTAAACGCGGCGGCGTTCCGGATGTTGATTATGTACTTACGACAACGGAGCTTGTCCGTATGATTAAAGAAGTCGGCATACACTTTGAGGAGCTCATCCCGGACGCTCCGGACGCTCCGTTCTCTCTCTCTTCGGGAGCCGGCATGATTTTCGGCGTGACGGGAGGCGTGACGGAGGCTGCTGTGCGCCGCGTTGTTGAGGACAAGAGCGCAAAGGCGCTCAAGGAAATCGAATATCTCGGCCTGCGCGATCTTGCGGGCACCAAGATCTGCGAGCTGCCTTACGGCGAACGTACGCTGCGCATCGCCGTGGTGAACGGCCTTGCAAATGCCGAGCGGCTGATTGAGCGAGTCGAAAGCGGCGAGGAACATTTCGATTTTGTCGAAGTTATGGCATGTCCGGGCGGCTGCATTAACGGAGCCGGCCAGCCGTACAGCATCCGTCCGGATAAAGAGCGCCGCGCGCGCGGCATCGCGGAGGCGGACAATGCTGCTCAGCTGAAGCACTGCGAGGAGAATCCGGTTGTTTCGTCCCTGTATGAAGGCATATTAAAGGATCGCGCACACGAACTGCTGCATGTGCACTATTGTGTTAAAAACTGATTTAATTAGCAGATAAACAGTATTAAAGTTTTATTGTATTGTTGTTTTTGCAAACGAAATGTTTGGAAAACTTCCCCATTACTTCCGCATGAAAAGAATCTGCTGCAGAATAACATCCCTCCGGCCAGAAAGCCACCAGGACGTTATTCTGCGGCAGTTCTTACTTTCCTCTTTCTCCGCATTATCGCAGACCTGCAGCTTGACTGTGCGGTACACGCCTGCCCTGTACGGATTTCGCTTCTTTCTTCGGGTAAACCTAAGTTCTCAAACATCCGGACAGCAGAAAAACCGCTGCTCCCCACAACTATCAGTGGTTCACAGCGGTTCTCCCGTTTTCTTTCCTGCTTCTGTTTTTCCAATATGCTATCTTGTGTTTTCCGTTTTAAAATATATTTATCTTTGGTTCTTCCTAATATGTTTTGTCTTTGGCTTTTCTAATACGTAGATCTTCCGTTTTCTTTTTTCATGTTTATCTTCTGCTTTTGGCCTTTCAAGCCGGTTTATCTCCTGCTTCAGCTTTTCAAACCAGTTTTTTCTTCTGCTTCCGGCTTTGTAAACATGTTTATCCTCTGTTTTCAGCAGCTCCTTATCCCTCGTTCTTCATTGCCTCGATCGCACTGATCTTTGTCGCGCGTCTCGCCGGGATATAGCCGGAGAATACGCCGACCAGTACTGCTACCAGCAGCGCTACAAACGGCAGCCAGAACGGGATCATGCAGTAGGCTGCTCCTGCCTCCGCATTGCCGCCGGTCAGGGACATCAGCGAACCCAGAAAGCTTCCGCCGTATTTATTCAGCAGATGCGCCAGCAGATAGCTCAGCCCCACACCGACCAGGCCTCCCAGAAAGCCGATAATTCCCGCCTCAAACAGGAAAAGCTTTTTGATATCGCGGATATAGCAGCCGAGCACCTTCATAATACCGATTTCCTTTGTCCTCTCATAGATGGACATAATCATCGTATTCGCAATATTGATCGCTGCCACGACAAACGCAACCGCACCGATGGCCAGGAATACCTTCTGAAGCATTGCCGAAGTATCCAGCATCGGCTGAATATACTCCATGCTGCTGTTTGTACGGTAGCCCATCTCCTTCAGCTCATCCTGCACCTTCGTAACATTTTTCATATTGTCGACGTTGATCTGGATGCTCTCGTACTGCTCCAGTGCCTTCAGCGCCTTTTTCTTGTTTGCCGCGCTCAGCTTGTAAGCATATTCCTTGTACAGCGTTTTATAAAACTCAATATCCATATAGGTATAATACGAATATTCCCAGTCATCACAGACTTCCATCTTCGCATAATTGCGGATCACGTAATTGAATGCTTTTTTCCCGGAGCTTGACTCTTCATAATAATCGTCGAAGGTAAAGGATATCTTATCCCTGGACATATCGACATCCTTAATCTTGCGCTGGTTGCCCGACCAGTAGTAAAAGTCATTCGGTGCATCATAGCCGTAAACAATCACTTCATTGTTTTCCGGCGTCGGATAACTGCCCTCCGCGAGCGGCGGGAAACCGAAATCCTCCCAGGTGGAGCAGTCCATAATCTTCAGCTGAGCATAAGCCTGATACTTTCCGCATTTTAGCTGAACGCCTTTCTGGATTACCGGCGAAACAGCCCTCACATGCTTGATCTCGCGTATTTTCTTCACCAGCCCGTCGTCCAGTGTCTGCTTGTATTCCTTATACTCCCCGCTGCCGTCGTCCTCCCAGGTGCTCGGATAAATTTCGATAATCGTCATTCTGCCGTTTTCCATAATCTGCTTCTCGAAATTATAATTGAGCCCCTGCCCGATAGCGATCATCAGCATAATGGAAATGGTTCCGATGATTACACCGATGACGGTCAGCGATGTCCTCGCCTTGCGCCTGCCCAGATTGCGCAGGCCCATTTTTATCAAGTCGCTAATTCTCATAAGAATCAAATCCTTTTTTTATTCTCTTTTTGCCGAAAAGGATGCCCAGCACAATGCCGACGACCAGCATTGCCGAAATCGTTCCTGCGACAAACGGTACGTTTGACAGAATCGGATCCTTGGCTCCGGTCTGCGTTCCCATCGCGCCGTCCATCATGCCGTTTCCGTCCATCGTGCCTCCGCCGCCTCCAATCATTACGCCGCCTCCGCCGCCGATAACCTCTACTCCGCCTCCGCCGCCGATAACCTCTACTCCGCCTCTGCCGATCATAATGCTCTTACCGGCAAGCATATCCGACGCCGCACTGTTCTGTACAATATCCTGCATTTTGCTCCTCACTTTCCGTGCATCACCGCACTGCTCTCTGTCCTGCCGACGGATTTCCTGTCAGCGTTCCCGTCCGGCGCCGGCTTGGTTCTTATCCGCTTTCTAGGCTCCCGCATTTCCGCCAGAACCGGATCTGGTTTTCGTTCGCTCTTTCCGTTCTCTGATATTCCCGCCAGATCCGGTTCGGTTTCCATCCGTTCTTTCCCTTTTTCCGACGCCTCTGTCAGATCCGGCTCGGTTTTCGTCCATTTTCCGATGTTCCCGCCAGATCTGGCTTAATCCTCGTCCGCTCCTCCGTGTTTCTTTTTGTAAGAAGAAATCACGATACCGCGGGTAACCAGCAGGCCGACAACAAGCGCTCCTGCAAGGCTGAGCGCGTAAGCCCATACAGGCATCAGAGGCTTCTTTGCCTCGACGATCTCATTGCCGCCCACACTCACATCTCCGCCCGGGTTGTAATTGTCGCCGCTCCAGTCAGGCATCTGCGGCTCGCCCTGCACATAGGTTTCCGGAAGATCAAATTCCTTTGTTACCTCGTCGCCGTTGCTGTCCTCAAAATGGACGATCAGCTTTCCGTTTGCCATTCCCTCAACAAGAGGCAGAATGGAAATTTCCTGGTAGGAGCTTGAACCTGCCGACACCGTACCGATAATCACGGTCTTGCCGCTCTCCATCTGGAAATCGCCCTCCAGGGATACATATACATTATTTAGGGAGGAGCGACCCATATTGTAAAAATCAAAGGTCATGGTCGTCGCCTGGTTCACTGTTGGCGTATCCCAGTAATAGCCCACGGAAAGATTCTGCACGGCCGGACGGGAATTCTCCACCGCCTGCAGCTTAATCGGAAGTTCCTCGGAAGCGCCGCCCGCCTGAAGATCGGCCTGCGACATATCCTCGTACTCGTAACTGACCTTGATTGTCAGATCATAAGCCCCCGTTGCCGTGTCCGACTTTACCTTGAGATTGATCGTTTTCTCCACTGTACTTCCCGGTTCGATAGCGTCAATGTAAAAACTGTTGCTGCCCGTTGTGGCCGAGAACACATCCTGCGCCTGCACCACTGTTACCGTAATATTTTTTGCCGCCTTGGACGCATGCGTATTTTTCAGTGCAAAAGTAAAGTCGAAGCTCTCGCCCGCGCGCAGCTCCTCCATGCTCGAGGAGAAGGAATCAATAATCAGCTTCGGACGGCTGTTTGCAGAAGAACTCTGATTCTTCACGTTCAGCACATACATGGAGGTCTGCCCCTTCTGCACATCGCCGTTCCCGTCCTTGTAGGTGTAATCCAGCGTCAGCATATTGAACCCTTCGGAAATGCGCTCACCCAGCTTAAAGGTCATGGAAACCTTTTTCGACGCGCCCGCCGCAACGGTTCCTGCCGTTGTAAAGACCTCCGAGCTGATCGGCTCGAAGCCGCTGGTGCCCAGATTGGAACCGGCAAATTTCAGCTCCGTAATTTCCTTTGCGCCCCTGTTTGCCACATTAAAAGTAATCGTCACATTTTCGCCGACAAGCGGGGAGGACGGACTCTGTACAATATCGCTGATTACGATATCGTTCTTGAGCTCTTCTTTCGTGACGCCCTTTATATTCAGAATATAAACCTCCGTGCTTTTCTCCGGCGACAAATCACCGTTGGCATCAATGTAGGATATGCCGATATTAAGTTTTTTCGTTCCATCCGTAACATTATTGCCGATACGGAACTGCATTGTTACCTTTTTTGACTCGCCCTGCTTCAGCGTGCCGACGTTTTCCCTAGCATCCGCGCTGACCGGCTCAAAGTTGTCGTTTGGAAGATCCTTTCCGAACAGCTGAAGCCCCGAGATATCATCGCTGCCGTTGTTTGTCACAAGAAAACTCAACGTCAGGATTTCGCCCGCCCTCGGCTGCGCCGGGGACTGCGTCATCTGGCTGATGACCACATCGTTCTTGATCTCCGGCTTTGTATCCGGCTGCGTAACCGTCAGATAAGCCTTTGCGACCGCCGTCAGCTGCTTTCCCTCGCTGTCCTCATAATCCACCTGCACCGTCAGCTCGCGGAGTCCGGTGGCCGCAGATTTTGTAATGGAGAGCGGGAGCGTAACGGTCGTCTTTTCCCCTGCGTTCAGGTATTCCACCGAAACGCCCTCCGCGCCGTACTCCGGCAGGATTCCGGACGAAGCCCCGATGCCGCCCTCCTCCGGGATCAGAACACGGATATTCTCCGCCGTCCGCTTTCCGATATTTTCAAGCTCGATGGTAAGATTGCAGCTGCTGTCCACGTTGACTTCCGCGTTCAGCTGACCGGCTGCCGCCGTCAGCTTCGCGTTGTTCGACTCGGCGGTATTGACTGCGACAACATTGATATACTGCACCGAGGTGTTTGTGTACTCGTTGCCGTCCGCATCCTTATATTTATAAGTGACCGTCACGGATTTCAGGCCCGTGGACGCAGTCGGCAGCACGCGGAACGAAAGCTTGTGATGCTTTACGCCCATCGCCGGAATATCTCCGAGCTTCATTGTAGGCGCACTGTAATCCGCCACAATACCGCTGTCTCCGAAATCAACGCTCATAAAAGCATTGACTGCACCGATTTCACCCTCATTTTTTGTGTCAAACTCCACTTCAAACGCGGAACCCACCGCGGCTGCTCCCGCGTCATAGCTCAGATTTGCTACGGTGAGCTGCGCCGGGGACTTCTCTCCGATCACGCGGATCTGGAACGGGAGCACTGCACTCGTCACCGTCGTATAATCGCCGTATTCCGATACTCTCGTACCGGTAAACTGAAGCGTAATCTTCGCATCGTATGTACCGATCTTTGCCGTGTCATTCAGCGTGAGATCAAACTCGACATAGGTTTCGCTCGATCCGCCGATATCCTTTACATCCATGTCGTCGCGCGTCAGCTTTCCCTCTGTCATATCAAAAATTTTATTGTCCGTCGTTACAGAAACATGGATATCGGAGCTGATATACAGAACATCCGCCTTTCTGACAGGAATCTTAAAATGCGTTGTTCCGCCCGCCACCATCGGGTACAGCGTCCTCGTTCCCGGAGCAGCGAATATATCGCCGGATTCCTCCGCCGCCCGCGCTCTCGTCCAGCCTCCGATGCCGGAAAGAACCATTGCACAGATCAGCAGCAGTGCAAAAATTTTCCTTTTTTTCATGTCCAACAAATCCTCCTTTTTTCCCTGCTTCCGCCGGGTACACTTTCCTTCTTTCCCTTCGGCCCTCGCTGCGCCGGCTTCCCTCCCGGAGCATGCAAAGCTCCCGGGGCAGTCCTCCGGATGCTCAGGATTCCGCCGCCCTCCCGGCCAATCATTTTGAACCGTCTCCTTCGTTTGCGGCTCCCGCCGCTGCCGCCGCTTCTTCGGCTGTTTCTGCTGTTTCTACTCCGTCAGTTCTCTCTGACGCAGTTTTTTCGGCAGTTTCCGCATCCGCTGTATTCTTTGCCGCTTTTTTTCCGGCTTTTTGCGCTTCGGATGCCTTCTTTCCCCCAGCTTTTCCGGTTATCTCCGCCCCGGAAGACTTTCCTGCTTCGGGTTCCCCATTTTTTTCCAGATCAGATACTTTTCCTGCCTCCGCTTTTTCAGAAGTTTCCGCCCCGGACGCTTTCGCTGCCGCAGTTTCTTGTGCTGCAGGTTCCGCGGTCTGCGGACTCTGCGCTTTTCCCCCGGCGGCTTCAAACTCGTCAATCGGATGCTCAATCATCTCCACACTCTGAATTTTCCCGTCCAGGATATGTATAATCTTGTCGGCAAAATCGGCCAGGCGCGGATCGTGAGTAACCATAACGATCGTCTGATTATTGTCCCGGGCGATCTGCTTGATCAGCCTCATAACCTCCATCGTCGTTCTGGTATCGAGATTTCCGGTCGGCTCATCCGCAAATACGATCTCCGGCTTCGCGACAAAGGCTCTTGCAATACCGACGCGCTGCTGCTGGCCGCCGCTCATCTGCTTCGGACGATGATTGATTCTGCTTCCCAGTCCTACCTTTGTCAGCATATCCTTCGCCAGCCGCTTGCGTTTCCTTGCCGGAATCCGTTTGAATACAAGCGGAAATTCAACATTTTCCAGCGCGGTCATGGAATTGAGCAGATTGTACGACTGAAACACAAAACCGAGATATTTCTGCCGAAACTTCGCAAGCTGCTTCTCCGACATTTTCCGGATATTTTTTCCCTTGATCAGAATCTGTCCGCCGGATGCCTTCTCGATCCCGGCCATCAGATTCAAAAGCGTTGACTTTCCGGAACCGGAGGTGCCAAGCAGACAGCAAAATTCTCCCTTGTCAATCTCAAAACTTACATCATCCACGGCGCTGATGCGCTCGCTTCCCATGCGGTAAACCTTTTTCACATTTTTTATCTCAATCACCGGCGGCTTTTTCAGCACATTTCTGCCGGTTTTCTGACTTAACACTTTTTCCAATACTTCACCCTCTTTCCGTGTTTCATGTACCATAACTAAAATACTATATAAATATTAAAAATCCTATCTTTATTTCTTACGTTTCTCTTAATATTGTGTTACCAACTGTTACATGCCGAAGCCTGCCGGCTCCAACCTCTCGGCACCGGCCGCCGGGACAGCTTATCGCCCGCCTGCCCGCAATACTATGTCCCGTACCACTCCGGCAGCAAGTTCTGCTGCGGAATCCCCCCATACTTCCTGAAATAAGAGAAAGCCGGACGGAAGAAAAAGCCGCCGCATCGCGCGATGCGCGGCTTTTCCGCCTCTTCTTATCCGGAGATTTCTCCGGCAGGTTTTCTGTTCCCGCCGCCCGTTCTTTCCTCCTTTGTTCTTTGTGCCGTCTGCCTCCGGCCTTCTGTCTTTTACCCTCTGTCTTTTCAGCCTTCCGGCTGTTGCTGCTGTCTTCTGTGCTGTCAGTTCTCCAAACTTCTGCCCTATAGCCTCTATGCCTGTGGCTTTCGGACTTCGGCTTTTATTCTTTTCCGCTTATGCCTTATTTTTCAGCCCTTTCGGCCGTCGCTCTGCCTTCTGCCCTTTCGGTCCTCCGTCTTCCCTGCACTCTTCCGGCCGTTATCTATGCCGCTATCCTTTACGTTCGCCTCGACATAATCCGCGCTCTCATCTTTCTCGCGGACGACAGAATCTCTTGTCGCGCGCTCCAGGATCTTTGCATTTTTCCGCCGCTCCACAAAAGCCGTAAACAGCTTCTGAAAATACGCGCCTACCGGCACCGCAAGCAGCATTCCCCACAGCCCGCCGATCGCACTGCCGAAAATCAGGAAGATCACGACAAGCAGAGGATGAATCCGAATGCTCTTGCCCAGCAGCTTTGCCTCGATAATATTGCCGTCCAGCGTCTGAATCACCAGGAGTGCAATAAGAGAAGCAATCATTACATCGTATTTGCCCTCGACCACAGAGATTATAATAATGCTCGAGTAGCCGACAAACGGACCCAGATACGGCACAAGATTTGCCAGACCGGTCATCAGGCCGATGATCGGCGCGAGACTGATGCCGGTGATCAGCATAGCCGTGCCTGTCGCAAAAATCATAAAGGTGACGTCAAGCAGCTGGCCGCGGATATAGCCGGAAAACACTTCGTTCAGATCCGCCAGAACGGATCGTATCTTCGCATTTGTCCGATCCGGAAGCACGGCATCCGCCACTCCGGAAAAATAGCTCATCATGGAGTTGCCGTCAATCATAAAGTATATGCCGATCACCAGGCCGAACATGATTGTTGTAATGTAGCCGGAAATATTCGACACCGATCCGATCACGCCGTTGGCAAGCGACTGAACAAAGCCCATAATGCTGGAGGAAAGCCCCTCAACATAGTTCACGATCTGTTCCGACTGGATATCCAGCTCCTGGAGCTTCTCCATCATCTGCGCATAGAAATCCGTCACATTTTTTGTGATTGCCGAAATCGCGCCGAACAGCTGATCCAGATTGGCCACCTGCAGCTGATTGGTAACGCTGTAGACAATGGCCGACACAATTCCGGTAATAATTATCAAAACCAGCAGAAGTGTCGTGACAACACCGAGCACGCGGCTGTATTTTTTCAGAAAGCGCAGCCTAGAATACCGCTCCGTAAAAAATTCGTTCAGCGGCTTCAGGATATACGCCATTACAAACCCGAAAATAATCGGCTTCGCCACGCCAAGCAGCCAGTTCAGACCAGTCAGGAGCGCTGAAAAAATTTCCGCCGCATGATCCGTGAGCTGTCCTATAATTTCTATGACGAGAACAGCAACCGCCAGGAATACCGTCATACGGATATATCTTTTATTGACCTTTCCTGTCCATTTCATCAGATTATTTCGCCCCGCCGCCTTCGATAAACGCCCGGATAATTTCTACCGTATGATCGATCCCGGCGTAGCTGCTGTTGACGGAAAGATGATAATTTTCGGCCCTGCCCCACTTCTCGCTGGCATGGTAGTTGTAATAATTCGCCCGCCGTTTGTCGATCTTAAGAATATTGTCCTCCGCCTTGTTCTCCGCAAGCCCGTCAATGCGGATGGCTCTCTCAATGCGGAACTTGATATCCGCCCACACAAATATATTCACGACATCATCCATATCCTTCAGGATATAATCTGCACAGCGCCCGACAATGACGCACGGCCCCTCCGCCGCCACCTTTCGTATCACATCCGACTGCGCCAGGTAGATGCGGTCATCAAGGGAAAGATGAGAAAAACCGAGCTCCTGATTGCCGTAGGAATTCATCCCCATCGCAATGGAATACAGAAGACTGTTGGTCGCCTTGCTTTCCGCATTCGCGAATGCCGCCTCCGCAAATCCGCTCTCCTTGGCCGCACGCGTGATCAGCTCATTGTCATAGAACGGTACGCCGAGCTTTTCCGCCAGCTTTGAACCAATCTCACGCCCGCCGCTCCCATACTGCCTGCTGATTGTAATGACCTTGTTCATAGACACTTCCCCCTGTGATAATATATTTTCGCCATTATACCATGTCCTCCGCGTATGCGCACGATTCGCTGCTGTGATTGTCCTCCCTCCGGTCGGACACGAACCGGCACGGTATAATATCTGCCGGTATTATACCATAAATTTCAGAATAATAAAACCTTTATCAGCATATTTTCAAAAATT
>CAJUMC010000047.1 GCA_910587085.1 uncultured Lachnospiraceae bacterium | reverse complement strand
AAAAGAAGAAAAATTTGTTTATAGATTATTTATAAAGCATGCGTTTACCGTGATTGGCAGCGCCGTTTGTGTTGAAAATGGTGCGCATTACCAGAAGGGAAACGAACTGCGGCACTGCAATCGAGAGTACAAAGGTAAAGCGCCAGAAGCCCTTGAATTTCGTATCCTTCCGGTTGATAACGATCGCAAGGATCATTCCGAGGATGTATGTTGTAACCGTGGCAAGAACCGCCCAGATCAGCGTCCAGCGGAAAACCGGCCAGAACGCGTTCGACAGTTTGCCGGTCGTACTGAAAATCTCCTTGAAATTGGCAAGGCCGACCCAGTCAAACAGGTTGCCCGGCGTCTGATGCTCGTGATCGTAATTGGTAAACGCAATCAGGATCATGAACACAAGCGGGATAACAGTGAAGCAGATAATACCCGCAACCGGAGGGAAAAGCAGAAGATTATGCAGTTTTTCATGCTTCAGCATCCGCAGATCCTCAAGGAAGGTCGGCATCGGCTTCCCCTGCTCTTTTTTCTGCTGCGCGGCATAAGCGCTGCGAACGGATGTGGTAAGCATGACAACCGCACCCAGAATAACAAAAATCGTGATAACGCCGTACAGCAGGCAGAGCATGGAGTCATCGCCTGTTTTGTATTTGTAGATCATCTCCACTTCGTCCCAGTATTCCTGCTGCTGCACGGTTCCGAGCGTTATCATATCTCCGATCGCGCCGATACCGAAGCTCACCATATAGGCAAGGAAACCGATCTCGATTCCCAGCATGATCAGTCCCTTGATGATCTGGCCGTTCACCAGATTGCCAAGCCCCCATACGGCGGCCGACAGCCTTGTCAGGGTATTCCCCTTCCTGAATGCAACAGCGGTAGCCGCCTTCTCGGAATGCCCTTCGGATTTTTTATTCTTTTTCCCAAACATCATGTCGCCTCCTCGTTGATTCAGCAATTGGTTTATGGAATATCCTTTGTGCAGAGGGCCGCACAGACCCTCTGTCCAAAAGAGAGCTGCCGGCTCAGCCGGTCAGCTCTCTCATTCTGCAATGCAGATAATTACTCGACCTTCATTGCCTCGCAGAAGGCGTCAAGCTTCGCCTTAACATTATCCTTGTTCAGAGCACCGCTGCGGATCTCAGTAGCGATGGCTCCCGCATTGTTCCAGTACTTTGCACTGAAATTCGCGTTGGTCGGCTGCATAACGGAAGCGTTGTTGGACTCGTCAACAATAACCTTTGCCAGCGGGTCTGCCTGCACGTCCGCAGCATTGCCTGCGTTGATATTAGTCGGGATCTGAGCGGTTTCCTTATAGCGCTTGATCTGGTTCTCTTCGTTGCAGATATACTCTGCAAATGCTACTGCCACCTTCGGGGACTTTGCCTGCGGATTAACTCCGACCGCCTTGGAGCTGTAGAAACCCTTCAGCTGATAATCGGTTCCGTCCGGATTGAAGGTAGGAATCTTCGCCATGCCGAGGTTGTCGCCGAGCGCATCCTTATAGTTGTTGTAGTTCCATGCGCCGTCGAACCATGCACCGAGCCTGTGATCCGTTGCGAGCTCTGCTACGTTGATATCGCCGTCAAACGCACATTTCGGGTTGCTGATCAGGTCAATGAGATAATTGGTAACGGCAACGCCGGTATCGTTGTTCCAGTTTACGCCGGCTGCGTAATCATTCTGGCTCTCACCGTAAATGGAGAGGCCTGCGCCGTAGTACCAGCAGCCGAGCTTCCAGCCGCCTGCGGACTCAAAATAGAAATTGTATACATTGTCCGCGGTCTCCTTCGCCATGATTTTCTCGATGGACGTAACATCATCTTCGCTCAGAAGAGTCTTATCATAATACATAAAGAACGTGTTGTGCGTAAACGGAATTGCATAGATATTTCCGTCCTCTGCCGTAACCGTAGCCTGTACGGATTCCGCAATCGTCTCCTTCACAAGCTTCTCCGCAGTACCGCCAAGACGCGCAATCGCACCGGCATTAACCAGCTCCTGCAGCTGATCGCTCGCGAAGAAATATACGTCGGCTGCCGCCGCTACATCCCTGATCACGGCCTCCTTGCAGTTGTCCTCACCCTGAGCCTCAAGCTTGAAATCAATCTCCCACTCCGGATGAAGATCCTTGAAAGATTTGAACATCGCGTCAACGGTACCCGTCTGGATCTGGTTTTCCGGCGCCCATACTCTCAGGCTGACCTTCTCCGGCTCACCGGTATTGCTGCCAGGAGCCTGCGTAACCGCATTGTCTCCATTATTGCTGTCGTCATCCTTGCCTCCGCAGGCTGCAAGACCCGTCGTCATGACTGCCGCCATAGCCAGTGCCAGCACTTTTTTGCTTTTTTTCATAATTTCCTCCATTCCGCCGCGCTCCGCACGGCAATTAATTTCCCCTCGCGCCGCACCTCTCCGTCCGGCGCGTTCTTCGGCATACGCTAAATATGCCATACCTCCTCTGCGTAGTCCCTGATCGTCCTGTCGCTTGAGAATTTCCCGGCATTCGCCGTATTAATAAAACATTTTCTCCGGAAGCCGAACGTATCGGAATAGTCCGCGTTTACCGCAAGCTTCGCCTCCACGTAAGGAAGGAGATCCTCCAGCAGATAGTAGTGATCCGGCTTGTGCCAGCTCGCGCCCTCGAGAAGCGAGGTGTAGAGCTCCTTGAACATGCCGGTCCCTCCGTCGTCGAAGGTTCCGTCCACCAGGGTATCCACCACCTTTTTGATGCGCGGCTCTCCCTTGTACAGCTTCTTCGGATTGTATGTCTTACCAATCCTTGCAATATCTTCAACTCTGGCTCCGAAGATAAAGTTGTTCTCCTCACCGGCCTCCGCCACGATCTCCACATTCGCGCCGTCGTAGGTTCCGAGCGTCACCGCGCCGTTCAGCATGAACTTCATGTTGCCGGTGCCGCTGGCCTCCGTGCCCGCTGTCGAAATCTGCTCGGAAACATCCGCCGCCGGAGCAAGCTTTTCCGCATAGGAAACATTGTAATTCTGCACGAACACAACCTTGAGCTTGTCATTTACCGCCGGGTCGGCATCAATCATCTTCGCTATCTCGTTGATGTACTTGATGATGCCCTTCGCCCTGAAGTAGCCAGGAGCCGCCTTGGCGCCGAAAATAAACACCGTCGGGTTGAACTCCTTAATTCTGCCGTCCTTCAGGCCGAAATATATATCCAGAATTGAAAACGCGTTCAGGAGCTGACGCTTATACTCGTGCAGGCGCTTCACCTGAATATCGAATATAAAGTCAGGGTCGATTTTCACACCCTCGCGCTCCAGTATAAAATCCGCCAGCTGGCGCTTCTTGATTTTCTTGATGTCGCCGAACTGCTTGATTACCGCCTTGTCGTCCTTGAACTTCTCCAGCTTTTTCAGATTGTCCAGATCCGTGATCCAGGCGTTGCCGATCTTGTCGGTGATAAAGCCCGACAGCTCCATATTGGCCAGCGCAAGCCATCTTCTCTGCGTAATGCCGTTTGTCTTGTTGTTGAAGCGCTCCGGATACAGCGCGTACCATTCTTTCAGCGCGTCGTTCTTCAGGATCTCAGTGTGGATCTGAGCGACGCCGTTCGTCGAATGACTGGCAAATATTGCCATTCTCGCCATGTGGATCAGTTCGCCGTCGATAATGAAATACTGCTTCTGATCCTTCTCGGCAACCTTGAGTGCCGTGAGCTCCTTCACCAGAGCCTTCTGCAGCATGACAACATATTTATATACGTTCGGAATTACCGCCTTAAACAGTGAAACGCCCCATTTCTCAAGCGCCTCCGCCATAATCGTGTGGTTCGTGTAGGCAAAGGTTTCCTTGGCTAGCTTCAGGGCCCGGGCAAAGGACATACCCTCCTCCATCATCAGGCGGATAAATTCCGGTATTGCCACCGTCGGATGCGTATCGTTGAGCTGGATCGCATATTCCGCGGAAAAACGGCTGAAATCGCTGCCGTACTTTTTCTTGTACGTGCGGATCAGGTCCTGCAGCGTCGCGCTGGAGAAAAAATACTGCTGCTTCAGGCGGAGCTTCTTCCCGGCATCCGTCGTATCATTCGGATAGAGCACGGCACATATTGCATCCGCTTCAACGCGGTTCTTTGCCGCCTTGTCATATTTCTGATCATTGAAAAGATCAAAATGGAAATTCTCCATCGGCTCCGCCTGCCAGAGGCGCAGGAGATTGATCTTCTTGGCGCCGTAGCCGATCACCGGCGAATCGTACGGGATCGCCCGCACCGACTGCCCCTTGAAGTCAACGACGACCGCATCCTCCTCGTGCCTCTCCGACCACGGATCACCCATTCTGGTCCAGTCATCCGCCGTCTCCTTCTGGAAGCCATCCTCGAAATACTGCTTGAACAGGCCGTATTTATAGCGGATGCCGTATCCGTTCAGCGTGATTCCGTTCGTTGCGCCGGAATCGAGGAAGCACGCTGCCAGGCGGCCCAGACCGCCGTTTCCGAGCGCCGCGTCCTCAATCTCCTCAAACACGCGGATGTCGATGCCGTTCTCGGTCATCAGCTCGGTAAACTGGTTGAACAGGCCGAGATTCAGCAGGTTGTTGTATACCATGCGCCCGATCAGGAACTCTGCGGACAGATAGCACGCCTTCTTTCCCTGCGCGTTTTTTGCCTTTTCTCCGAAATCCCTGCCGACCGCCGACATCGCGGCCTTGGAAACTGCATTGTAAAGCTCGATTGTGGACGCCGTCTTTACGCTCTTCCCGCAGTCAAGCTTCAGCGCCTCCTCCACATTCTGCTTAAAACTATTTGTCATATATCCACCCATTTCCTTCCCGCTCCCAGCGTATGCGGAGCAAAGCCTCAAAGCTCCGGTGCAAGCCGGTTGTACATCCGGCAGAGCTCTCTGTAATATGCCGTATCAATGCTGTTCAGCTGCTCCTCGGTCGCCCGCCAGCGCCAGTTCTGCCCCACGGTGGACGGCAGATTTGTGCGCGCGGTATTGTCCAGGCCAAGCAGATCCTGCGTCTGCACAATCGCCACATCTGCCGTGCAGGCAAACAGGCTGCGGATAATTTTTTCCGGAAGCTCCTTCGGTCTTTCCGTTCCGAAGTATTCCATAATTTTCTCCAGCTGTGCTCCGCTGCAGTTTTTCAGATAGCCGACCAGCGTCTCGTTATCGTGCGTGCCGATGTAGGCCACGATATTGCTGCTTGCATAATTGTGCGGCAGATAATCGTTTTCCGGATCGCAGTCCAGACCGAACTCGATAATCTTCATGCCGGGATAGCCGAGCTTCCTGATCAGATCTCTGACCGGCTTTGTGAGCACGCCCAGATCCTCCGCAATAATACCCGCATCCCCGATGGATTCGGCGACTGCCTTCATAAGCTTTGCACCCGGTCCCTTTTTCCACTCGCCGTCGATGGCCGTCGGGCAGTCCGCAGCAATCGACCAGTAATTTACAATACCGATAAAATGATCAATGCGGATTACATCATACAGGGAAGCATTCGCCTTCATGCGCTCCCGCCACCAGGCAAAGTCATTTTCTTCCATAATGTCCCAACGGTAGAGAGGATTTCCCCAGCGCTGCCCGTCATCCGAAAACGCGTCCGGCGGAACCCCGGCGATGTGGATCGGCTCGCAGTCCTCATCCAGTTCGAACAGCTCCTTGTGTACCCACACATCCGAACTGTCCATGGCCACATAGAGAGGGATGTCTCCGATGAATTTCATACCGAGCTGATTTACATAAGCCCGGAGACGATTCCACTGCTCCCGGAACTTGAACTGGCAGAATTTCCAGAACTCAATATCCTCCGCCAGAAGCTTCCTGTATTTCTCCACCGCTTCCCGTCTGCGCAGGCGGATATCCTCATCCCATTCCTGCCACGAACGGTTTTCGAAATGAAATTTCACCGCCATATAAAAACTGTAATCATCAATCCAGTAGCTGTTATCCTTCAGAAATGCCTTGAATTCCTTCGATTTTTGATGACTGCTTCTGGCAAAAGCCATCCTCAGCACCTGAAACCGGTTCTGAAAAACTGCGGCATAGTCGATATCATCGGCTCTTGCGCCGAAATCCGCGCTGCAGATTTCCTCCTCCTTCAGAAGCCCTTCCTCGATCAGATACTCCAGATCAATATAATAAGGGTTCCCGGCAAAGGCCGAAAATGACTGATACGGACTGTCCCCGAAGCTCGTCGGGCCCACCGGCAGCACCTGCCAATAACGATAGCCGCTGGCGGCCGCAAAATCCGCAAATCTGTATGCGCTCTTTCCCAGTGTTCCGATTCCGTACGGCCCCGGCAGAGCGCTGACCGGCATCAGTATCCCCGCGCCGCGCTCCAAACCGCTTTGTGCTGTGCTCATTGCAGACCCTCCTGTCCTCCCCCGGCTTTTCCGGGAGATATTATCTTAAAACTGCCTCCTCTGAGCAGCCGGCGCTCAGCAGAGGCTTTGCAATTTTCGAGAAGTTTCGAAATGTTTTCTAAAGAATAACATCATTTCATGATTTTGTCAATATGGTTTTCAAAACTTTTTGGTGATTTTTTATTTATTTCACGATTATTATCTTTGCTTTTTTGTGTATTATTACATTACAGGCAAATTTCCAGCGATTTTTCCGCCCCTGTCAGTATTCAAAAATCCAATGCAGGGAAGCAGCATCGTTATAATTGACGAAAAATGCCGTTTTGCGTTTTTTTTCGAAATCACATTGAAAATCGGCGGAAATCGGTTTATACTTAATTATATATTTTGCATCTGCAGGCTACATAAGCGGCAGAAAAAGAACAATTATTCAAAGCAGTACTGCGGGGAAGCCCGCGTTATGTAAGGGGTATGGAAATGGCAACAATCAAAGATATCGCTGACCGTCTGGGCATAGCAGTCAGCACGGTCTCCAAGGGTCTGAACGGCGCGAGCGACATCAGCGCCGACATGCGCCAGCTCGTGCTGGACACTGCGGTCGAAATGGGCTACGCTTCCAAGAAACTGCGCGCCCGCTCCACAAGGAAGGTCTGTATCCTGATCGAAAATATGGATTATGAAAATATTGATCAGTTCGGCTACGAGATTATCATGGGCTTCAAGCTTTCCGCCGCACGCAGGCACTGGGAGGTATCCGTGATCCCCTCCGATCTGAACATGCAGACCGCTGAAAAATTTGACACCTACATGCTGAAAAACGGCTTCTGCGGAGCGTTTCTGCTCGGCTTTTCTCTGCACGACGACTGGGTCAGGCAGCTTCACAAAACGACGGTTCCGACCGTTCTGCTCGACAATTATATTCCGGTCAATCCCCATGTAGGCTATGTCGGGACGGATTCCATGGAAGGAATCGCACTTGCTGTCGATCATCTGTATTCTCTGGGGCACAGGAAAATCGCCTTTCTGAACGGTTCCAAAAATTCCATGGTCTCGGACGAACGCTATCAGGCATTTATCCAGAGTATGAACGAACATGGGCTGACCCCGGACGAAGGGCTGATCGAGTACGGTTACTATGTACCCGACTGCGCGAAATATCATGTCCCTTCCTTTCTGGAAAACGGCGCGACCGCAATCCTGTGCGCCAGCGATCTGATCGCGTCCGGCGTGATCTCCGAGGTTGTGCGCCACGGTCTGCGCGTACCGGAGGATATCAGCGTAGTCGGCTTCGATGATCTTCCGCTCGCCGCCCAGCTTGTCCCGGCGCTTACCACCGTCCGCCAGGATCGCACAGATCTGGGCAAAAGCGCGTTTTTAATGCTGGACGGCCTGGTACACAATGTGACCGTCAGCAAAATGCTGCTGAGAGCTAAATTTATTGAGCGCGCATCCACCTGCATCCGCACTGCAAAGCCGGCCGGGTCCGGAAAACGGAAAAAAGCCGTTCCGGTCTGAATGGCTCTGCGCTGAAGATCCGTGCTCACAGCTGCTGCCTGCCGGAGCTGGGCGGGACAGCGGTGTTTTGCTTCCGGCAGCTCAAAGTGCTGCCCGCATCCGGTCAGGATGCGGACGGTTCCGGATTCCCCGGACAAAATAAAACTGCCGCAGGAAGAAGGATTCGGCAGGATGCCGCTCCGGCTCAAAGCCGCGTCCGGCGGTATCCTGTTTTATCTCTCTTCCTGCGGCAGTTTGCTTGTACATCTTTCTGCTGTTTCCGCGATGTACTCTGTTGCATTGTCAGAAAATTATGCTTCTCCTGAAACGATTATATGTAGCTGTTGAGCTCTGCCACACGCCTGCCCAGATCCTGTGCAATCCGTGTAACCTGCTCCACCGCTTCCCGGTTGGCTGCTGTAATATCCTGCGTCTGGTTCGTGTTGGCCGTGACCTCCTCCGTAACCGCGGAGATTGTGTGAATGCTCTCGACAATCCCTGCATTCGCAGACATGAGCAGCTCCATCTGCGCATTTTCTTCGTCCACATTCCTTTGGACCTCTTCTACACCATCGCGGATCTTTCCAAAGGCGGCGTCCGTCTCAAAAATAATCTCATTCTGCTCCCGGTTCAGCTCGCCCATCCGCAGCACGGCGTCCGAGGCCTCCTGCGCCTTCTCACGGAGCGTTCCGACCATTCCGGCAATGTTCTGCGTCGCTTCTTTGGTCTGACCGGCAAGTTCATTGATCTCATTTGCCACTACCGCAAAGCCCCGGCCCGCATCGCCCGCGCGTGCCGCCTCGATGGAGGCATTGAGAGCCAGGAGGTTGGTCTGGCCTGCAATCCCTCCGATAATGGAAATAATTTCCTGAACCTGGTTTGTTGTCTCGCGGAGCATCGACATGTGCTCAATCACTCTTCCGCTGTTCTCCTCCACTCCTCTGGCGCTCTGTGAAAGCCTTTTCATGTTTCCGATGCCCGAGCCCACCTTTTCGCTCGTCTCCCTTACATGCCCCGCGATCTGTTCGGACAAAAGATTGGTTCGATCAATAATTTCCTGAATATCCGCAGTTCTGTGCATCTGCTTCTCAACCATCTCCGCAGACTGCTGCGAGCCTGTCACAATATCCTGCATCGCAACCGCCGTCCGCTCAGACGAACTTTCCAGCTCTTCAAGCCTGCCGAGCATCCGCTCCGTATCCTGCTCCACGACTCCGGAAACCTCCGTCACCTTCTCAAATATGCGCCTCAGGCGCTCCTCTCCCTCAGCCGCCTCGCGAATTTGCTCATCGTGAAGAAAGGTGGAAACTTTCACCGCCATGCAGGCAAAAATCGAGCAGAGCAGTGCTGCCGCGATCTGGATTTCCCATTCGGTCAGATATTCTGCCGCCGGCCTTTTATCTACGGTGAGCTGCACAACAATGCTGACCAGATTGGCCGCGACATTGCAGGCTGCCGCCCATCCCAGCAGTCTTGTATCGTTGCAGAGCATGAGCAGGTACATAATCGGCAGGAAATAGGTGAAAACCATCGGCGTCGCGCCGGTCAGCAGCACAAATACGTACAGTATCCCGTAAAAAATCGTGCAGAGATACCGGATGGTGCCGCTCTCGGGATTTTTCCGGTAAACCAGCCAGGAGAGAAGCAGCGGACCGAGATTCATCAGCGAAAAAACAATAAAATACGGAATCGTTCGGTTCCCCTTCACTACCTCTAGCACATAGGCCGCAAAAAGCACTGTGCTGATTACCGTCCAGCCCTGCATTAAGCACTTGTTGATCTTTCTGTTTTCCATTTGCATCGACTCCCTGTTTTCTTTTTTGACTTCTTTTTTGACTTTCTGAATTGCGGCATGCCGCATTTAAGATTATATGCCGCACATTTTCATTTTGTCAATTCCAAAGTCAAAAACAGAAAATCAGCAGATCTCCGCCCCCGCAGGCATTGGCTTCTCCGGCGTCATCAGTGCCAGTTTGCCGTTCTCGTCCTCCGCACATAAAAGCATGCCCTCGGAAAGCACGCCTGCCAGCGTTGCAGGCTTTAAATTCACAAGTACCATCACTTTTTTGCCGACCATTTCCTGGGCGG
This sequence comes from uncultured Lachnospiraceae bacterium, assembly GCA_910587085.1. GTDB lineage: Bacteria > Bacillota > Clostridia > Lachnospirales > Lachnospiraceae > RGIG4057. The sequence goes on along the minus strand of CAJUMC010000047.1, from coordinate 15,315 downwards.
AATAATGCGCCTTGATACCGGAAACAATCTGCTTTACCTGGCTGCCGATTTTAACCTGCGAACAGAGGAGCTTTTTCGATTTTTTAACCTCCTCGCACGCGATAATCTCACCAACCTGAAACTGGAGCTTTGCGAAATCATCGTAGGTAATCTCCGGCTTCGGTGCAAGATCAATGACAGAAGGGCTGTCTGCATCTGCCGCACCGTCTGCGGCAGTACCCGCACCCGCCTTTGCTGCGCCGTCTCCGGAAGCCGCCGTTCCCTTCGCTTCCTCTGCCGCCGCTTCCGCTTTCTGTGCTTCGGCAACCTTCACCGCTTTCTCCTGCACTTCCTTCATATCCAGACGCGCGAACAGGATTTCCGGCGCATCCGTCACCTTTGTCCCGGATACATAGCCGCCGAAGCTCCTGCACTCAGAAAGGCCTCTCTTTTCCGCATGCAGCTGCGCAAGAATCTTCTCCGTAGTCTCCGGCATAAACGGCTCGAGCAGCGCCGCACCGATCGAAATCCCCTCCACCAGATTGTAAAGTACAGTTTTTAAGCGCCCCTGCTTTGCCTCGTCCTTCGCGAGCGCCCACGGCATCGTCTCATCGATGTATTTGTTGCAGCGCTTAAACAGAGTGAAAATCTCCGTGATCGCGTCCGCCACGCGGAGCTCCTTCATCTTTTCTGCCACGCGATCCGCAGTGCCGGCAGCCACGGCTTTCAGGCCGGCATCGACCTCCTCTGAAATTCCTGCATCCTCCACCACGCCACCGAAATACTTGTTTGACATAGAAATTGTGCGGTTGACGAGGTTGCCGAGCGTATTCGCCAGGTCAGAATTGATGCGCTCCGCCATCAGCTCCCAGCTTACCGCACCGTCATTGTCAAACGGCATTTCATGCAGCACGAAATAGCGCACCGCATCCACGCCGAACAGATCCGCCAGATCGTCCGCATACAGCACATTGCCGCGCGATTTGCTCATCTTTACGCTCCCGCCGCTCTCGTCCGTGCGCAGCAGCCACGGATGCCCGAAAATCTGCTTCGGAAGCGGCACGTCCAGCGCCATCAGCATGATCGGCCAGTAGATGGTGTGGAAGCGCAGAATGTCCTTGCCGATCAGATGCAGGTCGGCCGGCCAGAATTTTCCAAACTGCTCTGCGGAAGCGCCGTCCGCGTCGTAACCGATTCCGGTGATGTAGTTGGAAAGCGCGTCGATCCAAACGTAAATCACATGCCTGTCGTCAAAGTTTACCGGAATGCCCCACTTGAACGAGGTCCGCGACACGCACAGATCCTGAAGCCCCGGCAGGAGGAAATTATTCATCATCTCGTTTTTGCGCGATACCGGCTGGATAAACTCCGGGTGCGTATTGATATGCTCAATCAGACGGTCGGCATACTTGCTCATGCGGAAGAAATACGCTTCCTCCTTCGCCGGCTTTACCTCCCTGCCGCAGTCCGGGCATTTTCCGTCCACAAGCTGCGATTCCGTCCAGAAGGATTCACACGGCGTGCAGTACAGTCCCTCATACGAACCCTTGTAAATATCGCCCTTGTCATAAAGCTTTTTGAAGATCTTCTGCACCTGTCTCTCGTGGTCGGTATCCGTCGTGCGGATGAATTTGTCATAGGAAGTGTTCATCCGATCCCAAATCGTTCGGATTTCCCCGGCAACCCCGTCCACAAATGCTTTCGGCGTAATGTTCTGCTCCGCCGCTTTCTGCTCGATTTTCTGTCCGTGTTCATCCGTACCGGTCTGAAAATATACGTCATACCCCTCCAGCCGTTTATAGCGCGCAATGCTGTCTGCCAGCACCGCCTCGTAGGTGTTGCCGATATGCGGCTTGCCGGAGGTGTAGGCGATGGCCGTTGTGATGTAGTAAGGTTTCTTTTCCATTGTCAATCATTCCTTTCGTAACTTTTGTTCCGCATGTTCCCTTCCGGTACCTGTTGGAGGAAGTATTTTTGTACGCTCTGCTGTCCGGATTCCTCCGCGTTCTGTCCGGAAACATACTGTTTCAAGCAGCACACGCCCGTTCCTGCATGGTGCGGGCTCCTGCGGTTCTCAGGTTCCGCGGACGCCGCTGTGCATAAAAAACTCCTGCCTTTATCTTGCCCGATAAAGGCAGGAGTAATCTCCCGCGGTACCACTTTATTTTCGCGTAATCCTCACGGAAAACGCCTCTCCTGCTGCCGCAGCAACACCGACGCCCCGGGGTGCGTACAACCGGAGGCTTCGCCGGGTTCCCGACTGCAGCATGCCGCGCTAACGGGCGCTTCCGTCGCAGCCTGACCGCCGGAACTGGTTCTGCCGGGGCATTCCCCGCGGCTCCCTTCCATCCCGGCTTTCCGTCCGCAGGCTGTCCGCCGTGCAGCTTCCTGCACCGGCATTCTGCCGTGCCGACCGGTTTCGGCCGCGCAGCTCCAAGACCATGTTCCGAAGCTTCCCCCTTTTCCGCTCTCAGCATACTCCGCGGAATTCTCTGTAAAGGCTTTCCCTCCGTACTCTTCTCTTCTCTGCCTTTGCTCTTTTTTATGATAGCAATATAGCATCGGAAACCGCGTTTGTCAAGAAAAAACAGCTTCTCCTCACCGCCGCGCCTGCAGATGCTCCTTCGGATTTTCATCCTCAAAATCAAACACGCACCGCTCATAAGCGTTAATCACATGCGTGTCCATATATTTATCGTACCGTTTGTAATTCCTGCCGTAGGTCAGATGCACATGCCCGTGCAGAAAAAATTTCGGCTTGTACTTTTCCATCAGCGTTCGGAAAATCTTAAAGCCCTGATGAGGAAGATCCCGCCCGTCGTTCAGCTGATAAGCCGGGGCATGCGCCACCAGAATATCAAAGCCCCGCCTCCGAAACAGCTGAAACCACAGCCTGGTCACCCGCTGTTTCATTTCACTTTCCGTATACTGGTGCGGCCCGGGCTTGTACCGCATGGAGCCGCCGAGCCCCAGAATCCGCACTCCTTTGTATACAAATACTTTATTCTCTATGCAGGTACAGCCCTCCGGCGGTATCTGCTCGTACTTCCCGTCATGGTTTCCGTGTACATAAAGCACCGGCCCCGAATAAAAGGTCACCAGAAAGGAAAGGTAGCGCGGGTCCAGATCGCCGCAGGAGATAATCAGATCAATTCCCTCCAGCATGCTCCTGTCAAAATAATCCCACAGCGCCTTTGACTCCTCGTCCGCGATCGCCAGTATCCTCATAGCCGAATTAACCTTCCTTCTGCTTTACTCCCTGCTGCCTTACTACCGGCTCTGCATTCTCCTTGAGCTCCTCCTTTTTCGGAATCGAGCCGATCACATTTTCCGCCAGCCAGTCCATCATCATAATTTCCTCCGGCGAAAGGCTCTTTTCCGGATCGTCCTGCGCCACACCCGTCTGCGAATACAGAATACCCGAAAACGGATTGAACTGCTCCGAAGCAATCGTTGTCTTCAGCAGCTCCGCCAGACGCTTTGTCCCAATCGGCAGACGCTGGGAGAATATCACGTCAATTACACCGGAGGAGAGCCCCCACCAGTAATTGATTGCTTTCGGCGAAGACGAATTATCATCATATTTCCAGGTGCCGTTCATAATCGTGCGGATCAGCTGCTCGTAAAACTTTCCCCAGTGGCAGATCGGCATCGCCAGATTCCGCGGGGTATCCCCCTCCAGGTGATAGAGCCCGAACAACCGGGACGCCTCCTCCGGGATTGTCATATCCCGTCCGGAAATGCACGACGGTGCAATGTCCCGAATGCTCTGCTCGATATCCGCTTCCTTTCTGGCCGACCATTCCAGATAGACCTTCACCCGCGGATTAATCATTTTGGCGCCGAGCGCAAAGGCATTGATATTTGCGATGGAACCGTAGATGGGGTAATCCGCGATATAGACCAGCCGGTCATTTTCTGCCATTGCGCCGGCAATGGCGCCCATCAGAAATTTCGCCTCGTGCATCCGTGAATAGTAAGTGCGGATATAGCGGTGCGAGGTGTGCAGCGAGCAGTTCATAATCCGGACGTCCGGGTTGGCGATCGCCGCCTTTACGCTCGCCTGCACAAAGGACGGCGTTGTGGTGAAAATCAGGCGGCAGCCAGCGGCAACCGCATCTTCCAGCATTGCGTCGACCGTGTTCTGCCCCGCCCCCTCGTAGCAGATCGTACTTACCTCGTCCGGGAAGGTCTGCTCCAGGTATAGCCGGCCAAGCTCATGCGCGTAGGTCCATGCCGAGGTGCCCGGTGTCTTCTCGTAGATAAACGCAATTTTCCGCTTTGCGGAGCTGGACGGGAAAAGCCTGCTGAGCAGCGGCTTTTTCTCCTGGTTCGGTTCCATCTTCAGGTCGATATCCTGCTCCTCCTGAAGCAGTTCAAACTCCTCCCAGCTTCCGGAAATCAGCGTCTTCAGCTCGCTCGTCGTCTTCTCGTCAACAACCTGGTATCCGTACAGCGTGATAAATGCCAGAAACGCATCTCCCGGCGTAATATCAAGTTTGCTGCCGCCCTTTGCCCGGTATTCCGCCAGAAAGCGAGTGTAGACCGAGCTGAAATCCAGCAGATCCTCCTCCGTCCATTTCTCCCCCGGCTCCTTTCCGACCGCCTCCTGCAGCTTTGCAAAGCTGCCCTCCTGAGAAAACCAGATATAGTTGATCGGCGCGGCCTGGTAGAAATCCAGAAATTCAAAATAAATTTTGTTTTCCTTCTCGTCCGTGCGCTTCGGGATAATGCGGGTCACCTCTCCCAGGATGGAATCGGCCTCAAAATATTTCATAACGCTGACCCGCTTGTTTCCTTCCTCCACATAGAATCTGTTCATATATTCGTAAGCCTTGATCGGGGTCTGAATCCCCTCTTCCAGATGGCTGGTGCTCAGCCTTGCCCATTTCGTGGCAAACTCGGTATTCTCCCGCAGGATCGGCATAAAATTTCCCGCAAAAGAGCTGCTCCGCCCCGCAGTCTTTGTCCCGACAATCTGTGCGATCGGTATCTGCACCAGACCCAGCGGCCGCTCCGAGCAGGAAATCCGCTCCGGCAGAATATCATCAAGCACCGGAAGCGTCGGCTTCTGCCCGCGAAGCATCCGCATCTGATAATCCTTTTTCCCAAGGCGGAACGCCTTTGTGTATTCATCTTTTCCCATTTTACCTCCCCCGTGCATGCTGTCTGAACCTGTGTTATCTTCCGGCTTCGCGATGCAGATTATGCACCGTTTTATCTTATTTCCTCCGCCGGCCGGATGTGCGCTCCGAACTCAGCGCCGTAGACCTTTTCGTATACAGCATGATACTCCTCATAACCGACGCTGCTGCCGAAGCTCAGCATCTCCATCTCCACGCCCATCACGGACACCGAATAATCCAGGCAGTTCATCCCGTTCCGCTCGTAAAACCGCTTCCGCGCAAGCCTCTGTTCCCTGTTTTCCGACTCCACACCCGTGCTCTCAATCTCAAGAATCAGACGCTTTCCGCGGTACCTTTCCCGCAGGCTCTGCAGCATCCGCGATCCGGCTCCCCGGCCCCGGAAGCTCTCTGCAACTGCAAAATACTCCAGCAGCACAACATCCTCATGCAACGAAAGAATCGCCTCTCCCACCAGGCATCCGCTCCCTGCCGGACCGTCTTCGGCGGCAAGAAGCTCGATAAGCCCTTTTTTCTGACCTTCGACAAGCATCGAAAACGGCTTTTTCTCATTCTCCGGAAAGGCTTCTTCATAAATTTCCTTTATCCGCGCCAGCTGCTCCTTTGTGCTTGCCGGAACAAAATGAATCTCCATCCAGACCTCCCTTTGCGTTCCTTACGTATACGATAGCATAAGAAAGAAACTTTCACAAGGCGCCGTCAAGTACATTTTTATTGATGTATTTTTTCATGCTTCTTTTCAAAGTTATCCGACTGCCTCAAAGATAAGCTCAAAACTCATCGGTTCGGGCACGCGTTCCTGTCCATGACGGAATACATAAAAATTGCCGCGGTTGACAGGCTGCGTTCCATTTGATATATTGTTATCGACAACTGAATAGCAATAATGTCTTCAGGGCAGGGTGAAATTCCCGATCGGCGGTATAGTCCGCGAGCATGAAAATGCTGATTTGGTGCAACTCCAGAACCGACAGTATAGTCTGGATTTGAAGAAGGTGTGTTGAAACTGTTAGAGATGATTCTAATGGTCTGCACTTTTTTCTGCCCGTTCGCTCTGTTGACATTTTCAACCCGCCTATATTTTAACACCTGAACGGCATTTCGATGCTTTCAGGTGTTAATTTTTTCAGGAGGTATCTTTAATGGATCGAAAAACAGAAAAGTTCACAATGACGGGCATGCTCTGCGCGCTTGCCTACGTTATGACAGCCGTGGGGCGCATCCCGATCGTACTCTTTTTAAAGTACGATCCCAAAGACATCGTTATAGCTCTTGGAGGTTTCATCGGGGGACCTTCGACCTCGTTCACGATTGCCGTGATTGTTTCCTTTGCGGAAATGCTTACAATCAGTGAAAACGGAATTTTAGGACTTAGCATCCGACCGAGATGCATCCTGTGCCTGCACCACCATAACCAGCGCTCCCATATCCGCCTGCATCCGACGGGATATCAGTAACCGTACTTCTTGCGATATCTGCGGAACATTGCCGCCGAAAGCGCGAGTGCCATCAGCTCGGCCGCCGGCGTCGCCAGCCAGATCCCGTTCACTCCCAGAAGAGCCGGCAGCACCAGCATGGTAATCAGCATAAACACGAAAGATCTCGAAAATGCAAGAACGGCCGATATCACCCCGTTTGACAGCGCCGTAAACATTCCGCTTGCAAAAATATTAAAGCCGATAAAAAGCAGCGCCGCCGTGCAGATCCGGTTCCCTGTTACTGCAAGTGCAAAGACCGGGTTATCCGGGCGGGCAAATACTGATACCAGCGGCTTTGTGAGAAGAAGGGAGGCGGCAACCGTAAGTACTGATATGAAAGCAATTACCCGGAAACTGATGGAAATCAGCTTTCTGAGTTTTCCGGCACTGCTGCCGGTTTCTCCCTCCTGTCCATCATACGGCTTTCCAAGAAGAGAAAAGGTATGATCCGGTTCTTCGCTCCCGGTTCCGGTTATCTTCCCGCTGCGCGGCTCTGCAAAACCGGCAGTTCCCTTCTGCGCTTCCAGTCTCTGCTCCCCGAAATAATAGCTGATCATCGGCGCAACGCCGTAGGAATAACCGGTGTACAGCGAACTCGCAAACATCAGCACATACATGATAATCGTGACCGCCGCAACACCGTCCTCCCCCACGTAGCGCAGCATTGTCCAGTTAAACATCATAGTAACGATCCCCGTCACAAGCGCCGTCGCCATCTCGGAACATCCGTTGGACGCCGCAGCGGCAAGGACCCGAAACCGCAATACCGGCTTTTTAAAATGCAGAAGGCTTTTCTTCCGGCTGAAAACAAAAAGCCCCGTAACTGCTGTTACAGAATAACCAAGCCCCGTCGCAACAGCAGCCCCTCCGATTCCCATGGACAGCATTTCGATCAGCACATAATCCAGCACCATATTCAGGACACCGCCTGCCACCGAACACAGCAGAGAAAGTGCCGCCTTCTCGCTTGCTATCATATAGAGAGTAAAGTTGTTCATCAGCAGGATCGGAACGGTGAAGAGCAGATAACGGCTCAGATATTCCGTACAGTATCCCGCCACAGCCGCAGACAGATCCATTCCCGCAAAGATGCGCTCCATCACCAGATAACCTGCCCCGCACATTACAAGCCCAGCGGCAACATTTACCAGAATCAGAAAGGTGAAATCTTCTTTTGCCTCCTCATTCCGGTGCTCCCCCATTTTTTTCATAATAACCGCGCTGCCGCCCGTCGCAAGCATGGTGGAAATTGCGGTGACAAGCTGAATGACCGGCGCGGTCAGATTGATTGCGGAGAGCGCGTCGGTGCCGATCAGATTGGACACAAACAGGCCGTCAACCATGGTATAGAACGACATAAAAACGCTCATTGCAATGGTTGGAACGGCGAACCTAAGAATATTTCTCAAAGTTACGGGTTTTGAATAGATATTTTGATTTTCCATAGCATAACCTCCCGGCCGCAGATTTTTATCAGGAGGCTTGCGTTCGTCCCCTGTGTATGGTATCATAAACCGTACAGTAACTGGATGGTCAAGAGAAAATTTTAAACTGCTGGAAAAACAGATAATCTGCATAAGAAATGAAAATTAAAAACTGCTGGAAAAGAGATAACCTGCATAAAAAATAACAGAATATTCTGCAACACCGGAAAATTTCTTTAATGACTGGACAATACTCAGAGTTTTATAAACTGTCGGCTCATTATATAAAGTTCTTAAGACCAGGGAGGTTTCCGATCACCAATGAAAGAAAACGATAAGCTGCTGACCATCGGTCAGTTTGCAGCCATGCATGGAATTAATAAAAAAACGCTGATGTGGTACGACGAAATCGGGCTGTTCCGCCCTGCTGTTATCCATCCGGGAAACGGCTACCGCTGCTATAATTACCATCAGAGCCCCGTTCTGGAAACCATTCTGCTGCTGCGGGAGCTGGATGTTTCCATAAGCGAAATACAGGAATTTATGAAAAACCGTTCGGCCGCTGCTCTCAAAGAACTTCTGGATGAAAAAACAGCGGAGCTGGATCGCAGCATTCTTCATCTTAAGGCCGTCCGGAAAACGCTGTGCAGCCATCGCCGGAACATGGAAACGCTGCTGACCATGGATTTATCGGAAATCAGCATTATTGAAAGGGAAGAACGCTGCCTTGTAACCGTCGAAATCGACAGGGATACTTCCTTCGAGAAAGAGGTGGAAATGATTACGGCCGAAACGGCCAAATACCAGCTCGGCCGCCTGCACGACGCTTCCTACGGCTCCATGATTTCCGTTGACAGCCTGATAAACGGAAACTTTGACGATTATTCCCGGCTGTTTATTGAAATCCCGTTTGTGACGCAGAAAACAGGGCTGCACATTCAGCCCGGCGGAAAATATCTCCGGGCCTTTCACAAGGGCGACTGGGCCGGCCTCCCGGCGCGATACCGGGCAGTTCTGGATTATGCTGCAGAGCACGGCCTAAAACTGACGGGCTATTCCTACGAAAAGGGGATCAACGAAATTGTGATCGACCGGATAGAAGACTATATTGTACAGATTGAAATACCGGTTTCAGGCTGATCGGCCGACAGCATCCGCTCTATAAGCCGGCCGGGGAGCATGGAAAGCAGGCTTGTCTGGCCGCCGCTTCCGGGGCTTTTCTTCTAGAAATTATCTTCCGGAAATTATCTTTCGGAAATTAAATGCCCGGCGCCTGCCGGTAGTGCGGAGAGCCGGGCCAGATAATGATTCCTGTCCGAAAATCTTCAGGGTAATATCGTGCTAAGGCAAATATCTTTTTAAAGAAAACAAGCCGGAGCAAAAGGAAAAACGCTCAAATTCTATCCGGGGAAACAAGCTTTTTAATTCCTCCGCCACCGGATAAATTTCTTCATCATCCCATTCGTCGCCCGCCAGAACTCTGCAGCTGTCATGCTGCGCACGGGTTTCAAATGCCACATCTCCGATATAGATGCATCCATCGTCGTCCAGAATGGTTAAGAACTTTTTTATCAGACTGATCTTTTGTTCTTCCGTTAAATGATGCAGTGAATACGTAGCAATTACAGCATCATACCTGTTTTGTTCCAGTTCCTTCACAAGTCCTCCAGTAAAATCCCCCTGGTACAGTTCTGCCTTTGGCATTTTTTCTTTTGCCAGTTCAATCATTCTTTCCGAAAAATCCTGTCCCCAGATCCTGAATCCCTGCTCATACAATTTAGAAGCAAGAATCCCTGTTCCAAAACCAATATCCAGTATTTTATTCCCTTTTCGGGCCAGCACCCTGTTGTAAATCTCATTCAAAATCTGTTTGTACCCGGCAAATGGATAAGTACCGTCCTCATCGGACAATCCAACACATTTATCATATCCATCCGCCCATAAATCAAAACCTTTGTTGTTAAGCATACGGCTCCTTCTTTGAAATGTTTTTTGTATTATATATTTATTAATTTAATATTAAAAGTTATTTTAAGCTATTATTTACACAGTATTATTTGCAGTCAGGGGTGCAGACAAGATTCCGATCAGCCGGATTCCGTTAAACCGAAACATGTTCCCCACTGTTTTTGATGTGCAGGCGGACTCGGGGCGAAGTCGAAAATTTAATCACCAGCCCTATTCTCCCTGTAAAATTATAATCGCCGAACCGGAAAAAACATATAGTCCTTTCCGGTTTCCGGACAGTGAAAATCATGGACTGCACCCGCAAGCGGAATATCGTTTTCCTGCATGTACCGGATAATCTGCGGAAATACACTGCCGTCCGCATTCTCGACGCAGATGTACTCAAAGCCCGGGATAATCCACTTTGTCCATCCGGCCGGCGCCTCCGCATCTTCCCTGCACTCTACCCCGGCGAGATAAAGCCCCCGGGAGAAACCCTCCTCCCAAGGCTGAAAAGAACGGGAAAAATCCGACATAACTCCCCATACTCCGACAATCCCGCCTTCCTCATTCTTTTTTGCCAGCCCGGCAACTTCTTCAAAATGGCTGTTCGCGTCCTCCCACAGCTTCGGAATAAAGCCTTCGCCGTCCTCCGTGGAGCCTTCCTTCCCGATTACTGCAAAGATCTCTTTCACTAACCGGCTGATTTTCATTCAAAATCTCCTTTCCAGGCCTTCCCCATGCTCCGCTGAAACGGCTTTTTGTATTGGCGTAATCCTGTTACGGTTCATTCCGTTTCTGCGTTCTGTTCTGCTTTTTCTGTCCTGCTGCTTCTTCTCCTGCTGTGTTCTCTTCCGCCGCTTTCTGTCCTGCTGCTTTCTCTTCTGCTATGCTCTCTCCTGCTGCGATCTCTCCTACTGTTTTCTGTCCTACTGCTTTCTCTCCTGCTGCTTTCTGTCCTGCCGTTTTCTTTCCTGCTACGTTCTCTTCTGCTGCTTTCTGTCCTGCTACGTTCTCTACTGCTGCGATCTCTCCTACTGTTTTCTCTCTTTCTGCTTTCTGTCTGCCGCGTTCTCTACTGCTTTCTGTCTGCCGCTTTCTCTCCTGCAGCACACTCTCTCCTACTGCATTCTCTCCGCCGTATATCGGATATGGGGCATATCTACTCCCCGATAGTGCTTTGTCCAAGTGTCCGCCGCAATCATTCCGTTCCGGACTGCCACCTTCTGCGAGGCGGTGTTGGTATCCCGGATAATCGAACAGACCGAATCCGCCTTCAGCACCCGGAAGGCATACTCCTTGCAGGCGGCAGCCGCTTCCGCAGCATAACCTCTGTGCCAGCAGGCGCTCTGAAAAAGGTAGCCGATTTCCAGCAGCTCCTCCCCCTTCCACGGCTGCATGGTAAGGCCGCACTGCCCGATCAGCTCGCCGGATTCTTTCCGGATAACCGCCCACAGGCCAAATCCCCATTTCTGATAGCGGACCAGCTGCCGGTCAAGCCACTCCTGCACCTCCGCATCGCTGAATGCCCCTTCATAGGCATACATCACTGCTTCGTCCTGAAGTATTCTGCAGAGAGCTGCAAAATCGTCCTGCGTCAGCTCTCGAAGATACAGTCTTTCGGTTTCCAGTATCATAATCACCTCTCAATCTGTTCTGTACGCACATCACTTGATTTCGGCATCCCGGCTGTCCTTCCGGGCAGTCACGGAATAAGCAAAGCGGCAGTCCTGACCAATCAGGTTCTCTTCATATCAGCAGATCATTGGGGCATCGTTCTGATAACGGATGGCAGCGCATGGCCAAACAGCAGCGCACGGTAATCTGCCACATGATCAGAGTTTTTCCCCAGCATACCGTTTTTTCCGTTTCTGGTAATAACGGTTCCCGGCGCGCTGATTTGTGATCTGCACCATTCCACTACGTCCTCGTCGGTTAAGGACAAATTGTTTTTGATGCGGAGTGCTCCAAGCTCCGTTGTGTGAAGGCTGTCCAGATTTGCAAGCAGCGGATTGCCCGTATTCATTGGTTAAGACTCCTTTTCTTAAGATACTGGCGGCTTGAAACATTGCCTAAATACTGAATAAAGCCGGCCAAGTCCCCGTCCCCCAAAAATAAAGTAAAGAAATTCACTGATGGATTCTTCACCCAAGAACCGAACTTATCAATAATCCGCTCCGGCGGAACCAGCGGCCCTCTTTTTTTCGTCGCACCACACTCATTCCAGAACTCTAGTTTCAAAAACCACTCGCACATCGAAATATACCTCAATTTCAATTCGCATGGCTACAAACCATTCCGGCGGCAGCATCGACCGGTTCAGGCCCCACTCAGCAACCAGGAAATACCGTCGTTTTGCATATACTGCTATTCTCCTCGAGCGGTCGAAACCCTGTTCAATCATGTGATTTCTTTGTTAGTTTATCACAAAATACATGACATGACAACCGCCGCGTTCTGAAGTTCTGCTTGTTATCAGCTCTGCGTCCTATGCGTCCGGCTTTTTCATGACAGTTATTTGCAAATTCTTTGCTTCCATCCTTGTTTCCTGTCTGCACTTCGCAGGGCAAAGAGGATTGTTTTTCATCTCTTTATCTGCCCGCAATTCTTCCTCTAAAAACTGCTTAATATATGGATTGTTTTCCTCGCTCAATGCAGGCTGAAACGCCATATAACGGCATTTCTGATACTGCTCGCCATCCAGCACAAAGGTATATCCCATTACACATTTCGGATTACAGTCATCGGAATTGATAAGCCGTTTACAGACGGACGCTTTCTTGATTTCCCTTTTTACCTTTCCGGGGAGTGTATCAAGAAAACTCTGATATTGCTGTATATGCTCGGGATAAATGCGGAGTTTCATCCCCGTTTTTCGGGACACAAAGGTTGCTAAGGTCTTTTTGCCGCTTTTTAACGTATAGGACACAACATATCCGCTCTTCTGCAGTTTTATATCACACTTGCAGCCGTTCTCCGTCAGGTACTCGTTGATTTGATTTACAAAACCGTGGAAACGCCCGTCAACCGTTTCCATAAAACTATCGAATTTCTCCTCCATAAGCCCTCCGTCAGCCCTTTTTCTTTACCACAGGTATCCACACTTCATATTGTGCGTTCTGCGGGTCTGGATTTAAGTAGACCTCAATATCGGGGGCATTGGCATATTCATACCCGGAAGTCGGAAGCCACTCCGTTATAATGCGCTGTTCCAATTCCTGTATCGACTGGTTTGTCCCCGTTCCGGAAAAGATTGCCCAGGTAGCCGCAGGTACGGTATATTCTTCAAACTCATCACTTGTTTTTGTACTGGAAACGGCAATAAAATATTTCCATTGTTCTTCATTATTGCAGGCACTCACGCCCAAAAGTCCCGTTGGGGATGTATCCATCATTCCTGCCAGTCTCTGTATTGTTCCATTTACAGCGGCATCCTGCCACATCTTAGGCACAATCATAAAATTATTTTCGATTTCCTTATCAAGCGGTGCAGATACACCAATAATCCGGAATGCTCCTCTGGTTTCGATTCTATAATTCATTTCCGTCGCTCCTTTTACAGCAATTCTAAACACAATGGGGAAAAAAGATTTCACGGATACGCCCTCGTCTTTCACGGACGAAGGGGCTATCCCGTGAAAAGACCGGAACGCCCTGTTAAATGCAGTCGGGGAACGGTAGCCGTACTTCTCCGCAATATCAATAATCCTTTCATTTCCACCCTGTAAATCTACCGCCGCTAAGGACATTTTTCTTCTTCGGATATACTCTGCCAGAGTGATACCTGCCATATAAGTAAACATCCTCTGATAGTGATAGGCGGAGCAGCAGGCAATCCGGCCAAGCTGTTCATAGTCAATTTCCTCTGTCAAATGTTCCTCAATATAATTCATGCTTTGGTTTAATCTTTCAACCCATTCCATAGGATACCTCCTTATCTGCACATACTGTGCTTTCGGTCATAGATTTGTCTTTATTATTATAAGGCTTATTCTTAGACTTTTCCTCTCTATCCCTGCACAAAAAAGAGAGGCGGCTGTTTCATAATTGATATTTGCTTTTCTTTTCTGACTGCATAAATTACGGGCAGATAACTTGTATCTTTTTTCCGTCCTTGATAAAATATATCCCCCTGGAGAAACTCAAAACATACTTGGCTTGGGATACCTGCTCCCGTATGAAAAGCATCCGCGCATAGTCATACAGTCCGGCATTATTACCTCCAAAAACGGATTCTGCATCGCGTAAATATGCAGAAAATATGCAGAAACATTGATATTTTCAATCATCGGTTGAAAATATCTTTTTATGCTTTACCGGAGGAAGGGAATAACTTCCAAACTTAAAGGTGCCGTTTTCCTGATTCTCCAACAGGCGCAAAGGGCAAGTCAATAAAACTTCCCTTGAAATTTCATATCTATTCTGCATATTTAAACAAATCTCAGAAATACAGTTTATCACAGTTTTACATATTTTCTGACGCTATATTCCTGTCCATTCTATAACTAGGCAACCTGCCAAGCTATAAATGTCTATTGTGTTTTTCCATTTTATTTTAAATATTTTATCAAAAATTTTAATACTAATTTATAACTTTCTGATGTATTTCAAACTGTATATCAATCTTCCTTCAAAACCAGCAGGGAAGGAAAATCTCTTGAATTAAAAGGGTTCAGCACATGAGAAGATACAGACCGCTTTCGGAATATACGGGCACTTATACTCGGACAGCAATTTTGAAGTTGTCAATAATCCGCCGACGGGCGTGCTGACATACACACCCGCTTTCCACCGCATTGCAGATGATACGTACAATCAGCACACCGCAATTGATCAAAGAGAGGTTGAATAAAAAATGTAATCAAAATATAATGAGAAAGAGAAAGAGCCGCCAAACCCCTTGTTTGTGAGCTTTGCGGCTTTATTATCTTCATCTTTTGATATTCTTACGGCTATGCATTGTGATGTTTCACCTGTTCCATTCGGAACCCCTGCATAAGCCATTATTTTAACGTCATTCCACCACGCAGATAGCAAATCTGCATCTTCGGCAGCTGCATTTCTTATTGAAAAATTATCAAATTGTTCAAATATTTTTTCTTTCAGTTATATCTGTCCGCGCAAATTAGCTTAAGACCTTGCTGCTTAAGGTTTTCAAGACAGCCAATGCGTAACGCAGTACCGTTTTTCAACAAATTGAAATTATTGAAATCAACTACGGGTAAAATCTATGTCAAATCTAGTTCCATTGGAAAAAAGGATTCCGTCCGTTAATTGAATACATAAAATAACCTAGATTATTCACGGCACAGCCATGAAAATGGCTGAAAGCCACATAGTTTC
>CAJUMC010000046.1 GCA_910587085.1 uncultured Lachnospiraceae bacterium | reverse complement strand
ATAACATAAGAAAATCTGTACGGAAAAAAATGCCAACGATTACTTGACAGTAACCACAGGCCGGCTGGATTCTTTTGCACTTGCAAAAACAGCGGAATACCGGTACAATAGACAGGGAGAGGAAGGAGATTCGGATGTATCAGAATATAGTATTTGACCTTTACGGTACACTGGCGGATGTGAGAACAGCGGACGATTCGCCGGAGGTATTCCGCAGGCTGGCAAAATTTTATACATTCCGGGGAGCGGCGTATCGTCCGGGAGAACTGCGGAGCGCATTCTGCGGCTATATGGATGCGCAGATGCGGGAGCGCACGGGTTTAGTGTACCGTCCGACCGGGGAGACGATAGCATTTCCGGAAATTGATGTTGTCCCGATTTTCCGCCGGCTGTTTGAAGACCGCGGCGTTGCAGCGGACGACAGGGAGGCGGAGCTGACGGCAAACTGGTACCGCATAACCGCGACGCGCCGGCTGCATGTTTATCCGGGGGTTTTTGAGCTGTTCCGGGCGATTAAGTCATGCGGCAAAGGCATTTACCTCCTCTCGAATGCACAGCGGGCTTACACGGCGGGGGAACTGAAGACGACCGGGCTGGAATCCTGGTTTGACGGCATCCTGATCTCTTCGGATTTCGGCTGCCGCAAGCCGGATCCGATATTTTTCGGGGAGCTGAAGAGACAGTTCGGAATTGACTGCGGGACTTCTCTGATGGTCGGCAACGACCGGAGCAGCGATATCGCAGGGGCGGCCGCCGCCGGAATGGACTCCGTGCTGCTTGTGACCGATAAGGCGCTCGCTGCGCCGGCTGCGGGAGCAGAGAGCACCTATACCATCGAGGATGGTGATATCCGCAGGATCGCGCAGCTGCCGGGGGTTCTCTGAGAACATTGCGGAAAAAGAAAGGGTGAAGATATATGGCTGCACAGCAGAAAAAATCAGGACAGAACAGCGGCAGAACCGCGGGAAAAAATACAGGAAAAAACACGGGGAGAGGTTCGGGAGGAAGCTCCGGGCGCAGCGGCAGCCGTTCCGCGGGCGGAAACAGAACTTCGGGCGGCAGAAAGCGGAGCAGCAGGCAGGACGATCGGCTGACCAATATTTTATTTGGTCTGCTGCTGGTAGCTGTTGTTGTGCTGGTGGTTGCATTTGCATTTAAAAAGCGCGGTTCGGGGGAAGAGGAAACACCGACGCCGCCCCCTGCAATCCAGGGAAATACGCCGGCGCCGACGCCGACGGAGCAGGCGGGGGAGAACATCACGCCCGAGCCGACGCCGACCGAACCGGCCGCGCCGACCGGGGAGGGAGAGCCGGAGGGAAGCACGCCGGAACCGGTACCGACGGATACCCCTGCCGGGGAACTGACGCCGGCGCTTTCCCCGACACCGGAACCGACGCCGACCCCATCCAAGGTGCAGCCGGAAGCGGAGGTTTCGCTGGAGGAGGCGGAGAAGCTGATCGAAGATGCATTCTGGGAGGCCGGGGAAGGCTACCGCTTTGAACTGTCGGACAATGACATGGAGCTCGGCGGCGCCACTTATTACCGTTACCGTGTTTACTACCGGAATAAGGTTCAGGACTATGCACTGCTGGTTGACCGCGTCAGCGGGAAGCTGTACTATTATGAAAACGGGGAGCGCACGGATTTTGACGGCGGCCGGCACGAGCCGGACGAGGACGGGGCAATGACGGAGGAGAAGGCGGCCGAGCTTCTGGCAGACATCCCGCACGCTTCGCTGATGCTTCCGGCGCCTCTCGGCGAGTGCAGACTGTCGCTCGACAGGTGGAGAACGGTGGTCAGCGGAGTGGACTGCTATTGCCTGAATGTATTTTATCAGGATGCGCTGGCAGGCAGCATATACTTTACAGAGACGGCGGACACCGTCTATTATCTCGACGAATTCGGTGAGTTCGTCCGGGTCAGATAGGCAGACCTGGGATGAAGATAAGCGGGCAGTGGAAGGAAAGTGCGGCCGTCCGGGGCCGGCAGTGTTCAGAGGGAGGTGGCAGATTGGCAACGATACGGGATATCTCAAAGCGCTGCGGCGTATCGGTGGCAACCGTGAGCAAGGTTCTGAACGGCTACCGCGAGATCGGGGAGGAAACCAAACAGAAGGTGCTCAAGGCCGCAGAGGAGCTTGGATACGTACAGGGAGAGCGGACAAAATACGGGAGACAGCGCAGAGGCTATCAGATCGGCTTCCTTTTGTCCACGCTCTCCAGTCAGGGCCTGAAAAACGAGTATTTTGCATCCATTCTGTCCGCTTTCCGTCAGGAGGCCACAAGAGCCGGCTATGACATTACGTTTATTGAGCACAATGTGGGCAAGAGATCCCTGAGCTATCTGGAGCACTGCCGCAGCCGGGGATTTGACGGGGTGTGCATCGCCTGTGCGGACTTTTCCCGCCAGGAGGTGCTCGAGCTCATCAATTCGGAATTCCCGGTTGTCACGATTGATCAGTCGTTTAACGAATCCATTTCGATTCTTTCCGACAATGCCGACGGAATGCGTCAGCTGACGGAATATATTATTTCAAGAGGACACACGCGGATCGCCTGCATTCACGGCACGCACTCCGTTGTGACGCATAACCGGCTTGTAAGTTTTCACAGCGTAATGGCACGGTACGGACTTGCGGTGCCAGAGGAATATCTTCTGGAAGGAGAGTACCAGAACGCCGATGCGGCGGAGCGGCTTGCGGGGCAGCTGCTGGACGGCAGGAACCCGCCGACCTGCATTCTTGCCCCGGATGATTACGCAGCGCTCGGCCTGATCAAAGCAATTAAAAGAAGAGGGCTGCGCATACCGGAGGACGTTTCGGTGGCGGGCTATGACGGGATATCCGTCTCGCAGGCGCTTGAGCCGAAGCTGACGACAGTCCGGCAGGACACGGAGCGGATCGGCAGAGAGGCGGCACGGCAGCTGATCTGCCTGATGGAGAGTCCTATGACCACCCCGCTGGAAACCATTGTGATGCCGGTGGAGCTGGTGGAGGGGGAGAGCGTGGGGAGGCTGGGAACCCGTCGGCAGGCGGGCAGAAATTATACTGGTACAAAAGAATAAAAAATAAAAATAAGTATTAAGGAGGTCTTATGGCGAAGGAATTAAAGAAAAGAAGTGAGGTTGCCCCGGAAGATACCTGGGCAACCGAAGATCTGTATGCAAACGATGAACTGTGGCATGCGGACTTTCAGAAAGCGAAGGAATATCTGGAGGCGGTGGAAAAATACCGCGGCCATCTCGGAGATTCCCCGGAGCTGCTGTACGATTATTTAAAAAGCGGTGACGAGCTGGATGTTCTGATGGACAGCCTGGCAAATTACGCGGGAAGAAAGCATGACGAGGATACAACAAATCCGGTTTACCAGGCGATGCACGCACAGCTGATGTCGTTCTACAGCGAGCTTTCTGCAGCGTATTCCTTCGCGAAGCCGGAGCTTGTGTCGGTGCCGGAGGAGACCTACCGTAAATTTTTTGAGGAAAAGCCGGAGCTGAAGCTGTACGAGAGAGAAATTCAGAAGACGCTCCGAAGCAGGGCGCACACGCTTTCTGCCGAGGAGGAGAAGCTGCTTGCGGCGGCGGGGGATATGGCGCGGGTGCCGTCGGAGGTGTTTTCCGTCATGAACAACGCCGATCTGAAGTTTCCGGTGGTGCCGGACGGAGAGGGCGGCGAGATACGGCTGACGCACGGCAATTATATCCGGCTGATCGAAAGCGGAGACCGCAGTGTCCGCAAGGCGGCATTCGAGGGGCTTTATTCGGTGTACGACCAGTTTAAAAATACCAGTGCGGCGCTGCTTTACGGGCATGTCAGGGAGCAGGTTTTCTACGCGAGGCAGCACAAGTACGGCTCTGCCATGGAGGCCGCTCTGTATGACAATGAGATCCCGGTTGAGGTCTATAAAAATCTGATCAGCACCGTAAACGAAAATATGGGGCTGATGTACCGCTACATGGCGGTGCGCAAAAAGCTGCTCGGCGTGGACGAACTCCACATGTATGATGTGCATACCCCGATGGTCAGCGGCACCGACAGGAAGGTTTCCTTTGAGGAAGCAAAAAAAATCGTGTATGAGGCGCTGGCGCCGCTGGGTGAGGAGTACCGCAGCCATCTGAAGGAGGGCTTTGAGAACCGGTGGATCGACGTCTATGAAAACGAGGGGAAGTGCAGCGGGGCGTATTCGGCGGGGGCAAGAAAGCATCCTTATGTCCTGATGAATTACGCCGGCAACCTCGACAGTGTGTTTACGCTGGCGCACGAGATGGGACATGCGCTCCACTCATGGTATTCCAATCATGAGCAGCCGGTGGTCTATTCAAATTACAGAATCTTTGTGGCTGAGGTGGCATCGACCTGCAACGAGGCGCTTCTGATGCAGTATCTGCTGAAGAATACAAAGGATGAAAAGGAACGTGCAGGACTGCTGAATCACGCGATGGATGATTTCCGTTCCACTCTGTACCGTCAGACAATGTTTGCCGAATTTGAGATGATGATTCACGAGATGGCGGAGCGCGGCGAGGCGCTGACTGCCGAGATCCTGAACAGAAAATATTATGAGATGAACAAACGGTATTTTGGTCCGGATACGACTGTAGATCCGCAGATTGCGCTTGAATGGTCCAGAATTCCGCATTTTTACTACAATTTTTATGTATATCAGTATGCGACCGGCTATTCTGCGGCGATGGCTCTTTCCGCCAGAATTCTCGCGGAGGGCGAGAGCGCGGTAAAGGATTATATCCGGTTCCTGAGCGGAGGAAGCTCGGCGGATGCGCTCTCGCTCCTGAAGATGGCCGGCGTGGATATGAGTACACCGGAGCCGATCGAAAAGGCGCTGAGGGTATTTGCCGGATATCTCGACGAAATGGAGAAGCTGGCGGAAAAATAAAGACGGATGGCTGTTTTCCAGTCTGATTTCGGAACGGGAAGCCCTGCCGTGCTATCTGGTTTTAACGGTGATCGTGCATTTTTTCTCAATGCCGCTCGCCGTTTTTACCGTTATTACGGCTTTGCCCGGGGCGAGCGCCGTTACGACGCCCGCCGCGCTGACTCTGCAGACGGCAGGGCTGGAACTGGTGAATTTCAGCTTGTCCGTGCTGCTGTCCGGGCTGAGCACCGGGAGCAGCTCAAAGGTTTTTCCGACGGTAAGCGTTTTTTTCGAAGCGTTCAGCGTCATCGAAACAGAGGGAATAACCCGCACCTCTATGGTCTGAACCGCCTTGTTGCCCCGGTAATCGGAAAGATAGACGGTGTAGTTCCCCTCCCTTGTCACCGTAAAGCTGCCTTTCCCGTCCTTCATGGCAACTGCCTTGCCGGCCTCCCCGGAGCGGAAATAGGAGGCGTCATGCGCGCCCTCCGCATACTGTACAAGCCGCAGACCGCTCTGCGTGTCAAAGGCCTCCACCTGCACGGTCATAGATTTCCGGGTAAATGCGACCTGGTAGGAGAGGGAGGCGGACGGGGCCAGCAGATCGTCCGCAAGCTGGTAGACAACGATGCGTTCGTTTCCTGCGTAGTCGCTTACGTAAAAGGTATATTTCCCGGCCTTGGTCAGCACAATGGGCGAGCCCGGAATAACTGCCGTT
The DNA here is from genome assembly GCA_910587085.1 of uncultured Lachnospiraceae bacterium. GTDB lineage: Bacteria > Bacillota > Clostridia > Lachnospirales > Lachnospiraceae > RGIG4057. The sequence goes on along the minus strand of CAJUMC010000046.1, from coordinate 19,667 downwards.
TCCGCTGTGCCGCGGCGGAACGAACTGAGTTCGCGGACACCCGGCGCATAGCGGATGGTGCGGACTCCCGAACCGCCTTTATCCGCCGCGTTCACCGTGAGCAGAAGATTCTCCCGGTCAAAGCCCGGTGTAAAGGTCAGGGTTGGAGCATAATAGTCGTACCGCAGAGCGGAGATTGTCCCCAGTGCGGCCGCGGCATCGGGGATACCGGCGCATCTGACCTTTCCCTCCAGCGCTGCAATCGGCTTTGCCGTGCTTAAGAGCAGGTCTTTTATATTGGCCGGATACTGGTACCTTCCGCAGGAGTACAGCAGCGCCGCAACGCCGGCTGCGTGGGGCGCTGCCATTGACGAGCCGGAAAGCGAGACATAGCCGCCCACGCAGGTGCTGAAAATATGGACACCTGGCGCGGCGATATCCACCGTCGACGAGCCGTAATTCGATTTGGCCGACATCCTGCCGCTCGCGTCGATAAACGTTACGGAAAGAACGTTGTCAAGCGGATAATTGGCCGGATAGACAGGCGCCTTGTCATTGTTTCCGCCGGAATTGCCCGCTGCGGCGACAAAGAGCATATCCGACTCGCGGATGGCCTGCTCAAGAGCACGGTTTTCCTTGGATGTGCCCCAGCTGATATTGCAGATATCCGCGTTCATGGCCGTGGCATAGCGGATGGCGCGCACGGCGTTGGAAATTGTGCCGGAGCCGTTTTTGCCGCCGTGTATTTTCAGAACCATGATTTTGATATCCGCGCAGGAGGCCACGCCGGCGATTCCTACGCCGTTGTCTTTTACCGCCCCGATAATGCCGGCGACGTGGGAACCGTGGTCGTCGCTGTCCGCCAGAAGCGTATGTATCCCGTCCGCATCGTAGTGGCAGACGGTATTGTCGCCGTTGTAGAAATCCCAGCCGTAAATATCGTCCACAAAGCCGTTGTTGTCGTTGTCGATGCCGTCGCCCGGAATCTCTCCCTGGTTGATCCAGATATTTCCGGCCAGATCCGGGTGGTTCACGTCAACGCCGGTGTCAATCACGGCCACGACGACCTCGCGCGGGGAGGTGACAAGCGCGGGATACGAGGCCCAGGCCTCCGGGATGTTCATGTCGATATCGGGAACGCTGAGTATCGTGGAGGTATTCATATCCGAGATAAAGCTGTAGGAGCCTGTGTTGTTCAGGCCCCACTGGGCGTTGGAGTAGGCATCCTCGGAGATCGACGCCATTTCGATTTCACCGTCATAATCGGCGGCGGAAACACAGCTGCTTGCGCACAGAAGCCCGAGCGTGCCGGAGGCCGAACGGAAAGGAACCCGGATCAGGGCGGCGGAGTTTTCGTGCCACTGGATTTCGGCTCTGGGAAGGGAGGCGAGCAGCGCACTGCATTCCTCCGGGGAAGCGGCAGCGGAAAACAGTACAATCAGCCCGACGGCAGCCTCCTGCGGTGCGTATCCGTCCGAAACCGGAGATGGGAACGCAGCAGAAGCTGCTTCCGGCGATGCGGGTGCTGCAGGATTCGGAGCGGCGGCGCACAGCGGCTCTGCCGCACTCCGCGGAAAGGACAGCGCTGCCGCCGCTGCAAACAATATGTAAGCTGCATGGTGTTTCCTGATATGCATGAATAAACCACCCTTCTATGTACGGAACCATACGTACGGAACCTGTCCGGGGCGGCTTTCCGGCCGCCTCTGTTTGTAAAAGCTGATTGAAGTATAGCAGATCGCGGTGGCATTATTTTGTCAAATGAATTACAAATTGTTAAGAAATGATTTCATTTTTCGTACAGGCCTCTGTTTTTATCGCAGGATTCGGCACGGTGCAGGGAGATGCAGCAGTTAACGGGTGCGGAAAGCCTGAGGAAAACGGTGGAAAATATTTTGTCTGCCGGAACATACATTTCGGCGGCGGGAGAAAGTATGGGGAGAAGGCAGAAACAGCAGAGAAACCGGCGGCGGGAGGAGATCGGGGGGAAAGCGGAAACAGCAGGCAGCGGACGGAAGTTCCGGGCTATGCCTCAGTACGGAGCTTCCGTCCGCTGCCCGCCGTAAAAAAGACGCTGCAGATAAACAGTGTCAGCAGTACGAATTAAACATCATACCGCTGTAGATCGAGGTGGAATACGGGTTGGAAAAGCCCGATTTGGATAGATTCGGGTAGGCGATAATAATCTTATCCACATATTCCATCGGGTTCAGGGCGATGTCCTGCATTTTCCGGGACAGCTGGGCGAGCAGCCCGTCCGGCTCCTCAAAAAGTGCCCGGAGACGGCTTTGCGTTTCGGGACTGCGGAGGCTTTCCGGATCGGAAATCAGCGTAAAATCCTCACGCCTGCGGATACCGGCGAGATTCAGTTCCTCCAGCCCGGAAGAAAAAACGTGGTTGAGCTCGCTCTGAAGCCTGGCGGAACGGCGGTTGCCCGCAGGGCCGTTCCTGGTCAGACCAATCATGGTATTATAGCTGTCAAGAAAATCACCGAGCGCTTTTTCTACCTGGTTTCCTCCTGTTTCGGGAGAAAGTATTACTTCACCGTATGGAATCTGTTTCAGATGAACCGTAAGGCTCCGGTTCAGAACAAAATCGTTCCGCATGTTGCTGTATTTCTTTCCATTGACGGAAAAGACGGCATTCGACGGCTGCTGCGCAACGCGGTCAAGTCCGAACCAGGAAACGAGCCCTGCCGCCTGCTCTTTGGAGTCAGTCAGATGAAAAATCTGGCTCTCTCCGTCCGGGACGCCCGTCTCCGAGGAGGTGAGCACGATGCGGGAAAACTCCTGATCCGGACTGTCCTCGACGCAAGCGCGGATCGAAACGCTGGACTTGTTGATGAAATCCGTCAGTTTTGTCATCAGTTCACGGTTTGTGGACGATGAGCTGATATTGTAGGAAAATTCATAGCTCTCCGCATCAGACTGAACGGTGAAGTGATAGGAAGCCGGGGCCGGCCCCTCGCCATTCGACCGCAGAAACTGCCCCTCATTGACCTGCGGCTGAGCCAGACTCCGCACGCGGATAGCTACGGGCTCAGCAAAGGAATTCGCAGAGCGATCCAGCAGAGAAGCAGTAACGGAAGCGGAATCCGACGAGCGGACGCTCTGCACTGCGGATGGCTTCTGAAAAACGTCTGATAGCGCCGTCAGTCGCTCGGAGAGTGTCAGTGCGGAATCCTTTAGGGTGAGTGAATAAAAACGTTTCTCTTTGGAGAGGTCAAGCTTATACCAGGCGGAATGCCGGTTCATGCTGACGATGCGGGTGTAGACATCCCGGAGCTCCTTCTGCTTATGGGCGGAGGAATGGGAAGAAAGCCTGGAAGAGTATTCCACTAAAAAATGATTGTACGCCTGTATCATTCCGGCCGCCTCCTTTCCTGCATTCTATACAAAAATTCATTCTGATTTGAATCTGATTATTCAAAGTTATCATACCACGAAATCAGCGTCTTGTAAAGATGCAAGAAAACCTGTTTTCAAATTGTTCCGGACATGATATAATATCCGGAGGATATCGGAAAATTATCGGAAAAAATAGCAGAAAATACCGGAACGGAGGAGAAGTTTGAAAGAAAAGATAGAGCAGTTAGCAAAAGGAAAATTTGAATATCAGCTGCCGCAGCTGCTGCTATCGGAGGAAAAGCTTGTCATACGCGCCGAGGCGGGAAGAATATACCGCGGCTGCTTTTGTATCAGCAACAGTAAAAACAGAAGAATGAAGGGCGTTATCTATTCCGACAGCCTCCTGCTCGAGCTGGAGAAGGAGCAGTTTGTGGGGGAAGAAAATGAGATTCCCTTTGTATTTCATGCCGAGCATGGGGGGGACGGCGAAAGGTATGAGGGAAAGCTGCGGATTGTGACGGATATCGGTGAAGCCGGGCTTGCCTATGAGGCCGTTGTCCGGCTGCCGCAGCTTTTGTCCTCCGCCGGGGAGATACATGATTTGTTTCAGTTTGCGGGACTTGCGAAGGAAAACTGGGCCGGGGCGGAGGAACTGTTTTTTGACAGCCGTTTCGGCGAAGCGCTGTTCTGCCGCGCAGGAAGGCAGAGGGTGCTGTACCGGATGCTTGCCGGCACGAAGACGCGTGGGCATGCGCTGGAGGAATTTCTGGTTGCCGCAGGGAAGAAGAAGCCGGTTCGGGTTTCTGCGCAGGCGGAGGAGCTTTCGTACCGGGCGGCCGGCTATCCGTTTATGGACAAGCTGGTTTTTCAGAAGGACGAGTGGGGATTTGTGTGTTTTGAACTGTCCTGCAGCGCTGCTTTTATCAGCCTGACGAGAACCTCGTTTTCCTCGGAGGATTTTGTAAACGGGTGCGCGGAAATCGAGATGATTGTGAATCCGTCGGGGCTTGGGCCCGGGCTTCACCGCGCCGTGATACGGGCCGTCTGTGCAAATCAGACGCTGGAGATTCCGGTATGCTGCGCGGTTGAGCACAAAAATCCGGAACAGAAGGAGCAGAGGAGGAGGCGACGGCGCGCGCAGGCCGGGCTGACGGAAAATTACCTCCTGTTCCGCAGCGGGCAGAGAAACGTAAAGCAGTATATTGCGGAGGCAGAGCGCTGTCTGACCCTGTTCCGCGGGGAGGATGCCGAACCTGCGGCGAGACTTCTTACAAGGCTGTATCAGATACATATCTGGCAGGTATCAGGAAAGGAATCGGCGGCCGGCAATGCCCTGACCTTTTTTGACGAGCCGGGACAGCGGGAGCTGCTGTCGCAGTACCCGGATGCGGAGGGGGGACTGTACTATCTGCAGGCCCTGCAGAAAAAGCCGCCGCTTTCTCCGGAGGATGCCTCGGAAAGGCTCGCGGAACTGTACGAAAAACATCCGGATCGCTGGCTGCTTTTGTGGTATCTGCTGTATATAAAAAAGGAATATCAGGACAGAAAGAAGAGACTGGAAGCGATCCGCGGGTTCTCCGGGCGGAACGGCTGGCGGCCGGTGCTGCTGTTCGAGGCGCTGGCCGCTGTGCGGGAGGATGTTTCGCTGCTTTCCGGCCTGGGAACCTTTGAGCTGGCTATTCTGCAGTTTGCTCTTTCGCTCGGCTACTTCGGCAGCGGGCTTCAAAGCCGGGTCGCATATCTGGCGGCCAGGGAGAAAAGCATGTCCGCGCTGCTGTACCGCGTGCTTGTCCGCTGTTATGAGCAAAAGCCGGATCGGGAACTGCTCGAGGCAATCTGCGCGCTGATCATAAGAAGCGGGAGCAGGGAGCCGCGCTATTTCCGGTGGTTTCAGCTGGGGGCGGAGGCACAGCTGCGGCTTGCGGAGCTGCCTGAATTTTATATGAGCTGCCTGAACGACGAGTCCGCGGCGGTGATTGATCCGGGTATTTACGCGTATTTCGGCGGCGGAGCCGGATTGAGTGACCGAAAGAGGGCGCGGCTGTATGCGGATGTGATCCGGCATAAAGAACAAAATCCTGCCCTCTATCAAAAATTCCGCGGAGAGATCGGGAGCTTTGCGGGAGAGCGGCTGCGGGCCGGGTCTGTCAGCAGTTCGCTCGCGGTGATCTACAGCGATATTTTTCAGAACGGTCCGGAGAGTGAGGAGGAGGCCCGCGCTCTTCCTCAGATTGCGTTTACCTGGCGTATTTCCTGCCGCCTGGAAGCGATGCGCAGCGTGTGCGTTCGTCACCCGGACATGGAGCAGAGCGAAGAGGTGCCATTTGTCGGCGGGCGTGCATATATTCGGGTTTATACGGAGGATGCGGAGATTTGTCTTAAGGATGCTTATGGAGATCTCTACCCGCTGCAGAATCTGTGCCAGGAGCAGCATAACGCTCCTTCGGGCGGGGCGGAGAAGACGAAGTCTGCCGCTCCCGTACAAAGAGAGAAGCTGCTCGAGCTGGATGAGTATCTCTGGAAGAGCTACGAGGCTGGCTGCTCGGATACCGGGCTGCTTTTATATCTTGCGGAGCAGGTGTTCTGCTATCAGAAATACGGTGAGCAGAAACAGGAGCTTCTGCAGAGAATCGCGGTACAGGATGATATTTCCGGCGGGCTGAGGAACCGCTGTGTCCTGGAACTGACGGATTACTACTACGAAAACTGTGAGAGCGAGCTGTTTGAGCATTATCTCCGGCAGATTGATCTGGAAGAGCTGGAGGCCGCGCAGCGGGCAAAGTTTATCGGCTTTCTGATTACGCGGGGCTTTGATGCCGAGGCTGCCGGGGCGCTGCAGCGCTACGGGACGGAAGGCGTGGAAGGAAAGCGCCTGGCAAAGCTGGCGGAACGGCTGCTGGCGGGCGGAGAAGCCGGGGAATTCAGCCGGTTTCTGCTCTTTCTCTCGCGCAGGGCCTTTGACAGCGGCAAATACGACGGGGGTCTGCTGGAATATCTCTGCCGGTTCTATCACGGCTCAACCCGCAGCATGTACGATATCTGGAAGGCGGCCAGAAATGCGGAGCTGGACACGGAAGCGCTGGAGGAAAGCCTGCTTGGACAGATGCTGTTTGCAGAGAGCTATATCGGAAACGCGCAGACGGTGTTTATGAGCTATTATCGCTACGGCACAAACCGGCTGCTGATCCGGGCCTATCTGAATTATCACGCGTATAAATATCTGACGAAGGACCGCGCGCTGCCGGACGAGCTTTTTGAGATTATGGAGCGTGAAGCGGGCATGGAGGAAAATGATATCTGCACGGCTGCGCTGCTGCGCAGATATTCGGAGGCGGGAGAGCTGACGGAGAGGCAGAACAGCTTTATTGGCAGCAGGCTTCATATCCTGCTGAAAAAGGGAATTATTCTTCCATTTTACCGAAGCTTTGAGCACATTACAGAACTGCCGGGGTGGATGTATGACAAATACTTTGTGGAATACCGCACAGATCCGGAAAGCATAGTGAAAATTCATTACCGGATCGGGGATGGGGAGGAGTTCCGTGAGGCAAAGATGCAGAATGCGTTCTGCGGGATTTTTGTGTACGGCTTTATCCTGTTCGGGGAGGAAAGCCTGCAGTATTATATTACGGAGGAGACGGACGGCGAGGAGAAACTGACGGAGAGCACGACCGTGACGCGCGAGGCGCAGCTGCCGGACGGACGGGGAAGCCGCTTTGATAATCTGAATCTGATACTGACGGCACATCAGATGAAGGAGGAGGCGGCAGTGCTGAGCCTGCTGGAGAGCTACATCCGTACGGAGCACGAGGCGGCCCATCTGTTTCGGCCGATTTCGGATTGACCGCGGATCGTGATGAAGGGAGGACTGAGGAATGTCGGATTTCCTCTATTACGGGCTGGATCTGAGCTGGGATATCACGCAGATCAGCCGCTATAACAGCAGGACAGGCGAGCCGGAATCCGTCTGTTTTTCGGGGGAACAGCAGGAACTGCTGATGCCGGCCGTGCTCTGCCGCCGGGCGGCCGACGGGGGCTGGGTTTCCGGGCAGGAGGCACTCCGTCTGGCGGAGCGCGGCGGCGGAGAGCTGGTGAGCGGCCTGCTGAGAAAAATGCTCGACGGCGGGCAGGTGCAGCTTGCTGGCGGCACCTGGTCCGGGGAAGCTCTGATGGAGCAGTATCTGAGAAGATTGCTGGGAATATGCCGGCAGTGCAGCGGGACGTCGGAGATTGCCAGAATGGCTGTGACGCTGCCGGCGGAAGCGGAGGAGCTGCGGAAGCCGGTTGGGGACAGTCTTGTACGTCTCGGCATTCCGCAGGACAGACTGAAATTTCTGTCTCATACGGAATGTTTTATGTATTACTGCATTAATATGCCGCCGGAACTCTGGCAGAACGATGCAGCTCTGTTCGACTGCGACGAGGAGCATTTCCGGTACGAGAGACTTTCCTGCTCGAAAAGGAAGCAGCCTCTGACGGTACTTGCACGCAGTGAGGATTTTACGGAGGAATACAGCGTCCACAGGGAGAAGGAGGAGCCGGGAGAGCGGAGGGCATACTGGTTTTATCAGCTTGCGATGCGGCAGCTTCACAATCAGCCGGTTACGGTGCTCTATGTCACCGGCTCCGGCTTTGCGGACGGCTGGGCGGACGAAACGCTGCGCAAGCTCTGCGAGGGCAGGCGCGTGTTCTTCGGGCAGAATCTGTACACAAAGGGAGCCTGCTATGCGGCGAAGATGGCCGCGGAAGGCATGGATGCCGGCTGCGTGCTGCTTTCCGGCGATATGATTCGGGAAAGCATCTATGTGAAGCTGTATCATGACGCGAAGGAGCGCTATGTTGAGCTGGCGCATGCGGGGGAGGATTACCGGAGCGCCGGCTGCCAGTGCCGTATTATCCTGGATGCGACGCAGGAAATCGAATTTCTGGTGAGCAACGTACTGAAAAAAGAGCCGGTGCACGAGGTGATGATTCTGGAAAACCTGATGAAGCGGGAAAACAAGACGGTGATGCTGGAGCTTTCCCTGAGCTATGCGGACCGGGAGACGCCCGTTGTGCAGATCCGCGATCTCGGTTTCGGAAGGGAGGCGGGAACCCGGAGAATCTGGGAGCAGATTCTCTAGGAGGCAGGGGTTGGGGCGCACCTGCAGAAGAGATGGGCTGCGGAGAGACAGGGCGGATTATGCTGTGAGACGGAGAGCCGGCTGAACTGCGAAGTATTGGTCGGCTTGAACCGGGCCGGGTACAGGCTGAGCCGCGCAGGAGCGCAAACAAATTATGCTGCAGCAGACAGGGGGGAGTACGGCAATGGGAAAAGTTATTTTGTGTACTGGAAGAAGAACGGCGCGCCCGTACTTCTTCCGTTCGATCGGCCAGTCGGCGGCCAGCATGGAAGAATTATGCCATATCCTTTATCACAATGCGTTTGTAATGCAGGACGAGCTGTTTGACCCGGAACTGATCCGGTTTATCAGCGAGGAGCTCGGCCTTTCGGATAGGGCGGGCTGTCTTCGGCAGCTCTGTGAAAGCCGGGCGGGGGCAAAGGATATTCTGGTGGCGATTTTCTGCAGTACGGACTATTTTGACGAGGGGGAGATCAAGGAGTTTCTCCGGCGCTACGATGATTTCTGCGGAATGAGTCCGGTGCAGCGCAGAAAATGGAATGCGGATCGGCTGCTGTCAGAGGGGAGAGAGGCCGAGGCGTGCAGAATCTACCGGCAGATTCTCGGAGAGGAGGAACTGGCGGTTTTTACCGAGAGGGAGCACGGAAACATGCTTCACAATCTGGCGGTGTCCGAGATGCGCGAGGGGGCATTCCGGCAGGCGCAGGGGCATTTCCGGGAGGCGTACCGGCTCAACCGGTCGGATGAGTCGCTGAAGCAGTATCTGATGTCGCTGAAGCTGGCAGGTCAGGAGCAGGTGCTGGCAGAGGAGCTGAAAACGCTGCTTCCCCGCAGGGAAGTGATCGAGCAGACGACGCAGGCGTTGTATCTGGCGAGGACGGCGGCGGAAACGACGCCTGCCTGGCAGGAGCTGGAAAGGCTGAAGGCGCTGCATGAACAGGGAAAGATTGCGGAATATTATCAGTGTGCGGATAAGCTGCTGGAGAAGCTGAAAAACGAGTACCGGGAGAGCGCGCGGCAGAGAACTGCCGGACAGGAGCCGGCTGCGGCATGGAGGCGGGAATGAGAAGAAAAAGGCGCAGGGAAATCGAAGCCGCGGAGGCGGAATTTTCGGAAACTCTCCGAAAAGAGAAAAAAAAACGGTGGGGCAGAAAAAAAGCGGAAGTATTTTCCGAACAGCCCGAGGGCACGCTGCAGGAGCGGGCGGAGGAGCTGGAACGTCAGATTGAGCTGTCCCGCAGAGAATATGAAGCGGTTACTTCGTACCTTACGGATATGCAGCGCATCGACCGCCTTGAGCAGAAGGAGCGAAATGTGGTGAACGCTGCCGCGAACGGGATAATTCAGCTCAGCAGAGAGCGCAGCAGATATCAGAACAGCCCGGATCGGATTCCAACAGAGCAGTACCGGGCGATGGAGCGCTACGAGAAGGAAATACCGAATGAGCTGAAAAACCTTTATGAGCAGGAACAGTATCAGAGCATGGTGATGGCGGATCTGCGGCAGCTGGACGGGGAGCGTGCAGTAATACGCTACGAGCGGGAGCAGGCTGAGGATAAAAAGCAGTTCCTGAGAAGGATGGCGATCGGAAGCGCGGTGCTTGTCGTGATTCTTTTTCTCACGTTGTTTGTGGCCGGAGCGGCGGCATCGGCGGATATGACGCTGCCTCTGCTTCTGACCGCGGTGATGGCCGCGGCGATTGTGGCCTACATCGCGTCGGCCGCCGCTGCCTGCGAGAGGGTGCTCAAGGAGTCCGTGTACCGGCAGAACCGGGTGATACAGCTGACAAACAAGATCAAGATCAAGCTTGTCAACAGTACGAGCACGCTCGATTACTGCTATGAAAAATACTGTGTCGGAAGCTATCGGGAGCTGGCGGATCTCTGGGAGAGATACAAAAAAGCGCGCGAGGAGGAACGCCGCTACCGGAAGAATACGGAACAGCTGGAACAGTACACGCGCCAGCTGGTGAATATACTCCGGGCAGCCGGGGTGAAAGACGCGGAAATCTGGATTTACCAGGCGGATGCGCTGCTTGACGACAAGGAGATGGTTGAGGTGCGTCATCATCTCAATACCAGGCGGCAGAAAATTCGGGAACGTCTGGAATTCAACAACGAGCAGCTGGAGCGCTGCCGCAGGGAACTGGCGGAGGAAAAGGGAAATTGGGAGTAAATAAAAATACGTACAAGGGCATTTATGCCATGCACAAATACTGGGGCAAAAAGCCGTTCAACGAGATTTCGAAATTTATTGAAGCTTACACGGAGCCGGAGGAAACCGTGCTGGACAGCTTCTGCGGTTCCGGTGTTACCCTGCTTGAGGCCGTAAAGCTCGGCCGGAAATGCGTGGGTGTCGATAATCCCATCGCAGTAAAGATTGCCCGGACCTGCCTTACCGCTGTCTGCCCTGAAGTACTGAGTCAGACTTTCGAGCGCATAAAAGAAAAGCTGCGGGCTGTGATCAACAGCCTGTATACTGTGGAGGAGGACGGGGAGAAGACTCTTGTAACACATACGATCTGGAAAAACGGAGAACCGCTGGAGGTATGGTACGAGACTGAAAAAAAGAAAAAAACATACGCGCCGGCAGGAAGATTGATATCGACATGTCAAAAAATCCGGCTGTGCCGCCGGACTGGTATCCGCAGAGCGAGATGTATGAGAACTCGAGAATCAATGTAGGCAGAGGGCAACGTGTCTGCGATCTTTTCACCCGAAGAGCTCTGGTCGGTCTCTCCCTGCTTGCAGCGGAAATACGGAATATCGAAAATCCGCAGGTGCGGAATGTTTTTGAACTTACTCTGTCCGGAACGCTTTCCCAGGCAAGCCGCCTTGTTTTTGTGATCCGCCGGCGAAAGAAAAACGCCGGTGCAGAAGAACGTGCGGAGGTGGGGAGCTGGGTGGTCGGCTACTGGGTTCCGGAGGAGCATTTTGAAATAAATGTCTGGAACTGCTTTGAAAACCGGTATCGCCGGATACTCAGAGGGGAGGAGGAGATCAGCGACATTTTTGCCGGTCTGCCGGGGGGATACTCAGAAGAAAATGTTTTGCTGATTAACGGCTCGGCAACAGAGCTTCCGCTGGAGAATGACAGCGTGGATTATGTATTTATCGATCCGCCGCATTCCAACCGCATTCTCTATATGGGGATGAGCCTGATGTGGAATGCCTGGCTGGGGATGGATTCAAAGCTTGCCTGGGAAAAGGAGATCGTTGTTTCCGAGGCCAGAGCACGGGGAAAAACGCAGGAGAATTATCAGAAGCTGCTGAATGAAGCGTTTTTGGAGATAAAGAGAGTTCTGAAGAAGGGACGGCACTTTTCCATGGCATTTAACTGTCTGGATGACGGAACCTGGCTGGAAACATTAAATATGTTTCTGCGCGGCGGCTTCGAGCTCTGTGATATCGTTCCGCTGGAATATTCCGCGACCTCCGTGATTCAGGATAACCGGAAAAATGCGCTGAAGACGGATTTTGTGCTGACCTTTAAAAATGCGGAAAACACCAATCAGCAGCAGATCGTCTATCAGAATAATATTGGCGGCCTGGAGGAAAGAATCCGTCAGCAGCTGGACCGGATTCCCGGTGCGGAGGTATACAATATTATGAATGCACTGTTTGTGGAAACCATACCGGAGGGATATATTTACAGAATATCCCATATTATTAAAAAATGTGCGGAGCTGATGCCGTAGAAGAGCAGAACCCGGTTATTCACAATATATCGTGGAAAGCGTGCGAGCCGTGTAATTTCCGGAAAGTCCGGCTTCCTTATCGTAGTGATAGCGTATCGTATGGATATCGCCGGAAGAAAAACAATCCAGCAGGGTCGTGATTATCCGGCCGATTTCGTGTATCCTTCCTTTCAGTTCACGTCCGTCCGTGAACCGTTCTTTCCAGGCAAGGAAAACGAAGAATCTGTTGTTGTTGCAGAAAAGGCGTTCTCCCTGAAATTTGTAATTCCACCACTCCAGCGCACGCAGATCGCGGGCAGTCTGTTCAACCGCCAGGCTGCGTTTCTGTTCCATGGCCCGGATAAAGCCCGCAGCGCCGGGATCGCCGGTTTTGGATAATGTGTCCAGAAGATCCTTTTTGGACATGCTTCCGTAGTTTGGCAGCGAGAGAGCCGCTTTCCTTTTGGAGTAATAGGCTTTGATTTCCTTTATTTCTTCGATGCCGTTTCCGATCAGGAAATCGTCATGGCCTGCCTCCAAGGGGGTGAGTCCCTTGGAAAACAGGTCAAAATATGCGTCGGATATATGTGTAAATTTCAGATCAAAAGGAATTATTTCATTGCCTGCATCAGTGTACAGGAAGAAATCAATATCGTGTATCTTCCGCAGGGTCGGGATGACAGCAGGGTGAGAAATAAAATACATTTCGATCAGATCGTTTGCTGTCTGGTTGTAATATGACCAGAGTATGTACTGACGGATTCTGGGCATTACGGAACGAGTCACCATTTCCTCCAGCTCTTCAAAGGATTTCATCTCTTTATTCCGGACGAGCTGCTTTACAATGTCATCCACCTTATCGTTGCGGATTCCGCAGTTTACGACAGGATTATCTTCCAGAATATGTTCAAGGCCGTTCAGTTCATTGCGCCGGGAAGAAACAAGCTCTGTGCGCTGCTGTTCGATATAATCAAGCAGCCCGTCAACGGTTACGGCGGACTCGTAGGCGGCGCGGGTGAGCGCTCTCATATTTCCGCTCGGCGTGTCGCTGGAATACAGGCGGATAATATCCTGAAGATTCGGCTTGTCGAGAGAGCGGATCAGAAGAAAGCGCTCAGCTGTCCGGTTTTCCCTGTGGATGGAGCAGAAGCTGCATATATCATTTGTGTTTTAAAATTCATTATATAAGATATCAAAAGGAATCATATCCACCTCCAAATATAATAAAGATAGCATAGTCCTTACTATATTGCAATAGCAGAATACCATACGAAAGCCCGGACGGAAAGGGGAATGGAAAGGAGCAGAGACCATGGCCTACAGCGAGCTGATTAAAAATTTTGACAATATCCGGGATTATATGAGGGAGTTTTATGTTTACGGCTTTAAATGCCGGGAGGAGTACAATAAGAAAAGTGCCCGCTCCTATGACGACGAAAGACGGCGCATTGAAAGCTGGCTCGGCGGTTACATGGGATTCCGGCGCACGCAGGACGGAAAAAATGTTTTTATTTCGGTTGACAGCCGGGCTGTCCGTCATAATCCGTTTTATAAGGCATGGAAGGCGAAAAGCTTTACCGCGGGGGACATTACGCTGCATTTTCTTCTTTTTGGCATACTGTGCGGGGCCGGCGGCCCGCTGTCCCTCCAAGATATTATGGGAAGGCTTGATGCCTGCCTTTCGGAATTCCGTGAGCCGAGGGTGTTTGATGTATCCACGGTTCGCAAAAAGCTGAAGGAGTATGAGCAGAAGGGAATGATCTGCACAAAGAAGCAGGGCAAGGCAGTGCTCTACCGCTGTGCGGAATTGATAAAGACGGACGGTCCGGAGTTTCCGGATCTGCTCGATTTTTTTTCGGAAGCCGCACCCTGCGGCGTTATCGGCTCCTTTCTTCTGGACAAAGCGGGAGCGCACCGGGAACGTTTTTCATTTAAGCATCATTACATAACACAGGCGCTGGACAGCGGTATTTTGTGCGCTGTCTTTGACCTGATGCGGCAGAAACGGGCTGCAGAGGCAGAAACCGTAAGCCGTCGTACCGGGAAGCGGAGGATGCAGAGTATTGTTCCGCTTCGCGTTTTTATAAGCGTTCAGAACGGCAGACAGTATGTGATGGCATACAGTCCGCAGAACGGCAGGATTCAGAGTCTTCGGCTCGATATGATCTGCCGGGTGAGTGCCGGTGAGATCTGCGAAGAATTTGACAGGCTGCGGGAAAATCTGGATCACATGCAGGGCAGCATGTGGGGAGTCAGCACACAGGGCAGCGGTGCGCGTCTGGAGAGTGTGGAGTTTACGGTGCGCGCCGCTGCCGGCGAGGAATATATCCACAGGCGCCTGGAGCGGGAAAAGCGCTGCGGACGGGTGGAGCGGCTGGATGCGGATACGAGCCGGTTTTGTGCAGAGGTCTATGACGCCAGCGAGCTTGTCCCGTGGATACGTACCTTTATCTGCCGGATTGTTTCGCTGAACTTTTCAAATAAAACGCTGGAAAAACGGTTTTGGAATGATCTTGATACAATGTACCGGATTTACGGGCTTGAGGATGAGCTGCACAGCTGCGGCAGCGGGTCGGAGGACGCTGACGCGCCCTGCGGGAGGGAAGATGAAAATGCGGCGTTGTGAGCCGCAGAGGGAGAAGAAAGATATAAAGGGCTGTGGGGCCTTGGAGGGAGAAAAGTGATGACCGATCAGGGGATGCTGTTTGATGAGCTGTACAGCGCGTATTATAATGCGGTTGCGGAAATTCTGAAGAGGGCGTCAGAACGTCCGGTCACAAGGCAGGAGGTTCGGGAGATTGTTGAGGAGCGGGCTTTTTCGGAAAGCATTCTTGCGATTGAACCCGCGCTCTTTGAGGGACAGTGGCAGCTGCTTTGTCCGGACGGCACGGCACCGCTGATGCGGGGGCAAAAGCTGCCGCTCACCCTGCTGGAAAAACGGTGGCTCAAAGCAATTCTGCTGGACCCAAGGCTCCGCCTTTTTGATTGTGAGCTTAAAGGGCTGGAAGAGGTGGAACCGTTGTTTTTACCTGATGATATTCATATATTTGATAAATATGCGGATGGAGATTCTTATGATAATGAGAAATACATACAGAACTTTCGTACCATAATGGATGCGATTGCTGCGCGCTGTCCGCTGCGCATTGATGTGGAGAACCGCAGAGGAATGCTCACGCATATAAAGGCGCTCCCGGAGTATATGGAATATTCCGAAAAGGATGATAAATTCCGTCTGATCACATCGGGATGCCGCTATGGAAGGACAATCAATCTGGCCCGGATTCTTTCCTGCAAACCATGTCCGCTGCAGGACGAGGATGCCGTCGGGGCAGCATGTGGCAAACGGAATGGGGAGGCGCATACCGGCTCGAATGGGAAACGCTCCGGGGATCTTTGCGGAACATCACGGGAAAGTACGGAAAGCCTTGTGTTCGAGCTTTTCGACGGCCGCAACACTCTGGAGCGCGCGCTGCTGCATTTCGCGCATTTTGAAAAGGAGGCGGAGCGTTTGGAGCAGAGGCGCTATCGTGTACGGATTCATTACAGCAGGGAGGATGAGACGGAGCTGGTGATCCGGGTACTTTCTTTTGGACCGTTTCTGAGGGTGACGGAGCCGGCACGCTTTATCGGGCTGATCCGCGAGCGCCTGAAACGGCAGAGAGAGCTGAGCGGGAAGACGGGAGCTGAAGAGAGGGCTGAGCCGGAGCAGGAAGGAAAGCGGGGCGTGGGAACAACGAACCGGGCAGTTCTGAACATTTGCCCGGGAGCAGCGGAAGACAGCAGCCCGGAAAGAGAAATAACCTGGCTGTCCTGTCGGCATTAGCTAACAGTTGTCAAAAGAAGGGCCGATAACCGCATTTTTTATCTGCGTGTTACCGGCTCTGCGTCTGTGCGTCTGGATCGGTGATAACGGATATATGGAATTGTCTAATATGGATTTTCATCAGAAAAATGTGAAAAGAGTGTTGCTTGTGACGCAGCGTAATGAGTTATACTATCCGCAGGAGGTATTTTGAATGTGGAAAAATATAGAGCTATCCCGCAGGGATATATGACGGTGGGCGAAGTTGCAAAAAGGATGGATGTAACAGTCCGGACTTTACAGCACTACGATAAAGAAGGGCTGCTCTCACCATCAGCCTTAAGCGATGGAGGACGCAGGCTTTATACGGACAAAGATATTATAAAGCTGCACCAGATACTGTCTTTGAAGCATCTGGGGTTTTCTTTGGATCACATAAGGGACAGGCTGATTCCGCTGGCTTCCCCGGCTGATGTGGCGCAGATTCTTTCAGAGCAGGCTGCTGTAATACGTGAAAAGATAGCAGGTTTAACCGAATCTCTGTCGGCAATCGAGGCGTTAAAAACAGAAGTGCTGGAAATGCAGTCGGTAGACTTCAAAAAATATGCGGATATTATTATCAATCTGGAAATGAAAAATGATTTTTATTGGCTCATTAAGCATTTTGACAGTGAAACGCTGGATCATATTCGCAGCCGGTTTGACAGGGAAAGCGGTCTGGTATTCCTGAAAAAATTTTTGCATTTTCAGGATGAGGCGATTCGGCTGCAGGAATCCGGAGTGCCGGCAGAAAGTCAGAGAGGGATACAATTTGCAGAAGCCTACTGGGATTTAATTTTGGAGTTCACAGGCGGGGATGCTGCCATGCTCTCTAAGCTCCTGCAGATGGGAGAAAACGACGAACTTAATCAAGAGTGGAAACAAAAGCAAGACAGAGCAAATGTTTTTATTGAACCGGCGTTGGGCGCTTACTTTTCAAATCTGGGGGTAAACCCCTTCCAGGAGGAAGTGATATGACAGACGCATTGCAAGTGAAAGGATTGCGTAAAAGCTACGGGAAAAGAGAGGTGCTGAAGGGAATTGACCTGTGTGTGCGCAGAGGGGAAATTTTTGCTCTGCTGGGCGTAAATGGCGCGGGAAAAACAACGGCATTTGAATGTATTGAGGGCTTACGAAAGTACGATGGCGGCAGTATCACGGTAAATGGAAGCATGGGGATTCAATTACAATCGGCTTCTCTGCCTGCCCATATCAAAGGGATGGAAGCGGTTCGCCTTTTTGCAAAATGGAACAAGGTATCTGTTGACACCTCTATGCTGGCGGCGTTAGGTGTAAATAATCTGGCGTCCAAACAGTATCAGGAGATGTCAACAGGGCAGAAACGGCGGCTGCATTTGGCACTGGCTTTAATCAGCGCTCCCGACATTGTGTTCCTTGACGAGCCAACGGCCGGACTGGATATTGAGGGACGGATTTCTCTCCACGAATATATCCGGACGCTGAAAACCCAGGGAAAAACTATCCTGTTGGCCAGCCACGATATGGCCGAAGTAGAAAACTTATGTGACAATATCGCAATTCTTAAAGACGGCCGGATTGCATTTGCGGGAACCGTGAGCGAACTGACGAAGGCAGTCGGAAAGCATTACAATATCTGCATAAAAACAAGCCTAGGAACGGAAAACTTTGTAGCTGACAACATCGGGGAAAGTTTGGTTTCCATTTTGAAAGGTTATCAGGAAAAGAATATGAACATTCAGGATATCCAAGTAAACCGCGGTTCTCTGGAACAGCATTTTGTAAAAATAGCAAGGGGGGAGTAAAGAATGGATGGATTTTTATATGGAGTTGCATTACAGTGGAAACTGGACTTGCGGAGCCGAACGATGCTGATTGCCTGCTATGCCGTTCCGCTCCTGTTTTTCGCAGTGATGGGAGGAATTTTTACATCCGTTATGCCGGAGAGCAGCGAAACTTTGATTCAATCCATGTCCGTATTTGCGGTAACCATGGGTGCGCTGATCGGTTTGCCGCCCTCCGTTGCGGAAATATACAGGAGCGATGTTAAGAATGCATACCAAGCGAATGGCGTACCTCTGTCATTAGGATTATTTTTGACGAATATTTCAGCGTTTGTTCATCTGCTTATTATGAGTTTCCTTCTTTATGGAATTGCACCGGTTGCTTTTGATGCAAAAATTCCGGTGCATCCGGGAACATACTTTGTTGGACTGATTACCCTGATTGCTGTATCGCTTGGCATTGCCAGCGTGATCGGATTGGCCGTAAAAGATACCGCAAATACATCAATGCTTTCTATCCTGTTGTTTCTTCCCTCTACTATGCTCTCGGGGATTATGTTTCCAGGGGATATGCTTCCCCAGGCATTTGTGATGGCCGGAAAACTATTTCCCGCAACATGGGGATACGCATTCATGACAGAAAGTACTTTTATGTGGAATAATATCTTACCTTTATTTATTATTTTCATTGCAGCTGTGCTGTTATGCGTTATTCTGCTGAAGAAAATAGAGACGCGATAATGCAAATAAAGTAATCTGCCCGGCCCGGACGTTTACGGGCTTTTCAAGAGCTAGGGAATGGAGACTTACAACGATGCTGCCGGCCCTGCATGCTTCCCCCATAAAATGTCATTGCTTATTTTCCTGCTGATTTCCTTCTTTAAGAGCAGTCCCCATTTTTGCTTTGTAAAGAGCTTTTCCTGTCAGCAATGCAAAATAAAACAGTATAGCAACAAGAAGGATAATGCAGAAATCCCGCTGCGATGAATATGTTGTAAAGTGAATTCCTTTTGTGCAAAGCTGCGCTGCCATATAGGAAATCGGGAATGGTATGGTTCTGTCAATCCACAAAATTATTGCCGGCCGGTTTCTCAATAAAAAACGCAGAACTGCAAGTACAGCAAGGGCAAGGAAGGCGAATAAGAAATAGGGCATTAAAATTTGCCGCGGCAATGTTATGGTATCTTCTTTGGTATTTTCATTTGCCCCATAAATCAGCACATCTTCAGAGCCATTGTTTTGAGCGTAGAAGATCTGGATTTTCGTTCCGGCATCAGCAGGTATAACCATATTCTGGTTTCCGCGATCCGAAAAAAATAAGTCCCAGGTTGCAGTCCATGCGTTTATGCGATAAACCGCTGTTTCCGCGTTACTATCCAACTCTTTAATACAGCTATAACCTGACACTTTATTATTGAATGATAAAATAATATTCCCGTCAGAGCTATCTATAACATTCACTAAACCATCAGAATAGGGAAAAAAGTCAGGCGCTGTTAAAACCCCAAAAACAACCGCTACAACGGCACATACTAACGTCGCTGTAAAAAAAACAGTCTGCAGGCGTTTGATAAATAACTCCTTTTTTATTCTCTTCAGGGGAACGATATCCGTATCCGGGATAAATTCCGCAGGCTTTCTTATATGCTCAAACTCCGCTCGGCATTCCGCACAATGTTCAAGATGTTTATCAACAAACTCCCGTGTATCCGTACTTACCATATCTTCTGCATAAAGCGGAAGGATATCTTTGATTAAATTGCATTTATTACTCATTGTTTGCCTCCATTTGTTTTAATATTTTTTTTCTTGCCCGGTGATACGTGACGCAAGCCCAGTTATCTGTTTTTTGAAAAATATCTGCAATTTGCCGGAACGTTAATTCTCCAAAAACCCGCAGCATAAAAACTTCTTTATATGGTTCGGCTAAATTGT
>CAJUMC010000045.1 GCA_910587085.1 uncultured Lachnospiraceae bacterium | reverse complement strand
GCGTGACAAAATGCCTTGAATGTAGTCGGCAAGGGTGGGCGGCTCGGTGTTCTCGTCTTCTTCCTTTAACCAGTTTTGCAGTTTGGAGATACGCGCCTTTAACTGCCGTAACTTCTGGTTTGAAATTTCGATTTCGCGGTTGAGGCCGCCGCGCTCGGTGCGGATGCCGCGCTTCTCCATAGAGGAAGCGGCAACGTCTAAATGGACGGTGGGTATCTGGTCGGCGGCAAGATTGCCGCTTGCCCTTTGACGTTCATAACTGCGGTGGTCGATACGCTCCGCGTGTCCGTTCTGTTCCAAACGCGTCAATATAGGTGTTGCTTACAGTTAAGATTATGCACTCCAAAGTGCAGTGTCCTGTACGCCTGGCTGGTGCTGCCGTGAAAATGCCGCGGTCAACCGAAGGCAAGGGCATTGGGAGCATCGCAGGCGCAGGCCCGAGGAACCTTTGCGTCGGGAAATCATATATTAAACCATAACATCACGAAAAAGCCGGGGTAGGAATGATTGCAGATTTTGGCATATTCGGAGGGGACGACAGAAGCTGTTACCTCGCTGCAGAGCTGCTTCGCCGCGGTCGGCGTGTCGCAGCCTATGCGCTGACGACAGGGGAGGGCGCCGCGGCCGTGCTGCGCGCAGCGTCCGGTCTTCAGACGGCGAAGTCCTTGCGGGAGCTGGCACAGAGTGCGCCGGTGCTGGTAGGTCCGGTTCCGTTTTCAAAATATATCGGGAAATCAGCCGCGGAAAAGAGCGGCGATGATCTTACGCAGGAGGAGCTGCTTTCCTGTCTTTCCCAAGGGCAGAGACTGTTTGCGGGCCAGCTTCCGGCAGCGTTTGCAAAGGAAGCATCAGCGGCAGGGGCAGTATGTATTGATTTCCTAAAGGAAGAATCCGTGCTGTCGGAAAATGCTCTGCTCACCGCGCAGGGCTGTCTTGCAGAAATTCTCTGTGCATGGCCGGAAAAGCTCGCGGCGGCAAAAGTGCTTGTGCTGGGCTACGGCTGCTGCGGAAGCGCGATTGCGCAGCTGCTTCACCGCGTCGGCGCAGAGGTGACGGTTTGCGTCAGAAGAGTGGAAAGTGCATGGGAGGCAGCACAGCAAGGTCTCCGCGTGTGTTATGCGCAGGGGCTGGCGGAGGAGCTGACAGGGCAGGATATTATTGTCAATACGGTACCGGCAAGATTGCTCCGCCTCGAGCTGTTAAAAGGGCTCCGAAACGGGGTTCTGCTTGTGGAGATTGCTTCGCAGCCCGGAGGCTTTTCACCCGCGGAGGCGCAGGAATGCGGCATTAATGCGATTTTCTGCCCGGGGCTGCCGGGAAAATATTGCCCGCGCGGGGCCGCTGCCGCAATGGCGGACTGCCTCTGCAGCAGGGAGGACCGGGCGGCGGGAAAGAAGTGAAAAGGCCGCCTGAGCGGCAGAATGAGAGGCTGGTTATGAGGTTTGACGGGAAAAAAATCGGAGTGGCCCTTACGGGCTCTTTTTGCACTTATCAGAAAAGCTTCCCTCAAATAAAGGCTTTGACCGAAGAGGGAGGAGAGGTACAGACGATTTTTTCAGATGCCGCACAGGAGATCAGCAGCCGGTTCGGCAGCGCTGAGAGCTTTCTTGCAGAAGCGGAGGAGCTCACCGGAAGGCCGCCGTTTCGCTCCATCGAGGAAGCGGAACAGATCGGGCCGTCCGCGATGTTCGATGTGCTGATTATTATGCCGTGTACCGGAAATACTATCGCCAAGCTGGCAAACGGGATCACGGACAGTCCGGTGCTGATGGCGGCAAAGGCTCATCTTAGAAACGAGCGTCCGCTGGTGCTCTGCATTGCAAGCAATGATGCGCTGGGGATGAACATGAAAAATATCGGGCTGCTGATGAATACAAAAAATATTTACTTTGTGCCGTTTTCTCAGGACGATCCTGAAAAGAAGCCGAACTCGCTGGTAGCGCATTTTGAGCTGCTTGCGGATACGGCGGAGCGGGCTCTGGAGGGAAGGCAGCTGCAGCCGGTGCTGCGTGTCAGAAAATAAGCGGCTGCAATATGCCGCACAAATAATTTATTGCATGATTATGCGGACAGGAGGATTCACATGTGTGGTATTTCAGGCTTTTTTGCGCCGGGAGCGGGGCGAAGGTTTGAAAATCAGGGATTTTCAGATTCTCTGTCGATGCAGTGCTGCGGCGGCAGCCGCAGGATGAGCGGGGACGGGGAGAAACCGGGCTGCGGCAGGGAACTGCTGGAGTGTATGAACCGGGTGCAAAAGCACCGCGGCCCGGACGACGAGGGGCTCTATCTTTCCACGGAGTGCGGGCTGGCGCATGTGCGTCTTTCCATTCTTGACCTGGAGCGCGGGCATCAGCCGATCGTCAGATGTTCCGGGGGCAGGGAGGTCAGCATTGTTTACAACGGTGAAATTTATAATATGAAGCACCTGCGGGAGGAGCTGGTTTCGGAGGGAATGTCGTTTGAAACCTCCTGCGATACCGAGGTGATTCTGAACGGCTACTGGCTGCACGGAAGCGAATTTTTCAAGCGGCTGAACGGTATTTTCGCTTTTGCGATATGGGAGGAAAAGGAGCGCCGTCTGCTGCTGTGCCGTGACCGGCTCGGGGTAAAACCGCTGTTTTATTCCGTCTCGAAGGGCGTGCTGTATTTTGCGTCGGAGCTTAAGGGAATTCTGGCAGTGCCGGATTTCGAGGCAAAACTGGACAGAGAGGGGCTCTGTGAGGTTTTTGCCCTCGGGCCGGCAAAAACGCCGGGGAAGGGTGTGTTCCGGGGGATACGCGAGGTACGGGCCGGAAGCCTGCTGGAGATTACGCCGGGAGCGGACTTAACGCCGGATATCCGAGAGAAATATTACTGGAGACTTCAGGCCGCGGATCATACGGAGAGCTTTGCGCAGACCGTGGAGCACACGGAATGGCTGCTGACGGATGCGGTGCGCATGCAGATGCTTTCGGATATTCCGATCAGCACGTTTCTTTCCGGCGGGATAGATTCCAGCCTTGTCACGGCAATCTGTGCGGCGGAGCTGAAAAAGCAGGGAAAGGTGCTGGACACCTTTTCCTTTGATTTTACCGGCAACGATTCGTATTTTCAGGCGAGCAGCTACCAGCCCTCGCAGGATCGCCCTTATGCCGAGCTGATGGTGAAGGCATGCGGAACAAACCACCGTTTTCTGGAATGCGACAACGAGCTGCTGGCAGATTATCTTTATCCGGCGGTTCGGGCGAGGGATCTGCCCTGCATGGCCGACGTCGAGGCGTCAATGCTCTATTTCTGCAGCCAGGTTGTCCAATACGACAAGGTAACGCTGACCGGGGAATGTGCCGACGAGATTTTCGGCGGCTATCCGTGGTTCCATCGGGAGGAACTGCTGAATAAGGAAGGATTTCCTTGGTCAAACGAATTCAGCATGCGTACGGCAATGCTGCGGGATGATATCATTGAAAAGCTGAGGCTGGAGGAATACGAGCGGGAGGCATACGAAGCGACAATGCGGGAAGCGCCGGTCAATACGGGCCTTTCAAAGCAGGAGCAGCGAAGGCAGCGCATCGGCTGGCTGAATCTGAACTGGTTTATGGTGACGCTGCTCGACCGCATGGACCGCACCAGTATGGCAAGCGGCCTGGAGGCGCGCGTGCCGTTTGCGGATCACCGGATTGTCGAGTATGTCTACAATGTGCCGTGGGAGATGAAATGTCCGGACGGTCTGGTGAAGGGCCTGCTGCGCAGGGCGGGAGAGCGCTACCTGCCGCATGAGGTGCTGTACCGCAGAAAGAGCCCGTATCCGAAGACCTATCATCCGGGATACGAGCGTATTTTAAAGGAGCGCTTCCGCGGAATGCTGCAGGATAAGGGCCAGCCGATCCATGCGCTGATCGACCAAGAGAAAGCGGAGCGGTTTATGGCGATGCCGTCCGATTATGCAAAGCCGTGGTACGGGCAGCTGATGGCCGGACCGCAGCTGTACGCATATCTTTTGCAGGTGAATTACTGGCTGAGGGAGTACCGGATCGGGATCGAGATATGATTCATCTCGCAGGATATGCTGAACATTGCGCGTCCGTCATGCTGCCTTTCCCGGCAGGTGCGGCGCTGCTGATTGCCGTCACCGCTGCGGGAAGCGCTTTTGGGCGCTTCCCGCAACCGTAACGGCGGCAGCTTGAGCGTATAGGAAGAGAGAGTCAGGCGGAACAGGCCGGGCAAATACGGTTATCCGGGCTCAGCTTCTGCCGAGAATCGTACATGAAATCGGTGCGGCCTCGATTACCTGTCCCCGGTGCCGGCGAATCAGCCCGGTGCCGGCCGTGCCGTCCTCCGCGTAAACTTCCCAGCCGCCCTCCGGGATGGTAAACTGCGCCGGAGCGGGATTCGGATTGTACAGGATGCAGATTTCCCTCAGGGAATCGCCTCCCGCATGATCTTTCAGCATGAAGCCGACCGTATTATCCGGGACTTTGGTAAAAAATTCCAGATGCTTTGCAACAAGGCCGGCATCCGAGAGCCGGAGAGCCGGATGAGCCTTCCGGAAGGCGATCAGACCGCGGTAATAATGGAATACGATCCTGTTTTTCGTCAGTTCATCCCATTTTATGGAATTGACGGAGTCCGGAGAATTGTAGCTGTTTTCGACAAAGCCGGCTCCGTCCGGGGCTGGCTTTGAGCGAAGGAATTCCTCCCCTGCCTGAAGAAACGGGATTCCCTGCGAGGTGAAGCAGACGGCGGCGGCCAGAAGGTTCATGCGCACGCGCAGTTTCCGGGGGCAGGGACGGCAGGAAACGGTGAGCTTATCCCAGAGTGTCAGGTTGTCATGCGCCGAAACATAATTGATGCTCTGCGCCGGCGAGATCGCCCAGGCCCTGTCTGCGGATCGGACAGGCTCCGCCGCGGAGGAAGCATTCCTCGCAAGCAGAGAAGATGCCGTACGGACAGTATTCCGGGGACGGCCTGCCTTGGCCGGGGCCGGAGGCAAAATCTCTTTCCCGGCCTGGCCGGCAGCAAAAATAAGCTGCGGGTGTGCGGTGCAGCCGGCAACGCCGAAGCGTATCTCCCCGCAGAGCCCTTTTTTGCCGGATACAAATCCTTTGTCCCGGTCGGAGAATACGCTGCCCTTCAGGGCGTCGCGCAGATTGTCATTAAACGCCGCGATGCCGGCCGCGCGGCCGATATTTTTTTTGACGGCGCGCTCCTCCTCCGGAAGAACGGAGTTGCCGCCGGTCCAGCCTTCGCCGTACATCAGCAGCTGCGGATTGATCCTGTCAAGCCGCTCCCGGATCGCGCGCATTGTTTCAAGGTCGTGCAGGCCCATCAGATCGAAGCGGAAGCCGTCGATGTGGTATTCCTGTGCCCAGTAGGCGACGGAATCCATAAGATAGCGGCGTACCATCGGGCGGTTGGTAGCGGTTTCGTTGCCGCAGCCGGAGCCGTTGGAAAAGCAGCCTGTCGGCGTCATCCGGTAATAGTAGTATGGAACTGTCCGGTTAAAGCAGGAATCTTCCGAGGCGGCCGTGTGATTATAGACAACATCCATAATGACACCAATGCCGCGCGAATGGAACGCCTTCACGAGCTCCTTGAATTCGCGGATGCGGACGGCGCCGTCCTGCGGATTGCTGCTGTAGGAACCCTCCGGGATATTGTAATTTGCGGGATCATAGCCCCAGTTGAAGGAGGGCTGTCCGGCGGTTTCGTCCACCGAGGAAAAGTCAAAGCTCGGCAGCAGGTGGACATGCGTCGCGCCGAGTCCGCAGATGTGGTCGAGCCCGGTCGGAAGCCCGGCGCTGTTTCTCGTGCCGCGCTCGGCCAGGCCGGAGAATTTTCCCTTTGCCCGGATTCCGGAGGAGGCGTCGACGGAAATATCGCGGATATGGAGTTCATAGAGCACGGCGTCGGTCGGCTGTGCGAGCGCCGGGCCGCGATCCTCCTCCCAGCCGTCCGGGTCGGTGCGCGCCAGCTCAACGGCCATGGAACGCACACCGTTTGCGCTGCAGGCGCGCGCGTAAGGATCGGTGGTCTCCGCGGTTCTGCCGTCCACGGTTACAAGATAGGTATAATGGACGCCGTGCAGATTGCGGGAATCCGCCAGGAACCAGACGCCCTGCTCCTGCTTCTGCATCGGGAGCGTTTCTTCCGGCTTGTCAGTGCAGGAGAAGAAGAGCTGCAGCTCCACGCGTTCTGCCGTCGGTGCCCAGAGGCGGAATTCGGTGCCTTCGGGCGTACAGACTGCGCCGAGGTCATGGCCGGAATAAAGGAGCCGAAGGTTAAACTC
The DNA here is from genome assembly GCA_910587085.1 of uncultured Lachnospiraceae bacterium. GTDB lineage: Bacteria > Bacillota > Clostridia > Lachnospirales > Lachnospiraceae > RGIG4057. The sequence continues at coordinate 19,615 of CAJUMC010000045.1, read as the reverse complement.
CTCGGAATCATAGAGCGCAGTCAGCGCGGCAATCCGCGCCGCCGGTGCTGCAGCGGGGCAGTTTTTAGCCGCGTCGTTTTTTGTTTCCGCGGCTTCCGCCAGCAGAGAGTTTTCCTCTGAGCTGCGGGAAGCGTCATCTGCGGTGCCGGTTTTGGCCCCATCTGCTGCAAAGAGGTTTTCTGCCGCGCTGTCCTGGCAGGCGCCGGCTTGTGCGGCGCCGTCTTCAAAAACCTGGGAAGATATAACGGATTCTGATAATTTTTTCATACTTACCTCATTTCTGCATCTTCCGGCAGACCGCGGATGCCGCGGATGCGGGACTGACGCATTTAATCTGCAAAACTGTTCCGGGCAGAAAAAGAAAAATATTCCTGCCGGTCATGCTTATAGTATACCATGAGCAGCGGAGAAAATCGAGAGAAAAGCTGAAAATTTCGAAAAAAATCGAAAATAAATGTGATGAAAATTGGAATCCCCTGTTTCCTCCTCTGAAAAGCACACATTTATTAACTGTGCCGGACAAAATCTGCTTGACAAAGAAAATTATTTACACTAAATTGGAGATATCCTGATGGAAAAACAGCAGCAGGGAAAGTAAGAAATCCGGATACTGCAGGGGGCGGAAAACGGATTGATTCATTGCCCGGCCGGAGGGTATCCGGAGAAAAAAGCGCGGAAGCAGCACAGCTGCAGAATGATTTAAGGGAGAAAATTATGGACCAAAGGAATGGGAAAACGGAAAGAAAAAGGAATGGAAAAATGGAAAGAAAAAGGGATGGGAAAACAGAAAGAAAGCAGAAGGAGGACTGGCCTGTACTGGCAATCTGCTACGATTTTGATAAAACCCTGTCCCCGGATGATATGCAGGCGCAGGGTTACATTCAATCCGTCAATTACAATGTTCCGGATTTCTGGAAGGAATCCAACGAGCTTGCGGAACGCAACAATATGGATCAGAATCTTGCCTATATGTATATGATGGTGGACAAAGCGCAGGGGCGTGTCCTGTTTACCAGGGAAAAACTGATGGAATACGGCGCGCAGGTAACGCTTTTTCCCGGAGTCGAGGGATGGTTTGAGCGGATCAGGCAGTACGGAAAGGCGAAAAACGTAATCGTGGAACACTATATTATTTCTTCCGGGCTTAAGGAAATGATCGAGGGAACCTCCGTCGCCAGAGCCGGAGCATTTAAAGAAATATTCGCAAGCTCATTTTATTATAACGACCGCGGGGTGGCCGTATGGCCTGCGCAGGTTGTAAATTATACCGGGAAAACCCAGTATCTGTTCCGAATCGAAAAAGGGGTTCTGGATATCAATAATCTGGGAGTAAACGACTCCTTTGCTCCGGATGAGATACGGGTGCCCTTTCGGAATATGGTTTATATCGGCGACAGCGATACGGATGTCCCGTGCATGAAGCTGGTCAATACTTATGGTGGCTATTCGATTGGTGTATACAAAGAAGACAAGGAAAAAGTACATAAAATGATGCGGGAGGGAAGAATAAGGTATTATGCTTCTGCCGATTATACGGAGGGATCCGATCTGGACTGCTTGGTGAAATCCATTATTGACCGGACGGCAACCAATGAAGTGCTGGAAAATGTTTATTATTCCTGCAGAAAGGAATGTGAGAATGCCGCTGCCCATGCGGACAGAGAAGAACAGGAGAAAAAGGATCTGATTATTGCCCTGGAGGGAAGCGGCAACTTCGCAAGAACCCATTCTGTTATCAGAAAGCTGAGCGGATACAGCCGGTGGACGTCAAAAGAGAGGGAAAAGCTGTGCGAGATCGCAATAAAAAACAGTCAGGTACACTATATTCTAAGCGATCTTGATCTGATGAGTTTTTACAGGGGACTGCTGGAAAATGCAGGCTGCCTTACGGAGTATGAGGAGAAGGTTAAGGAAATGTTGGAAGGCTGAGGCAATATGAAAGTGCAGCGGAAATACTGTTTTTGCTGCCGCTGCCCAAGGGCGCGCACGGCAGCAAAACAGCAAAAGCCGCCGCGGTGCGGCAGCGGAAGAGCAGTATTTCCGCGGATTTGATTTCTTCGGATTTAAATTGTGTTTTCTAATGCACTTTTTGCGGAAATCAAGTGTGAAATCTTTTCCTGAGCTCCCGTATAAGGCCTTTTCTCAGTACGGCAATGCAGACGGCCAGCACTGCGGCGGCAAGCGCACCCGCTGCAATAATTTCCCACGTCATCCGGCCGCCAAGCAGTCCGCTGACGGATAGGAACAGGCAGGAAAAAAGAAGGAGCAGCAGGGGCATCATATTTTGTTTCTGCCTCTCCAGATCCGTAAAAAACAATATGCTGGCGACGGCCAGCCCGCCGGTATCAACGATCGGCACTACGGCCGCCGACCAGCCCGCCGGAAAAAGCGTATCAATGATAAGCAGCAGAATGGAAGAGCTGGTTATAAAACGTATCCAGAGGCTTATGCGATTGTATTCCACCAGTGCGGGGGAGATAAAAAACGACCAGACCATCCATAGCGACCAGATGCTGATGAGGCACCAAGCCGGGGGGCCTGCGGCAATGTTGACAATAACGCAGGCGATGACTGCAAGCAGAAACGGCCACTTAGCCCAGTGTATAACATCCTGTCTTTGTATTTTTTTCTTTTCCGCATGCGGGTAGATGATTTTAACATTCATACAGCTCACTCCCTTCCATAACCGGTATAATTCCGTCCGCGGCAAACAAATCATACAGCTTTTCTTCAAAGGAGGGGTCCGCCGTCCTTTTTGCGACTGACAATGTTGTGGTATTCTCAAAGGTTATCATCCCGCAGCTGCCTCCCAGCATAAAATCCATGCTGTCGATCTGCTGTGCCATTTGCGGCGGCATTTTTACAACGCCGAGATTGGAAAGCGTGTTGCTGAAAGCCGAGTCTCCGAGAAATCCGAACATGTTCCTGGCAGCCGCGGATTTGATGGATAACGGGATAAAACGCAGAAGTTCATTCATGCGCTTTGTAGAAGCCATCATTCTGCTCATGCTCTGCAGGGAGGTTTCCTGCTTCAGCTGCTCCGAAATATTTTCAATAATGGATTCCGTGTCCGAAATGCAGTCTGCGGGCAGCCGGATACCGCAGTACAGCGAAAAGTTCCTTAACGTTTCGGAGGGATAGTATTTCCGCATATTGACAGGAACCTGAATGCTGATACAGCCTTTGGGTTCATCGGTCGCGCTTTTTCCGGCAACAAACAGAAGTGCAAGAATGTATGACGTTACAGTTACGTTTTTGGACCTGGCAATATCTTTTAAGCGGGATGCATCAAGTCTGAAATGCAGAATACGGCAGGGCTGAACCTTTGAGATTTTCCCGCTCATCTGCAGGGCCGGCTGATACGAATAACCGGACATTTTTTCTGCTTTACCGGCGCGAAGAAATTCATTCGCCGTTTCCTGTTCTGACGGGATATCATTGATATTCAGCACGCCGTCCGCCCGGGTCCATTCCGTTCCGAGTAAATGCAGATATTCCGCAATAAGCGTTTTGAGAAATATCATACCGCCGGTTCCGTCGGTCAGGACATGAAAATACTCGATGCTTACGCGGTTATGAAAATATACAACACGAAATGACTGGGATGCGCTTCGGGAGATCTTCAGAGGCCTGCAGGGAATGCCGGACTCTAATTCGACCGCGTATCTGCGTTTTGATGCGTCAAGATAATGCCAGAAGAAGCCCTTTTTCACGGTGGTGGCAAAGCTGGGAAAACGTTTTATTGTGAAGTTGAGAGACATCTGCAGAATTTCCGGCACAATATCCTGTTTGAGATAGATTGACAGCCGGAAAACTGACATCTGCCCGTGCCGCATGGAAAGCGGAAATATTTTTGCCGCGTCATCCAGCTTGTACCAGAGCACCGGAGGGCGGGCGTAAAAGCCGCCGAGGTTGGAAACGCTGAGCCTGTCAAGTGCATCGTCCAGGGATAAACCGGCAGAAGAGTAGTATAACAGTGCGTTTTCAAAATCCGTGCGGATCTTAAGGACTTCTCCTTTCGCCAGCATTACATGATTTTTTATGTCATCAAAAAACAGCGCAAGCTTTTCCTGCTCTGCTTCCGGTAAAGATCGCCGATATATTTCAAACGGGGCTTCCATAACATCCTTCCGTTTCGGTCTGCCCTTTTCCTTTTTCATAATCCATATCCTTTCGTTTCGCTTCCCGAACTCCGTGATGCCGCTGCCGGCCGGTTTCCGCCCGGGACAGCGGGGCTGACCCCGCTTTTAACACCCGTGTCCAAAAGAAAGCGACAGCATATTATGAGTATATATTCGCGTTGCGCAAAAGTCAACAGAAACGAAAAGCAGATGTGTGCTGCCTGCCGTCTGCAGTGCTGACGGGCCGGTGCGGGATTGACAGCCCGCCGGGGCGGGGCTATAATTATTTTGATGCCGGCCGGTTCCGGACAGCGGATGCCATGCGGTACGGCAGAGCAAAAATTTCCGGAGCGGAAAACAGAGGCGGATCGAAGGAGGAAAATGTATGTTTCCTGACAGAGAGGAGGCGGAGCGGCTGCTTTGCGAGGGCGAGAAATGCAATCCGGGGCCGTGGGGAGATCACAGCAGGACGGTCGCGGCCTGTGCGGAGAGGATCGCGGCGGAAATTCCCGGCCTTGATCCGGAGAAAGCATATATAGCCGGCCTGCTGCATGATATCGGAAGGCGGGAGGGCGTAACCAATTTCGCCCATATCACGGACGGATACCGGTATATGATGGAACTCGGATACGACGAGATTGCAAAAATCTGTATTACCCATTCGTTTGCAGTACCGGATATCCGGATGCATACCGGGAAAATGGATATCAGCGGGGAAGAGAGGGAGGAGCTTTGCCGGCTGCTCCGGGAATACGAGTATGACGACTACGACCGGCTGATCCAGCTGTGTGACAGCATTGCATTCCCGGGGAGGGTGGTGGATCTGGAAACCAGGATGGATGACGTGGAGCGGCGGTACGGCTCCTATCCGCAGGAAAAGCGGGAGAGGAACCGGGAACTGAAAGCGTATTTTGAAGAGAAAATGGGGAGGGATCTTTATGAAGCTGTTGGTTGTTGTAGACATGCAGAATGATTTTATCGACGGTGCGCTCGGGACTGCGGAAGCAAAAGCCATTGTGCCGCGGGTGGCCGAAAAGATTAAAAATTTTTCCGGCAAGGTAATTGCGACAAGGGATACGCACGGGGAGGATTATCTTCAGACGCAGGAGGGCAGAAACCTTCCGGTTCCGCACTGCATAAAAGGCACCGGGGGCTGGGAGATCCGCCCGGAGATACAGAAGCTTGTCAGCGAGCCGCCGGTGGATAAGAAAACCTTCGGAAGCGCGGCGCTGGGTGAAATGCTGCGGGAGCTTGACGGGCAGGAGGGGCTGGAAAGCGTTACCCTCGTCGGGCTGTGCACGGATATCTGCGTGATTTCCAACGCAATGCTGATCAAAGCGTTTCTTCCGGAAATCCCCGTTATCGTGGATGCAGCCTGCTGCGCGGGCGTGACTCCACAGAGCCACGAGCGCGCGCTTAAGGCGATGGCGGCATGCCAGATCACTATTGAGGGAATGTAATTCCATATAAAGTTGAAAGATTTCGGCAGAAAAAACGAAATAACGCAAATCACTGCATGCAAGCCACTGCATGAAAGCAATGGTTCAGCTGGTTTGAAGTTCTCCTTTCTTCAGCCGGAATACCGTATCGGCCAATTTGGCCAGCTCATTGGAACGAGTGACGATAACGACGCATTTATTCCTTTGATGCGCACATTCTTTCAGAATGGCGGCAATCCCGGCCGCGGCATCTTTGTCAAGCAGGAGTGGCGCGTTCGAAGCCAGCGCGCGGGCGATTGCCACGCGCTGCTGTGGCCGCCGGAGAGCTTTCGGACATTTCTCCTGCATTCCTTCCTGCCGAGGCCGATCCGTTCCAGGAATGCTGCAGTTTAGCGGTGAACCATGCTTTAAGACAAGAAAAGGCGATATGCAATCCCCGCAGAGGGGGAAGCATATCGCCTTTTCTTGTGGGGGAATCCAAAGGGGAGGGCAAGGGCATTGGAAACGGCAGGAAAACAGGGCTGTGATTGCATGGCGCAGAGCCGCAAGCGCAGGACTGGTTTCGTCAGCAGACAGGGCGTATATGAAAGCCCCGTCCCTCGTCCCACGCCGGACTTTTATCTCGGAGGACTGGAAACTTCACTGAACATATATTGATATTTGAAGCTTTCTGTGATATAATCAGCTCCGCAAATCGGAAATAGTCAAATTTTTCAGTTGCATTTTGAAAGGGAACTTTTATGAAGAAGCTGTTGAGCTATAGCACGAAGTATATTGATAACGAAATAAAGAAATATCATGAAAGTGCGAAGCGTGGAATCGACACCGATACTGATTTTAAGGAAATGTTGTATCAAAGATTAGACCGGCGCATCGCAGAACAGGCATATGATTGGATTATCAATAGTCTTTGTGACCTGTTTTTTTGGTATGCTGGAGGCGGAGATATTCGCATGCAACTGGATGCCGATAAAACAGCAGCAAAGGAAAGCTATTATATTGCCACGTTGATTGGCGTATTATGTTATGAAATGATAGAAAAAGGATTTTCACATCATGTTCTCGATAGCGGATATCCATATGATTTCAAAAAACATAACTTTAATTTCTCTAAAGCTGCGATTCTTGCAAATGAATACGAATTGGCATTGAAAATGACAGGAACTGATACAGTCGAGGGTGCATTGGTTTCTCATAATTATCTGCTGGCCTGTGCACTCCTTCCGAAGAGCCCAGAAGATGATTCTATTGGTACAGATGAGATTCGACAATGCATGTGGGCTATCGCACATGCAGATGAAAAACTGTTCAACAAATACATGGAAAAAAGAATAAAGATGTTGCGCCGCTATGCAAGGTTGAGTCTAACGACCTTTGACAGTTGGGGGCTGGCGGCAATCAAGCTCGCACATCAAAGAGGTATCCAGTGTAATCTAAATGTCATAGAATTGCCGTATCAGTTTCTTGACGATATCAGGATTGATACAAGCGGGCTGACTTTTCCGAAAGCAGAGCAAATCCGTTCTATTATAGGCGAAAAAGAATCGCAAATAAAAGAATGAGTCCGGTTTATCGGGCAGTCACTCACCTGGGTGACTGCCCGTTTTGTGTAACGCTTTTGACATCGAGTTTTGAGGGTGCAGGTCAAATTATACGCCCCTTCCAATGTCCGCGCTGAAAGCCCTTGAAATATCGGGCCTCCTGCCACCTAAAGCGTTACGCCAGCCCGAAGGTGTCTCCAGCGTATCTATGAGTTAGATAGTATTTTCGGCAGCGGCTTCCAATAATGCGCCGCGCCATCCTGCCGGAGGTAATCGACCACCACAGCACTGCGTTCTTGTCATTCTTTATGAAAGGTTGACTGACATGATATTGATGAGCGGCGCGTAAAATCGGGAGCCGGCAGCAGGCGCAGGAAAGCATATCCTGCTCCGGGGCAGACCTGTGCTGTCCGAACAAATGTTCGTAAAGAAAGGTATGTCTTCCATTTTTCTGCGGGATTCTGTATAATATGGAAAAAGGAGGAGCAGCATCGGCTTACCGGCCGCAAGTCTGAACTGCCGCAAAGACGGCAAAAGGGGAGGGATTCCATGAAAATATATACCTGCTTCCCGCACGGGAAGACAAAGGCGCTGACGATGAGCTATGACGACGGAAGGCTGCAGGACGAGCGGCTGGTCGGGATATTCAACCGCTGCGGGCTGCGTGGAACGTTCAATCTGAATTACGGAATAATGCAGTATGACCGCACGCGCATACCGGCGGAGCGGGTGAAGGAACTGTATGCGGGGCATGAGGTTGCGACGCATACGCTTACGCACCCAACCATCGGGCGCGGGAAATTCTGGAGGATCGCAGGGGGCTGGAATGGCATCCAACCTGCCATCTCAATACACCGGATCTGATAAAACGACAGAACATTTTATTAATTTTCATAAGAGACAGTATCTGAAACTAATGTATGTGTGGGGGCATAGTTATGAGTTCGATCAGGCGGATAACTGGGAGGTGATCGAGCGTTTCTGCGAGTATGCCGGCGGCAGTTTTGTAAAGCTCGGCGGCCCCTGCCGCTGAGGGAGCCCGAAGGCGCGGGCCTTTGGTGCCTGCGGAGAGGAAAACGGCAGATTGATGCGATTTCAGAAAGGAGATGCGGCAGAATGGAATCGGCAGCTTACAAGCATAAGGTACAGTATTATGAAACGGATCAGATGAGGATTGTACACCATTCCAATTACATTCGGTGGTTTGAGGAAGCGCGGACGGATTTTCTGGAGAAGTCGGGCTTTTCCTACGCGTGGATGGAGGAGCACGGCATCGTTATTCCGGTGCTCGGCGTGTCGGCGGAATACCGGCAGATGGTGCATTACGGCGACGAGGTGTTCGTTCTTCCAACCGTGGTGCAGTTCAACGGTCTGAAGCTCGGACTGCGCTACGAGATCCGGAATGTGCGGTCCGGGGAGCTTACGACGACGGGAACTTCGAGCCATTGCTTTCTGGACGCGGATTACCGGCCTCTGCGGCTGAAAAAGGAATTTCCGGAGGTTTACCGGATGTTTGCGGACTGCTGTCAGGCATCCGGGATGTAGGCAGCACAGCCGCAAAACGGTCCGGATGCAGCCCGGCGGCGGCTTTCTTACTCTGCAGGGCGGACAAATTCCAGAAAACTCCGCACCGGAGCAGGGAGGTCGTGATTTTTCAGAAAGGAAAAGCCGACCTCCCTTTTTTCGACCGGTGCGGAAAGCGGCAGAAGGGCAAGCTGTCCGGAGGCCAGATCAGCTTCGATAAATTCCCGGATAACGCAGGCGATGCCGAGCCCGGTGCGCGCGAACTCAATCAGCAGATCCATGCTGCTGACCTCCAGAACCTGTCCGATCCGGATTTGATGGCGGGCAAAATAATTGTTGATATAAATCCTTGTGATATTTTTTTCGTCCAGCAGCATAAGATTGCCGGCGGGAAAAATTTCCTCCCCCTCGGGCGGGCGGCCTTCCCGCAGGCCGAGGTTTTTGAGGTAGGCTCCGGTCGCGACAAAGACATCCTCGACCTGTCCGACGGATTGAAAGGCGAGTCCCTTCAGGCTTTCCGGCCGCCCGACCAGGCCGATATCAATTTTTTTATCCCGGAGCAGCTCAACGGTCTGCAGGGTGGACTGGCAGAGAATGGTGAAGCGGATATGCGGGTGGAGCGCGACGAAGTCCCGGAGGCGGGGCAGCAGAAGATATTTGCAGAGCGTGACGCTCGCGCCGATGCGGATATGGCCGATGCCGAGTCTGCCCGTCTGCCGGACGGCGGCCTCTCCTTCGCCGAGCGCGCGGAAGGCATCCTGCGTGTAGCTGTAGAGCAGCCTGCCGGACTCGGTCAGAGCAACGCCGCGGGAGCTGCGCGTAAACAGACTGGTCTGCAGGGAGGCCTCGAGCCGCCGGATTGCCTTGGAGATGGCTGGCTGGCTGATAAACAGCTCTCTTGCGGCGGCGGAGATATTGCCGGTTTCGGCAACCTTATTGAAGATCTGATAGCCGGATAAGGAAATCTGCGGTTCCATAAAAGCTTCCTTTCGCGGCGGACGGCACGGTTTTTCTGCGGCGTCTGCCTGTGTGGACCGGCCCGCGGCTCCCTGCGGGGAAAGTCCGTGCCGGGAATGCCGGGTAACGATATGAATTTTAGTTATAGGAATCATTCATAATATGTATTTCAATTATATCAGACCCTGTGCTATAATGGCAAGCATAATGATAACGAAGAAAAAAACGCTGTCGCGGCTCCGGGCTGCGGCTTTATACGCGGCGGGAGGCCGGGGAGCGGCGGCGGAACGGAGGATTGAATGGATTACAAAATTGCAGTGATTCCGGGGGACGGGATCGGGCCGGAGATTGTGCGGGAGGCGTGCAAGGTGCTTGACCGGATCGGGGAGAGGTTTGGACACCGCTTTCATTATACGGAAGTGCTGATGGGAGGGGTGTCCATTGATAAAACCGGCGTACCGCTGACGGATGAGGCGCTGGCTGCCGCGAAGGCAAGCGATTCTGTGCTGCTCGGCGCCGTGGGAGGAGATGTCGGAAAGTCGAACTGGTATAAGCTGCCCCCGAACCTGCGGCCGGAGGCGGGGCTTCTGGCCATCCGAAAGGGGCTTGAGCTGTTCTGCAACCTCCGCCCGGCGGTGCTGTTTCCGCAGCTGAAGCAGGCCTGCCCTCTCAAGGATGAAATTATCGGCGGCGGCTTTGATTTTGTCGTTGTCCGCGAGCTGACCGGCGGGGTGTATTTCGGCGAGAGGAAGACCGTCACCGAAAACGGCGTGCGCAGGGCGGTGGACACGATGCCTTACGATGAAAACGAGATCCGGCGCATTGCGAAATGGGCGTTCGAGGTGGCGATGAAACGCGGTAAGCGCGTGACGAGCGTGGACAAGGCAAATGTGCTTGACACCTCGCGGCTGTGGAGGCAGGTTGTGAAGGAAACGGCGGAGGAATACCCGGAGGTAGAGCTGTGCGATATGCTTGTGGACAACTGCGCGATGCAGATGGTGAGAGATCCGAAGCAGTTCGACGTCGTGCTGACCGAGAATATGTTCGGTGATATCCTCTCGGATGAGGCGAGCATGGTGACCGGCTCGATCGGCATGCTGGCTTCCGCGAGCCTAGGCGCGACAAAGCTCGGCCTGTATGAGCCGAGCCACGGTTCGGCTCCGGATATCGCGGGCCAGAACAAGGCAAATCCGATTGCGACAATTCTGTCTGCTGCAATGATGCTGCGCTATTCGTTTGATCTGACCAAGGAAGCCGACTGCATAGAGGCGGCGGTGAACAGCGTTCTTGACGCAGGCTGGCGCACGGTGGATATTATGTCCGGGGGCTACTCGCTGATCGGCACAAAAGAAATGGGGGACAGGATTGCGGAAAGAATATAGTATGGCGAAGCTGATCCGGCTTTCGTCACTGATTTACAGTTTTACGACAATTGTTTTTTTCATGCTGGCGAACCTGGGAGCCGGCTTTATCGCAGCGGCGCAGGAGCAGGCCGGCGAGGGTGCCGAGATAACCCTGTCCAGCGGGAAGCTCGCCGTGGTTATCGCGGTGAATATTCTTGCGTATATTGAGCTGTTCGGCTATTTTGCAATCTTTTTCGAAGTATTTCTGTATTTTATGAAAAAGAACCGCATGGCGCGGATGAGGCAGCCGATGCCGGCAGAGGAAAAATTTCCTACGCTTCCGTTTGTCACGGGGCTGGCGTTTTTCCTGCTTTTTATGAGCATGATGAGAATGGTGCTGTAGGAAGCTGCCGCGCCGGGCCTGCTCTGCACGGCAGGAGGTTCCGGTGCATGGATCTGCCAGAAGCGCGGGCGCCCGGGCGGCTGAGTGCAAGGCGGAAATGCCGCGTGCCCGGACGGGCAGAAGGGTCGGCCGATCCCGTCCCGATTCGGAATGATTGACAGGAGGATAGATTTTTATGGGTATGACGATGACGCAGAAAATTCTTGCCGCCCACGCGGGGCTTGATTTTGTGGAGGCCGGCCAGCTGATCGAGGCCGACCTGGACATGGTGCTGGCGAACGACATTACGGGGCCGGTGGCCATTCACGAGGTGGCAAAACTGAACAAAAAGACGGTGTTTGACAAGGATAAAATTGCTCTTGTGCCGGATCACTTTGCGCCGAACAAGGATATTAAATCGGCGGAGCACTGCAAATGCGTGCGGGAGTATGCCAAGGAGCACGGCATAACGAATTATTTCGAGGTCGGGCAGATGGGCATCGAGCACGCGCTGCTTCCGGAGAAGGGACTGGTTGTGGCGGGGGATGTCTGCATCGGAGCGGACTCGCACACCTGCACCTACGGAGCGCTCGGAGCATTTTCGACCGGTGTGGGCAGCACGGATATGGGGGCCGGGATGATTACCGGCAAGGCTTGGTTCAAGGTTCCGTCCGCGGTGAAATTTGTTCTCACAGGAACACTTTCGCCGTGGGTGTCCGGCAAGGATGTAATCCTTCATATAATCGGAATGATCGGCGTGGACGGTGCTCTTTACCGCTCAATGGAGTTTGCCGGGGACGGGGTATCGAGCCTTTCGATGGACGACCGCTTCACCATCGCGAACATGGCGATTGAGGCCGGCGCGAAAAACGGCATTTTCCCGGTGGACGAGAAGACGATTGAGTACATGAAGGAGCATTCCGAAAAGCCTTATCGGGTGTTTGAGGCGGATGAGGACGCCGTCTATGACGAAACCTATACCATTGATTTAAGTGCGCTCGAGCCTACCGTCGCGTTCCCTCATCTGCCGGAAAATACGAAGACCGTGCGGGAGAGCGGAGAGGTAAAAATCGACCAGGTAGTGATCGGTTCCTGCACGAACGGACGCATCAGCGATATGAGAGCGGCCGCGGCCGTGCTGGCGGGCCGGAAGGTTGCAGACGGCGTGCGTGCCATCGTGATCCCGGCAACGCAGGCAATCTATCTTCAGGCGATGGAGGAGGGACTTTTGAAAACCTTTATCGAGGCGGGCTGCATCGTGAGCACGCCGACCTGCGGGCCGTGTCTGGGAGGGCACATGGGCATACTGGCAGCGGGAGAGCGGGCGGTTTCCACGACGAACCGGAACTTTGTCGGGCGCATGGGGCATACGGAATCGGAGGTTTATCTCGCGAGTCCGGCCGTGGCCGCGGCCAGTGCCGTCACCGGAAAAATCAGCGAGCCGTCGCAGCTCGGGCTTTAGGAAAATGCGGATGAAGGCGCAGCCCGGAAAAAACGATGCGGCATATCCGCTGACCGGGACTGGGAGCCGGACAATCCTCCGGGGAAACAAAATATTATGTGCCATCCTGCTGACCCACGGCTGCATTCGGGACGGCGGGAAAATAGGGAACAGTATGACAGGCAGCTCTGAAATCCCCGGCGCGGACAGAGCAGGAAAGAGGTATAATCTATGAAAGCGTTTGGTACAGTGCATAAATACGGCGATAATGTGGACACGGATGTTATAATTCCGGCGAGATATCTGAACTCCTCCGATCCGAAGGAGCTGGCAAAAAAGTGTATGGAGGATATTGACGCCGGCTTTGTCAGCCGCGTAAAGCCGGGTGATATTATGGTGGCAAACAAAAACTTCGGCTGCGGATCCTCGAGAGAGCACGCGCCGATTGCCATCAAGGCTTCGGGGATCTCCTGCGTCATTGCGGAGACCTTTGCCAGAATATTCTACCGCAATGCGATCAACATCGGGCTTCCGATCATTGAATGTCCGGAGGCGGCAGCCGCCATTCAGGCGGGGGATCAGGTAGAAATTGATTTTGATACCGGGATTATCCGCGACTGTACGACAGGAAAAGAATTCCGGGGGCAGGCGTTCCCGGAATTTATGCAGAAAATTATTCAGGCGGAAGGTTTGATGAATTATATCAATCAAAAAAGAGAATAAATCAAAAGCCTGTAGAAATCTGGAATTGAATATGGTATAATGGAGTCCCGGGGATCTTTGATCTGCCGGGACTCTGCATCATCCGCCTGAGAACTGCGGGGCGGGAAAAAATACTATATGTGAAAGGGATATGGATCAATGAAGAGCTTAAAATCAAAGGTGATCGTACCTCTTCTGCTGATTGTTGCGGTCAGCGTCATTTCCTCCTTCCTGAGCATGGCGTGCCTGAAGCGGCTTGGGAATGCAGGAAACGAAATTGCAGCTCAGAATGTGCCGGTGATTATTTTGCTGGATGCGATGTCGGCAAAGCTGGAGGAGCTGCAGCAGCTTCTGCTCAACCACAGTATTATGAATACGCGGGAGGACAAGCAGAGAGTCGAGGAGAAGATCAGTATTGCAGCCGCAACATTGAAGGCGTACATAGCGCAGTACGGCAAGCTGGGGGACAAGGCGTCCTATCAGGAGCTGCTTGCCATCGAGGAGGAGTATCTGCAGAAATTCAACGAGACACTCCAGCTGAGCACCATGAACAACACCAGGGAGGTCGCTGCGCGGGTGAACGGCGTTCTGGCCGATATTTTTGACCGGCTGGACGAAAAGGTATCCGCGATGATTACAAAAGAGCAGGAAAACATCGGCATTGCTGTCGGGAAGCAGAACGAGATTTACAGCAACGCTACCGTGCTGACCTACGGCATGATGGCGATCACGCTGATTATCATGCTCATGAATATTATAATTGTTACCCATACGCTTATTGTGCCGGCCATTGGTTATGAAAAGAAGCTCCGGGAGATTATCGGCAAGATAGATAACAAGAGCGGAGATCTGACGGAGCGCATTCCGATCCGCACGGGGGACGAGGTGGGCCGGCTTGTGCGCGGCGTAAACCTGTTTATTGCGACGTTGCAGAATATTATGGGAAATATTGTTTCCTCCGCAGGGGAGCTTGACCGCGCGTTTGTCAGTGTCAATGAGAGCATACACAAGGCCAACGAGGATTCGGGAGACATTTCTGCGTCCGCGCAGGAGATTGCCGCTACGATGGATAATATTACCACGACGGTCAACGATATGAATGATCAGGCCGGCTCAGTCGGCGAGAATGTGGGACGCGTGGCGGAAGTCACAAGGCAGATTCAGCAGAGCACCACCCAGATGAGGCAGCGCGCCGAGCAGATGGAAAAATCCGCGGTCGAAAATAAAAACCAGGCGACCGGCATGGTGGAAAATATTATGGAGCGGCTGAACAGGGCCATTGAGAACAGCCGGAGCGTGGACAGCGTAAACGAGCTGACAAATGAGATTCTGAGCATTTCGCAGCAGACCAATCTGCTTGCGCTGAACGCGTCGATCGAGGCGGCGCGGGCCGGGGACGTCGGGCGCGGCTTTGCCGTTGTCGCGGAGGAGATCCGCCAGCTTGCCGACAGCAGCCGCGAGACGGCAAACAAGATCCAGAATATCAACAGCATTGTAATCAGCGCCGTGGGCGAGCTGAGCGCGAATGCGAACGAAATTATGCGATATATTTCCGAAACGGTTCTGCCGGATTACGACAGCCATGCGGTTGAGGGCAGACATTACCGCGAGGAGGCGGATCGGGTCAGCGGGGCAGTGGACGACTGCCACACCAGAATGGACGGCCTGAATTCCATGATCGGAAATATGGTGCAGCAGATGAGCCGCATCGCCGAGGCGGTGGAGGAATGCAACCAGGGCATCAACCTTTCCGCGGGCAGCACGGCGAGCCTTGTCGAGCAGATCAACCAGGTGTATGGAAACGTGGAGGCCAGCGCCCGCATTGTCCGGAACCTGAATCAGCAGTCGGATGCTTTTGCAAAGCTGTAGGGCGGAAACGGAACGGAAGTATGCCGCCTGTACGGCGGGGATTTCATACAGCAAAAGCCGCTTGTGCGGCGGAATGAGAGGAAACATGAGAAAGAAAATATTGTCTTTGATCTTTGCCGCGCTGCTGACCTTCGCTCCGGCGATCAGCGCGTCGGCTGCAGCGCTTCCGGAAGACGGCGCTGCCGTTGAGAATCCGGGCGGGATGGAGGACGAAGAGACCGCTCCGGAGACAGGAGAAGGGGAAGCTTCGCCTGCACCGGAAAATCCTTTCGCGATCAACAAGGATAATTACGTTGACGTCGAGGTGATTGATCTGTCTCTTCACGGGCAGGAGACGGGGGAATTTACGCCGGTTTACGAGTTTGACAACCCGTTTTTCGGAAAGGATACTTCGCAGGGCGCCGTATTTGAGTTTTATGCAAAGCCGACCTGGGAGGTGCATGTGCTCAGCACGATCTTTGCCATCGTCGGCACGGATGACTATGACGGGCGCATCTATTTTACACCGGGTTCCTACTTCGGCTTCAACAGTGCGAATTTCGGCGGGTATTTTGATGCAAATCTGTATAATTACACGATTGTGACCGATTATATCAAGAGCGGCGCGAAGATCCGGATTGAAATGCTGCCGACCGGTTTTGCGGTGTATGCCGACAATGTGCTCTGCTATGATCAGACAATTCTTGGCGACATAAAAGCCGCGGCCGGCGATTTCACGCCGGAGTCCGATTTTGCGCCGGTGCTGGAATGGCTGGCCGGGGCGCAGAAGCTCTATTTCGGCTACGGTGCCTGGTGGAATACAGCCGGCTCGGACGAAGCAAACATCAATCTTTCCGAGGTGAGCTTCCGGCTGATGGACGGCACGGTTCTGTTTGATCAGCTTCAGGCGGATAAAGCGCTTGTAGAGCTGCTCGGCGGAAGTGTCGATATGAAAAGCGAGCAGACCGGCGGAATGGATATAACTGCCGGGATCGCGGATGTCAAGGTCGAGCTGTTTGACATCAGCTCTGTGGAGTATGAGGCGCATTCCATTTTTCCGGTAATGGCGGCAATTGTGGCAGTTGTGGCAGTGATTGCGACCGGTTTTGTAATATTTGCATTAAAAAAGCGCGAATATGATGATATCTGACCGGACGCAGAAGAAAGCTTTATGCTGCAGAAAAACGAAGCTTGGCTTTATAAAGGCAGGGAGAACAAAACAGGCGGGAAGCATTTGCTTCCCGCCTGGTTTGTCTGCGCGGCGCAGGCAGAAATCAGCAGGGTGATATTCCGCAGTGTTTTACAGCAGGGATATATTTCGATTGTAACAGGGAATATGATGCATTATAATAGATATCATAAAAATGCCGGAAAGGGCATGGAACAGAGCGCAGTCCGCTGCCTTTCAAATTTGCGGCATGTCACGGAGGAATTTATGAATATGTTGGATATTATCGGTCCGATCATGGTCGGGCCGTCGAGCTCGCATACGGCGGGAGCGGTGAAAATCGGCTATATATCAAGGAAGCTGATGGGGGAGGGGATTCAGAGAGCAAAAATCCATCTGTACGGTTCCTTTCTGGCCACGGGGAAGGGACATGGTACGGACAAGGCGCTTGTGGCTGGTCTGCTGGGGCTGCATGTGGATGATATCCGGATACCGCAGAGCTTTGAGATTGCGAAGGAACGGGGCATGGAATTTATTGTGGACGGGATTGAGCTTATTGATGCCCACCCGAATTCCGTTAAGCTGGAACTGACGGGGGAATCGGGGCGTGAGCTTGAGATCGTGGCCGCTTCCATCGGCGGAGGACAGGTGCGCATATGTGAAATCGACGGATTGACCGCCAATTTTTGCGGTGATTATCCGACCCTGATTGTGCATAACCAGGATCAGCCCGGGCATTTAACAGAAGTTACCTCCATGCTGGCACATAAGTCCATCAATATCGCGACGATGCAGCTTTACCGGGATACCCGGGGCGGCAATGCGGTGATGGTGCTGGAGTGCGATCAGGAGGTTCCGGAGGAGTCCATCCGCTGGCTGGCGCATCTGGAGGGGATCAATAAGGTGACTTATCTGAGTCTGAAGTAAAAGAGCTGAGGTGACGGAGGGAATGGACATATCTCGGCGGATCAGCCAGAAGGGAAAAGCGGACAGGCACTGCTGCCGGCATCGCCGCTCTGCCGTCGGACCGGCCATAAAAGCAGAAAAAGATAATAACAAATAATATATAGTATATAGTTTATATAAGAAATAAAATTATCAGAAAGGATATTACTATTTATGCATAAATCAATGGAAGAGATATTGCACCGGGCAAAGAAAGGAGCTGTTCCGTTCTGGGAAGTTATCCTGTCGGATGACTGCCGGGAAAGGAATGTAACAAGGGAGGAATCGTTTGCGACGCTTGCGGGGATGTACCGCGCGATGAAAGAAGCGGATGCCGCCTATGACGGGGCGCTGCTTTCCGGAAGCGGGCTTTCCGGAGGGGATGGAGAAAAGCTGGAAAAAGCGGTGAAGAAGGGCGCCATGCTCTGCGGCGGGCTGATCGGAACCGTGATGGAAAAGGCAGTCAAGATGGGGGAATCCAACGCCTGTATGAAACGGATTGTCGCCGCGCCGACGGCGGGCGCCTGCGGCGTGTTGCCTGCCGTATTCCTGACGCTTGAGGAAGACAGGGGCCTTCCGGAAGAAAAAATGGTGGAGGCGCTGTATGTGGCGGTCGGCATCGGCGGCGTAATCGCGGGGCGCGCATTTATCGCGGGAGCTTCCGGCGGCTGTCAGGCGGAGATCGGTTCTGCCTCCGCGATGGCGGCGGGCGGCGTGGCGTACCTGATGGGCGGAGGCGGGGAGGAAATTGTCCATGCGGCTGCCATGGCGATGAAAAATCTGCTTGGGCTGGCCTGCGACCCGGTGGCAGGGCTGGTCGAGGTACCGTGCGTCAAACGGAATGTGATCGGCGCGGTGAATGCACTGACCTCGGCAGATATGGCAATGGCGGGCATAAGAAGCAGAATTCCGCCGGATGAGGTGATCGACGCGATGCGCAGCATCGGGGTTGCAATGCCGTCCTGCGTGCGTGAAACCGGGCAGGGAGGGCTTGCCGCCACATCGACCGGGATTCGGATTATGCATGAATTATCAGGGAAAATGTAAGATTCATGAATGCTGCAAAAAACGGAGGATGCAAAATGGCGATATTGGGGATCGATCTTGGAACAACAAACAGTCTGGCGGCAACCTGGAAGGATGGAAAGGTGCTGCTTGTGACCGACGAGCACGGGCAGACGCTGTTCCCGAGCGTGGTTAGCTTTCTCGGGGAGGGCGGGCTTGTGGCCGGTCAGGAGGCGAAGGAGCGCATGATAACGCACCGCGCAGATACGGTTTGCTCCTTTAAGCGCTTTATGGGGACGGACAAAAAATATTGTCTCGGAGACACGCCTTACACGCCGATGGAGCTTTCGGCCATGGTGCTGGAGCGCATCCGCAGGAATGCCGAATATTTTCTTGCGGAAGAGATTGAGGAGGCGGTAATTACCGTCCCAGCGTATTTTAACGACAAGCAGCGCAGTGACACAAAAAAGGCGGCCAAGATTGCCGGGCTTAAAGTGGAGCGCCTGATCAACGAGCCGTCCGCGGCAGCGCTCGCCTACCGCACGCAATACGGCGGGGAGGATGCGACGCTCCTGGTGTTTGATTTCGGCGGCGGAACGCTGGATTTATCCTTTGTCGAATGCTTTGACAATATCATCGAGATTGTGGCGGTCACAGGGGACAATTATCTGGGCGGGGATGATATCGACCGGCTGATCGCGGAGTATTTTTGCAGGGAAAACGGTCTCACAGTACCGGACGCACCGGAAAACGGCGTGCGGACGAACAATATAAGGACGCAGGAAAGCGGGAACGGCATACGGACAGACGGCATGCAGAATATGCAGGGGGCAGAGAGCAATGCGGAAATCTTTCTAACCGTCGCTGAATACGCGGCACTGATCTCGGGCGCAGAAGCTGCGAAACGCCGCCTCGAGCAGGAGACAGAGACAGAAATTGAGGTTGAGGTCAGCGGGAAGCGCTACCATGCGAAGCTGAACAATGATATCCTTTTTGAGATCTGTATGCCGCTGTTCAAAAAGATACGAAAATTATTTCTGCATAT
Source organism: uncultured Lachnospiraceae bacterium (assembly GCA_910587085.1). Taxonomy (GTDB): domain Bacteria; phylum Bacillota; class Clostridia; order Lachnospirales; family Lachnospiraceae; genus RGIG4057. The sequence goes on along the minus strand of CAJUMC010000045.1, from coordinate 154 downwards.
CTTAAAGGATGCCGGGGCACATGTGTCCGACCTGACGGATCTGGTGATGGTGGGCGGCTCCTCGAGGCTTGGCGTGGTGAAGCGCTTTCTTACGGAACTGTAGGTAATTGCGAAACAAGTTCAAAATCTTGATTCCAATAGGGTAAAGGCCCGG
>CAJUMC010000044.1 GCA_910587085.1 uncultured Lachnospiraceae bacterium | reverse complement strand
ACTGGTGTTACAGCGATTTTATTTTCTCCGAACTGTCAAAGATGGGATTATAACAAGCGTTCCGACATTTTTCAACGATTATCCGGCATTTTTCTACGACACCGGATCCAATGCAGCCAGCCTGCTTTCAGCGTCTTAAAGTTCCAAAGCTGCCACACAGATATCCTTCACCCGCACTCGTTTCCGGGACTTCCCGGAGAAAATATCACGACGTCGGGATACGATTATGTCAGGGAAAATACAAGCGGGAGACTCTCATTATCCCTTAAAAGCGGAAGCCCCTCTTTATTTGTAATAAGGAGGCGTCAGTTCGAATCTGGTTGAACAGTCCGGGAATATGCCATCTTCAAAAACCGTATGAGTGCCCGCCATCGAAAAAAAGGATATAGGAGTCGGTTGACGAAGAATGAAATCTATGTTATCATAAAGTCAGAAAGGGAAACCGGAGACGGTTTCACCCTCGTAACGATGCTTTACCGCATTACGCGGCAGCCGTCATTATTTGCGGTAATGGCGGCTTTTATTTTTCGCCTTTGTGAAAGATTGTGTAACATAATCCCACAAGTGCGACGATGAACAAACAGAATTGAAAAAAATCTCCGTATGTAATCATCGGCAATCCCTCCTTTCTTTCGTCCGGAGGGAAAGGCTCCCTCCGTTAAAAGAGGGTGAAGACCGCCTCGTCCTGGTTTCCCTGCGTTTTATTATAACAAGCGTTCCGACATTTTTCAACGATTATCCGGCATTTTTCTACGACACCGGATCCAATGCAGCCAGCCTGCTTTCAGCGTCTTAAAGTTCCAAAGCTGCCACACAGATATCCTTCACCCGCACTCGTTTCCGGGACTTCCCGGAGAAAATATCACGACGTCGGGATACGATTATGTCAGGGAAAATACAAGCGGAAGACTCTCATTATCCCTTAAAAGCGGAAGCCCCTCTTTATTCGTAATAAGGAGGCGTCAGTTCGAATCTGGTTTCCAGCTGGTGAAGCAAAAAAGTCCGGAGTATACTCCAGTCTTTTTTTGCTTTTTCATGGGCGCAACCGCGGAGACGGTTTTCGAAGGATAGGAACCGCAGAATACTCCTTCTGCGGATGCCGGCGCGCCCGATGCTGCTTCCGCGCAAATACAGCTTGAAAATTTTTCATCTTCCAAAATCGACTGAGTGCCCGCCATCGGAGAAAGGATATAAGAGTCGGTTGACGAAGGAAGAAATCTGTGTTATCATGAGATCAGAAGGGGAAACCAGAGACGGTCTACTCCCTCAAGGCGTTTAAATCACCGCTTATCGCGGCAGCCGTCATTAGTGCGAGTAATGGCGGCTTTTATTTTTCGTCCTTGTGAAAGACCATATAACAAAGTCCCACAAGTGCGACGATGAAAGTACAAAACTGCAAAAAATCTGCGTATGTAATCATCGGCAATCCCTCCTTTCTTTCGTCCGGAGGGAAAGGCTCCCTCCGTTAAAAGAGGGTGAAGACCGCCTCGTCCTGGTTTCCCTGCGTTTTATTATAACAAGCGTTTCGACATTTTTCAACTGAAATTCGCCTTCATCCCCCTGCAAATCACGGTTCGAGTCAGCTTCCACATCCGCTTAGAAACATTGACTTTACAGGAAATAAGCATAATGGAATTGATATTCCCGGCTGCAATGCTTATTTACTTTTTGAAAGTATCCTTTTGCAAGTATCATTTTGTTTTATTAATAATTATTTTCAGCAATATTACAATCTTTTCTTGTGTTTAGGTTCCTCATATTTATACACAAAATACAAAAGGAGTCCAGGATGGTACCCGGACTCCTTTTTCTATACGTCATATCATTTCATTATTCCTTTCCGGCCACTGTCCTTCTGCTCTTAAGGCATTCTGCAGTTATTCCAGGATAACCGGGACTCTGAGGTCAGGCTCTCACCTTGTCGACAGGAATCCAGATCTCTACAATCGAATTGTCTTCCTCCCCTTGAAAACGCTCGTCATAAAATTCAACACAATAATGAGCAGTGCCGTTTAAAAGTCTTTCCGTATAATTCTGCTGATTGGTCTTCAGCCATTCGTCCATTGCATTATTTTCGCTTTCGTATCCGTTTTTAACATAAACATCAAAAGAAGCGTACTGCGATGCGGGCAGCTCCAGCACGGAATAGGCCGGATCAATATCCTCCCGGCTGCTGACGCAGATACCCGCATATACGGTACAAACACCGTCCCCGCAGATCCGGATTTCATACCCGCTGCCGGACAGCTTATTTTTCAGCGGTTTTTCCCTGCACAGCTTTTCGAAGGTACTCCAAACTTCCTGCGTCCTGCTGCCGTCCCCCTTTGCCCCCGCAATAATGATTGCATCCCGTCTGATCATATTCGGCTTCAAAAAAATCCCTCCATTCAATCTGTTTGTAAATTTCATGATCAGCTCATCCGCACTTATTATCACCGGCCGATATCCTTGTTTTCTGTATTCGCTTGGCGTTACTCCCTGCAGCTCTTTAAAAGCTCTCGAAAAAGCCTGCGGCGAATGAAACCCGCTGTCCAGCGCAATATCCAGAAGTGTTTTTTCTGTCCCGCAAAGCTGTATACAGGCATAAAGAATCCGTCTGTCCCGTATATATGCAGCCAGCGGTTTGCCGACAACCGCTGAAAATATCCGGTGAAAATAATAAGGGGAAAAAGAGAATTTCTCCGACAGCATTTCGAGATTGACCTCTTCTTCCAGATGTTCGTCAATATACCGCAATGCGCCGCTGACCCGTGAAAAGTTATTCATTTATTCCGTCCTTCCTGCAGCTGCAATACCAGAATAGCATGATTTTCTCCGCCTGTCTTAACAATTCTTGCTTTATTTTCCCGCGGCCTGAATGATTTGCGCCGCTCCCGGCAGTTGCAGATCTGCAGACCACTCAGATAAAGAACTCTGACTCTTCCGGGTGTTCCATGCAGTCCAGCCATTGCTGAGGAATTTCGTCGGCGTAAAGAGAAACCATCCCACCCACAATGGCGCAAATGGTATCCCGGTCTCCCAACGCAGAAACTGCTGTCCACAGCGCTTCCTCAAGCGAAGTATAAAAATATGCCGCACACCAGAGGCAAAACGGAACCGTATCCTGCGATGTCAGTTTTAATCCGTTTCCCAGCACAGAAACCACATAATCTATACTGCTTTCCTTTTTCATTGCCGCCGCACACAATATTTTATATTTCGTATCGCTTTCCGGCAGTTTCTCTGCGACGTCCCGCAAGAAATCTTCTCCCTCTCCGGAATAACCTCCAAGTTTTTTATTCAAAAGCAGCGCCGATGCAGCAGCAACAGCCATAGCGCCTGTGATGCCCTCCACATGCGCATGCGTAACTTCCGCCGATGCTCTTGCATTGAACAGAACTTTATCCATATCATCTGCAAAATAAGCGCCTATGGGCGCAACGCGCATCGCTCCGCCATTTCCCATGGAACCCATTCCGTCAAACGCACTGGAAGCCGTTTCCCGCCAGCTCTCCCCTTCTCCGATGCTGCGCAGAATAGAATGTGCTGTTGCTCCATATCCGCGATGCCAGTCTAATGCATAATTTCTGGCAAAAACCTCCGCTAATTCATCCTGATTTATTTTACCATATTTTTCCAATATGCGGTAAATGCCGATCGCCATCACCGTATCATCCGTAAAATGCCATGGCTCGTTCAAAATCTTCCTGTCTCTTATCCTCCGACAAGCCTCCTCTTCCGACACAAAAAAAGTCTGCCCGAAACAATCCCCTAAGGCAATACCATCCAATGCGCGTTTCGCATTCTTTATTCTGTTCTCCAATTTCATTTCCAAATCCTTATTCCCTCTTCCCCTTCTGTCCAGTACAGCACCTCCGAGTCGGAATTCCATTTATGTAATTCGGCAAATGTTCATCCGAAAGAGGATACAGTATAACATTAAATATTTTCATTCAAATCCCATAGCCTTGCTATCTTTTACTCCTATTACACAGTCTTCCGGCCAATTACCATACACAAAGTACCTGTCCGCCTTAACTAGTACTGCCTTGCCGTTTGAGTCATTTTTTCGCTATGGCAGTATTCATACTCATGGCCATGCCTTCTGCTTCTCGCTTATATTTTATCATATTCCAGGCTAACAAACCACCCATGGTTTTCAAGCGTTCCGTATAACCAGCATCTTTTTTCAATAAACCAAGAACCTATCTTTCTGTTGTTATCCCCTCCTGCTCCACCCTGATACCTTAGGCTCTATGGAAACACCATTCCACCGGCGGCCAACAATATCTACATCTTCAGGAGTTACCGTTTGATAGTCACTTTCTGTTCCGTATATTTTTACATTCTCGTCCTCCATTTCAACAACACAATAAAGGGGTGATTTATAAAGAATCACATTCTTTATAAACGGATATTCATTATGTATGTTTTTTGAATAGGCAAACTTTTCCCTGCCATGCCAGATGTACGAAACAGAGTTAACTGTGAAATAAGGAATTCCATTGATTATTTTCAAATCGTCACCATGATCGTGACCATTCATAACCAAAACAGTTTGTCTTTTCTCCAATAAAGCACGTATTGCCTCTCTATTAACAACGCCCCTGGAACCAAAATCATTCGCCAAACTGTGGTGTGAAAATATTACATATTTCATACTCTTATCGGCCATTTCCTTATTTAACCAATCGGCTTCCCATTGGGGAATAATCGGATAAGAATCTGCATTTTTTTCAAACTGCCCTTTTTGGTATAACATTTCTTTCTGATCATGCTCCATAAAATAGGTATTCAATATTATAAACTTGATATCCCCCATAGAAAATGAGTAAAACAGCTTACTTAGTCCCATAAATTCTTCGATAGCCTGTGAACTGCTATTTTCACAATCATGATTTCCAACGCAATAATAAAATGGAATTCCAATACTATGAAGCTTTCTGATGATTGGCCTGTTATCACTGATTGGATAGCATAAATCTCCAAGAGAAATTACAAAATCGAGCGATAAGTCATTAATTCTACCTATTAAACTGTCAAGGCGTTCCTCTGCGTCAAACACATGATCATAATGCAAATCCGTAAATACCAAAAAACGAATGATTGACATTTGTCTTTCCCTCCTGCTCTATCCATAACGTTAAGCTTTCTCATATAGGATTTTCTGTGCTTTTCACCTTATTAAGCAAATGTGTCATTTTGTATAGAAACAGCAAATTATTATTTTTATTCTTTCTTCTGACAATCCCTTGCCTTTCACCCTCACTTGTGATATGGCTCTCCATAACATATCTAAGTGCGAAAAATAGCCCTGTATTATTCTGTCAAACAAGGCAGAACACTTGTAAATGCTCTGCCCTGTCATGCTTCTGCTTCTAGATAATGTGATATTCCCTGTATAATATCAGGCGATAATCTTTATCATCATTCATCCTTACTATATTCAGTAAAACGCTTATCTGTCAGCAGTTTTTGTATTAAAAAAGCATCCGTTCTTCGCCATACTCCTTGCCCTTTTCCACGTTCTCCTGGTCTCTCATCAACAACGTCATATACTCATGCCTCCATTCCCTGTTTTTCTTGGCTTCCTGTACAGCTTCTTCCAATTTTTCAACATAGGAATCCTCCGGCTTCTGCCCTGCCACATAGTCCAGAAATGCCTTTAACTCCCTGCTGACATCATCCATTGTTCCGTCTGCATTCAGAAATATCTTTACTGCTTCGTCCCCCATGGAAATACGGTTGTCTTCCTTACAGATATTTTCAAAGGTATAGATATGCCGCCCTGTCCCATATAAGTCAAAGGGACAAATAAATATGATATAGCTTCTGTTCAGCTTTTTATAATGCTGACCTGCATCCACAAGCTGCAGGTCAATCATTCCCTGATAATATCTGCTTCTCTTTGGCAGTTTCTTTGTATCACTGACCTGCACTTCTATGCCGTAAACAGTCTCCTTGTCGTCCTTTACATAAACATCCGGTCTAATGCTATGAGCGTCCATATCTACATTGATATTCTTCTGTTCTTCTGTAATTCCGGATATTCAATGCGTTCAATATTCAAATCCGGGAGAATCCTCTGCAATAACTCTTAGCACAGCTCCGGATTCTGAATGACCTTCGCGAACAGAAAGTCATTGGATATGCTTAATTCTTCCCATTTTGTCTGCTTTATTTCCATGTTTCCCATTTATCTGCCTGCTTTCTTTCAAATAAAACACTGCCGCAAAACTCTGTATGTTTCAAAAGCTTTGCTATCTATTCTTAATTATATACAGCCTTTCGGTAAATTACAATAAGCGGAGAACCTGTCTCGCGGAATTTTTCCTTTTTAATCTTTCCCTCATTTAAAAACTCTATATTTTCTTCCAAATCTCATTAACATAACTCTTTCCATCTCATCCTTAGTTTCTGATAAACATTTCCCTATTTTCCTCCAAGATTTATTCGCTTCCCATTCTCTGTTAAATCTTTTCTTTCATTATTTCCCAGTTTTCCATATAATACCTCCCTTACTTGTGGTAAGGTTCTCCCTGATTGATCCGGAAGCTCCGATAAATCTGCTCCAGCAGCACCACTCGCATCAGCTGGTGAGGAAAGGTCAGCCGGGAAAAGCTGAGCCGCAGATCCGCTCTTGCAAGCACTTCATCCGACAGACCAATAGAACCTCCGATCACGAATACAAGCTGCGATTCTCCGGCGTTCGCCAGCCTGACCAGCTTGTCCGCCAGCTCCGGGGATGACAGCTGTTTCCCTTCGATGGCAAGCGCAATAACATAATCGTCGTCCCGGATATTTTTCAGGATGCGCCCTCCCTCTCTGCTTTTAATCTGCTCCTCCTCGGCTGCACTCGCTCCGTCCGGCGTTTTCTCATCTGCAACTTCTTTAATCTCGAGACGGCAGTAGCGGCTGAGTCGTTTTCCGTACTCCGCAGCCGCATCCGCAAAATACTTCTCCTTCAATTTTCCCACACAGGCAACCGTTATCCGCAGCATCCTGCTTCCCCCTTTCCGCTCCCTCTTCGAGCCAATGTCAAAAAATTCCTGAATCTGCCAGACGCTGATTGTTCACAAACTGTTTTTTCCATCTTCATAATTTGCTCATATTTTCCGTCTATACTGAGATTAGAGAACAGAAAAAAACAGTTTCTTTTTTTCATACTCTCCTCCTCCCTTATATATTATCATAAAAAACCTTAGCCAGAGGCTAAGGTTTTTTATTTCCGTCTTCGTACTCCATATTTTCCTGCAAAGTTCAATGTCCCAACCTGAAACTGCTTTCCGGCTCATAATCTCCGCACACCCCAGTCTTCCTGTCCTATCCGAAAAGCCCCTCAGGATTCACAATCTCCGCACGCTCCAGCATCCATGCTTCTATCCGGAAAAACCGCTTCAGGATTCACAATCTCCGCACGCCTCAGCCTCCATGCTTCCATCCGGAAAAACCGCTTCAGGATTCACAATCTCCGCACGCCTCAGCCTCCATGCTTCCATCCGGAAAAACCGCTTCAGGATTCACAATCTCCGCACGCCCCAGCCTCCATGTCCCATCCACAAAAGCCGCTTTCCGGCCGGAAATCCCGTCTCACGCCCGGCTGTCTTCTCTGCCTTCTTGCCCCTCCGCTCCGCCGGCCTCGCTGCCGTCCGGATTTTTCGTTTCGCCGTTCTCCCTCTTGTCTCTCTCCTTCTGCCCCTCCTCATCCGGTTCGGGCAGCTTCGTCACCTGCACGCGCAGAATCATTTTATCGTGGATCTCTACTGCACTGAAATGAAAGCCCTCATAATCCGCCTCAAACAATTCCCCGTCCTGAGGAATATGATCCATAATGGAAACCAGCAGTCCGTTCAGCGTCTCAAAGGCATCCTCGTCCGCTTCCCGGATATGGATGCCTGTTTCATCCGCAAGCTCATCCAGCGAAATTTCGCCGCTGACAATAAAGCTGTCCTCACCGCTCTGGCTGATCAGCTCCTCCTCATCATCATACTCGTCCTGGATATCTCCGACGATTTCCTCGAGAATATCCTCCATGGTCACAATGCCCGCTGTCTGTCCGTACTCGTCCGCTACGATCGCGATATGTATTTTCTTTGTCTGCATATCATGGAACAAAACATCCAGGCTCTGCGTATCCGGTACAAAATAAGGCTCTCGCGCTGCTTCTACCAGCGGCCGCTCCCGCAGCTGCGGATCGCGGTACCAGGCCGTCACATCCTTCAGGTGCAGCACGCCGATAATATCATCCACGTTCTCACCGTACAGCGGAAAACGGGAAAAACTTTCGTTCAGCATAAAATTCAGCGCTTCCTCAATGGTTTTATCCGATTTAATGGCCACCAGCTTTGTGCGGTGCGTCATCACATCCCTGGCTTCCTTCTCGTCGAATTCAATAATGTTGGAAATCATCTCGGCCTCGTTCGCCTCCAGCACACCCTGCTCATGACCCTCGTTCACCATGGAGATAATTTCCTCCTCCGTCACATTGTCCTCATTCGCCGCCCTGCGGAAGCCGACAAGCCAGAGCAGAACATTCGAATTCTTTTCAAGAAGGAACACAAACGGAGAGAGCAGCCGGTACAGCAGCATAATGACCGGAGCCATCGCGTAGGCCGCACGCTCCCCGACATGCTTCGCCACCTTTTTCGGAATCAGGATACCGAACAGCACCATCAGATACAGAAGAGCAATCGTAACGGCAGCCATCAGCAGCCGCATGGGAAGCACCGGAAAATCACCTTCCCCCGCAAAGCTTTTCTGAAACAGCATCTGCGCGGCCCGATACAGGGTCAGGGAATACAGCATTCCGGCAAGAAGGCTGGCTGCTGTCACCGTAATCTCGATGACGTTCCGATAGTAATGCGGCGTATCCAGCAGCCTTTTCAGCCGGACAGCCCGCGCATCGCCCTCCGCCGCGCGGTGCTCCACCCCGCTTTCACTGACGTTTCCAAACGCCTCCTCCGCCGCCGCGACAAGCGCGTTGACAATCAGCAGCAACAGCAATGCTATCAGCCCGCTCCAGGGATGACCGTCCATAATTTTTGTTCTCCTTCCGCATTTTTGCCGCCTGCCGGCATCTTCCTTCATTTCCTGCCTATGTATCAAGCGCAAAGCTGACGCAGAGCGCATGATCGATCCGCTGCAGGATATCCTGATCCAGGTGGCATACCTTCTCTTTCAATCTCGACTTGTCTATTGTCCGCACCTGCTCCAGCAGAATAACGGAATCTTTCACCACACCGTATTTTTCTGCGGCAATCTCGACATGGGTCGGCAGCTTCGCCTTGTTCATCCTTGATGTGATGGCCGCTACGATAACCGTAGGGCTGTGCTTGTTTCCGGTATCGTTCTGCACGACGAGCACCGGGCGGACGCCGCCCTGCTCCGAACCGACGACCGGCCTCAGATCCGCATAATAAATATCGCCTCTTTTTATAATCACAATAACTCACTCTCCGTCCGCTGACTTTGCCTGTATTATTTACCATTTTCCCTTTCCCTATACTCCGGGCGGTAAATTTTCCTGAGATTATGTGATTTGATATTTCTTCCGAACGCCTCCGGTTTTTACTGCCGTTCCGGAAATTCCGTGCGGACGGAAACCGGAACACCGTTCTTATAATATATTCGCGGAACCCGCTTGGTAATGCCGCAGATAAATTCATAATGGAAAGAACCCGCCAGCCCGGCCGGCTCCTCGACCGGGAGGAAATCTTCGCCGTCTCTGCCGGCAAGCGTGACCATATCACCCGGCCGTACCTGCGGCAGTTCCGTCACATCCGCCATAAACTGATCCATGCAGATTCTTCCGACGATCCGCGCTGTCCTTCCCCCGATCAGCACCCGGCCGCAGTTTGACAGCGCGCGCGGATAACCGTCCGCGTAGCCCACCGGTATCGTAGCCAGGCGCATCGGCCGTTCGGCGGTAAAGGTTCCGCCGTAGCCTACGGCCGTTCCCTCCGGAATCTCCTTTACCCATGACACCCTGCTCTTAAATTCCAGCGCGGGACGCAGCAGAAGCTTGGCTGTGTCAACCTCCTCTGACGGATAAAGGCCGTAGAGAGCAATGCCCGCTCTCACCATGTCAAGCGAGGTCTCCGGCATATCAATAATTGCAGCGCTGTTGGCAATATGCCGGATATGCGGGCGGATCCCGGCGCCCGAAAGCCGCTTCGAAAAACACCTGAATTTTTCAAACTGCTCCTTCGCGGCTGTCTTGTCGGTCTCATCCGATTTCGCAAAATGCGAGAACAGTCCCTCCAGCTCAATCCCGGGAAGGCTCTGTATCTGCGTGATCTCCGCAATATCGCACTCCGTTCCGAGATACCCGATGCGGCTCATTCCCGTGTCCAGCTTGATATGTATATGCGCCGTACGCTCCTGCCGGACAGCCTCCCTGCTCAGCGCCTGCGCCAGCTTATAATCAAACACCGTCAGGGAAAGGCTGCTGCGCACCGCTTCGCCTGCCTGCTCCGGCACGCTGTGTCCCAGCACCAGAATCGGCTTTGTGACACCCGCACGGCGCAGCTCCAGCCCCTCCTCAACCATCGCGACGCCGTAAGCATCCACCACCGGCCGGCCGTTCTCCGACAGCTCGTCAAATGCCCGAGCAACCGGCACAGCCCCGTGCCCGTAACCGTCCGCCTTCACAATCGCCATAAGTCTCGACTGTGCCGGAACGAGCCTTCTTATATTTTTTACGTTGTCGCACAGGGCGCTCAGATCTATTTTTACGAACGCCCTGTGATATTTTTCCTGATATGCTTCCTCTGTCATTATAAAACGGCGCCCGCGCGCCTTACGCCTTCTTTCTGATTGCTTCGGTTCCTCTTCCTCAGCGGATCCGCCCGGATTTTTCAGCTCCGGACGCTTCCGCATCCTCAGATTACCACCGGAGCGCTTCTACAATATCTCCTGCGAGCATCCCGCGGCAGCCTCTTTCCTCTGCCGCTTTCTCTCCGGCAAGTCCGTGGAGATATGCACCGAGCCTTGCGGCCTGAACGGGCTTCATGCCGGTCAGGAGGGCAGCGATCATTCCAGCCAGCACATCCCCGCTGCCGCCGGTTGCCATGCCGTCACAGCCCGAGGTATTGACGTACAGCGCTCCTTCTCCTGCAACAATGGTTCTTGCATCCTTCAGCACATAAATTAGTCTACTATTATATATGCATTGCTTCGCCGTGTCAACAAAATGCTCGCAAATCCGGGAAACCGGCTGCCCTGTCAGGCGCGACAGCTCCTTCGGATGCGGCGTGAGCACCGTACCTGCGGGAAGAAGGCAGGAAAGCCGCTCCAGCCGCCCCTGCATCGTCCCTTCCCCGATACCGCCCGTCTCTGCACTGCTGCCGGGCTCTATTGCTTCTGTGCCGCCCGCCTCCGCACTTTCCCCGAGCTCCCGGGCCAGCAGATTCAGTGCATCCGCATCAAGTACAAGCGGCTTCTTCCCTTCCCTGACGGCATTCAACAGGGCATGAAGCGCACTGCGCGTCCGCTCCCCGGTTCCGAGACCCGGGCCTGCAAGCACCGCATCCGCCCATTCCACCTGTTGTTTCCAGAAAGAGTACAGGGCTTCCTGCGCATCGGGCAGCTTCTGCATCAGGGCCTCCGGCAGCATGCGGCGCACGGTATCGATGCAGCCCGGTGCCGACACAAGCTTCACCAGCCCGCTGCCCATCCGGCAGGCCGCAGCCGACGCCAGAAAGGCGGCTCCAGTGATTTCCTCCGAACCCGCAAATATCAGCACCCGGCCGCAGCTCCCCTTGTGCGAACGCGGAGATCTCTCCGGAAGCCTGCGGATATCCTCCCTGCCGTAAGTCAGGTAAGCGCAGTCTGACGCCCGCTCCGCTTCCTCTGTTAAAAACGGCGGAAACCCGATGTCCGCCGTAATCAGCGCCCCGCAGGCCCCGGCGCCCGGGTAAACCAGCTGCCCCAGTTTGCGCTCGCCGAAGGTTACGGTACAATCCGCCGTCACGTTTATACCCATGCTGCGCCCGGTGCTCCCGTCAATCCCGGACGGTATGTCAACCGCAAGGATCTTTGCCCCGCTGCCGTTCATTTTCCCGATCAAAGCATGGTATTTTCCCGTGATCTCCCTGGACAGGCCGACGCCGAAAATACCGTCCAGCAATATATGATATGATGAAAAATCAATTCCCTTGCCAGTCCCGGCGCACTTCGGCACGCCGCAGTTTTCCGCGATCTCCAGCTGCTTCGCCGCAGTTTCGCCGCATACGCGGCCCGCTCCTTCTTCCCGGAAGGCTTCCAGCAGCTCCACCGAATATCCGCGCAGATAAAGAATCCGGGCCGCAGCCGCCGCGTCCCCTCCGTTGCCACCCGCGCCGCAGACGGCCAGAATCCGCGTCCCCTGCCGGCCGCCGGTTTCCTCTGCCATCTTTTCCGCCTGCGCCGCCACCGCTTCCGCTGCCCTCTCCATCAGCACGAGCGCGGGAATCCCGATCTCCTCGATTGTCCTGCGGTCGATTTCCCGCATCTGCTGTGCATCCACGATATAATTCATGCCCGCCTCCTCTTAAAGCCGACCCGGCCGGCTGCATCTTACATATTCCATCAGCCAAAACGGCAAACACCCGGAGGCGGCACCCGTGCTGCCCGGCTTCCGCGCCGGAGCAGACCGCTTGCGGGACATGCCCTCAATCCTCCGCCGCTACAAACGCTACGGCATACTGCCGCTCGTTTGAGATCGTCACATGCACCTTCCGTATTCCAAGTTCCCGGGAGCGGGCCAGCGCTGCTCCCCCGAGCACGGCATAAGGCTTTCCTGCCTTATCGCGCAGCACCTCGATCTCAAGGGGGGAAATCCCGCGAAAGCCGGTGCCGAACGCCTTGACCACCGCCTCCTTAACGGCGAAATTCCCCGCCGCACGGGCCGCCCTTCCGCCGATCATCTCCCGCTCCCGCTCCGTGTAAACCCGCTGCGCAAAACCCGCACGCGCGTACGCCTTTTCTACCCGCCCGATCTCCACGATATCCGTTCCTATCCCGACAATCACGCCAGCCCTCCCGCATATTATTCCGCATATTTTTTTCATTCTGCCATCCCGGACAGCCGCGCGGTTTTCCTGCCTCCGTGCCTTCCGCTCCGCTAATATTCCTGTGCGTCCAGCTTTTCCATCAGTTCCGGACCGAGCACGGAATGGAGATAGGTATACATTTTTTCATCGCGCATCTCCCGCTCCTGCTTATCCAGCTTCTTCATTTTCAGCTGTTCCTGAAGCCCGGCGATCTCCGCCTCAAGCTCACCCAATTTCTCCAGATTTTCGCGGAATCTTTCATAGCATACCCGGGTGCTTTCGAACAACAGTTCGTTGTTTGCCTCCTGAATCTGATACGGCAGATCCGAGAGCGATTCCTTCCTCAGTTCCAGCCTTTCATTCAGCTCCAGGATTTTTTTCTGGCTTTTATCCATTTTTCTGCGCTTCAGCTTTCCGACCGTCGAATCATCCGCGTCCATATTCTCGACAATCTCCTGCATCATCTGCGATTTGTAGCGTTTGATCCCCTTGATCTCGTCCACCTGGCGCCCCTGCTCCTTCAGCAGCTTGCCCAGCTCCGCCACAAGTGCCCGGATCGTGCTATTCTGCGCATGCTCCGGAAATATTTCCAGCCATTTTTCGTCCAGAATCAAAATCGGCACATTTCTTCCTTTGAAATGCTTTGTAAACTCCAGCATAAACGGATCTTCTTTTTGATTCCTTCTCAAGACTATCATCCCCCCTCCGACGCTGTCCCCATCCGATGCATTAATCTTGGAAGCCGGGCAGTTCCCGGTTCCTGCTGCCGTCCGGCTTTGCAGGTTCCTTCCCGCACCGGAGCAGTTTTCGCTCCCCGCTGCCGGCTATCCGCTGTCCCCATCCGCTTCCGGCGGTTTTCCTTCCGTATTTATTCCTCCGCCGGCCGCGCGCCGCAGCTTTTCGCCGCCCGGGCATGCTCCTCCTGCTCCGGACCGCCCGCACTTTTCAGCTTGTAGGACAGGCGCATCAGGCTCTCCGCCAGATGTACATTCTCCAGCACCGCATCCGGCGGGAGATGAAGATCGGTGGGCGCAAAATTCCAGAATGCCCTGACCCCATAGGAAACAAGCTCTGCAGCAACCTGCGCCGCATTCTGCCGCGGGATCGTCAGCGCGGCAATATTCACTCTGTTGTCGCGTATAAAATCGGCCAGCTCCTCCATGGGCCGGATCTTGAGCCCCCGCACCTGCTGCCCCAGCTTCCCCGGATCAACGTCAAAAATGCCGCATATCAAAAATCCCCTTCGCTCAAAATCCGCGTAATTTGCCAGCGCCTGACCGAGATTCCCGGCTCCGATAATGATGACTCGGTTTTTTTGATCCAGTCCCAGAATTCTTCCGATCTCCGTATACAGGTACTCCACATTATAACCGTAGCCCTGCTGCCCGAAGCCGCCGAAATGATTCAGATCCTGGCGTATCTGCGATGCCGTTACATTCATTTTTTCACTCAGCTCCTTGGAAGAAATACGCACGACATCTTTTTCGAGCAGCTCTCCAAGGTAACGGTAATACCGCGGCAGGCGCTTGATCACCGCTGTTGAAATCCCTTTATCGTACAATAATAGCAGCCTCCTCACCGTCTCTGATCCATGGTTCCCAGCCTTATATTCCTGACAGGTCAATTATAGTGAATTGTTAAGAAACTGTCAATCATTTCGAGGTACAAAGCCCACGGCAAACGCAGAAGAACGTTTGCCGTGGTTCTATACAGTATTGTTCTTGAATTTCTCCCGGAAATCGTATATAATAAGCTTATAAGAAGCATCCCGCTTTACCGGCCGCATCACCGCAGCGGCATAATTACAATCCGGAGGTAACGGCTATATGAACGAAAAAAGAAGAGACCGGCGTTTTCCCGTCAAGCTTGAGCTGGAGGTATCCTCCCTGTTCAAGCAGGACAACATAAAAGCAGAAAACATTGATGCCCCGATTACCGTGGTGGATATTTCAAAGGGCGGCATCGGCTTTCATTCAAAAAGCAGCCTTCCGATCGGCTACTATTTCAACGCCTGCCTTCAGCTTACGGATGATGAGAACGCTAAACTATACTGCGTTGTAAAAATTATCCGATCCGCCGATCTCGGTCAGGGCATCACCGGCTACGGCTGTGAATTTGTCGGCCTGGCACCGGTATTTTCATACATTTTTGAAAACCTTGAGGCAGGCATGCCCGCCGGGCCGAATTCTTAAGATTCAGCGCCCTCGGACGTTTTCAATAATGCGGTTCTCCACAAGCCTCGCGTAAGCTTCCGCCTCCTCCTCACTCTGCACCCTGGGAATAAAACCCGCCGCCATGTCCGAATGGCCGCCGCCGTCCCCGAAGCCCTCCAGAGCCTTTGCAATCAGGTCGCTCGCGTCCAGCCGTTCCAGCTCGCTGCGCACGGAAAACTTCACTCCGCCCGCACGGTACGAATGCACAATGGAAAACCGCACGCTGGAAAGCGTCAGCAGGAAATCCGACACCGAAGCCATCAGCGCCTCCGAGCAGTTTGCCCCGACCGCCGCGATCCCGACCCCCTCAACAACATGAAGCGTGTCTATTGCTGTCCGGTACGCTTCGAGATCTTCGATTTTCAGACAGTAATTATCAAAAATTTTTAAATGCTCGTGATTCGCAAGAGAAAAAAGCGCCGAAAACATTGCGAGATCCAGCGCCGAAACTCCTCTCGTCATATTATGCGTATCCATTTTTATGCCGTACAGCAGTGCTGTTGCGACATTCTGCGGCATTTCTACATCGTTTTCAAAAAAGTAGCTGGCAATAATGGACGCACAGGCGCCGACCTCGCTCCGGATATCCTGAAATTTATAGGTTTCCGCATAGCGAACCCGGTGATGATCAATGCAGGCAACCTCGCTGCCGACAAAATCCGTCATATTGATGTTGCCCTTCTGGCCGTCCACAATGATTATCTCGTCGTCCGGCGTCAGCCCGAGCTCATCCTGCGGGCAGATCTCTATGCCGAGAAGCTCTATCATCTTCAGCGTGTTATCCTTGTCCACAATTCCCTCGTAGCCGATTTCTACCTTTTTCCCTTTTGCTTCAAGCAGCACCTTCAGTCCCATGGCGCTCGCCAGGGCATCCTGATCCGGATAATTGTGCATCTGCACGATAACGCGCTCCTGCGACAGGCAGCCTGCAAGCTCGTCCAGCCGGCTCGTACTCAATTTCTCCATCTCTTCCTCCTGATATTCCGCATTTGCCTGCGCAGCTCCGCTCATAAACCCGTCTGCACATAAGGCTGAAATTCCCTTCCTAGTGAAATATTATAACATTTTCCAGTCATATTGTCATCCGTTTTTTCAGCCCGCAATTTTCAGCAAACGCACAGGTGCGTTGTTTTTGTTGCTGCCTGTCTGCGGGCAGCGCTCGCGCCTTCTGCTCTGCCTCCCTTTCCTTCCGCTTTCTGTCCCGGCCCTTTTCCTCTACTGCAGGTTGAGATTTTTCCGCAATTCGACAGCCCGGTTATTTTCCTGCTGCGCCCTCCATGCTATACTTGACTAGAAAGGTTCAATGGGTTTCCGGAGAGCTTTTCACCCACTACGCAGACTGGCTGATCTCCTCCTGCAGCGAAACCATCTTCGACTGCATGAGCGGCGGCATCCCGCACCAGCACTGCATGGATACAATCTACGCCATAAAGCAGGAGTAGGACGGGAAGCAACCGGGAAATATCCAATCAGAAAAGGAGAAACGCAATGAAGAAAATTATTTCAGGAAAAGTCAGAGAAGTTTACGAAGTCAGCGGGAAGGAACTTGTGATTGTCACAACAGACCGGATCTCCGCATTTGATGTAATCCTCGGCTCAGAAATCCGGGACAAGGGTGTCGTTCTGAACCAGCTTTCCCTCTACTGGTTTCATTTCACCAGGAACATTATTCCGAACCACATTCTTTCAGATCAGCTCTCCGATCTGCCGCTCTGCTTTTCCGAGGCTCCCGCACTGTATGACCGGCGCACGGTTCTTGTCAGGAAGCTGAAAATGCTGCCGTGGGAATTTGTTGTCCGGGGCTATATGTTCGGCAGTATATGGGCGGATTACAGCCGCTCGAAAAGCTTCTGCGGCCGGAGCTTTGACCGGGAATACGAACTTGCGGAAAAACTCAGCGAGCCCATAATAACCCCTTCCATAAAAAACAGCACCGGACATGACGAATACGTCTCTCTCGAACGGCTGCGGGAGGCACTCGGCGACGTGGAAGCAGAGCGAATCTGCTCGGTCTGCCTTGACCTGTACCGCGCCTGCAGCGCGCATGCGCTGAAAAACGGCATTATCATCGCCGATACAAAATTCGAATTCGGTTATGACGAAAACGGTGTTCTCACCCTGGCGGATGAGCTGATGACACCGGATTCCAGCCGCTTCTGGTCTGCAGACGATTACCGCACGGGTGTGTCCCCGAAATCCTACGACAAGCAGTTTGTCCGCGACTGGCTGACCGAGCGCGGACTGAACGGCGTGACCCCCGCACCCGCGCTTCCCCCGGAAATCACGGATGCCACGGCTGGAATTTATCGGGAATGCTGCCGGAAAATAACCGGCAGAGAACCGTAAGGACATTCGCACTCATACTTGATTTCTTCCCTTTTTGTGTTTATAATTAGGTTAGGATTTTTTTGTTGACAGTAGAAACGGAATTTTGTCCGCCCCCGGCCAGACAGCGGCACCGGAGCAGAAAATTCAGCCTGCGGCAGGCTTGTGCCGCGATCTTTTACAATTCAGGGAGGACATCGCATGGGCGGTTTTTTTGCAGTAGCCTCAAAAGAGGATTGCGTTTTTGATTTGTTTTTCGGCACGGATTATCATTCCCATCTCGGCACCAGACGCGGGGGTATGGCTGTCTACGGAAAAGACGGCTACAACCGGGCGATCCACAACATTGAAAATTCGCCGTTCCGCACCAAATTCGAGAAGGATGTCAATGAAATGTCCGGCTGGTACGGAATCGGCTGTATCTCGGATTACGAGCCGCAGCCGCTGATCGTGCGCTCCCATCACGGCACCTACGCAATCTCAACCGTAGGAAAAATCAATAACGCGGACGAGATTGTCAGTCAGGTTTTCCGCAGCGGCAACACGCATTTCCTTGAGATGAGCGGCGGCGATATCAACGCGACGGAGCTTGTCGCCTCCATAATTAATCAGAAGGAAAATCTCGTCGACGGCATCCGCTATGCTCAGGAGCTGATCGACGGCTCGATGTCCATCCTGCTTCTGACCCCGAAGGGCGTGTACGCGGCGCGCGACCGGATGGGGCGCACGCCGGTCGCACTCGGCAAAAAGGACGGCTCGATCTGCGCGGCGTTTGAGAGCTTTGCCTATCTCAATCTCGGCTACAAGGATTACCGTGAACTCGGCCCGGGCGAGGTGGTTGTTTTCACGGCGGATTCCGTCGTTACGCTGGTGAAGCCGGGCAGCGAAATGAAAATCTGCACCTTTCTCTGGGTTTACTACGGCTATCCTTCGTCCTCCTACGAGGGAATCAGCGTGGAGCGCATGCGCAACAACTGCGGCAAGCTGATGGCGCGGCGCGACAATGCAAGGCCGGATATCGTAGCCGGTGTGCCGGATTCCGGAACCGCACATGCGGTCGGCTACGCGAATGAGTCGGGCATCCCGTTTTCCCGTCCGTTCATTAAGTATACGCCGACCTGGCCGCGCTCCTTTATGCCGACCATACAGACAAAGCGCAATCTGATCGCCAAGATGAAGCTTATCCCGGTGCATGATCTGATCCAGGGTAAAAAAATGCTGCTGATCGACGATTCCATTGTCCGCGGCACGCAGCTCGGCGAGACAACGGAATTCCTCTATCGGAGCGGCGCGAGCGAGGTACACATCCGCCCGGCCTGCCCGCCGATCCTCTACGGCTGCAAATACCTCAACTTCTCCCGCTCCACCTCGGATATGGATCTGATCACACGCCGCGTTATCGCGCGTCTGGAAGGCGACAAGGCAAACGACGAGGAAGTGCTTGAGCGCTACGCCAACCCGGACACGCCGGAATATGCAGCGATGGTCGAGGAGATCCGCAGGGAGCTCGGCTTCACCTCGCTCAGCTTCAACCGGCTCGACGATATGATGGAGGCGGTGGAGATCGATCCGAAGAAGCTGTGTACTTACTGCTGGAACGGGAAAGCTTGAGGAACGAAAACAAAAAGGCCGCCGGCTATCACATTTAATGAATGCAGTCAGCTATACCGTGTCAGTGCATAACCGTCAGGAAGTTATGCACTGACATTTAATTAAAATGTATATAGTGGTGTGTATAATCTATTATAGTCATAATTATTTTTTCAAAACTCTTGAAACTCTTTCTTACATAGAATCTGATAAGAAGACCAAAGAACGAAATTATATGTGCATGCTGAAAAGCTTTTTCAAGGCAGTTCCGCAGATTCGAAACACTTTTGACGAAGCAGGGAAAAAATTAATCCGGTTATCTATTCTGAAAAAAAGAGCCTTCTGCCGCATTTTGCTCTCTGCAGAAGGCTCTTTTCTTGCCCTGTAAGTGTTTCTCTTTATTCCGTCATTCCGTCTGCGCCGTTACGCATCTTTTCCTCCAACCTCTGCAAGGCTCTTTGCAAGCCCTGCCAGGCCCTGAATCTCGGAAGGAATGATAATCTTCGTCGCCTTGCCGTCCGCCGCCTTGCTGAACGCCTCCAGGCTCTTGAGCTGGATTACGCCGGTATTCGGGTTCGCCTCGTTCAGTGCGCGGATACCATCGGCGTTCGCCTGCTGTACGGCAATAATCGCCTGCGCCTGGCCCTCCGCCTCGCGGATGGTGGCTTCCTTCTTCGCCTCGGCGCGCAGGATGGCAGCCTCTTTCTCGGCTTCCGCCTCGAGGATCGCGGACTCCTTCTTGCCCTCTGCCACAAGAATCGTGGACTTCTTCTCGCCCTCGGCGCGCAGAATTGCCTCGCGGCGCTCGCGCTCCGCCTTCATCTGCTTCTCCATCGCATCCTGGATGGCCGCCGGCGGGATAATATTCTTCAGCTCAACGCGGTTTACCTTGATGCCCCACGGGTCGGTCGCCTGATCAAGAGAGACGCGCATTTTTGTGTTGATGATCTCTCTTGAAGTAAGCGTCTGATCGAGCTCGAGATCGCCGATAATATTACGCAGCGTGGTAGCGGTCAGATTTTCAATCGCCATAATCGGGTGCTCCACGCCGTAAGCATAGAGCTTCGGATCGGTGATCTGGAAAAATACGACCGTGTCAATGCGCATCGTCACGTTGTCCTTCGTGATAACCGGCTGCGGCGCGAAATCCACAACCTGCTCTTTCAGCAGCACCTTTTTCGCAATCTTGTCGATGAACGGCGCCTTAAAATGAATGCCGACGCTCCAGGTTCCCTGGAAGCCGCCGAGACGCTCCACAACATAAGCCTGTGCCTGCGGTACAATCTTGATGCACGATGCCAGAATCAATAAAATGACAACAACAAACGCGATCGCAACATATCCTACTGGTGGCATAACCCTTCCTCCTTCTTTGCCAAACGGCATTTTCTAATTAGTTCTGCGGTAATTCCGAAGCTGCCTCCTGCGCTGCTTCCGCCCGGGCAACAATGAGCTTGACTCCCCTCACTTCTGTTACCGTGACCTTTTCTCCCGCCGGAATGATTTCATCGTCCTTTTCCGAACGCGCCGTCCACTCCAGACCGTTCAGCGACGCGACGCCGGTTCCGTTGAAGTTGTCGATGGTCTCGACGACCTTCGCTTCCCTTCCCGCCAGCTCGTCGACATTTGTTCTTACCCGTTTCCCGTTGAAATACCGGAGCGCAACAGGTCTTGTAAAATAAAGCAGAAGAAATGACACGATCAGAAATACGATCAGCTGAACGATCAGATTATCCAGAAACAGCGATAGCAGAAATGCCGCGATCGCACCGCCTGCAAACCAGATCGTAAACAACCCCATCGTAGCCGCCTCAAAGCCGATCAGCAATACAAAAACAACCAGCCAGCCTATCGATAGCATAAATCCATCCCCCTTTCTAAAAGGCTGTTCTTATTGTAACCGATTGCCCGGCCGATTTCAAGTACCGCAGACAATTTTCCGGAGGCAGGCGTACTGCACCGCAGCCGTCTTTTCTGGAGGAAAACGCCCCTTTTTATCCCGCCGCGCACCGGCCGCCCGCTTCAAACCTGTTCCCGCGGAATGGCGTACCTCACCCGGTACTGCCCCGGCGTCAGGCCTGTTTTTTCCTTGAACTGCCGGCAAAAATGCTCGTTTCCGTGATAGCCGCATTCCAGCGCGATATCCGAGACCGGCTTGTCCGTGCATTCCAGCATGTTCTGTGCATACTGGATTCTGCTCATTATCACATCATTCATGCAGGTAATATGAAACGCTTCTTTATACATGGTATGCAGACGGCTTTCGCTCAGATAGACCAGATCCGCCATCCGGCGCACCGTCCAGTCCTTTTCCGGATGAAGATAGATCTGTGAGCGCAGGCGCAGCAGCCGGGAATCCATACTGACCGATTCCCTGTCCGCGCACGAATCATGCATTTTATAGATAAGAAGCTTCATCATCGCTTCCATGGATCTTTCCCGTTCGCTGTAGCCCGCAACATTCTCATAAGCCAGAATGCGCATCAGTTCATGCACCCCGAACGGATTGATCAGCTTTACCGGCCGCGCCAGCGGAACATAGGGCTCCCGCAGGTTCGTATCGTCGGACAGAAACTGAATCCATTCCTCGTGATGATATGCCCCCCGCGCCTCGTAATAAATCGGCGTCATCGGCGGATAAAGCACGAAGCTCTCCGCCTCGCATTCCACTACCCGTTCCCCAACTCTGAGCCTGGACGGTGTTTTAAGCACAATAAAAAACCACACCGGAATCCCGTCCGACCAGTCCCGAACAAAATCCGCACCGCCGAAGCTTTCGACAACAACGTATTTCACCTGAAACATAAAAAACCACCTTCCTGCTACAGTATAGCACAAAAGGTGGTTTTATTCAAGAAATCAATAATCAACCGCCAGAACTGACGGGTCCTGCAGAACACCATAAAACGCACGCTTCGGATTTCCCTGCTCGTCAAACAGAAGCGCATGCTCGCCGGCTCTCCAGCCGCCGCTGGCCGGACGATCCGTATAGCCCCAGAAGGTCATGGAAGTAAACGGCATGCCGCTGTCCACGATTTCCTGCAGACCTATCATCAGACATTTCAGCTTGCGCGCCTGCTTCTCCAGATTTTCCTCGGTCGCCTCCTGGCCGATGCCCAGGTCAAACTCGGTAATCTGCACCTCGTAGCCGGCACGGCAGAAGGTGCGCACGGTCGGCAGCAGCGTCACGTCCATCACGCTCTCCAGCCCGACATGGGACTGCATGCCGATCCCGTCGATCAGCCCCTCGTCCTGAATCTTCTGAAGTCCGTCGATGATCCGCTTTGTCTTGGAAACCGTGTTGTAATCATTGTAAAACAGCTTCATATATTCCGGCGCGTACTGTCTTGCATAGTAGAATGCATAGTAAACATAATCCGTTCCGACCACCTCAAACCAGTAGTTTTCGTGCCCGTCGGTCTCCTCCACAACACCGTGCGGGTTCTCGTCGGATATCGGCCCGTTGAACGCCTCGTTCACTACATCCACAGCGTAGATCAGCTCCGGATATTCCGTATCAAACCAGGTGAGCACCTGCCGGATATAGCTCTCCAGACGCTTGAGCATTACCTCCTTGCTGACATACTCGCCGTCGTTTGTGTAATCCTCAGTAAAGAACCAGCGCGGCGTCTGTGCATGCCATACAAGCGTATGGAAGCGGATCTTGACATCGTTTTCCAGCGCGCGCAGAATCGCAGCGTTGCAGCGCGAGAAATCGACAGCCGGCTCCGTGTAGGTGCTGCCGTCCGCAAGCCCCTCCTGGCTCTCCTTCTGCCGCAGCAGTGCATCCGGCTTCATTTCGTTTTCGCAGGAAAAGCTGTTGAAATTGGCCGTGATCGTATCTCCGATTTTGCCCCAGTTGTTGAAGTCCGTAGGATTCAGCGCAATTCCCATATAGAAATAGTCCTTGTAAAGCTCAAGGAAATTCTCCGCCACCGGAGTTGGTTCCGGCGTCGGCGTCGGTTCCGGACTCGGCGTCGGCTCCGGCGTAGGCGTTGCCTCCGGCGTCACTGCTTCCGGCGTCGTTCCGCCGCCCTGCTGATCCGGAGCTTCGTCCGGCTTTCCGCAGCCTGCAAGTACAACCGCCGCCGCGAGTGCCAAAAACAGATTTCTCTTTTTCATACTTCCTCTCATTCCGCCGCATAAGCGGCATTTCAATCCGGGCCTGCGCCGCAATTCAGACTGCTTGGCCGAAAACCGCGTTTTCTGTTCCAGGCCCTCCCCTTTGCATATCGCGATCCGCCCGCGATGCTGCTGTGATTACAGGTTTTATTACTCTGATTTTCCGGCGGCGTCTCCCGCGCCGCCGATCTATCCTCTACCGGACGATCACCTTCGTTTTAACCCAGGTAAGCTCCGGTTTCAGATCCAGTTCCTCCGTCAGATCAAGCACCGGGAACCCCTCCCGGTTGAAATGCAGCCTGCGCAGACCGCTTGATCTCACCCCGTTCACCCCGCGCCTTGCGTGATAAACAAAATACATTACGCCGTCCTCGTCCTCCACAAAGGAATTATGTCCCGGTCCGAATTCCCCCCACCTTGATTTTTCCGCTGTGCAGCCGTCGCGGCTGACATCGGACGGGACGCTGCGGGAGGAGAGCAGAGGATAATTCTCCTTCACCCAGTTTTCCGGCACAAGCAAATCCTCCCCCTCGCGCGCCGAGAGCAGACCGGTCACATAAGTAGAATCAACAGCCGCGCTCGAGAAGGTCATGTAAATCATGCCGTCCCGCTTGATTACAAAGGGCCCCTCATCCACAAAGGTATGATTGTTGGCCCAGCCGTACTCCGGCTGAGACAAAAGTACCGGCTCCGAGGCAAGCTGCCACGGCTTTTCCGGGTTTAGGCGTGCAATGTAGAGCCATGCCCCCTGATCAACCGGATGAAACTGCCGCTGCGACCAGCATACATAGTGAACTCCCGCAGACTCGAACTCCGTCATGTCCAATGTGATTCCCTGTTCGCCGTACAGCATGCTGCCGTCCTGCCGCACAACGCGCACCGGCATTTCCCAGTCCTGCGCCCGCATCGGATTGCCGCCCGGCTTCAGCGCCATCACATGGCTCTGTTCCTTCTCAAACGGCCCCGGCGTACCGGCGTGGAAGATATAGAGCCTGTTCCCGATCACATGGAACTCCGGCGCCCATAAAAGCCCTTTCAGATGCGGATACATCTCCGTGTTGAGAATCAACACCTCCTGGGCCGTCATCAGCCCCGGGATCGTATCGGCCTCCCTTATGTACAACGACCGGTTTTCATCCGCATCGTTCGTCGCAATAAAATAGTACTTTCCGCCCCAGCGCCCGATGCACGGGTCCGCACGATCCCACGCGATCGGGAACGGGAAATGCTCCTGATGCACCTTCCCGAAAATCTCATACTCGCCGGGCGTGTTAAAATCCACCGGATCCGCATACCAGTCCACCTTTTTCTCCATCGACGAGCCGTCGCTGTAACGGGCCGTCGCCCTCACGGCGGCAAGCTCGGCGGCACTGTTCGCCTCCACCGTCTCCGGAACCTCGTTCGCCGTGTTGACCGGAGTGAGGAAACGGCATTTCAGACGCTTTGCCTGCTCCTGCGATATCTCGATCATGTTGCCCGGCTCGGCCCCCGGCAGCTGCTCCCGGATTGCGGAGAGCTCGCTTTCCGTAAATTGCCCCATCAGCCTGCGCTGTGCGGACACATCCGCATCCTCGTCCGCACCTTGCAGTGCTTCCTCTGCGCTGCTCTGCGCATTTGCAGTCTCCTGGAGCAGCGTCCGCGCGTCCTCCGCGTCCCAGGCGCCCAGCTCCTCATAATGGATCAGATCACTGCTGCAGAACGCAAGCAATTTCTCCCTAAGCTCCGCATCCACGCTCCCGTCCGTCTCCACTCTTTTTGCCGTCACGGCAAAGGAACCGTCCGCCAGAACAAAAAGCATAGGCGACTTAAGGCTTTTCGCATGCAGAGTGCCATCCGGGCGCGGAACCGCCTTTGCGTACAAAATTCCCGAATTGTGATTGAGCGGCGTAAAATGCTCCCCGTCCTGCGTCAGGGCAAGATGCATGCTGTACGCGAGCTTTTCGGAATAAACAGCGTCCTCAAGCGGCTTCCTTGTGTAGCAAAGCAAATAATATTTTTCCATTCCTGTCCCCCCTGCAGACCCCGGAAAATCCGCAGTCCGCTTTATTGATGCCGGCCCGGAGCCGTGCGGCTCCGAGCCGTTTTTTCACGATACATACCGTACGGCTTCCTGCCGTACTGCCCGGCTTTTTAAAGCCCGGCTCCGGCAAGCCAAACGTGCAGCCCTGACTTATACCTCCAGCATCCAGCGGATCGCCGGTTCAAGCTTCGCATCCCAGAACTGCATATTATGGGTTCCCGGGCTTTCCTCGTAAAATACCGGTACTCCCTCCTGCTGCAGGAACCGGTAAAATGCACGATTCCTCTCGATCAGAAAATCCTCTGTACCGCAAACCATAAAAATGTCCGGTATTTTCTTACTTTCCTGTTTCAGCTTCAGAATCTGAGTCTCCGGATTTGCGTCGCTCTCCTCCACCTGGCTCAGATCTCCGAAGCAGCGGCGGTAATATTCGTAGTTCGCCACCCCGTTATCCTGTCCCGGCTGTATTTTCGGAAGCTCGTGGATAAGCAGCGCGGATGACATGGCAATCGTTTTACCGAAATTTTCCGGAAACGCAAACGCCGTGTGCAGCGCTCCGAAGCCCCCCATCGACAGCCCGCCGATAAAGGTGTCCTCCGGCCCCCCGGCCAGTCCGAAGGTTTTCCGCATGTATTCCACCAGCTCCTGCCCGACAAAATCGCAGTATCTGCTGCCGGTGGCCCCGCCGTTCAGATAAAAGCCGTTCTCGCCGTTCGGGCAGACCAGCGCCAGGTTGTACTTCTCCGCCAGATAGCGCGCGGAGCTGCCGTAAAACCATTCGCCGGAATTGTTCGTGTAGCCATGAAGAAGAAACAGTGTCTTCGCAGGCCTCTGATAATGCGGATTCGACGCCAGCTCCGACGGCGGAATCCTGACATCGTTCGGCAGAAATACGCGGAACGACACCGGGCGCAGCAGCGCTCCCGAGAAAAATTCAATGTTTATAATCGACATTCCAAAACCTCCAATCTTCTGAAAAATACAGTTTTTTCCTCCACCGGAGGTTCCCCTGCCTCCTCCGGACATCCGGTAATCACCGGTATTGTTCTTCGCTCAATTATCCCCTTTTAGTATACCGGAAAACAGTGCACTTTCACAATGATTTATTCTTCTGACTCACTGATTTATCCGCGCGCATCCTCCGCAAGCCTGTCCGCAACCAGCTCTGCCAGGAACGCCGCCCCCTCCGGCCCCGGGTGAAAGCCGTCCGCCTGATAGACCGATTTCAGCCACGCATCTCCTTTCGACCGGAAGGCCGAAAAAAGATCAAGCATCCGGACATCCGGATTTCTTCGGCCGATCTCGTCCAGCTTGTCAAGAATTACATCCAGATATTTCTGCTGATGTTTGGGCCATATACAGTTGAGAATCGGAACCGGCCGGCAGACATAGATCCGCGCCGCCGGATTCGCCCGGCGCACATCGCTCAGAATCCGCTCGTAATGCCGGATAAAATGCTCCCGCTGTCCGAAAACATTAAAATACGGATCCACGGCGCTGCCGTCGTCAAAAAGCCCGTCCTGCGCGTCGTTCGTCCCGAGCAGCAGCACATAGATATCGCCCTGCGCCGCAATGCCCGCGGCATATTTTTCCGTGCGCATATAGGGAAGCCCGATGGTTCTGCCGTCCGGTGCGGTTTCATCCGTCACGCAGTGGGCCGTCACTCCGGCGTTCATGATCTCGTATTCTCCGCCGAGCTTTCTCCCGAGAAGAACAGGATAATTCTCCTCCGCTCCCAGCCCGAAGCCCTCCGTAATGCTGTCCCCGAGACAGACTATTTTTGTTTTTTTCTTTCCCTCGGCCTGCCATTCTTCCGGCATTCCGGATGTCTGTGATGTCTCATTCTTATTCATCCTCCGTTACCTCCCACGCCTTCTGCTTCTGTCTTTTCACCGCAATCCGATCTGCGTATTCCCCTGAACGCCCAATTCTCCCGCATCGGTCCGCTCCGGAAAATCCTGTCACAACACGGCTCATGCTTTTTTCTGCCGGTCCCGGCCCCGCTTTCCTCAATCCGCCGCTGCAATTCTGTCTCAGCCCCGCTTTCCTGGCGCTTCTGCCCGGCCCCGCTTTCTCAGCGCTTTTTCCGCTGCTCTGCTTCCCCAGCTCCCTGGTTCCACTGCTTCTGACCCGTTTTCCCGCTCCGACGTTTCAATTTTACCACTTCCGGCCCTGTATTTTCAAGTACCGTCGAATATTTAGGACACCGGAGATCTCCGGTTCGCCTGATCTACCTGAACTTCAGAGTTTCCTGATTCATAATATAATCTTTCTTTAAACAGGATACTATTCTGCGGAGCTTCCGCCGCAAAAACCCTCTCCGATACATTTTAAAAAATCTTCTGAAACAGAGGTTGGCTTTTCCCTGTTTTTCTGTCTTATATATTAGGAGCGGTAAAATAAAAACGGCATTCTGCAAAATGCAGTGCCGCAGACATAAAGTCCAGCTAATAAATGTCAATAGCAAAATGAGAAAAATCGAAATTATTTTTA
>CAJUMC010000043.1 GCA_910587085.1 uncultured Lachnospiraceae bacterium | reverse complement strand
ACTATGTGGCTTTCAGCCATTTTCATGGCTGTGCCGTGAATAATCTAGGTTAATTATTTAAATTAGTTTGTCTGAAAGGATATTGGATGAAAATTGAAACATTGGCAATTAAGAATTATAGAGTTTTTCAAAACGTGGAGATTCAAGACATTCCTAACCTGGCTGTATTCTTAGGTAAAAATGGGGTTGGAAAAACGACTTTTTTTGATATATTTGGGTTTCTGCACGATTGCTTGAATAGTAATGTGAAAACTGCCCTGGCTAAGAGAGGAGGTTTTAAAGAGGTATTGTCCCGTGATCAGACGGGAGATATTGAATTCGTGGTCAAATTTCGTCCGACAGATAATGAACCACTGATAACTTATGAGATTGCAATTGGTATTGATGATAAAAATAAGGCAGTGATTAAAAAAGAAATTTTGCGATTCCGAAGAGGACAAAAGGGATCGCCGTGGAAAGTACTGGATTTTTCACTTGGCGAAGGGATCGCCGCGGAGGGAAAGTTAAGTACTTATGAGGATGTGAAACTGGCAAAACGTCGGAAGCAGAGACTGGATTCTCCGGATATACTAGCGATCAAGGGATTGGGGCAGTTTCGTGAATTTGAGGCGGTATCCGCATTTCGGCGGTTGATAGAGGACTGGTATGTTTCGGATTTCAGGATTGATGCGGCCAGAGAGCGGCAGGAAGTAGAATATAGTGAACAGCTTTCCAGAACAGGGGATAATTTGTCAGCCGTAACAAAATATTTATTTGATAATTATCCGGAGAAATTTTCAGAAATTGTTGAAAAAATGAAATGCAGAGTTCCGGGAGTAGAGAGGGTAGAAGCACAGGAAACGCAGGATGGTTATATTGTTTTACGGTTTCAGGATGGGAGTTTTAAGAATCCATTTTCAGCAAAATTTGTATCGGATGGTACCATTAAAATGTTCACTTATCTTGTTTTGTTGAATTCGCCGGAACAGCATGCACTTTTATGTATTGAAGAACCAGAAAATCAACTGTATCCGGAGTTATTGGAAGAGTTGGCAGAGGAATTCCGTATATATGCCGATAAAGGGGGGCAGGTCTTTGTGTCTACTCATTCTCCAGACTTTTTAAATGCAGTCCGGTTGGAGGAAATCTATTATATGGAAAAGCAGGATGGATATACAGTTATAAAAAAGGCATCAGATAATAGTCTCGCGAAAGCTTTGTGTGATGCAGGAGATTTGCCGGGAGCTTTATGGAAGCAGGGATTATTAACAGAAACCTAAGATTAAGAACACGTAAGAGGACAGGAGACTGGTTGTTTTACAGCGGATAATTCTTTGTAACAGGAGTAAGGATGAAATTAGTTTTTTTATTGGAAGAAAAATCAATGAAACATTTTCTGGATGGAATACTGCCTAGGATATTGCCTGAGGAGGTTACTTTTCAAACAGTACCACATGAAGGAAAATCTGATCTGCAGAAATCAATTCGGATCAAGCTTTTAGCATGGAATGAACCGGACGTTAAATTTGTTATCGTGCAGGATCAGGATAGTAACGAATGTCATGCATTGAAAAAGAAATTATTGCAATTGTGCGAGGGGACTGGCAAAAGTGTGCTGATTCGTATAGCCTGCCATGAGCTGGAGGCATGGTATTTCGGGGATTTGCATGCAGTTTCCAGGGCATATGGCAGAAATCTAGGTAAAGCTGTCCAAAGGAAAAAGTATTGTGTCCCGGACGAAATTATATCACCAAAAAGAGAACTGAGGATACTTGTACCGGAGCATCAGCAAATTGATGGTGCAAAACGTATAGCAAAGTATATAGACATTGAAAGAAATACATCTGTTAGTTTTAGAATGTTTATAAATGGTGTACGAAAATTTGCAACTTCAGAAAATTAAGATTTATGCAAGGTGAAAACTGATAAAGTTAAAGAAACATTCGTTGCTGCATCCCTGCAGCAGAAAGGAGAAACAACCCAAATGAACCCAAAAAATATCCTGGAAGAAAAAATCAACGCCTTCTTCAACACCCTCCCGCTCACCTCAGCCGAGCGTCAGTCCGCCGCGGATTTCCTCTCCGGCAAGGCCGGGCATGATGCCCTGGACGGTTTCGCCTTTGAGGATTTATCCTCCCTCCCTGCCGATAGCGCGATCCGCCTGTTCCGGGAGCTGGTAAAGTCGGGGGAGCGCGATGCCGCGGCAAAGTTATTTTCCGTGCTGCTTGCCAAAGGGGATTCCACCTGCTTCCGCATGATCCCGCTGGAAGTAATCGATCCGCAAAGAGGAGCCGTCGATCTGGAAACGGACGCTGCCAAAAAAGCGGCTGTGTATGCGGCGCTGCTCGGCGCGGATATATACCCGCTTGACTCCTCCTCACGCGACCGGCTGGTTGAGATCGCGTGCGGGAAAGCTGAAATTTTAAAGCAGGCGATCCAATTCGAAAAGAACAGTTCGAATAAAGGGAGGTTTGTGCTTTGCGCCGTCTATTTTATGCGAAAATGCAGATGCGGGGATGAGCAGGAGAAGCCGGTTGTGGAGGAGGATCGTCTGCTGCTGGAGCAGTATGAGGAAATCGCGATCGAAAGCCTGGACAGGATGTATCCGCCTTTCCATCTGTCCGTGGCGGAGGTGAAAGATGCGGTGAGAAACGGCGCAGTGACGGAGTATATTTTAAAGCTTGCGGGCTTAAAGCACGGGATTTCGATGCAGACGTTAAGGCTGGTGGCAGGCCTTGCGTATCTGAACTATCCGCTTTCCGGGAAGCTGAAGGATGTTGTAAGAATCTGTCTGGCTGCGAACATGGAGGAAACGCTGGAGGCGATCAACCGGATCGGCCTTGTCTCACCGATGGATATTTATACAAGGGGCACAACATATGACAGGGAATTTGGCCTGTCTGCAAAGGACTATATCCGCTGGTCGGCGAAAAAGGGCCATGCACTGATTTTGGAAAGACAGCTGGAAGATAATACGGAGATTTATGTGGAGGTCATGGATGAGGTGCAGGTTGACGCTTCGAACCGGATGCTTGACGTAGTTAAAAAGAACAGGCCTGTGTTTTATAAGGAGCTCCGCCAGATCAAAAAAAGCTACGGTCAGAATAAGTTGATTGATAAACTTGTAAACAAATTAGTTAAAAACAATTCAGATTCTGATGTAATCCGAGCGTTTCTTTGCGGTCAGGAATCGGTGGATACGCTGTACCCGCTTGTGGAAAAGCTTGGGAAGAATCATTATTACAGCGGCAGAACCGAGCGGGGAATATTGGATAATACCGATGAGGATATTGTGGACGGGAAGTTTTACCGCCGGATCCAGGCTTATATGTGGCTCTGGCGCGGGTATTGGTTTCTGCGCGGTGATCTGTATGAAAGCAGGGATATCTACACATCAAAGATCAGTGCGGCAAAGGTTGTGGAACTGTTCGGGAATTTTGACTGGGAAGAGCTTGATATCGCACACCAGCTTTCCGGGGTTGGTAAGATGGAAGACTGGGTTTACAACAATTCCGATAGAGAAGCGTTCCACGCCGGGGCAATCCAGGTTTTCGGACAGTATTTGAAGGAGCGGCGGGAGGAAACCCTTGCGGCATTTGCCGGGGGCGAAGCGGCGGAGCGCCTGCTCGGTCTTGAGATACTTGCGCAGAATACGGAGGAAAACAAGGCGGAAATTTTATCTTATGCGGAGGATGGGGCAAAGGTAATCCGGCAGCAGCTGTTTGAGCTTTTAAGCCGCCAGACAGGCTGGCGGAAAGAAATGGAGGAGATGCTCGCATCGAAGAAATCGTCGGTGCGGGAGCTTGCCATCCGTGTTTTCGTTGTTTGGCAGGAAGCTGGAACAGACTGCGGGGAACTGCTTACAAAGGTTCTGGAAAAGGAAAAGAGCGTGAAGCTGAAGGGAATGCTTCAGGATGCATTGATTGCAAAGGACGGCGGCGCGGCGGCGGCAGGTAAATCGCTCTCACAGAAGGAGCTGGTGGAGGATATACACAAGGGCGGAAGGAGGCGCAGTCTCTCCTGGGCTTACGAAACCCCGTTTTCCAAAGTACATATGCTCTCCGGGGAGGAGGCAGGGGAAGATTATCTGCAGGCTATTTTTCTGTATTATCATTCCATGACGGTTCTCGGTTATAACAAAAATGCGGAATTTCTGGCAGGTGCGCTGCGGCCGGATGAATTTGCCGTCTATGTAAATGAATTGTTTGACAAATGGGTTGAGACGGGCGCGGAGGCAAAAAAGCGCTGGGTGCTGTACGCGGCTGCCATCCACGGCGGCAGTGAGATTATCGAGCGGTTAAAGCGTCAGCTCAAGGAATGGCCGAAGCAGTCGCGCGGTTTGATTGCGTGCGAAGCGGTGCAGGCGTTAAGCTTAAATCCGCTGCCGCAGGCGCTGATTACAGTGGACGGGCTCGCGCGGAAATTCAAATACCGGCAGGTGCGCACGGCGGCAGGGAACGCGCTTGATTTTGCGGCGGAGCAGCTCGGCATCAGCAGGGAGGAACTGATCGACCGGATTGTGCCGGATCTCGGCTTTGACGAGGGGCTGGGGCGGACTTTTGACTACGGGGAGCGGAAATTCCGCGTGATGATCACCCCTGCGCTGGAGTTTGAGGTATATGAGGAACTGGAGGAGAAAGAAGCCGTACCGGAGAAGGGAGCAAAGAAACGCGGTTCCAAGGGGGAGCCGGATGACGGCAGCGCAGGGAAGAAGCTGCCGGAGAAAAATGCGGATGCCGCCGCAGAAGTTTCGGATGCCGCAGCAGACACAGGCGCGGCGGATACAGCCGCAGCGGCTGCCGAAGGCGGTAAGGGGCAGGAAGCAGCAAAAGAGAGCGCAAAAAAGCATATTCTCGGAAAGAAGCTGAAAAGCCTCCCTGCGCCGGGCAAGAGGGACGACGAAAGGAAAGCGTCGGAAGCTTACAGCGAATTCAAGCAGATGAAGAAGCAGATGAAGGAAATAATTTCCAGCCAGACGCAGCGTCTGGAGCAGGCGCTCTCCTCAGCGCGCATGTGGAGCGTGGATGCGTGGCGCCGGCTATTTGTGAAAAATCCGGTGATGCACCAGTTTGCGACCGGCTTAATCTGGGGCGTTTACAGGGACGGAAAGCTTGTTCAGAGTTTCCGCTATATGGAGGACGGCTCGTTTAACACGCAGGACGAGGAGGAATACCATCTGCCGGCGGGAAGTCCTGACGGGGACTGCGCGGAAGCAGCACCGTCTGTGGAAAGCAGCGCCGCGGATGGGAAGGAAGCCGCCTGCGGCCGGACAAAAGCCGATCCTGCTGCCGCGGGTGAAGAAAAGTCTGCGCGGCAGCAGGGCGCAAAAATCGGCCTGGTGCACCCGATCGAGCTGACGGAGGAGGACAGGGAGGTCTGGAAGGAGCAGCTGGCGGATTACGAGATCACACAGCCGTTTCTGCAGCTGGAGCGCCCGATTTATACTCCGGAGAAGGGGGAATTAAAGCAGCGTGAACTTTCGCGTTTTTCCGGGCGCGTCGTCAATTCGATGTCGCTGAACAGCAGGCTTACGGGAGCCGGCTGGTATCATGGGTGGGTGATTGACGGGGGCTGTGTTGATACCTTTTGGCGTGATGATAAGGCGGTCGGTTTGGGGGCGGAACTGAATTTCTCCGGCTGCTTTGTCGGCTTCAGCAATGAGGATGTCACAATCGGAAACGTATGCTTTTACCGGATCGGCAAGGCTGAGCCGGGCTGCCCGCTTTATGAGGTGGAGGATAAGCAGAAATGCCTGCTGGAGGATGTCCCGGCGAAATATTTCAGTGAAATCGTGCTGCAGGTCGAGAGGGCGGCCGGGGCAGGGAAAGAATAATGCAGGCAGAATCAGGGGGAGGAGGATGCGGATGTATGAAAACGGAAATTTGAAACCGGACACAAACAAACGGCGCGGAAAGCGGCGGATGCTGCTGTTCCTGATTTGCGCTGCCGTCCTGCTCTCCCCCGCCGCTGCAGTTTCCGCCGACATAGGACCGAAACCCTCCGTTCAGATCACCTTTACCGGGATGGAGGGTGAGGAGTATTACGGAACCCTGCTGTCGCTGTATGACTCCACGGGGCCTGCGAGGGTGTGGGACGGGGATGACAGGAATGCCCGCTATGAAGAAGGGGAATATGAGATTTGGAAAGCATTTGCGGAATATAAGGATGCGGACGGGTTTTACTTTCTGCAGGAATGGTGGCACTGTTCCGAAAATCAGGAGCTGAAATGGCTTTACTGGCCGCCATCCACCTATAAAATCCTGCTGTATTTTCCTGGGAGGGACGCGTTCTATGTGAGCCCGGTTTACACGATGTATGCGTTTGACAGCTATTATACCGTAGATTTGTCAGGGCTGGCGGATAATCCGGTGCTCACGGCGGAAAAATGTTATGATTATACCTGGGAGATGATTTCTCTTGCGGTGCGGATTTTGCTTGCTGTTTTGCTGGAGCTTGCGGTCGCGCTGTTTTTCGGATACCGGGAGAAGCGGCAGCTTATCTTTCTGGCGGCGGTTAATGTACTCACCCAGATCACACTGAATGTATGGCTGAATTATGTAAATTATATATCCGGCGAGATGATGTTTGGTTTTGCGTATATTTTGGGTGAACTGATCGTGCTGGTTCTGGAGGCAGCACTTTACTGCGCCCTGATCGGACGGTTCAGCAAAACACCGCAGCGGCGGGGAAAGGCGGTCTGCTGTGCGGCTTTGGCAAATGTGCTCTCCTTTTTTGCAGGGTATTGGCTGGCGGAAAACATTCCGGGGATTTTTTAGCGGAGGTTTGGGATTATGGTATATGGGGCAATCAACGAATGCGGGGAAGAGTGGTATACAAAAATGGGCAGGGTATTTACTGCGATCAAGGGGCGGCAGATAAATTATAACTGGCTTATTACGGATATGGAATCCGTACCCGTGCCGCCCCAGATGGTAAGAAGCTGTAATGGGAGAAATTATTGCTGGCTCACCGGGGAGGAGCTGACCCGGATCGTGCAGGAAGATGATGGACAGTGGGTCTGGGCTGTCCTGTCCGAGTTTGAAAAAGAGATTCCCCTTTCAAAGGTTTTGAAATATCCCAAGCCATATGCGGACGGGTATAGAGGATTTTGGGAAAATCCGCTTTCCATACAGCATCCGCTTGCAAGCGTGGAAATCGTTCCGTGGGATGCCGGGCTGACCTTATTTTTTAGCAGGGAGGAAGCAGCGGTTCGGGATTTTATGGCGTTTTTCCCGTACAGTGAGGATTTGTCCAGGCATAACGCAGAGCGGATTGCAAGATCCTGCGACAAATTTCTGTTCCGGATCGAGCAGATTTATAGTATCCGCAGCGTAGGAACGGCGGTGGTTGGCATCGTTGAAAAAGGCAGCATCGGGATAGGGGATACGGTATCTTACGGTCAAGAACCAGGAGAGACGATGTTTCCCTGCAAGGTCAAAGCCATCCACGGAAAGGGCAGCCCTGAGGGCGGGATTGGATTAGTGGAACGAGCCACGTCGGATGGGGTCTGCCGCTATGGCTGTGCTTTGGTGCTGGATGAGATGGACAGCGGCAAATTTTTTGCAGGCGAGTATTTATTTCTCCCTTATGGCGGGTCAGAAGCAGAATAAGAAAATCGGCGCTCGGCGGCATACAGGAATTATTGTGAGCCGCTTATGGTTTCGGATTTATGCCGGCCGTGTGCGGAGGGGCCGCAGATAAGACGGAAAATATGATCTTGGAAATCTGTTGATAAAGATAAGATCTCCGGTTAGTGAGGAGGAGGTAAGCGCGTTTGAGGCGGAGAAGGGAATCCGGCTTCCGGGGGATTACCGCCGGTTCATCACGACCATAGCGGGTTCCGGAAGCCAGCCTTTTTACGGCCTGCTGTCTTTTCGGAAACGGGAAAACATGGCGGAACATCTATTTCCTTATACCTTGGATCATAGCCTCTATTTCCTCTATATGACGGAGGAAGAAATGGATCAGTTTTATGATGATGATACCCCGTTTACAGCCGATCACGGGTTGTTGGCGCTGTGTACGGAGGGGGACGGAATGGACAGCGTTCTGGTGGTGAACAGTGAGGATCCGGATACTTATGGAACTGTCTGGTATTATGACCTGGCCAATGACTGCGGTATCATCCCGATGCGGGATAAGGAGACAGGAAAGCCTTTTCGTTTTTTGGACTGGCTTGAATATTGGGTAGACCGGACGGCAGGCTTGGACAGCGATGAGTACTTTGGCTTCGCGGAAACTGTTTCCCTGCCGGAACTGCCGGATAATCCTGATATTATGGGACGGAAAATGGGATGGATTGAGTGAGACGGGACGGCCTGGAAAGATATTGGGGAAATCCGAACGGGGGATAAATATATCACATATACGGAAGGATATGGTATAATGTCGTCAGACATGATACCGTCACCATTCCTTCGAAGCGATTCACCCACCGGCAGGAAAGTGCATCTTTATGTGTGTTATGCACTTTCCATGCCGGACTTTCCATATCAAAACAGTTTGATACGACAATTCTAAGATTCGTTCCGCATAATGCAGGAAGATAATATTTTGCATAAACGGATTAAAAATATAAATAAAATCACAAAGGGGTAAAAACGATGGCAAATCTCAAAGGAAAAAAGGCAAAAGAAGCGGCAAAACTTGCAGAGGATAAAAAGCTTGCGGCGAGCCTTGGGATCACGCCGGAGGAATTGGCGGACCGGAATGTGCCGAAGGTCGGGTTTGATGAGGAAAGGGAACGGCGTTTTGATTATGGAACGCGCAGTTTTGTGGTGACGCTTGACGCGATCGCGCCGAAAATAGCATTTGCGGTATTTGAACTTGAAAAGCCAAAAGCGAAAAACGCGGGGGCAAAAAAGGATAAGCACAGTGAGCTCTTATACGGGAAGAAGACAAAAAGTCTTCCGAAACCGGGCAAAAATGACGATCCGGGTAAGGCAGAGGCGGCGCAGGAAGAATTTAAACAAATGAAAAAGGAATTGAATGCGGTGGTAAAAAACCAGAAAAAGCGGCTGGAACTGGCGCTAATGACAGGGAGGTGCTGGAGCAGGGATGCCTGGCGAAAGCTGTTTGGGGAACATCCCATCCTGCGCCCGCTTTCCTTTGCCCTGGTATGGGGGATTTATGAGGGCGGGCAGCTTGTGAAAAGCTTCCGCTTCCGGATGGATGGGCTATTTTATGATGCGGCGGGGGAAGTGCTCGAACTTACGGAAAATGCGAGAATCGGGCTTGTGTTCCCGGCAGAGCTGACCAAGGAAGAAAGGAAAGCATGGCAGGATCAGATATGGGAAGATAATATGCACGACCAGCCGATTGAACAGCTTGTACGGAAAACCTATATCGTACATAAGCAGGAAGCAAAGAAAAAAGAGCTTGTGCGCTGTAAGGGACAGTTTTTCCTTGATGAAATGTTCGGTGACAAGTTGGAAAAATTGGGCTGGCATCAGGGGTGTCCGATTGACGAACATGATTATTTTAATCTTTATTACCGCGAGGACCCAGATGCAGATCTTTGTGTGGAGCTGCATACGTCCGGCAATACCCCGTGGGATAATATGGAGATCCGGCTTTACGGGGCGAGGTTTTACAAGGCGGGGACGTTTGACTGGGAAACGCATGCGTATGACGAGCAGGACAGGGGGAAAGCAATCAACCTGGAAGATATTCCGGCGCGGTATTTCAGCGAAGTCGTGCGGCAGATTATGGAGGCTGCTGCGGAATCGTATCTGGGTGATGAGAGTGATTTTCCCGGGGAGGTATTGGAGTAAGTGAGGATAGTGTATTGATTTAGGGGGACAGGACGGGAAAATAATTTGATTGCGCCAAGCCGCTGTTCAAAGCGGAAGGTCAAGTATCAGATTATCGTGTCAGATAAGAACCCAAAATAGGTTCAGGAAAATGTCGAATAAAAAATGAAGGAGGCTGATTACAATGATGAATCAAAGAGAAAGCGAATCCGGAAAATGGGAGAAGCTGTTCGCCGTTCTGGAATTAACGGAGGAGGAACAGAAAGCAGCGGAGGCATATCTTTCCGGGGAGAAAGGAACCGAGGCACTGGACTGCATCGAATTCAAGGATCTTTCCGGCGCTGATGAGGAGCCGGCAAGAAAGAGGTTTTACGAGCTGATCCGCAAAAAAGACAGGGATGGTATGCAGCCGGTAAAAGCGGATATGGCAAGACTCTTCCAGCTGTTGTTTGCAAGGGGGAAAACCACCTGCTGCCCGATGGTTCCGGTTGAGGTTATGCGCATGCTGAAGCCGACAGAATGGGCGGATCCGGCGAAAATGGCGGCAACGCATGGCGCGGGGGTCGGAATGTCAGATTATCCGCACAGCTATATGCTTGAATCCGTGCTTGAGCTTGCGGGGAGCGCGGAAATGATAAAGCGGGCGCTTGCGATGGAGGCAGGCCCGGCGGAAAATGGGAAATTCGTCCTGCTCGCCCTCTATTTTTATGCAAAATATCCAAAGGAATGCCCGCCGCCGATCGAGGATCTGCCGATGTTTTCCGCTTATGAGGATCTTGCCGTAATGTTCTTTGGGAAACTGTATTTCGGGTCGGTGGATCAGCCGCTTCTTGAAGAGCTTTCGCAAGCATTGTCAAGCGGGGAGATCCCGGAGAAGTTTTCCGCGCTCGTCGGCGCGAAGCCGCCGGTTTCGGAGGCGCTGCTGCGGCTGACGGCGGGCTTGTCGTACATAAACTACGGCCATTCGGAAAAATTGAAAAACATTGTCCGGCTGTGCCTCCTGGCCGATATGAACAAGGGGCTGGAAGCGCTGTGCGCCATGAGCCAGGGGCTCCGTACGGATATCTGCACAAAGGGCGGCTCCTACGATAAGGTTTTCAGGATTGACAGCGAGACGTATCTGACCTGGGCGGTGAAGGGAGACCACAATAACATCCTTAGAAAGCAGCTGGAAGAGAATACGGACTGCTATCTGGGAGTGATGAAAGCGATGCCGGCGGAGCGGGCCAATAAAATGATGCTACTTGTAAAGGAACACAAGCCGGAGCTGTATAAAAAGCTCATGGCGGAACGGCGGCGGACAGGCAACCGTGAGGATCAGGAAAAGCTGATTGCAGAGCTGGTTAAGAATGAACCGAACCTTTCTGCAGCCGAAGCGTGGCTGCGCGGGGAAAGTACGCTTGAAAAATTCCGTGAGGATTACAACTGCGGATTGCTGAATGATTTCTACGGAGGACATTATGAGTGGGGGCTTCTTGCTGCCTATCATGAAAACTATGGCGATGAGGAATTTTTCCGCCGTGTTGAGGTCTATATGCTTTTCAGGGGCTTGGCGTACTTTTTCGTGCAGAGAATAAGGATGGACGGAAAGTCGAGATCGGACAAAATGAACACAGAGCGTATCCGGAAGATGTTTGAGGATTTTGAGCAGGAAGGGATTTCCCTGTCCATGCAGATTCCTGTGGTGAGTATGATCAGCGATCATCTGTATATGCAGGGGGAAAAGGGTTATTTTCTGGACTGCGTGGAGGAATATTTCGGTGAGTGTCTGGAAAAGAAGCGTGAGGAAACGCTTGCTGCTTTTCTGGGTGCGGACGCGTTTGCAAGATGCATCGGCCTGCAGATACTTTCGAAGGACACGGAGGGCAACAAGGCAGAGATCTTAAAGTATTCGCAGGACGGTTCCAAGGCGGTCAGGCAGCAGCTTTATGAGATATTGTGCGCACAGAAAGGCTGGGAGGACGATGTGAAGGAGCTTCTCGCCTCGAAAAAGGCGGCGGAACGGGAACTTGCGATCCAGGTGCTGTCCGCATGGCAGGAGTCGGGCGCTGACTATAAGGAACTGTTTTCTCAGGCGATGGAGAAGGAGAAAAATGCGAAGGTGCGGCAGCTTCTGGGCAATGCCCTCGGCATGGAGAGCGATGCTGGGGATACGGCAGGCGCAAAGACGCTTTCGCGGGCGGAGCTTGTGAAGGAGCTGCACAAGGGCGGAAAGAAGCGCGGACTTGCCTGGGCGTATGAAACGCCGTTTTCGCAGGTGCATATGGCGGGGGATGCTTCCGGGAAGGAGCCTGCGGGCGAGGAATATCTGCAGGCAGTCCTTCTGTGCTATTCCTCCGCAGACGGCTGCGGCGTAAGCAAAAACGCTGCTTATCTGGCGGAGGGGCTGGATGCGGCGGAGTTTGCCGTGTATGTGGATGAATTGTTTGATAAATGGATGGAGGCGGGCGCAGAGGCGAAAAAGCGCTGGGTGCTCTATGCGGCGGCCATCCACGGAGGCAGTGAAATCATCGAAAAGCTTCACCGCCGGATCAGGGAATGGCCGCAGGAGTCGCGCGGCGCGATCGCGTGCGAGGCGGTCAAGGCATTGAGCTTAAGTCCGTATCCGCAGGCGCTTCTGATCGTGGACGGGATTGCGCGCAAATTCAAATTTAAGCAGGTGCGCGCGGCGGCGGGAGCTGCCCTGGAATTTGCGGCTGCGCAGCTCGGCATTACGCGCGAGGAACTGGCAGACCGTATCGTGCCGGATCTGGGCTTTGACGAAAGGATGGAGCGGATATATGACTACGGTGAGCGGAAGTTCATCGTGACTATCACAACGGCGCTGGAAATTGAGGTATTTGAGGGCGTGGATGCGGACGGAGCAGGCAATATCCCGCACAGTCTGACACGCGGCAGGAAATTGAAAAACCTCCCGGCTCCGGGCAAGAAGGACGACGAGGCGAAAGCCGCTGCCGCTTACGAAGAATTCAAGCAGATGAAAAAACAGATGAAAACGACCGTTGCAAGCCAGAAGCAGCGCCTGGAGATGGCGCTTTCCACAGCGCGCGAATGGAGTGTGGACGCGTGGAAGCAGCTTTTTGTAAAGAATCCGATTATGCACCAGTTTGCCACCGGCCTGATCTGGGGCTTTTACGAGGAGGGCAAACTGACGCAGAGCTTCCGCTATATGGAGGACGGCTCATTCAACACCGAGGAGGAGGACGAGTTCGAACTTCCGGAACAGGGGAAGATCGGGCTGGTGCACCCGATTGAGCTGACTGCGGAATCGAAAGCGGCGTGGAAAGAGCAGCTCGCGGATTATGAGATAGCGCAGCCGTTTGAACAGCTTGACCGGATGGTCTACGCGATGACGGAGGAGGAAGCAGGCACGCAGGGGCTTACCCGTTTCCAGGACAGAACCGTAAATGATCTGGCGCTTGGCAGCAGGCTGGCGGGGCTTGGCTGGTACCGCGGCTCGGTGCAGGACGCAGGCGGCTTTGATACCTATTACCGTGAGGATAAGGAGATCGGGCTCGGCGTGGAACTGCATTTTTCCGGCAGCTTCGTGGGCTATGCCAACGAGGAAGTCACGGTTTATGACGCGAGATTTTACAGAGCCGGAACCATCGAGCGGGGAAGCTATGTGTACGATGAGGCGGACAAGGACAAGTCGCTGTTTCTGCGGGATATCCCGGCGAGATACTTCAGCGAGGTTGTGTGGCAGCTGGCGAAGGCGACGATGTAAAATGCAGAAAAAAGTTTGATGGTAAGACGCTTTTTAGACTATTTATTGAAACCGTACCGCAGGAAGGCCTGCGGTACGGTCAGAAAGCGGCGCAGAAGCAGCGGCTGTCTATGGGAAGGCCTGCGGTGCAATCATGCATCAGCGGAAGGTGCCGGACGCATTGAGCGGACTGTGTGCAGCGGTGCGGAAAAAATGAAAAGCATGTTTAAAAGTATGCTTATTTCAGGAGGAAGCAATGACAAGGTGTATGGTTGCCATAGAGGAATATCTGAAAAATCCCTGCAGGGCGGCATCTGTTCCGTACTGGAAGCTGCAGGGGCTTGATGTTCCGGACGGCATGAAAATCCTTCATCAGGAAGATTATAAAGCCGGGGAATATCTGCAGTATGACGACGAACCATATTTCCGTCTGATTCACACCTTACAGGGTCTGTCTGCCCCATCTATGCCGGAAGGGTATTCGCTATGCAGTGCAGCGGCCGGGGATTTTGCGGAACATATCAACAGCTGCTACGACAGCATCGGCATCTCGGAAGCGGAATTGCGGGACTGTGCTAAGCGGAGGGTGTACAGCGCGGATTTGTGGCTGGCGGTCATGGACAATCAAACCGGTAAGATTGCCGCGACCGGGATTGCCGAGCTGGATCGCGAGATCGGCGAGGGTGTGCTGGAATGGATTCAGGTGTCGAAGGGTTCCCGCGGATGCGGGCTGGGCAGTTACATTGTCTCCGAACTTCTCTGGCGAATGAAGGACGTTGCGCAGTTTGTTACGGTGTCCGGGCAATGCAGTAATCCGGCGAATCCCAAACGGCTGTACCAAAGATGCGGATTTTCCGGGAGTGATGTGTGGCATGTTTTGAGAAAGAAGGAAGGATAGCCCTGCTCACCCGAGACCGGCAAGGGACAGCAGAAAGATTTTTACATTTGACCGCAGGAGGATTTTTACATTTCTTGTGTCTGCGGGTAAAGTACAGCAGAAAGAACCGTTATACAACGCTGTTTTCAAGGGCAGCTGCAGATATTGACATAGCACAGGGGATTTGCTGTAGCAGGCACATGGATAAAAATATCCGGTCAGGAGAACAGAATGAAAATAAAAAAGTGGAAGGGCGGCTTCCGGCCGTTTTTGACGGAAGATGAAAGTATGATTTCTACCACCAGCAGCAGAAATACCGTGTATGTTTATAATGCGGGCAATGGTAAATTGCTGCATACCGTAAAAACGGTCAGCAATGTCAGTGAAACCGCCGTGTCAGGAGACGGGAAGCTGCTGGCCGCCAAGAATACATCCGGGACGATTTCCGTTATCTGTCTGGAAACGCAGGAGGAAATCTGCCGCAGCGCAATGGAGGGCAGGGAAGGCTATGCCATGCTGTTTATGCCGGATCACCGAACGCTGCTGGATTTTGACTGGGAGGGCAGGACAATGCGGCTGGACTGTATTACGGGCAGACATGATATCCTGGATGGACCGGGAGCCGGTGTAAAATCCCTGCCGAAACTTACATCACATATTCAATATGATGCTTTCTCAAATCAGATCTGTAAATTATGCTATAACGGTTCCGGATTGCCCGGCGGAAGAGTAATGGTATCCCCTGCCTGCGCTGATCAAATTGCATTCCGCACGGTTCACGAATTTGAAACTGCGCTGCCCAGGGCTTCGGACGGCCTATCCTTCTGCAGGACAAACAATTATTATCTGGATCGGAGACAAAACCAGCTGGTGGCAGCCGATAAGAATTTTACGGAATTGTTTCGGAAGGAGCTTCCTGCCCCGGGAATTTGTTCTGTTGATAAGATCTGGGTGTCGAAGGACGAAAAATATTTGTTTATGGATTTTGGAAGGCAGTGCGATTCCCGTGATTTCGCTGCCTACAAGACGGCGAAGTCGCTGTCCTGCCTGTTTGCGCTGGACACGATGGATCAGATAGCAGAATTTGATTATGACTATGTTTCTGATTTTATGACATTTGACGGGGACAGAAAATTTTTGCTGGCAACATGGCATGGCTCTTATATGGGGGTGCTGTGATTAATTTATTCCTGTTAAAGCAGCTGTCAATGCAACAGATATGGCATACTATTTTTGGTTTATCATGATTTGATAAAAAGTGCCGGAGCTTCGCGCGGTCAAAGGATTCGTTTACTGGTTTTGTCTTTGTTCTGTGCTGCGCGGTCGGTGATTATTCTGACTGCGCGAAAGCCTCGCAGAGAAATTATTTCCGTGATCAAAATAAATATTTATATCTTATACTTCTTAAAAATACTAATTTTAATGGTAATATATTTCTTTCTGTCAGGAAGTTATTATCTCTTTGGCAGAAAGACACGAACA
Organism: uncultured Lachnospiraceae bacterium; assembly: GCA_910587085.1. Taxonomy (GTDB): domain Bacteria; phylum Bacillota; class Clostridia; order Lachnospirales; family Lachnospiraceae; genus RGIG4057. The sequence continues at coordinate 12,245 of CAJUMC010000043.1, read as the reverse complement.
GAGGGATGCCGCAAGGGGAATGGTTCGCAGGCAAGCAGGCAGGCTTTTGGGCAGTGCTTTTAAATCCCGCCAGTGATCAGCAGAGCCGGGAACGGTTCGCAGGCAGGCAAACAAGCCTTCTGGCATGCAGACAGAAGGTTCAGCGTGTCAAGCAATTCGCTGCAGTATGATAGAGGCATGATTGACTGACTGATTGTCGATTCCGGTTCCGGCCAGATAGTCTTCCGTGGAGGACTTATTGCGCAGTGTGACGGTTGCTCCGGCGGCAATCGGAGTGATAAACATGCCGGTGATTTCCGCGCGTTCCGTATCGGCAGGTTGATCGGAATAAGTCCCGAAGAAGGACAACGGATTTTCCAGACCATTGACGGCTACCGCATAGGCAATATTGAGCAGTCCGGAAGCGGGGCGTACCAGAACAGAGTAGTCAATTCGATAAACTCCTTCCGTGTTCACTATAATTTCTGCGGTATTCGGGCGGAAGGAAAAATCACCGGACTGATATGCGAGCAGAAAATTAACTTCTCCTTCCGGCGGAACGCTCTGGAATCCGCCCTGCATAACTGCGTTAAAATATGCCGGAGGTGTCCCGGGGCCCTGAGGCCCCGCCGGTCCAGGAAGTCCCTGCTCGCCCCGAGGTCCCGCCGGCCCAGGAAGCCCTTGCTCGCCCTGAGGTCCCGCCGGTCCAGGAAGCCCTTGCTCGCCCTGAGGTCCCGCCGGTCCAGGAAGTCCCTGCTCGCCCTGAGGCCCTGCCGGTCCCTGAGGGCCGGCAGAACCCTGACAGCAGCAATGACATTGTGTTCTTTTGCGATTGAAGATCATTGCATTTGTTCCTTTTTAAATTTTGACAATATTCTTATTTTATTTTATGCATACCATCATTATTTGTGCAGGAAGCCAGCCTGATCTACGGCGTTATGTCAAAATATAATCTTCCGCTTTTTTCATTTATAAAGGGCTTCCGCTCCCGGATATATTCATATTCGCGATACCTTGAGAGGTTATTGCGGAGAATGCAGAATATCAGAGGATGCAGAATCCTGTTCTGTTGGCTGCCAAGGGCAAGGCTTTTATGCTCAAGAAAGTCCAACATTTCGGATTTGTATTTGTTAAGTTATACCAGAACGTACGTTTTGTATCAGGCTGTATCAGAACATACGTTTGGCATCGGGTTCTGTTTTCACTCCCTGTATTTTCTGAGTATTTTCCAAAGCAGACATTGATTTGCGAAAATTCCAAGAGTATAATAGATATGTCAGCAGTTTCCCCTGTTTTCGTGAAAAAAGAAGTACTGTATGAAGAACAGAAAAAAGGTGTGATCAACACCAAAATTATATTTCAGGCAGCCGCCGAAAGGGGCTGTTATTGGAGAAGGGATGGTAAGGGAAGGAAATGATCAGCCAGAGGGACAATCAGGGAAAAAATCCGAGCGGGGGTTTTACGGCTGTTTTGGAACTGCTCTGCCTTTCGCAGGAAGAGGAACAGGCAGCGCAGGAGTTTCTGGACGGAAGGACAGGTGAGGAGGCACTGGCAGGTTTTACCTTTCAGGATTTGTCGGATGTTCCGGATGAACCGGTGTTGAAGCTTTTTACGGAATTGTTCCGGAGAAAGAAAACTAATGAGGTGAAGCGGTTGTTTTTGCTCCTGTTTGCGCGGGGGCAGGCAACCTGTTACAGGATGCTGCCCGTACAGTTTTACGGACAGGAGGAGTTTTATGGTGTGGACGCGGCAAAACGGACGGCGGTGTACGGGGCGGCGATCGGTCAGGGGGTGTACCGGGCGGTGGTCGGTCAGGGGGTGCATTATCCAAGCGTACACAGCCTGAACCGTTTGCTGGAGTTCGCGGATCATCAGCCGGATACGTTGAGGCGGGCGCTGGAATATGAGAAAAACAAATTTATTAACGGGAAGCTTGTATTGCTGGCAATGTATTTCAAGGAAAAATATGGAAATTCGCTGGAGGCAGCGGGGAAGAACCGGCTCGATGCCTTATCTTCCTGCGCGGTGCGGACGGGGGAGGGAGACGGCTGTGCCTGCGGGATAAAAGCCATTTCGAATTCGTTTTCCTGCGCAGTGCGGACAGCGGAAAGATGCGGCAGCCAAGGGGAGACGGCGGAAGCGGAAGGCTCTCCCGCGCAGGGCGGGACGATGTGCGGGCAGCCGAAGGGCGGGGGCGGCATAAGGCTTGCCGCGGAAGATATGCCGATGCTTGCCCGTTATGAGGAATACGCGGTCGCCGGGTTCGCGGCGCTTTATTTCCGGAATGCGGCAAGTCTGAGGTTTTCTCCGGGCGCGGTGTATCCGGAGGAAGATCCGCATCTTTGGCGGGAATGGATGGCGGCCCTTGCCGCGCCGGATGGCGGTATGGAACGGCTGCGTCCGATTCTGGCAGGAGCGGGGCACGGCAGCGCATGGACGCTGTTCCGGCTCACCGTCAGCATGTCCTGTCTCAACTATATGCTGTCGGACAGGCTGAGAAATATCGTCCGCCTGTGTGCTGCGGCAGATCCGGAAGATACGCTGAATGTCATGCAGGATACTTTATCCGGCACGCCTTCCGCGCCTTCGGAGACGGGAGGCGTGTATGACCGGCTGTTTGGGATTGACAGCGAAATTCTGATTCGCTGGGCGTATGGTAAGGGGTTCTTCAAGGTTTTAAAGCGGCAGATCGTCGATCATGTCGAAAGCTATCTTGCGGTAATGGGGACGATGAAGCTGGAGGACGCGAATAAAATGCTCGCGCTTATCCGGGAGCAGGATTCCGCGCTGCATGCACGGCTTTTGGCGGAAAGGGGGCTGGGCGGACCGGACGATGTGCGGGAGAAGGTGATTGCCGAACTGGTAAAGAAGAGCGCGGACGCGGAGCTGGCGGGCAGATATCTGCGTGGGGCGTGCGGGGCGGATGCCCTTTTTCCGGTCAGCAGGCCGGATGGGGAGAAGCACTATTACGCCGGGGGAAACGAGCGGGATCTTGTGGACAGTTATCTTGCCAATTACGAGGACGCGGAGTTTTTCCGCCGCTGTGAGATCTATATGCTGTTGAACCGCGGCGGGTATTTTTTCCGGCGTGACGTGACGCATTCTGCCGACCTGCGGGAGACAGCGGATGCGCAGGGCGTGAAGAGAATATTTGCGGATTTTGAGGCGGAGGGTGTGCCGCCGGAATGGCAGGTATCTGCCGTGAGCCTGATTTATGATACCCTGCTGCATGAGGCGGGGCAGAAGAGCTTTCTTGCCGAGGCGGCGGATATTTTTGAAGCTTATCTTTCGGAGGATGCGCGGCGGGAGGGGTTTCTGCGGGCGTTTGCAGGTGCGGACGCGCTGGGGCGGTTTTTCGGGCTTTCGGTGCTGCGGCGGGATGTGGGAAGAAATAAAAAAGAAATTCTGGCGTATTCGCAGGACGGTGCAAAGTCGGTAAGGCAGGAGCTGCTGGATATTTTGTGCGCCGGCCGGGAGTTTGAGCCGGAGGTTTTGGAACTTCTTTCGGCGAAACGTGCGGCGGAGCGGGAGCTTGCCGTGCGGACGCTGATGTGCTGGCAGGAATCAGGGTCGGAAACGGATTACCGGGGAGTGTTCCGGCAGGCTCTGGAGAAGGAGAAAAACGCGAAGGTCAGGGAATTGCTGCAGATTTTCCCGTCCCAGAACATACCTGATAATTTACAAATACTTCCAGTTTCGCGCGGGGAACTGGTGAAGGAGCTGCACGGGGGAGGAGCGGCGCGCGGGCTTGCCTGGGCGTATAAAATCCCATTCCCTGCGGTACACAGACAGAACGGGGAGTTGGCGGAGCAGAAATATTTACAGGCGGTGCTGCTGTGTTATTACGGACAGAAGGAGAATGCGCGTGCGCTGTCCGTCCGCAAAAACAAAACAGGGGGAGCTGCTGCATCTGACCCTTCGGAATCCGGTTACGGTCTGAGCCGCAATGCGGCATTTTTGGCGGAAGATCTCGACAGCCGGGAATTTGCCGCGTATGTGAATGAACTGTTTGACCGCTGGCTGACGGAGGGCGCAGAGGCAAAAAAGCGTTTTGTCCTCTATGTAGCGGCGATCCACGGCGGGAGTGCAGCCATCGGGAAATTGACCAAGCAGATCCGGGAATGGTCGCAGCACGGGCGGAGTGCTATTGCCTGTGAGGCGGTGCGGGCATTGAGCCTAAATCCTCTGCCGCAGGCGCTTCTTGCGGTGGACGAGATGACAAGGAAATCCAGATCCGGGCAGGTGCGTGCGGCGGCAGCTCAGGTGCTGCAGTTTGCCGCCGTGCAGCGAAATCTTACAAGGGAGGAACTTGCAGACCGTATAGTGCCGGATTTTGGGTTTGACGGGAACGCAGAGCGGTATTTTGATTACGGCACGCGCGGGTTTTATGTGGCGGTTACGGCGGAGCTGGAGATCGAAGTGTTTGAGGCTGTTTTGTGCCGGGATGAAGAAGAGTCGGCGTGCCTGACGGGAGTGAATACATCCGGAGAAGTTCCGCGCCGGAAAGAGGAAGGTTCGGAGTGTCCGGGGGAATCTGGAATTCCTGCGGAAATATCCTGTCGGAAGGAGGAAGGTTCCAAGTGTCCGGCGGAATCTGAAATTTCTGCGGAAATATCGCGTCGGAAGGTAGAAGATTCGGCGTGTTTGACAGGACTTGAACCATCCGCGGAAGTATCGCGGGCGCAGGAAAGACGTTCTGACAGTCCGGCGGCTAAGGAAGCTGCAGGACGGAAAGTATTGCAGGCAGGCGTGCTTCCAACCGCCCAAACCTCCTGCCACGGCAGGAGGCTGAAAACCCTTCCCGTGCCGGGCAAAAAGGATGATGCAAAGAAAGCCGCCGCTGCTTATGAGGAATTCCGTCAGCTGAAAAAACAGCTCAAAACAACGGCGGAAGGGCAGAAGCAGAGGATGGAACAGGCAATGGCGGCTGTGCGGGAATGGGATGCGGATGCATGGACGCGATTTTTTGTGCAGAATCCGGTAATGCGCCCGTTTGCGATAAGGCTGATCTGGGGTGTGTACGAAGGCGGCAGGCTGGTGCAGAGTTTCCGCTATATGGAAGATGGGACACTGAATACGGAGGATGGAGAGGAGTTTGTGTTTCCTGCATCAGAGGGGGGCTCTCCGGCAGGTGGGAAAATCCCCGACAGCAGAATCACCCTGCAGACTGTAAAAATCCGTCTCCTGCACCCGATGGAACTTCCGCCGGAAAAACTGGCAGCGTGGAAGGAACAGCTTTCTGATTATGAGATCACACAGCCGATTGGGCAGCTTGACAGGGAGATTTTTACCGTAACCGAGGAAGAAGCAAAGCAGCGGGAGCTGCTGCGGCTTCACGGGCGCAGTGCAGAAGGGGCGGTTTTTAACAGCAGGCTGCTGGAGCTTGGCTGGCAGCAGTCTCCCGTCGAGGATGTGGGCAGGTTTTTCGCGTATTACCGCGAGGATGCAGAAACAGGTCTGGCGGCGCGGCTGGAATTTTCAGGTAATTGCAGAAAGGCGGAGAATGAGGAGATTATTGTGTACGGCATAAAATTTTACCGGATTGGGGAAGCCGGGCGCAGCGACTATGTGTACGGCGCGGCAGATGAGGAGAAAGCCTGCCGTTTAGGCGGTGTGCCGGCGAGGTATTTCAGTGAGATTCTGTGGCAGGCAGAGCGGGCAATCGGATGAAAAGGCGGGGAATGCGGATGGTTTGGAAGAAGCAGTGATCTGGTTTATGTTTTTAAAATACATATAGGAGCAGTTTTCATGAAAGGGGAAATCAGATAATGATGGAAAAGAACAGAGAAAAGAATGAAAAAAGAGATGCAAAAATATTGGAAATGTGCGACGAACTGGGGCTTACGCAGGAAGAAAAGGAAGCGGCGCTCGCGTTTCTTTCCGGCGAGGCGGGTGAGGAAGTGCTGGAAAAGATCAAATTCCGGGACTTGGCGGGGGCAAATTCCAGTGCCTTTCAGGTGGTTGTACATGAACTGATATACCAGGAAAAGAAGGACGACAACCAAAAAATATGCATTAAAAATCTATTTTTGCTGCTGTTTGCCATCGGGGAGGCGACCTGCAGCTGGCTGCTGAGCAAAACATACATTGGTTACCGGCAGTTTGGTCTTAGCGGGGCTGACGCGGCAAAGGTTACAGCGGCCTACGCCGCGAATATCGGTAGGGCAACCTACCGGGTGACAGCTTATGTGATGGAGGAGCTGATGTCGGTGGCGAAGAAAGCTCCGGAGGTCTTGCAGCGGGCGATGGGCTATGGGAAGGGACTGGGAAGAAATGCCCGTCTCGTTCTGTTTGCCGCGTATTTCTGGCAGAAATATCAGAGTGACGGGAAGGCACATACCATAAAAAGGGAAGATCAGGAGCAGATGCAGCAGTATGAGACGATGCTTGCGGAAGCGCTCTGCCATTTTTACGACAATGGGATCGGGGAGAAAAAGCAGAAGGAGCTTCTTTCCGGCATTGCTTCCGGCAGGATACCGGAAGAATTTTTAAGCTGCAGGGGGAAAACGATCGGTCAGCTGTTCCGGCTGATTGCGGGCACGGCATATTTTAATTACCCGCTCTCAAAGAAGCTGGAAGATATTGTGCGCATCTGCATGGCGGTAAACGACAGGGAAACTCTGGATGTCATCCGTGTAATCAGCAGCGGATATCCTTTGGACATCCAGGTGGCGGGCGGTCATTACGACCGGTTTTTTGGGATTGACAGCGAGAGCTATATTAACTGGGCGAAGGAAAATTCGTTTGTTGAAATTTTAAAGGAGCAGGCGGCCTGCAATCAGGAGGCCTATCTGAGCGTGCTGGAAAAGGCGCAGATCAATGATGCATGCTGGATGCTTTCGCATTTGGAAGCGCCGGAGCCGGCGCTGCACAAAAAGCTTGTGGAGGAAAAAAGGAAGGACTATAAGGAGCGGGTGATCGAGGAGCTTACGAAAAAGGATATCCCGGCCGACGGCGACGCGGCGAGGCTTTACCTGCGCGGGGATTGCGGGATGGAATCCCTGTTTAACTGCTTTTTGAATGATAAAAGGAGTGCTTATCACGGCGGGTATGAGTATGCGGTTTTGCGGAATTATGACCTGAATTTTAAGGATGAGGAGTTTTTCCGCCGCTGTGAGGTCTACATGGTTTTCCGGCGTGCTTCTGCTGCTCATTTTTTCAGCTGCCGGATTGCGGACGAGAAACCCGGTCAGGGAAACAAGGTAGATCCGGAGCGGGTCAGGGAACTGTTTCGGGATTTGAACGAGGAAGGGCTGCCGATGTACTATCAGGTACTTGCGGTTAATTATGTGAAGGAAGGGCTGGATAGCGGCACGGAGGAAGATTTCCTCGCCGGGGTGAATGAGTATTTTTCCGGCTGCCTGAAAGAGAGGCGGGAGGAAACCGTGGATGCATTTACTGCGTCGGAGGTATATGCACGTCAGGTCGGGCTTCGGCTGCTGAATCAGGATGCGGACGGGAATAAGAACGAAATTTTAAGATATATGCAGGACAGCTCGAAAGCGGTGAAGGAGGAGCTGTTCGAAATTCTGTGTGCGAAAAAGGAGTGGGAGGCGGAAATCAAGGAGTTTGTTTCCTCAAAGAAGGCAGCACAGCGGGAGTTTGCGATCCGTGTGCTGTCGGTCTGGCAGGCACAGGGGGCAGATTACAGGGAACTGTTCGCGCAGGCGATGGAGAAGGAGAAGAATGCGAAAGTGCGGGAACTTTTGGGGAATCTTCTCGGAGAGATCGGCGAAGGGGCAGCAGGCGGAACGGAAGTGATTTCCCGCGGGGAATTGGTAAAGAGCCTGCACAAAGGCGGCAGGAAGCGCAGCCTTACGTGGGCTTACGAAACGCCGTTTTCCGCGGTACATTTTGCGGGGAATGCGGAGAACGGGAAGAAAGGAAGCGCAGGGGAAATGCCGGAAAAGAAAACAGCCCTGAAGGCGGATGAGGAATATCTGCAGGCAATCCTGCTGTGCTATGCCTCGGCGAAGGATGCTTCGGTTTCCGCAAAGGGGGCATCCGCTTTGGCTGGGGAAGCACCGGCTTCTTCGGCCGGCGGAATCAGCAAAAATGCGGAGTTCTTAGCAGATGCGCTGTGTGCGGACGAATTGGCGGTGTATGTGAACGAGCTGTTTGAGAAATGGCTGGCGGCGGGGGCAGAGTCGAAAAAGCGCTGGGTTCTGTACGCGGCTGCCATCCATGGCGGCAGCAATATGGTAGCCAAGCTGGAGCGCCATATCAGGGAATGGCCGAAGGAATCGAGGGGGGCCATCGCGTGCGAGGCGGTTAAGGCGCTGAGTTTAAGCCCATTGCCGCAGGCGCTTCTGATTGTGGACGGGATTGCCAGGAAATTCAAGTTCAAGCAGGTTCGTGCGGCGGCGAACGATGCACTTTTGTTTGCGGCAGCGCAGCTTGGCATCACCCGGGAGGAGCTTGCCGACCGAATCGTGCCGAATCTGGGCTTTGATGAGAATCTGGAGCGGCTCTTTGATTACGGGCCGCGGGCATTTCTTATTACGATAACCCCGGAGCTTGAGATTGAGGTGTACGAGGCGAAGCAGGAGGAAGCGGACGGACAGGAAGCGAAGAACAAAGGCGGCGCGGATGGTGCTGCCCCGGCCGCGCGGGGTATGGTGCGCGGGAAGAAGCTGAAAAATCTTCCTGCACCGGGCGCGAAGGATGACGCAGAGCTGGCGAAGACAGCTTATGATGAATTCAAGCAGCTGAAAAAACAGATGAAGGCTACCGCGGCAAGTCAGACGGCACGGCTCGAGATGGCGCTTTCCACGGCGAGGGAATGGAAGGCGGGAGCTTGGAAGCAGCTTTTTGTGAAGAATCCGGTGATGCATCAGTTTGCGACCCGGCTGATCTGGGGAATTTATGAGAACGGGAAATTGCTGCAGAGCTTCCGCTACATGGAGGACGGTTCGTTCAACACGGCGGAGGAAGAAGAGTACGAGCTTCCGGATAACGGCAGGATCGGACTGGTGCATCCGATGGAGCTGACCGGGGAAGAGAAGGAGGCGTGGGAACAGCAGCTGGAGGACTATGAGATTGTCCAGCCGTTTGAACAGCTGGAAAGGTCGGTTTATACGGTCACAAAGGAGGAGGAAGGGGAGCAGAAGCTGATGCGTTTTCATGGGCGGACAATCAATGATCTGTCGCTGAACAGCAGGCTGACCGGGCTTGGCTGGTACCGCGGGTCGGTGCAGGACGGCGGCGGTTTTGATACATATTACCGCGAGGACGCGGAGCTTGGGCTCGGCGTGGAGCTTCATTTTTCCGGAAGCTATGTGGGAGGCTCCTACGAGGATGTCACGGTTTATGATGCAAGGTTTTACCGGGCGGGCACGATCAAGCGCGGAAGTTATCAGTATGACGAGGCAGACGAGGACAAGGCTTTCCGTATGGGGGATATCCCGGCACGGTATTTCAGTGAGATTGTATGGCAGCTGACGAAAGTTATGATGTAAAGGGCCGAAGTGCGCCGTACCGGTCTGCTCCGTCTGCACATGAATCTGTTTGCATGCGGAGCACCCGGAAGCCAGTGACACTCCGTCCGCACCGACTGCACATGGCTCTGTTTATTCCAGCTCCGTTTCTCCGTGAGGAGGCGGAGCTGGAAGCTGCGGATTTCTACGGCTGTTCAACCACTCCGGCAAACAGAAGATTTCCGTCCGCTCCGGTAATGACGAATAGGAACGGGCGGTCGAGTGTGAAATCAACCTCATCCGCCGGAGCCATTCCGCCCCCGTTCATTGCTATCTGGGTAAAAGCAGCGGCAATGCAGCCTTCTTCATCTGCGGAGATGCGTGCTGCGTGCGTGGCATGACTGAGGAAAATTCCGTCCAGATCCCGGGTCATCGGGCTGAAATCCGAGAGCTTTGGATCGAGGATATCCGTGATGCCGAGCCTTGGCAGCTCCTCGGCCAGATTATGTTCTGAGACGATATCGAATTTCGGCATGGAAATGTTGACTGCGGCAAAGGTCTGATTGCCCCAGGCGTCACTGTTCTGCAGCAGCTGAAGTATCTCACCGCCGGCCGCCAGCTCATTCACGGACACGCCCTCGTCCGGCAGGAACAGCCACATTGCGCCGCTGTTTTCGAGACGCCGGGAGATTGCCGAAAAATTGTCATTCCAGTAGTAGTTCTGAATATCCTGCTTATGCATGAAATCACAGGGAATATCGCCGGCCGCTGCGTGAAAGATTCCTTCGGCAGTTTTGTCCTTATCGAATTTGCCGGCCCACTGCGCGCGGTAGTAGATTGTGCTGGCCAGAGCAAGCACAGTCTGCGGTTCAAGCCGGATATTGCCGACCTGTTCTGTAAGAAGTCCGCCGGTCTGTTCGTTCAGCCAGCTCTGCAGCGCCTGAGTAAACTCTTCCGAGCCCATCTCGCCCTGATAGGAGGAGGCGTGCCAGGTATCGGACAATGTGGCCATCGTATCCGGAACAAACCGGATATGCTGATTCAGCCAGAGAGAGTTTGCGAGAAGGCTTGTCACCGTGCCGTCATCGGCATAGTTGGCGTCCCACAGGACGGAGGCATGACGGCGCAGAACGTCGGTGCCGTCCGCATCCAGCAGTTCCAGAATCTGGGCGCGGCTGTTTCCGTCGGTCAGCTCAGCCAGCATGGAAAGCGCCATATAAAGATTGAGCGGAGAATAGGCGCGGTTTTCATGTTTGTCGCTGACAAGAAGCTCCTGCATTGTTTTGGCGTAGAAGAAGAACATGTTTTCTGCACAGTCCCGCGACTGGCTGACGCGGTCGGACTGATCTTCGCGCCATTTTGCCTGTGCGGCATGATAGCTGTCCCAGTCGCCGGAATATTCCTCCATCTTTGGATAGGGAATTCGTTCCGGATATTCCGCCTGCACCACGGCATAACCGTCAAGCGCGGCGGAAGGAGAATCTCCGGCTCCTTCGGTCGGGATAAGGCCGTTCTGGCCGGAGGAACCATCGGTATCCGCGTTTCCGGTCGGGGTGGGGTCGGAGGAATTCGGAACGTCCGGCTGCCTGTCGGAATTCAGGAATTTTCTGCCTGCCAGGACAACCGCTCCGACGGTGATGCAGAGGCATGCCGCCGCGATTCCGATACCGATGAAATGCCGTCCTGCCGCGTGTTTTTTCTTCTCTTCCGGCTTAGCGCTTTCGATGTAGCTGTCGTCAATATCGGTCATTGCGTGAAGCAGATCTTTGTTTTTCATAAAACCTCCTGTTCTGCCGCAGATGCAGCGGCGAAAAACTGATTTGTTTGTTTCGAAATGAACTCTCTTTTACCAGTTCGTTTAAAAATCCTTTCGCTCGTAAAAACCGGAAAAAACGCTCCGGGTCACAAAATCCGAAAAAAAGATTCGGGGACTGCAGGCAGCAGAATACTTTGTGAAATCGGCAGCGCAGCGGGGATGTAAGGGAGGACGGACGAAGCCGGGAGCCGGAAAAGAACAGAGGATTGTAGAAAAACATGTGCCGGTGTGCGGAGGCCCGGGCAAGCACTCCGCATTCCGGATATGGAAATGCCGCATCCGACAGTATGCTAAAGTTAAAACAGGTTTTCAGAGGAATTTTCCAGCACATTCGGAAGCAGGCTGTAAATATTGCATCTGCACAGCTCATCAAAATGCTTTTTAATATTCATAAAAGCTTTCCACTTATCCAGCGTAAAATCCGGCAGCCCATGCCGCAGGGCGACGTCCACCAGGCGCTTTTCCATAATGCAGGCGCCGACAGGCAGAGAGATCGCATCGCAAAGCTGGATCAGAAGATCATAATCGTCATACTCTGTATTCTGAAGAAATTCTTCGAGAAAAGCCTTCTGCTCAGGAGTACAGTCATATCTGCCAATATAAGTGTCAGAATTCTTTAAAGGAAAGGAATGTGTCAAACAGATACGTGCAATATCGTCATGGCCGAGAGCAAGCATATATTCATAACCTTCAAAGATATGAAGAATCTGGCGGATTCCGAACCGGCGGCCGATATCGTGCATCAAGCCGAAAACATAAGCTTTGTCCGGGTTCAGCCAGGGGATTTTTTCAGCAATTCGTCTCGCATTTTGTCCGACGGAGCGGCTGTGCTGCTCCCAGGAGCCAGGTGTAAGACCTGCGCCTGTTTTTAATTCCATTTCCGCTTCTCTTATTGTAAGCATAACAGCCTCCTTATTTTGAATAATTTTATTGATTATAGCATAAAAGCTGCCTGTGTTTCAATATTTATGCAGATAAAAATCACGGTAAACGCATGCTTTATAAATAATCTATAAACAAATTTTTCTTCTTTT
>CAJUMC010000042.1 GCA_910587085.1 uncultured Lachnospiraceae bacterium | reverse complement strand
AGCTTAAATAAAGGATTCTTGCGATATGATGTTAAAAAGAAGTGTCAAACACCCGTCATTTCTCTTTTCCTGCCCGTCAGCCGGACAAAAAACATCCGCACTCTCCGCTTTCCCTCTCACTGTCTCCCGCATCCGGAATAATATTGTCCATAGCAATTCCACTGTTTATATGGTATAATGTCGTCAGACATTATACCTGCGCCGATACGCGGCTGCCCGGAGGGCGGCCGGATTACCTCTGCGGAACGTGCGCATCCGCCGGAGGCATCATACATCATATCCGAAGGATATGCGCCGATGCGTGTCCGACCGCAGAGAGGACAGTTTCCTCTGCGAATCGTGTGCATCCTCCGGCGGGAATCATGGAGGAGGGAGGGCGGAGAACTATTGTCTGAGCAACGGGGAACACGTATTAAAGGGGGAGAAATCGTATGACGGAAAGAGGTGCGGATTTGAAAAATTTAAGTGGGGCAGACAGCAGTTATCAACGGGACAAAACGGACGCCGGCTCACTTGGAAAAAACAGTCAGGAACTGCGGCTGAGGGAGATCGTGAGGAAATCGGTTATCGCTCTTACTGCAGGCGGCATTCTGCTGGCGGTTTTTATTGTGACAAACCTGCTGGTGATGCTGATGGAGGAGGATCGGCTGGAAACCAACCGCTTTCTGGAACAGTACCGCCTGGGTTCCAAGGCTCTCACCTATGCAGTACAGGCATACTCCGTAACGGGCGACAGAAAATATTATGATGATTACATGAAGGAACTGAACACGGATAAAAACAGGGATATCGCATGGGCCGGCCTGAAGGAAAACAACATAACCGCGGAGGAATGGCGCGAGATGGAAAGCATCGCGTCGCTGTCCAACAACCTCGTTCCGCTGGAAGAAATGGCGATGGAAGCCGTAAATTCCGGAGATCAGGCGTTTGCTGTATCCTATGTGTTCGGAGAGAGATATGAAAACGACGTAGAAATGATCAACGATAAAACCGACGCCATAATCAGGCAGATTCAGAACAGGCTGGACTCCAAAAAGAAGATAATGCTTACAATACAGCTCGCCGTGGAAGTTCTGTTTCTTATTTCCTTCTTTTATGTGATCCGCCAGATCATCATATCCATAAAATTCTCAAGGCAGGAGCTGCTTATGCCGATTACCAGAGTGTCCGACCAGATGGTCGCTATTTCAAACGGAAATCTCCACGCCGCCTTCGATATGAAGGAGGATGACAGCGAGGTCGGCAGAATGGTTTCGGCCATCCGTTTTATGAAAAAAAATCTGGTGGATATTATCGGAGAGATTACGGAAGTGCTGGAACAGATGGGCGAGGGCGATTACAATATCAGTATAAAACAGAACTACATAGGTGAATTTTCCTCAATCAAAACATCTTTTTATAAAATAAGCAAAGAAACACGCGAAACTCTTTATCATCTCCGTGAAATGTCAAACCAGATCAAGCTCGGCTCCCAGCAGCTTTCCGATGCGGCGGTCAGTCTGGCGGAGGCAAGCACTGCCCAGGCCACGACCGTAAGCGAGCTGTCGGCACTGACGGAAAATCTTTACGCGGATATGGGAAGAAATTCGAGCGACGCCAAGGAATGTGTGGAAATCGCCTCCCAGGCGGGACAGGTTCTTTCTGCAGGAAATGAAAAAATGGAAGAGCTGAAAAAGGCAATCGGTGAAATCAGCGAGTGCTCGGAACAGATCAAAACCGTGATTCATGTGATAGAGGACATTGCCTCTCAGACGAATCTGCTGTCTCTGAACGCCGCAATCGAAGCGGCCCGCGCCGGAGATGCCGGACGCGGTTTTGCGGTTGTGGCGGAACAGGTGAAAAACCTGGCGGACGAATCCGCCAGATCAGCCAGGGAAACAACCAAGCTGATTGAAACAACAGTAGCCACCGTAGAAAGAGGAATCGCAATCACAGAGGAAACTGCCCGCAGCATTTTTGACGTAATGGAGGGCGCCCGCACGGCAACTCAGAAAATGGGACAGATATCAAAGCTGCTGGATCAGAATGTGCAGTATATGGAAAAGATTGACGTGAATTTAGGTGAAATCCGCGAGGTGATCGACACAAATGCCGCCACCTCCGAGGAAACCGCGGCGATCAGCGAGGAGCAGAACAGTCAGGTAGAAATTATGGTGAATCGGATGGACAAATTTATAATCTGATTTTGTTGAACAGAGAAGGAGCTGCCGCATTTTGCGTCAGCTCCTTCTCTGTTCAAACTCCTCGCATCTGCAGAGTGATTCATGTTTTGTTACCCGGCGCAGTTCGTCCCTTACCTCCATCAGCGCAAAACCGAGAAGATTTCTTCCGCGCCACTTTCCCGGCTCTTTTGCATCCGGGGAGTCCGCAGAAAGCTGGATTCCCCAGATGGCGTCGTACGGGCTGGCCTCCGCCAGAACACGGTCGCCGGTGGAAAGCAGAAAATCCCTCAGCGGCCGGTTCTGACTGAATTTGCACCAGTTTCCGTTGAGCACAATGGAATATTTTACTCTGTCCCACACGGCCTGATCAAAATTCTGCACCTTGCGTCCCAGCGCCTTTATGTGATCCGGCTCCCGGCTCTCCATAATCTGCTTTTGTATTTCCCCGTCCCCGAACAGCTCTGCCTTCTGCGCCATCATAAACTGCTCCATACAGCAGTAAACAACGGCAAAGCATCGGAAATCCGCCATCCACCACTGGCTCAGGCAGCTTTGCGTGATGCTCCAGTCCTTCGACGGCCGATGCCCCCAGAACAGCACGAAATCCTGCTGCCTGCCCTCTGACGCCGCCTGCTGCAGAAGAGGCCGGCTGTATTTTGGTTCGCCCTCCGGCCGCCACAGAGGGATGCAGAAATCCCCCTGCACCAGCACCTCGCCGGCATCGCTGTCGTCCCACCAGCCCTTCCAGGTAACCGGCTCCGGAAACAGTCCGCGGTACTCCTTCTGCTCCTTTTCGGAAAGCGCCCGCCACCACTGAAAAAAACGGCAGATATAATCCTCCCCGTAACCCATACGCCATCCGATCGAATAGCGCTCGATTTCCGGACAGGCCAGCCATGGCGGCAGCATTTTTTTCTTCTCCTGATCCAGCTTCATTTCCTTGCATCCTTTCTGCTGCAGCCCGGGGCAGCTTGCTCTTTTCCCCGCTTCCAGCATATAACACAAGCTGATTTGATATTTATTATTTTATCACATTGCGGAGGAATGGCAAGAAATTTCTTTTCTCAAAGCTTCCTTTCCCGAAGCAGCGTAGAAACAAATATTATTAAAACAGGATGGAAACATGAACGCGATTATGGTATTCTGTTATTGCTGCATATCATTATTTATGGAGGTGTCGAATACACATGAAAACGATAGGGAAATTAAACAGCGGAGATTCCATTAAAATAGATCTGTTTGGCAAAGAAAAAACGGTTGAGATTTTTTCTACCGGGGACAACCGATTTGATGAAAAGGGCCATTACAAAAAAAATGGGTTCGCCCTGACAAACGAGGAAATAGCCTGCCTTAACTGGTTTGTTGAAAATGTAAAAATTGAAGATTACAGACAGGCTATCACTCATTATTGTAACGAACAATATAACGAAATCGGTGCGGAGCAAATAGAGGAATCGGATCTGGAAAATAAAATTTCAATTTTCGCAATTGCAGTAAATATAAGCAAAATAACACAATCGAAAGATGGTTTCCTCTATCCTGAAATATCCTTTTTAGGGGACTGCGAATGCGATCCGGAGCATGGCGTATGCATCGGTTTCCGAGATAAAAAGTTCTTAGGAATCCATGCACAGGACTGGACATTATAGAAAAGTCCGGGATAGCCCTGGTTACACCCTCCGTCCGCGGCACATAATACAGGGAATCATCGCCTCCGTACTCCGCCGAAGCCTCCAAAAGTTTCTCTAAAAGATTCTCTTCCCGTCAGCCTCACACCTCAAACAGCAAATCCCCGTACGACGGCACCGGCCAGACCGACTTATCCACCAGCATTTCCAGCTCGTCGACCGGCCTTCTCAGCGCCTCCATCGCAGGGAATACCTCCCCGTGGAAATAATTCGCCTGCGTTTTTCCGCCCTCCTTCGCCGCAGCCTCCTTGGTTTTCTCTCTCAGGTCGTCCAGTGCCTCCTGTGCTCCGGCAAGCAGCACAGAGACCGTTTTCAACAGCTTTTCCTGCACACTCACATCCGCGGACGGCACGGCAGTTTTCACGGCGATTATGGAATCCGCAAGGCTCTTTGTATATTTGATCACTGCCGGGATATAAAGCTTCGAGGCCATCTCAATCATCGTTCTCGCCTCGATATTGATCGCCTTGGAATAAATTTCGTAATTGATTTCTGCGCGCGATTCCAGCTCGATTTTCGAATACACGCCGTGCTTTCCGAACAGGTCGATGCTCTTCTGTTCGATCAGGCACGGGATGGCCTCCACCATGGACTTGATGTTCGGAAGTCCGCGTCTTTCAGCCTCCATCATCCACTCATCGGAATAGCCGTTGCCGCTGAACACGATGCGGCGGTGCTCTTCCACCGTCCTGCGGATAATTTTGACGACCGCCTTGTCAAAATCTTTTGCCCTTTCCAGTTCATCCGCCATGGTACAGAGAGCATCTGCTACAATTGTATTCAGAACGGTATTCGCGCCGGCAATGGACATGGAAGCGCCGAGCATGCGGAATTCGAACTTGTTGCCGGTGAAAGCAAACGGCGAAGTACGGTTGCGGTCAGTCGCATCCTTTTTCAGCTCCGGCAATGTGTGGACGCCGATGTTCATCCAGCCGATCTGCTTGGAAATTGCCGCCGTGCCGCCCGCAATAAAATCATTGAGGACATTCTCCAGCTGTTCGCCGATAAACATGGAAATAATGGCCGGCGGAGCCTCGTTGGCGCCGAGCCGGTGATCGTTGCCCGGGGTGGAGGCGGAAAGCCGCAGCAGGTCTGCGTGCTCGTCGACCGCCTTCATTACTGCCGCCAGGAAAAACAGAAACCGGAGATTATCCTGCGGAGTTTTACCCGGATCGAGCAGATTCTTTCCCGTATTTGTCACCATGGACCAGTTGTCATGCTTGCCCGAGCCGTTCACGCCTGCAAATGGCTTCTCGTGAAGCAGGCAGGCAAGTCCGTGGCGGTTGGCAATCTTTTTCATGCATTCCATTACCAGCTGATTGTGATCGGTCGCAATATTGGCCGTCACGTAGATCGGCGCAAGCTCATGCTGCGCCGGGGCAGCCTCATTGTGCTGGGTCTTCGCAAGCACGCCCAGCTTCCAAAGCTCTATGTTCAGCTCCTTCATAAAGGCGGCGATCCGTTCCTTGATAGTACCGAAATAGTGGTCGTCAAGCTCCTGCCCCTTCGGCGGCATCGCGCCGAACAGCGTTCGCCCGGTGAAAATCAAATCCTCTCTCTGAAGATATTTCGCCTTGTCGATAATAAAATACTCCTGCTCCGCACCCACAGAACACGAAACACCGGTAACATCCGTATTTCCGAAAAGCTGCATCACACGGACTGCCTGCTTGCTGATTGCCTCCATGGAACGCAGAAGCGGCGTTTTCTTATCCAGTGCCTCCCCGGTATAGGAGCAGAAGGCCGTCGGAATGCAGAGCGTAACGCCGGCGGCATCTTCCTTCAGGAACGCCGGTGACGTACAATCCCACGCCGTGTAGCCTCTTGCTTCAAAGGTGGCGCGCAGGCCTCCGGACGGAAAGGAGGAAGCATCCGGCTCACCCTTGATCAGCGCCTTCCCGGAAAATTCCATAATCACCTTGCCGCCCGGAGCCGGCGAGATAAAGGAATCGTGCTTTTCGGCCGTCACGCCGGTCATCGGCTGAAACCAGTGCGTATAGTGGGTGGCTCCCTTCTCGATCGCCCAGTCCTTCATTGCATTCGCAACCACCTCGGCCACCTGCGCGTCGAGTTCCTCCCCGTTGTCTATGGTATTCTTCAGCGCCGCAAACGTCTTTTTCGGCAGCCTTTCCAGCATGACGGCCTCGTCGAACACGTCAATTCCAAAAATCTCTGTCAGCTTCTCTTCCATCTTCGAATATGCTCCTTCCGCTTGCCAGGTTTATCGGGGAAACGCTGATATGCAGGCTTCCCTCACCGGATTTGCACCGCCGGACGGCATATTTTATGCACAAATCCGTAAGCCCCTCCAGGAGGCTTTGCATTCGCCGGAGGCTTCGGGAAAGTGTGGACTGCATCCTCTTCATCTTTTCCCAAAAAAGGCGCTCCCGGCTCCCGCCAGAGAACGCCTCCTCCGTTCTATAAATTTTATGCTGCTACTAAGATATCATGTTTTTGCTTATTTGAAAAGTATTTTGAGGAAATTCCCGTTTTTTCTCTGTTTTATTAATGTTCGTGTCCGATTTTTTCAACTTTTCTTGTGGATTCTGCCGAAGGCTGCCGCAGTATCAGCAAAAAAGTATGCACCGCCCGGCCGCACCGCAGCGTCAGCTCCGCCGGTTTTCCAGTCTTCTCCTCTCCAGGAAAAGCACGGCGCATGCCATGCAGGCTCCCTCTAGCAAAAGAACCCCGGAACATCCCATGGACTGCGCCAGATGTTCGACGGAAGTCAGTGTGTGAAGCACGGAAATCATGCTGAGGGAAAGGGCGATTCCGGTAGTGCTGATGCTGATTATAAGGCTGTGGGAATTGGCGGTCCGCACCGTCCGTACAATCCCCGTGGCAAGGACGGCAAACTGGCAGAGAACAAGAAGCAGGTGCCAGTTCCTTATAAACGTTCCGATTTCGGCTTCCGGCCGAAACGGCCAGCTGCCCTGCCGCCCCCACAAAACGCTCAGAAATCCCAGCAGCAGGCTGCAGCATACCAGCAGGCTGCTGACAGCGGTGAGGATGGTTCGGCTCTCTGTTTTTTCTCTGTGCTCCGTATAATCCGACAGCAGAAACTGCACATCTGCTAAAAGTAGCGGCAGGGCGGCCATATAGTAAACGGACAGTACCCCGTAATTGTCCCTGTACATCCACAGTCCCGCACCGACGGCAGCGAGCAGGGCACACCATCCGAACAGTCTCGCATTGATATGCCGTTTGATTTTTCTTGTACAGGCGATCTGTCCCTCCTCCCTCTGCCGTTCTGCAGCCTCCGATTCGCGCAGCATTTCCACAAATGCCCTGCAGTCCGCACACCCCTTTAGGTGCTGCTCCACCAGCTTTCCGGAATCCTCCGAACAGAGTCCGTCCATATAGGACGGCAGCAGATCCTTCACAATATTGCAGTTTGGTTCAATCCCTCTCCACTCGCTCATTCTTATCCCTCCCATTCTGTTTTCCTTTCCATAACGTTTCCTTCCCGCGGTAAAAAGTGACCCTTGCCCAGTTTTCAGTTCGCCCCATAATCTCGCCGATTTCCCGGAACGTTAGTTCTCCCGTAATCCTCAGATAGATAACCTCCCGTGTATGAGCGGGCAGCTTCTGCATCTCCCGGAATACCTCCAGCAGCTCCTGCTTTGCCGCGGCGCGGTCGCTGGGCGAGGCATTTTCAACCATCCAGCCCTCCTGCGGCTCCGCGGGAATCTCTCGCCGGCTTTTCTGATAATGGCGATAGAGCAGATGCTTTGCAATCTGGCAGAGCCAGCTGGATATCCTGCAGCTTCCGTCAAAGCGCTCTATGGATTTCCATGCCTGCAGAAAGGTTTCCTGCATCAGATCCTCCGCCAGCCGTTCATCCCGGCACAGGGAACACAGATACCGGTAGACGATCCGGGCATTCTGCGCGTATAACTCTTCCAAATTCATGGCTGCCTCCTTTCGATGATATATCCTGTTCGGGGCAGGATTCGTTACAGAAAATCCGAAAGAAATCAAAAAATAATTTTTCTGCTTTTCCATGCAGCTCCGGTCTTTGGCTTCAGCAAATAAAAGTGCTGCAAGCCGGCTGAATTCAGCTGGCCTGCAGCACCTTCCTGATTTTTTGTTTACATTGATACCTCCGGACAGAAGCGCTGATTCCGGAGCAGCTTCTCCAGACTTGCCGGAGAAGCCCAAAGAGGAACGGGCGCCGGTTCAATCCGGCAGCAGTTCCGCCCCGGGCGCTATTGTCCCTTGTCTACCAGATGCACATCCATCTGCGGGAACGGAATGGAAATATGACTTTCGTCAAAGGTATACTTGATCTCCTCCAGAAGCTCGGCACGCATTGTCCAGTAATCCTCCTGCTTTACCCAGACACGGAAGTTGATCTCAACGGCACTCTCTCCCAGATTGCCGACACATATCGTAATATCCCGATCCTGCAGAATCTGCTCTGCATGCCGGTCCGCAATCCTCTGCAGCTGCCCTTTCGCCTCACGGATGTCATCGCCGTAGCTGACAGTAACCACAAGATCCAGCCTGCGCTCCGGCTCATGCGTCACATTGACGATGCTTCCGTTGGAGAGCGTACCATTCGGAAGCACAACGGTGCGGTTGTCCACCGTGGTGATTGTGGTATAAAACAGATCCACTTTTGAGACTGTGCCCTCCAGCCCCTGCGCCACTATGTAGTCGCCGACCCGGAACGGCTTCAGCACGAGGAGCAGTACTCCTCCTGCAAAATTGGCAAGACTGCCCTGCAGCGCAAGACCGATCGTCAGACCGACGGAGCCGACCAGGGCAACCACCGATGTCGTCGCAATACCAAGCACGTTCGCCAGTATCATAACCAGAATAAAATAGAGAATCACCTTGAGAATGGAGCTGACAAAGCCTGACACGCCCGTGTCCACATGCGCCTTCTCAAAACCGCGTTCGATCAGCCGGAGAACCCAGTTGATTACCTTTTTCCCGATAAAAAGGATAATCAGCACAATCGCCAGCTTCCAGAGGATTCTCAGCGCCGCCGGCCAGAAACTGTCCCAGAACTTGCTTACATTTTCCCCTATTGTTTCGCTCCAGTCCGCTTCCACCGGGGCTTCCCTTTCAATCCATCCGAGTAATCTGTTCATTTCGTCTTATCTCCCTGTCTCTTTCGTTTATTTTTCGCTTTTTTTTGCTCTTCCCGTTTTTGAAGCTGATTTTTTATTTGCCGGCTTTTTCCCTGTTTTTCCCGAGTCTGCAGACGCCTTTGCCGTTTTCTTTTTCGACCCGGTTTCCGGAGCCTTCTTCCCGGAAGCAGCCTTATCGGACGGTTTCTCCACCACCGTTTCCTCAGCAGGCTCCCGCTTAGCTACCGCTTTCGGGGCGGTCTCTGCTGCTGCAGCGGCCTTTTCAGCCGGTTTCTCCACCACCGTTTCCGCAGCAGGCTCCCGCTTAGCTACCGCTTTCGGGGCGGTCTTTGCCGCTGCCTTCTTCACCGCCTCCGGCTTTGCTGCTTCGGCTTCCTTCACAGCCGCTGTCTTGGCGGATGCCGCCTTCCTGCCGGCCTTCTTCGGTGCCACTTCTTTTGCGCTTCCCTTTCCTGCGCTCTTTTTACTTTCGTCCTTTACGGCAGAGAAAACCGCAATGCCGAGCGGCGGCAGCGTTATTTCAATGTAATTCTCCCGCCCGTCCACTTCGCCCTCTTTCGCCGTCTTTGCACGCGGATTGACCCGGCCGCTTCCGCCGAATTCCTCGGCATCGCTGCTGAAAATCTCCTTGTACTTCCCGGCAAACGGAACGGCGGCCTTGTAATTCTCATAGATCACAGGCGTAAAATTGCAGATCACATACAGAATCTCCTCCTGCTTTTTCGACCGCCGCACAAAGCTTACAATGCTGTGATCCGCATCCATGCAGCTCATCCACTCAAAACCGTCCGGATCATAATCGAGCTGATGAAGCGCCGGATGCTTCCGGTAAAGCTCGTTCAGCTTCGCCGAATATTCCTGCATCTGCCGGTGTTCCTCAAACTCCAGAAGATTCCAGTCCAGGCTGCGCTCCTCGCTCCACTCGCGCGTCTGCCCGAATTCCTGTCCCATAAACAGAAGCTTCTTGCCCGGATGCGCCGTCATAAATCCGTAGGCCAGCCGGAGATTGGAAAATTTTTCCTGAAGAGTGCCGGGCATCTTGTACAGCATGGATGCTTTTCCGTGAACAACCTCATCATGGGAGAGCACAAGAATAAACTTTTCGCTGTAGGCGTACATCATACTGAAGGTAAGCGCTCCATGGCTGCCTTTCCGGAACAGAGGATCCTGCTTCATGTAATTCGTAAAATCATTCATCCAGCCCATGTTCCATTTGAAGTCAAAGCCCAGACCGCCGTTTTCCACGTCGCCCGTCACCTCCGGCCATGCCGTCGATTCCTCGGCAATCAGCATCGCGCCGTCCTTTCTTTTATGGAACACCGAATTCAGGTGGTGGAACAGCTCAATCGCGTCCAGATTCTCATGTCCGCCGTATTTGTTTGCCACCCATTCGCCGTACCCTTTGCCGTAATCGAGATACAGCATGGAAGCCACGGCATCCATGCGGATTCCGTCAGCGTGATACTTTTCAACCCAGAACAGCGCGTTGGCAATCAGGAAATTGGATACCTGCGGCCGCGCATAATTGTAGATCAGCGTGCCCCAGTGCGGATGCGAGCCCTGACGCGGGTCCGCGTGCTCGTACAGGCAGGTGCCGTCGAAATTGGACAGGCCGAAGGTATCACGCGGGAAATGCGCCGGAACCCAGTCGAGAATCACGCCGATTCCGCGCTCGTGCATATAGTTCATAAAATACATGAAATCCTCCGGTGTGCCGTAACGCGACGTAACCGCATAATAGCCGGTTACCTGGTATCCCCAGGAACCGTCAAACGGATGCTCCATCACCGGCATCAGCTCAATATGCGTATATCCCATTTTCCCCACATAATCAGCCAGCATAACGGCAATCTCACGGTAATTGTAAAAGCTTCCATTCTTCTCCTCCGGCTTGCGGAAGGACCCGAGATGAACCTCATAGATGGACATCGGCTCCTCGTCGTAGTTTCTCCTTTTCCGGGCATCCATCCACGCGGCATCCGACCAGGAAAAGCTGTCCAGCTGAGCGACAACCGAAGCGTTCGCCGGGCGCAGCTCCGCCGCATTCGCATAAGGATCTGCCTTCAGGTAGGTCAGGCCGCCCCTTGCCTTCAGCTCATATTTGTAAATTTCACCCTTCCCGATTCCCGGAATAAAAAGCTCAAATATACCGGAATCCCCGAGCCGGCGCATCTGATGCCTTCTTCCGTCCCACTGATTGAAGTTTCCGACAACGCTGACGCGCATGGCATTCGGAGCCCATACTGCAAACAGGGTTCCCTCCGTCCCGTTCTGCTTCAGAATATGTGCACCGAGCTTCTCATACACCGTATAATGAATGCCTTTCGAGAACAGCTCGCAGTCCTTTTCGGATATCACGGGTGCAAAAGAATACGGATCGGTGTATTCCTCCACACTTCCGTCCCGGTGCTTCGCACGCAGCCGGTACTGCGGTATGCGCTTTCCGTCCAGCAGCGCGGCAAAATACCCGGCCTCATCCTCGCAGAGCATCGGATATTCCCCGCCCTTCTCCGTGATTACGGTAATTTCCTGCGCCTCCGGCACATAAGCGCCGATCAGTATGCCGCGCTCCGTGGCATGCGCCCCGAGAATCTCATGCGGGTTGTCGTGCTCCGAATACACCAGCGCCTCGATCGACGCCCAGTCCATCAGCTCATACACCTCATTCTCATTCATAAAGCAAAACCTCCTAAATTTTATTGCAGCGCTTCCGCGCTTTTTTTCATTCGAGATACCACAGATCCCTGCGCTCCCCGTTCTCCTCCGACACGACATCTCCCTCCGTCACAAGCACTCCGTCCGCGGCTGCCGTCTTCTCCGGCCTCGGCATATATTTTTTCAGTACATGCTCCATCGGAAAGGAGCAGAGCAGCGCACAGATAGCCGGGATAAAAAATACCGCAGGCAGAATGAAATACATGCCCAGCACGCTTGCAAGCACAACCGCAAGCAGCAGCAGCGTATGCAGAAAATGCCGGAATGCGATGTAGAGCGACAGTTTAAACAGCTGCTTGACCCCCATCGTAAAGCGCGAAAGCACCGGAAAGATAACGAGCAGCAGCCCGGTAAGCACAAAGCAGATCGCCAGGGAAACAACGAGAACGGCCATGCCCATCATCCCCATGCCCTCCTCGCTCTTCGACAGCGCATACGAATACTGCAGATTAAAGCTCAGCAGCATCACAATCGCTCCGATAATCGCTCCGGAAATTGCTCCGATCCGGAAATTGATCTTGAAAGCATGTACATATTCATGAAACACATAACCGCGATCCCGGCGGATTACCTTAACGCAGACATAATAGATGGATGCCATCGCCGGGCCGACCGGGATCATCAGCACCGCCACAAGCGCCATAAACAGGATAATGGTAGCCGGCTGATCCAGATTCAGCGGGCTGCCTATAACCGTTAGCGCATAAAACAGCGGAATGCAGCAGATCGTCCAGAGCAGGCTGACCGCCAGCATGTCCCACGCCTTTCCCATAATGCGGAAAAATGTATTGTCGGGATTAAACAGATTTCCCATCAGCAGTTCCTTCCTTTCTCCTGCCCGGAACCCGGGCGGGATGCAATCAGCAGCATGGCGCCCTGCAGACGGTAGCCGCCGTAGCCGGCAGGCAGAATAAAATGATCGCCTTTTCGCAGTTCAACGCCGTCGATGCTCCCTTTCCCTTCAGCAACACTGAAAATGCGGAAGCTTTCCTCCGGCTCAAAATCCGCCTCCCCGTTCACCGAAAGCTTTTCCACCTCGTAGTAAGGACAGGCAATCAGAACCTCCGCCTCAGCCCCCCCGATTTTCCGGAGCACTCTCTCCCCGGCGGTATCCCGGTGCGGGCACCGAATCACATCAATGCTTTTTTCGATATGCAGTTCTCTCGGCTTCCCGTTCGAAAGACGGTCGTAATCATAGAGACGGTAGGTAATATCGCTGTTCTGCTGTGTTTCCAGAATCAGCGTGCCGCCCTTAATGGCGTGTACCGTGCCCGGTTCTATCTGGAAAAAATCTCCTTTTTCAATCGGCAGCACCCGAATCAGCCCGCTCCACTGCTTCTCATCAATCATCTGCCGCAGCTCCTCCCGGCTCCCCGCATGATGGCCTATGACGATCTTCGCGTCCGGGTCACAGTCCAGTATGTACCAGCATTCTGTTTTACCGAGCGAGCCGTTCTCATGCGCCTTCGCGTACGCGTCGTCGGGATGTACCTGAATGCTGAGATCTGCCTTGGCGTCGATGATCTTGATAAGCAGCGGGAAGACTTCGCCCTCTGCGCCGCCGAACAGCTCCCGGTGCTCCCGCCAGAGCCCGCTCAAGGTTCTGCCCCGCAGACTTCCGCTCTTTACGGTACAGTCTCCGTTCGGGTGAGCGCTGACCGCCCAGCATTCTCCGGTATGTTCCCCCGGTATCTCATATCCGAAATCATCCCTCAGCCTTGTACCGCCCCAGATCATTTCCTTAAACACCGGCTCCAGAAAAATTATTTCATGCATAATGCCCTCCCCTGCTTCCTTTCAAGCCGCCCGGCCTGTTCTGTACCGCGCGGAAAACTCCCGTTTACTTTCCCCTCCGCTCGTTCCGGCATCATGCCTCCGGCGGAAGCACACGGTTTGCCGCGGAAGCTGTCCGCCTAAGGGCGGACGTCAAACCGGCGCCGGTATAATGTCTGTCGACATTATTTCATGCCGTTCCGGCATCATGCCTCCGGCGGAAGCACACGGTTTGCCGCGGAAGCTGTCCGCCTAAGGGCGGACGTCAAACCGGCGCCGGTATAATGTCTGTCGACATTATACCATAAATTTACGCCGTTTGAAAGTGTCAGGGGCAATTTCATAATATTTTTCGATTTCCTGTTTTCCGCGCGGCTGACGCCGGCAATCAGAGAAATTCCTGCATTTCCTTCCGCAGCTTCTCCTCGGAATCAATCAGCCGGGCTGTAAGTTTGCGAGCCTTCTCGTCCGCCTCGGAATACTGATTCAAATAGCGGTGCAGGGATTTGATTCCCATATCGCAGCCGTCGGTTATCAGGTTGGCCACCGTCTGATCGCTCTCCTCCAGCGCCAGCCTTGTGCCCGTCTTTACCGCAGACATCATTTTAGCCACCGGGTGCGGCTCCTTGCCGTCTTCATGATATTCGAGCAGCAGAGAATGCGTCTCATCGCCCAGCTTCTCATGTTCCTGCTTCGCCTCGTGCAGAATGTTCCGCATGGATTTCGCACTGACGCGGTCAATCACATCCTCCAGGGACTGAATCCCCATCCGGATTCCCGAATTGCACTCCTTCAGCAGCGCTATTGTATCGTTCATGCCATCCTCCTTTTCCCATCGGATCATCTTTTTTTCTCTTTGCAGGTTTAGTATTTTCCGCTTTCTGCAGATTATTCCCCGCGGCGCAACAAACAGATGACAGCGCGGAAAAAATAGGCTATAATTCAAAAAAAATCCCTTCGCCGATTTTATCCGCGGGGAGAAAGAGGAATGTCATGCCTTTTTATACGGTTCAGATAAAAGAACAGCCGCTTGTCATTGCAACTTCGAACAATATGTTCTCGCCGTCCTCCCTCGACCGCGGGACAGCCGCCATGCTCTCCGCCGCAGAATTTCTGCCCGAGGACAAAATTCTGGATCTCGGCTGCGGCTGCGGCCCGGTAGGTATACTGGCCGCCCGGCTGACCTCGCCAAAGCAGGTGACCATGAGTGATATCTCGGAGGAGGCCGTTTCTCTCGCCGCGCAGAATGCCGCCGCAAACGGGGTCGGCGGCATCCGCATCCTCTGCAGCGACGGCTTTTCCGGAATCGCTGATACCGATTTTACAAAAATTTTATCCAACCCGCCGTACCATACCGATTTTTCGGTGGCGAAAAGCTTTATCGAACAGAGCTTCCGTCATCTGGCCCCGGGCGGAGTGCTCTACATGGTTACCAAACGGAGAGAATGGTACAAAAACAAGCTGATTGCCGTGTTCGGCGGCGTGCAGATCACCGAGCTTGACGGCTACTATGTTTTTACCGCACAGAAACGCACGGCGCAAGGATGCCTCGCACAGAAGCAGAAAGCTCCCGTGACCGCAGCACAGAAGCAGGGAATGCGGCCCGAGGCCGGAACCGAAAACGCCTCCGGTTCCAGGCCGGCTCCCCCGCATACAGAAAAAGCCGCCGGGCAGACCCGGCAGCTTTCCAGAAAGCTTGCCCGCAAGCAGCAGCGCCGTGCCAGAGCACGGAATTGCTTTCACTCAAACTGAGATGCATAAAGCCGGTAGTAAAAGCCTTTTTGGGCCATCAGCGTCTCGTGGGTGCCCTGTTCTGCTACATTGCCGTTGTCAATGACCAGGATCCGGTCGGCATTCTGTATGGTGGAGAGCCGGTGCGCAATTACAAAACAGGTTTTTCCCGCCATCAGGCGGCGCATCGCCTTCTGAATCCGCTGCTCCGTCCGCGTGTCCACATTCGAGGTGGCCTCGTCGAGGATCAGCATTTTGGCGTCGAGCAGCATGGCGCGCGCAATGGTCAGCAGCTGCTTCTGCCCCTTGGAGATATTGACGCCGTCCTCCGTCAGCACGGTCTGATAACCCTGCGGCAGGCGCATAATATAAGAATGGATATGGGCCGCCTTCGCCGCGGCAACCACCTCCTCCATGGCTGCATCCTCCCTGCCGTAGGCAATATTCTCAAAAATCGTGCCGCCGAACACCCAGGTATCCTGCAGCACCATCGCGTAAGCGCGCCGCAGGCTGGCCCGGGTCACTTCACGATTCTCTTTCCCGTCCACGTAAATGCTTCCTTCATTCACATCATAAAAGCGCATCAGCAGATTGATGATTGTTGTCTTGCCGGCACCGGTTGGCCCCACAATGGCGATCATGCTGCCTTCCGGAGCTGTCATCGAGAGATTGCGGATAATTGTCCGCTCCGGGGTATAGCCGAAGGATACCTTCTGAATTTCCACCCTGCCGCGGACGTCGGAAAGCTCCGCCGCCCCTTTTGCGTCGGCCGGCTCCGGCTCCTCCGAGAGCAGGCGGAACACCCGCTCCGCCGCGGCAAGCGCAGACTGAAGTTCGCTGATAATGTTTGCCGCCTCATTGATCGGCCCGGAAAATTTTCTTGAGTAGAGCACAAAGGAGGAAATATTTCCCAGCGTCAGTTCCCCGGCCAGATACAGCAGCGCGCCGAATACCGTCACGAGCGCCAGTGACATGTTGTTGACAAAATTAACGGTCGGCCCGACCAGGCAGCTGTAATAATCCGCGGTGTAATAGGCGTCGACCGCCTCCCGGTTGATTGCGTCAAAGCGCTCCGTAATCACCTGCTCCCTCGCGTACGCGCGGATCGTTTTCTGTCCGCTTACCATCTCCTCGACATAACCATTCATCTCTCCCAGCTTTACGGAGCGTGTACGGAACAGAGGCCTTGTTTTTCCCGCCATATATTTTGTATAAAAAATGGAAAGCGGGATCGTCACCAGCATAACGGGAATCAGCTTCGGCGCGATGGATACCATCATTGCGAACGAACCGACAATCGTAATCAGGCTGGCGCAGATCTGAACAAGATCGGTGGACAGCGAGGTGTTGATGACGTCGATATCGTAGGACACCCGACTGATAATATCACCGGAAAGATGCGTGTCAAAATAGCCGACCGGCAGAGAAAGCAGCTTGCGGAACACATCGTCGCGCATCTGACGTGCCATCCTCCGGCTGATCGTCTGCATCACGACGGAGAGAAGGTAGGAAAACAGCGACGATACCACATAAAACACGACCATCAGCCCCGCATAGTAAAATACGGTATCGAAATCGACGCGCCCCTTTCCTGGCTCAATCGCGTCGATCGCCCGGCCCGAAAGCTTTGGCCCGACAAGTGCGAGCAGATTTCCGACAACCGTCAGCACAACCGCGAGCAGCAGCAGGACGCGATAGCGGCAGAGATACCGCCACAGCCCGCGGATCGCCCCCTTTGCGTCCTGCGGCCTGTGGTTTTCCGTCCGCCCGGCATTGGCGACGTTAAACTGTTTCTGATTTCCGATTCCTCCCGCCATGTTATTTCCCCTCCATGCTTCCCATCTGCGTTTCGTAGATTTCGCGGTAAACCCCGCAGTCTGCAAGCAGCTCTTCGTGGGAACCGTAACCGATCGGCTCCCCCTCCTCGAGAACAAGGATATGGTCAAGCCCCATCAGCGAGCTGACGCGCTGAGCCACCATCACAATTGTCGTCCCCGCGTAATTTTCCCGGATCGCCTGCCGCAGCCTTGCGTCCGTCTTGTAATCCAGCGCCGAGGAAGAATCGTCCAGCACAAGGATTTCCGGCCCGCCGGCGAGAGCTCTTGCAATCAGCAGCCTCTGCTTCTGCCCGCCGCTCAGATTCGCCCCCCGGATGGCAGCCTCATGGGAAAAACCGCCCTCCTTCTCCATAATAAAATCCAGGGCGCACGCGTCCCTGGCCGCCTGCACGGTTCTGCCCTTTGCAAGCTCCCGTCCGAACAGGATATTCTCCTCGAGCGTATCGTTAAACACGGTATCGTTCTGAAACACCACGCCGAATTTCCGGCGCAGCTCCCCCGGCTCCCAGGCACGCACATCCCGGCCGTCCACCAGAATCCGTCCGGAGGTCACATCGTAAAACCGCATCAGAAGGCTGACAAGCGTCGATTTTCCGCTCCCGGTCGCACCGAGGATGCCGAGACTCTCCCCCGGCAGAATAGTGAAATCAATATTCTTCAGACAGAGCTTTTCCTCATCTTCCTCTGAAGCGTGATAGCCGAAGGAGACATGCTCAAACCGGATGCGGGCAGGCAGACCGTGCTCCGGGACAGTCCCCGGCGCAGTTCCCGCTGGATACCCGACTCCCTTCCCTGCAGTCTCCAGGCCCCTGCGGTCAGAATCCGGATTCCATGTCTGAGCATCTGCGGCAGTTCCCGCATCCTCCGAAAGCACCGGAAGATCCTCCGCCGCCTCCAGCACAAGAGCAATGCGGTCGGCGCTCGCCGCCGCCTTCGAGATATCCACAAAGACGCGTGTGATCGCCATCATCGCGTGAAGAATCATCATGAAATACGAGAGAAAGGCAATGATTTTTCCCGGCAGCGAGGCGCCGGCATTGACGCGGTACGCGCCGACAACAACGATCGCCGTCAGCCCTAGATTCAGAATCAGATTCATCACCGGGCTGGAAACTGCCATCGTAATCCCCGCGCGGAACTCGTTGTCGGCCAGCTCGGCGCTCCCTTTCTGAAAACGCTCATACTCGTGATCCGTCCTCGAGAGCGCCTTGATCACGCGGATGCCGCTGATATTTTCCCGCATAATGCGCACAACACCGTCCACGGACTGCGATACCTTCGTATACAGAGGAATGCCCTTTCTGGACACCCGGTAGACGACGACGGCCAGCAGCGGCAGCGTCGCGACGAGCACCAGCGTCAGAACCGGCTCCAGCGTAAAAGTGATGACCACGCCTCCGATCAGAATAATCGGCGCACGCACACCGATCCTCTGCACGCGCCCGATCATGGAATGTACGTTATAACTGTCCGAGGTCAGCCTGGACACAAGCGACGGTATCCCGAAAGTGTCGGTCTGCGTTCCGGACAGAAGCATGATTTTCTCAAACAGGTCGTGGCGCACCACTTCGATCATATCCCTTGCGACATGCGATGCCATGCGGTTTGCCTTAATGTTGAGCAGTCTGGCCGCAACCGCGAACGCCGTCATCACCAGCCCCCAGAGCAGTACATAAGACACTTTTCCCAGCGGTACCACGCTGTCCAGTATGTAGGCCAGCACCCAGGGCAGCCCGAGATCGGCGAATGTGCCCAGAACCTTGATGATAAAACCGGCCAGCATGCCGGCCCAGTGCGGCTTCAGGTATTGTAAAATCATCCTCATGGGACGGCTCCTTTCCGGCGGCGCCAAATACAGAACGCGCCGCGTCCTGTATAAATTTTCCAAAATTTCTGTCAGATTAAAAAACAGTCAGCAAATATGTAAATTATTACCAGGAGCGCAGCGTTCAGTGCGGTGAATACACCGAGATATTTCAGCGGCCTGGCACCCTCTGTTTCCATATAAATGCGGAAGGAAATCACACTTGCCAGACTTGCCACAATGGTTCCCAGCCCCCCGATGTTTGTGCCGAGAACGACCGCACGCGGATTTTCCGCAAATTCCGACAGCATGACCGCCGCCGGAACATTGCTGATCACCTGGCTCACCGCCGCAGAGGCCAGCATCTCACGGCCGTTTACCAGCTCCGAGATCCATTCCCGGACCGTTTCCATTTCCCTTAGATTTCCGACAAAGATAAAAAAGAAAGCGAAGGTAATCAGAAGTCCGTAATCCACGCCCGCCAACAGCCGCGGCCGGATCGCCAGGGCCGCGCCGCAGACCAGAATCATCGCTGCGGCAATATTCACCGCCCCGAAAACCGCAAGCAGACATATAACAAACATCAGCACATACACGGCAATATGGCTTTTCGGAGCGGTCACGGCAGAACCCTGTACCTGCACATGCAGCGGCTCCCTTTTTATTGCCAGGCAAAGCAGGAACAGCAGCGCGCCGCCGGATATAAACACCGGGACGGTTGCGGAAAAAAATTCTCCGGGAGACATGGCATAACGGCCGTAGAGATAGAGATTCTGCGGATTCCCGAACGGCGTAAGGATACTCCCCAGATTGGCCGCAGCTGTCTGCAGAACCGTAACATAGATCATGCGCTTCCCGAACAGCATTGCCGTAAGAGGTACGAAAGCCAGCAGCGCGACATCGTTCGTAAAAAACGGCGCCGAGAAAAAAGAAAGAAAAACCAGTGCAAAGCCGGTTCTTCTGGCACTGCACCCTCTTCCTCCCAGCAGCCTTTGTGAAAGAGCCGTCAGCAGCCCGCTCTGGCGGAAGCCGGCAACCGTCAGCATCAGGCAGAAAAGCAGGCATATCGTGCGGGGATCAATATACTTTAAATAATTCGCCGCAGGTGCCAGCATACAGGAAATCAATGCAGCAAGCCCTGAGACGACAAGAAGAAACTCTTTTTTTATAAACCGGACAAACACTCTCATTGGTCACTTTCACTGTTTAGAATGCGGAATCCCTCCGCCGAATCAGGCCCCCTTCCCGGCAGGCTGTTCTGACGGGAAGGGGGCCTCTTTTTTCCGCTCCTACTGAATCACACGCGCCTTGAGGACACCCTCGATCCGGTTCAGCTTTTCCACCAGCTCCGCCGGCACCTTGGCACAGATATCAAGCATTGTATACGCATAATTGCCCCGGCTTTTATTCGCCATATTCTCGATGTTGATACCCTCCGAGGAAAACACGCCGGTAAACTGCGCCAGCATATTCGGGATGTTCTTATGGCAGACGCAGACACGCGCCTCCGTCTGACATTTTCCCGCGTCGATCGCCGGGTAATTCACCGAATTGGCGATATTGCCGTTCTCGATGAAATCCACAATCTGATGAACCGCCATCACTGCACAGTTGTCTTCCGACTCCTCGGTCGAAGCACCGAGATGCGGAAATGCGATAACCCCGCTCTGATTTGCAATCCGTCTGGTCGGGAAATCGGTGACATACCGCGCCACCTTGCCGGAAGCGAGCGCTTCGACCATGTCCTCCTCGTTCACAAGCAGATCCCGCGAAAAATTGAGAATGACGACACCGTCCTTCATCATCGAAAGCGATGCCTTGTTGAACATGCCCTTCGTGTCATCCACAAGCGGCACATGCACCGTAATATAATCGCATTCTGCAAAAATTTCGGAATTGGATTTGACGATCCGGACATTCCTCGAAAGATTCAGCGCATTTGCCACGGAGAGGAACGGATCGCAGCCGATCACTTCCATGCCGAGATGCGTCGCCGCGTTGGCGATCGGTACGCCGATCGCCCCGAGTCCGATTACGCCGAGCTTTTTGCCCTTGATCTCCGTTCCGGCAAATTTTGATTTTGCCTTTTCCATCGTCTTTCCGATCGCCTCGTCGTCCTTGTTCGCCTCAACCCATGCCATGCCGCCGCGGAGATCGCGCGCGGCAAGCAGCATGCCGGCAATCGCAAGTTCCTTCACGCCGTTGGCGTTGGCTCCCGGCGTATTGAATACGACAATGCCCTGATCCGCGCATTTCTCAACCGGGATATTATTGTAGCCGGCACCCGCCCGCGCTACTGTGAGCAGCCCCTCCGGCAGCTCCAGCTCATGCATTGCAGCGCTGCGCACAAGCACCGCGTCCGCCTCCGCCAGATTATCCGTCGTGCCGAACGTATCCGGCAGAAGCTTCATCCCGACCTTGGAAATCGGATTCAGGCAGCTTACTTTTATCATACCATTCCTCACTCTCTGCTGTGTGCTCTATCAGCCTTAAAGCGGCGGGAAACCGGAATGCACGCATACCGGGCTTTCCCGCACATCTCAGAACAACCACGGAAACTTATTTTACCAGGTTTTCCGCCTCAAATTTCCTCATGAATGCAACGAGCTTCTCGACGCCCTCCAACGGCATGGCATTGTAAATGCTGGCGCGCATTCCGCCGACCGTACGGTGTCCCTTCAGGTTCTCAAAGCCCGCTGCCTTTGCCTCCTTCACAAATTTCGCGTCAAGCTCCCCGCTCCCGGTAACAAACGGCACGTTCATCAGCGAGCGATCCTTTTTTTCCACCGTGCCGTGAAAAAGACTGCTCCCGTCCAGAAAGTCATACAGAATCTTCGCCTTCTTTTCGTTGTATTCCTTCATGGCCGCCAGCCCGCCGCGCTTCTTCAGCCACTGGAATACCTTCCCGCAGATATAGATGCCGTAGGCCGGCGGCGTGTTGTACATGGAGCCGTTATCGGCATGAATCTTGTATTTCAGCATGGTCGGCGTGCCAGGCAGCGTATCTTCCGTGATAAGATCCTCGCGGATAATGCAGATCACAACGCCGGCCGGCCCGATATTTTTCTGAACGCCGCCGTAGATTACGCCGTATTTCGCCACATCCACCGGTTCCGACAAAAAGCAGGAAGACACATCCGAGACAAGCGTCTTTCCCTTTGTGTCCGGCAGCTGCCAGAATTTTGTTCCGTAAATGGTATTATTCTCACAGATATAAACATAATCGGCATCTTCCGGTATAGGAAGATCAGAACAGTCCGGTATGTAGGAAAATGTTTTGTCCGCAGAGGAAGCTACCGCCACCGCCTCTCCGTAAATGCCGGCCTCCTGGTATGCTTTCTTTGCCCACTGGCCCGTAATGATATAGGCAGCCTTTCTGTTTTTCATCAGGTTCATCGGGATCATGGCAAACTGCTGGGACGCACCGCCCTGCAGAAACAGAACCTTATAGTTGTCCGGAATGCTCATAAGCTCCCGCAGATCCTTTTCCGCCGTATTGATAATCTCCTCGTAAGCCCCGGAGCGATGGCTCATCTCCATAACGGACATGCCGGTTCCCCTGTAATCCAGCATTTCCGCCGCCGCCTCTCTCAATACCTCCTCCGGCAGCACGGCCGGACCCGCAGAAAAGTTATAGACTCTTCCCATGCTACATCATCCTCCTTATTTGAACCTTCTAAAATTGACAAAGCGTCGCGTTGGCGCTTTAATACGTCAAATTATAAGTCGCAACGCTTACCCTGTCAACCTTTTTCTAATTTTCCTTTGAAATTCTCAGAAACTCGTCCCGGATCTCCTGCACTGTATCAAGGCGCAACTCCTCGAGCCTGGCCTCCGCTTCGTCCCCGTGCTCTTTCGCGCACACGTAGCTTTTTCTCCACTCCGCCGGCTTTGTAATAAAGGTCATCAGATATTCCTGACAAAACACCTTCGTCCGATCCTGCCCCGCAAATTTCGGGTTCATCGTGGCCTTTAATGCACACGCCTCCAGCATCGTCCCAAAGGTGTCGTAAACGTCCAGCCTGTTCATTTCCAGTTCAGCTTCACTCTGCCGCCCGCTCTCCGAGTACTCCTTCGCCCGCTGCTGCATAAGATTTTTCTGTTCGCGGAAATACCGCTGCATGTCTGCTTTCAGTTGTTGGATGTCCATCTGACCGATTATCCTTCCCTCCTGCTTCAACCTTTCTTCTCTATTCTCCGCAGAGATATTTTTCGATATTTTCCAGGGCCTTCTCCTCGTCCGCACCGTTTACGGTTACAACGATTTCCCGGCCTGACGGAAGCGCGAGGCTCATCATTCCCATTATGCTCTTCGCGTTGACCTTCTTGTCCTCGCTTTCCACATAGACGCTGCTCTCATACTGGCTTGCAACCTGCACCAGCAGAGCGATCGGTCTCGCCTCAAGGCCCTCCGGCAGCTTAATCTCAATTCTCTTCGAAATCATGTTCCATCCTCCTTCATTCCCCTTAAATCATCGGCAATGCTGCTCAGCTTTTTCAGGCGGTGATTCACGCCTGATTTCCCCAGCGGAACGCTCATCATTTCCCCAAGCTCCTTCAGGGAAGCCTCCGGAAACTCTATCCTCAGCCTCGCCGTCTCCTCCAGTCCCTCTGCCAGTCCGTCAAACCCCAAGTTGTCCCTGATATATATAATGTCATCAATCTGCCTGCCTGCCGCGCGCACCGTCTTGCTTATGTTCGCCGCCTCGCAGTTCACCTGCCTGTTGATGGAATTTCGCATTTCCTTCAGAATGCGGACATTCTCGAAATCCATCAGGGAGACATGCGCGCCCATAATATTCAGCAGATCAACAATCTGCGCCCCCTCCTTCACGTACACGACATGATTCCTTTTGCGAAGGATGATCTTCGCGTCCATGGAGAAGGAATTAATGATATCCCTCAGCTGCTCCGCCCGCTCCCGCCCGGAATATACAACCTCAAAATGATAGGCTTTCTCCGGATCCGAAACCGACCCTGATGCAAGAAATGCTCCCCTTATAAACGCTCTTTTGCAGCAGGTATTCTGAGCGACCAGGCCGCTGACCGAAAAATCCGCCGCTGGCCCTGCCGACGGAGCGGCCTTGATCGCCTGTGCAACGGCGGAAGCCTGCTCCCGCCCGCAGAGCCTTAGGACGCGGCCGGAATTCTTTCCGACTGCAACGCTTTGCCCGGCGGAAGTTTCCGCAGCCTCTATATTAAATGTTTTTTTCAACAATGTAAAGCATTTTCTCGCAGCGGCCCTGTTTTCCGTGTGCAGCTCGAGACAGACCGCCCCTCCCCGCTCAAACCGGAACCGCCCGCAGGCGGCAGTGATCGCTGCAAGCTCCGCCAGCCGGCAATGCCTGCCTGCGTCGCTGACCGCCGCAAGCTCCTCCTTCACCTTCGACGAAAATGACATGGCTTTTCCCCTATTTCAAGATATCGCGATGTTCCGTCTTCACGCCGTACTCCGTTTTTGCCAGGCGCTTTTCCAGCTCGTAGGCAACGGTAACGGAACGGTGCTTTCCCCCCGTACAGCCGATGCTGACGACAAGCTGATTCTTCCCCTCCGCAATGTATCCGGGAATCAGAAATCTCAGCATATCCTCGAGCTTGTCCAGAAAAGGGTACGCTGCCGCGGAGGAGAGCACATAGTCCCTCACTCTCTGATCCTTTCCGGTCAGCTTCTTCAGCTCCGGTACATAATACGGGTTTTTCAGAAATCTTACATCAAAAACAAGATCGGAATCCTCCGGTATGCCGTGCTTAAACCCGAAGGAAAGTATGGTAATAAAGAAATTGTGATAAGTACCGTTCTCAACAAAAATATGGTCAATCTGCGTTTTCAGCTCCCTCACAAGCAGCTGGCTTGTATCCAGAATGTAATCCGCCCTGGACTTGAGAAAGCCGAGCCGTTTCCGCTCCTCCTCAATGCCGCGGTCTACGCGCCCCGTTCCCGAGAGCGGATGCGTCCGCCTTGTCTCCTTGAATCTTTTTACCAGGATCGGCGTGCTGCACTCGAGAAATACAATTTCATACACATATCCTTCGCTCTCAAGTGCGTTCAGCACCTCGTCTGTCTCCCCGAGCGCCTGCCCGTTCCGGATATCAATCCCGAGAGCAATTTTGCTGATGTTCGGGCTCTCCTTCACGGTGAGCCTGGCGAAGGTAGGAATCAGCGGCACCGGCAGATTGTCAACGCAAAAATATCCCGCATCTTCCAGCATCCTCAGCACGGAGCTTTTCCCCGCACCCGACATTCCTGTCACAATCACGAATCTCATGCTCCGTCTCCCCCAACCCGGCCTGTCTGCCGGAAATCCAGCCGCACTTAATTTCCCGTTCCGAAATCTCCGGCCAGCCGTATCTCCAGCTCCAGTACCACGCCGAATTTTTCCTGAACGGCATTCTGCACCTGGCTGGCAAGCCGCAGCACGTCCCATGCGGTCGCTCCTCCCCGGTTGATCAGAAAGCCGCAGTGCTTTTCCGAAACCTCGGCGCCGCCGACGCGCAGCCCCGCCAGTCCCGTTTCCATAATCAGCTTTCCCGCAAAATAACCCTCCGGGCGCTTAAAGGTGCTGCCCGCACTCGGATATTCCAGCGGCTGTCTCTGCATGCGCATTTTCGCCAGCTCCTCGATTTTCCTGCGGATGGATTCCGGCTCTGTGCGTGAGAACGCAAACTCCGCCTCAAGCACATACCATTCCTCCCTCTGCAGGCGGCTGCTTCGATAGCCAAGCTCCAGCTCCTCCGCCGTTTTATAAGCAAGCGCTCCGTCCGCACTCAGCACGCGCGCGCCGGTCAGGAAATCGCGGATCTCCCCGCCATATGCGCCTGCATTCATATAGACCCCCCCGCCGACGCTGCCCGGAATACCGGCCGCAAATTCAAAGCCAGCGCCGCCGTGCGCAGCGATCTCTCTCGCAAACTGCGCAAGCGGCGTGCCCGCGCCTGCCCGCGCCCTCAGGATATCCCCGTCCTCCTCAAATTCCGCGCCGCACAGCTCCCCGGAAAACTTTATCACAACGCCGCGGTAGCCGCGATCCGAGACGAGAAGATTACTCCCGCTGCCGATCAGCAGATACGGCACGCCCTCTTCCCTGCACAGCGCCAGAACCCCAGCCGCTTCTGCAGCACTCTTAACCTCAACAAAAAAATCAGCCGGGCCGCCGATCCGGAAGGTGGTATGACGGCTCAGCAATTCCTCTCTTTTTATCTGTCCGCAGCTGACAACCTCCGACAATCTACCGAAAAAATCCTGCTTCACCAGACAATCCTTCCATTCCTTGATTCAGAAAATTATTTAGGAACACAGCCGCATGCCCGCGGCTGATGACAACCAGATATAGTTATATCATGATTCTATGCAATAAGCTATATTTTCAATCCCGGATTTTTATTTTTGTTTAAACTGCTGTCTTTTCCGCTTTTTTTCGCGTCCGATTCGTCATATCGTCGGTCAGTCAATCAGAAGCCTTGCGCTCCCGTAGATGCCGGCGTCGTTTCCGAGCTCTGCCAGGCGGAATTCCTTGTCCTTCAGCGCATACAGGATATTTTCGTTATAATGCCTCCGAATCGCATCGAGCAGAATATCGCCGGCCCTGGAAACCCCGCCGCCGATTACGAAAACCTGCGGATCGACAACCGCGGCAATATGCCGGAGAGCAGCCGCAAGATAGCTTCCGAGCAGATCCGCAAGACCAGCGGCAACTGCGTCCTGCTCCTTCGCACAGTCAAAAATATGCTTTGCCGTCAATTCCTCAAATTCACGAAGCTTCGTCGGCGCGTCGTCCTCCGCCAGCCGCTTTTTCGCCATGCGCACGATCCCCGTAGCGGAGGCATACTGCTCCAGATGCCCGTGTCCGCCGCAGCCGCACACTGCGGTTTCCTCCGGATTGATCACGAGATGCCCGATCTCCCCGCCCGCTCCGTTGCTGCCTGCCACAACCCGGCCGCCGATAATAATGCCGCCTCCCACGCCGGTTCCGAGCGTCACCATAACCACATCCTCATAGCCTCTTCCGCCGCCCTTCCACATCTCGCCGAGCGCTGCGACATTGGCGTCGTTTGCCACTCTGACCGGCAGCCCTGTCAGCTCCTCCAGCATCCGGTTGGCCGGGGTAATGCCCCAGCCGAGATTCGCACATTTCAGCACGGTGCCGTCCGCGCGCACCGGCCCCGGAATGCCGACGCCGATGCCGGCGATCTCTTCCTTCGGCATTCCGCGCTCCGCCAGCTTTTTTAAAATCGTGTCTGCCACATCGGGCAGCACATTCTCCCCGTTGTTCTCTCTGCGCGTCGGAATCTCCCACTTCTCCAGAAGCTCTCCCTGCGCCGTAAAAAATCCGCATTTAACGGTTGTTCCGCCGATATCAATTCCGAAAATATATCTGCTCATGCCGCTATTCCTCCCCGTTTTCCTCCGATTTTTTCATCAGGTTGCTGGTCACGCGCTTGTACAGCTCCTGGGCGGCGTTGTAGCCCATCTTCTTCTGGCGGAAATTGACCGCTGCCGTCTCACAGATAATCGCGAGGTTGCGCCCCGGCCGGATTGGTATATTGTGGCAGACCACCTTGTTGCCCAGGAATTCGGTATACTGTTCCTCCAGCCCGAGACGGTCGTACTCCTTGTCCCTGTTCCACTCCTCCAGATTAATTACGAGGTCGATGGACTGGGTATCCTTGACGCTCTGCACGCCGAAGAGCGTTTTGACATCAACGATGCCGATGCCCCTGAGCTCGATAAAATGCCTTGTGATATCCGGTGCCGTACCGATCAGCGTGTCGTCGCTCACCTTCTTGATTTCGACGACATCGTCCGTGACAAGACGGTGCCCGCGCTTCAGCAGCTCCAGCGCCGCCTCGCTTTTTCCGATACCGCTCTCGCCGGTGATCAGAATTCCCTCGCCGTAGACATCGACAAGCACGCCGTGAATCGAAATGCGCGGGGCAAGCTCCACATTCAGCCAGCGGATAATTTCCGCCATAAACGAGGAGGTCGTCTTGGAGGTACGGAAAATAGGCACGCCGGACTCCACGCCGAGCTGACGGATTTCCTCCGACACCTCAATGCTGCGGCAGAACACGATGCACGGCACATTAAAGCTCATCAGCTTTCTCATAATGCCGATGCCGTGATCCTTCTCCATCTTCTGCATAAACGCGTACTCCACATTCCCGATAATCTGAACGCGATCCGAATCGAAGTAGTCAAAAAAGCCGGTCAGCTGCAGCGCCGGGCGGTTGATCTCCGGCTGAGTGATCCGGATTCCGGAAATGTCGATCTCCGGGGTGCAGTTTTCCAGCTCCATTTTTTCCACTACCTTTTTCAATTCGACAGTATACATAAAATGCCCTCTCATTCTGCCGCCGGTGCGGCCTTTGTATTCTGGAAATATTTTATCATAACATATTTCAAAAAGCAATCCGGCGATGCGGGCTCGGCACTTTCCGTTACTGTCAAGTAATCGTTGGCAATTTTTTTCCGTACAGATTTTCTTATGT
>CAJUMC010000041.1 GCA_910587085.1 uncultured Lachnospiraceae bacterium | reverse complement strand
AAACTATGTGGCTTTCAGCCATTTTCATGGCTGTGCCGTGAATAATCTAGGTTTATGTGTGATAATCGGCCGGACATTCCGCCGTCTCATTCCGGTCAGAGATGCATGCGCATCAAGCTGCGCAATCCCTGACGCGTTTTCCGATCTTTTCAGCAATGAAACTGCATGAAAAGACAGAAGGAAAACAGTTGAAGAAACAGAATAAGTTTGATATAATATATCTGATCATCGGTGTAGCGCCGGATAATTTCCGGCAGACGCACTGCCTGCGGATATGGCGGAATTGGCAGACGCGCTGGATTTAGGTTCCAGTGGGAAACCGTGCAGGTTCGATTCCTGTTATCCGCATGCTGGGAGCGCAGCCGCTAATTCGGGATTTCTCAGAGAAATCCCGGGTTTGCGGCTGTTTTTTGTTCGGTTACACGTTCCACGGGTTTTGTGTTATACTGTGCTGCGTGACTCCGGCTTTTTCTTTTTCCCGGGATGATGCAGATATGCAAATGGTATTTGGCGGAGGATAAAAATGAATTTAGTATATAAAAAAGCTGCCATTGAAGATTTGGACATATTAACAGAAACAAGAGTAGAAGTATTAAGGGCGGCCAACCGGCTTTCGAAAGATACGGACATGAGCGAGGTGAAAAAGCAATCTTATGATTACTACAAGAAATCACTTTGCGACGGTACGCATATTGCATATCTGATATATGACGGAAGCTGTTTTGCCGGAACCGGCGGTATCAGTTTTTTTCAAGTGATGCCGACTTATCACAATCCAAGCGGTAAAAAGGCGTACATAATGAATATGTATACGAGAGCCGAATACAGAAGAAGAGGGATTGCATATCAGACCCTGAACAGGCTGATCAGAGATGCCAGGAGCAGAGGAATTACGGCCATTTCATTGGAAGCGACGGATATGGGACGCCCGCTGTATGAAAAATACGGTTTTGTAGAAAAGAATGCCGAAATGGAATTGCCGGAAGAAAAGCTCCGGGAGGGTATGGATGCGCGCGAAGCGAGATAAGCTGTGCCGTGTTGCAGAATTTTCCGGTGCAGAAGAAATAGAAGGGGGAGACTGATGCAGTCTGCGAGAAAGAGGATAGAAACCGAAAATCTGATTCTGGATACTGCGGTTTTTTCCGACTGGGAGGCGATGTACCGAAATCTCTGGTCTCAGGAGGAGAGCGCGAAATATATGCGATGGAGAGTGACCCCAAGTGCGGAAGAAGCGCAGGAGAGGATGAGAAGAACCATCGCCTGGCAGAAGGAGCATCCGCTTGCATGGACGGTTTTCAGGAAGGCGCATAAAGGAAGCGTCTGCGTCCGGCGCAGCGCCGGCAGGGCAATCGGGGGAGCGGTCGGCGCTGCAGGTGAGAAAATGGCCGGGGAGACAATCCGGAATATGACCGGTGAGGCAATCGGCTTTGCAGGGATAACAAAGATTGCGGATGGTGTTTATGAGGATACCGGGATCGCGGTAGGCCCTGCGTTTGTGCGCCGCGGTTACGGAAAGCAGATTGTGACGGCGCTTCTGGAATACTGCTTTTGGGAACTCGGAGCGGAGCGCTTCGTGTACAGCTGCCGTTCGCTGAATTTGGCCTCCCATGCACTGGCACTGTCCTGCGGTTTTCGCCGTACTCATTCGGAAGCCCGGACGGATCCGCAGAACGGCAGCAATTATGTTCTTGAGTTTTATGAGCAGCGAAGGGAAGACTTTGAGCAGTGCAGGGAATCCGGCGGACAGTGCGGCGAAGACAGTGAATAGTGCAGGAAAAACGGCGGATAGTGTATGGAAAACTTTGAGCAGTGCAGGAAAACCGCCGGACGGTGCAGGGAAGACAGTGAATAGTGCAGGAAAGCCAGCGGATAGTGCATGGAAAACTGTGAACAGTGCAGGAAAACCGGCGGACGGTGCAGGGAAGACAGTGAGGAGTGCAGGAAAAACGGCGGATAGTGTATGGAAAACTTTGAGCAGTGCAGGAAAGCCAGCGGACGGTGCGGGGAAGACAGTGAATAGTGCAGGAAAGCTGGCGGATAGTGTATGGAAAACTCTGAGCAGTGAGGGTAATCCGGCGGACAGTGCAGGATAACCGCTGTTCATTGCAGGAAAAAGGAGTCTCGCAGGTACACCGAGGAAGACGAAAAAGAAAAGGAAGGTGCGGCAGAATCTGAGAAGGCATGCACAACAGAATCTCTCGAGGATTCCGGCAGCCTGGCGCAGACGAACCTGCGGCATAAACAGGTATGACAATGAAAATCGAACGTCTCTATGCAATTACCGTATATCTCCTCAACCACGGCAGAACCTCCGCCAGCGAGCTGGCGAAGCATTTTGAGGTGTCGCTGCGGACGATACAGCGGGATATCGACTCTCTGTGTCTGTCCGGCATCCCGGTGGTTTCGGTGAACGGCGCCGCCGGGGGATATGAAATATCCGAATCGTTAAAATGGACAAGGAGTTTGCCACGCCGGGCGAATATTCCCTTATTCTGACGGCGCTGCGGGGGCTGGTTTCGGCAACCGGCAGCCGGCAGGCGGAGCATGCCCTGGAGAAGCTTATCTGCGTGTCGGATGCCGCTCCGGCGAAAGAGGCAAGCGGCATTATTCTGGATTTTTCTGTTCTTCGCGAGGGCGATCAGGATGTTCTGCAGCGGCTGCAGGCTGCTGTAGCCCAAAAACGCACCGTGAGCTTTATCTATACGAATAACAGCGGCGAAACCCGTGTACACCGGGTTGAGCCAGTTGCCGTGCTGTACCGGTGGTATGCGTGGTATCTGCTTGCCTATTCCCGGGTGAAAGAGGACTACCGCACCTACAAGCTTGTACGGATGAGCAGTCTGGAGGTTACGGACGAGTCTTTTACCAGGGAGCATAAGCCGGCGGATGCGATTCTGCAGGAGACGGACGGGACGGATACGCGGCAGTATACCGAAATATTTTTCCGGTGCAGCAAAGCGGTGCGTGCGCGCGGCCGAATATCTCGAGGGAGTTGTTGCAGAGGAGTACGGGAACGGGGATGTTTTAATGAAAGCGACGGTGGTTGACAGCGAGCAGCTGTGGTTCGGAACGCTCCTTTCTCTTGGGGACGGTATGGAGGTGACAGCACCGGAACATATCCGGCAGCGGCTGAAGGAGGCTGCAGAAAGAATAATTTCGTTATACAAGAAAGAATAATTTCATTATACAAAAAAGAATATACGACAAAAAATAATCTCTCTTTTCGGAAAAATGTTCCCATTAGAAACTCCACTAACTGGAGTTTCTAAGCGACATTATCATCATGCCATGTTATGAATGTGGGCAGCTTATGATACTTTTCAAAATATTCAAGAGCTTCCATCACCTGTTCAGCGGGCAACACATAAGATAAAGGAAATGGGTCAAGTTCACCATTTATTATAAAATCCATGTTCTCATCATCTGTACCAGTATAGTTCGGATTTCTGGAGCTTAATCCTGCGTCGCCTTCCTCGTTATAATAATTGAGCCACCCCCAATTACCATTTATCAACCCACACATCGCCCGTTCATCGTCCTCTGTTTCATTTGAATAAACCCAGATTTCTTTATACTGACCGTTTTCCCAACTATCAATGACCATATAATTACCTCTCCCCAAATTCCAAAGTTGTTAGTATAATCATAATTTATTTTTAACGGGTACGCAATTCCGAAAAGGGACAAAATAATTACTATA
This sequence comes from uncultured Lachnospiraceae bacterium, assembly GCA_910587085.1. Taxonomy (GTDB): domain Bacteria; phylum Bacillota; class Clostridia; order Lachnospirales; family Lachnospiraceae; genus RGIG4057. The sequence continues at coordinate 24,641 of CAJUMC010000041.1, read as the reverse complement.
TGAGAAAAAATAATTTCTAAGATATCCGGAATTATGACAGACAGCTGTCATATATGCTGTGGTATTTTATAATCAAGAGAATGCGGCGGACAGCCGGGAGCGGCAGCCCGGCCCGGAGCATGGCGGAGGCGGAGGAACCGCCGGAAATACTGCGGGAACGGGATGTAAAAATATAGCAATCCATATCTAAATGATAAGTCTGTATGCGTCTCTGTAAAACATAAAATTTCAGGAGGTGCTGTTATGGTAGATCCATACGAAAAATGTCCGGTATACGAAAACAAAAATTATCTTTTCAGGCTGGTGGAGACTTCCGATGCATCTGATCTGCTCGCTGTTTATTCGGATGAGCGGGCGGTGCCGTTTTTCAACAGCGACAACTGCAACGGCGATGATTTTCACTACACGACTCTGGAGCGCATGCAGAAGGCCATTGATTTCTGGCTGCGGGCATACAGGGACAGAGGCTTTGTGCGCTGGGCGGTTGTGGACAGGAACACCGGCCATGCGGTAGGAACCATCGAATTATTTAACCGAACAGGGAAAATAACCGACTATTTTTACGACTGCGGTCTGCTGAGGCTGGATCTGCGGAGCGATTACGAGAGAGAGGAGCGCATACAGGAAATCCTCTCCCTCATCGTACCGCCGGCCTTTGCGCTGTTTGGCTGCCGGATGCTTGCTACGAAAATTCCGCCGTTCGCTGCCGAGCGGAGAAAGGCCGCAGAGCAGGCCGGTTTTGCCGAATCCAAGGAAACGCTGATCGGAGGGGATGACGGAAAAATCTATACGGATTACTATGTACTTCTGAAATTTTCTGAACGGATGCCTACCTGCGATCCGGCTTCCTGCAGGTGACATCGCGCCGCAGCAGGAAAAGTGCGTACAGATTCGGTACCGCGAGAAATAAATTTGCAAAGTCTGTCAGCTGCCAGATCAGGCTCATCGACAGTATGGTGCCGAGGAAAATCATAACGATATAGCAGGTTTTGTAGCAGAAAATACCGCGTTCCCCCACGAGGAAAAGAGCGGCTTTTTCGCCGAAATAGGACCAGCCGGTCAGTGTGGCGAAGGCAAAAGCCATAAGGCAGAGATTGAGCAGGACAGGGCCGCCCGCGGAGAGGCGCAGGAAAGCGGCCGTTGTGAGCTCGTTCATGGAAAAGCCGGCCATGCTCTCCGGTTCGGCAACAGCAGTTGAAAGAATGGCGAGACCGGTCAGAGCACAGATCACAACGGTATCCCAGAAGGTGGCGGTCATGGAGATCAGTGCCTGTGTCTGCGGATCGGGCGTTTCCGCGTCCGCTGCGGCGATCGCTGCCGTTCCGAGCCCTGCCTCGTTGGTAAACAGTCCGCGTGTTACACCGTACCGGACAGCGCTCATAAACGCGCCGGAAAGTGTGCCGGCGGCGACTGCCTTTGCGGAGAAAGCCGAGCGCAGCATCAGCGTAACTGCCTCGGGAAGCCAGGTGAGGTTTTTGCCCAGAATCAGAAGACAGCAGAACAGAAAGAGACCGCCCATAACAGGGACGAGCCGGATGCAGAATTTGTGAATTCGCTCCGCTCCTCCCACGATCACGACACCGACAAGCAGTGCGAGAGCGATTCCGACCGGGATGCGCGGCAGGCCGAAGGAGACCGCTGCGTCCGCGAAGGCCCGCGCCTGTGTGGAACAGTTCATGCCGCAGGCGGCGAAAATAACCGCACCGGCATAGACACAGGCAAGTCCCTTTTTGTGCAGCCGGTGTTCCAGCACTATCATCGGCCCGCCGCTGTAGGTGCCGTCGGCATTTTTTCTGCGGTGCAGGATGGAGAGGAAGCATTCCGCGTAGGATGTGGCCATGCCGAAGAGGCCCGTCAGAAAACACCAGAACAGTGCGCCCGGACCGCCGAGATAGATGGCGGAGGACACGCCGATAATATTTCCGGTGCCGAGCGTGGCAGCAAGTGTCGTGGTGAGCGCCATCAGCCCGGATACCCGGTGGGACGGAGCGGAGGAGTTGTTTTGGCTGCCTGTGCCCGGTGAATTCTTTCGGGCAGTTCCGTTCTCCGAGCCCTTTTTTTGATCTCCGCCGGAGACAGAGCAGCGGATTCCGCGCAGAAGCTGCTTCTGAACGCCGCCGGTATGTATGGTAAAATAGAGATGGAACAGGCACAGGATAAGGAGCATCGGCCCGCCCCAGAACAGAGAGTTTATTTTGGAGAGAAAGGCTTCCAGAAACCGCATGCAGTTCTCCTTCCGGTGGTACGAAAATTCGATGTCCGTACAGTATATGTATCCTTTCGGAAGGGAAGTACAAAAGGCGGAAAAACCATGAACTGAAATCGCAGCAGGGTTCTGTCTGCGGAGGATATGCCGGCGGCCGGGAATCCCCGTGTTCCGGAGTCTGGAAAACAGCCGCCGTTAATCACGGTTCCCTTTCTTCTGCTTCGTCGATCAGCCGGCGAATGTCGTCCGCCTCCTCCCTGGACAGCCTGCGATCCCGGAGAAAGGCTGCGAGAAAGGTCGGAATGTGTCCGCGGCTGGTGCGCTGCAGCAGCTCCTCGCTCTCCTGGCGATCCACTTCATCTTTGCGGGCCAGAGAGGATACAATTGTGTTTTCATTTTTTACAATCCCCTTATCGGACAGCTTTTTAATCACCGTGTAGGTGGTTGATTTTTTCCAGCCGAGCTGTTCGCTGCAGAGCTGCACAAGCTTTGGGCTTGCAACCGGCTCGTTTTCCCATAAAATGCATAAAAAGCGGTATTCGCTCTCAAATATTTTTTCCATGTGCCAGCATCCTCCTTTGGTCTATTGCAATAGCCTGGTTTTAGTTTACTGCAATAGATCAGATTTGTCAACCGGTTTTCGAATATCTTTTCTGACCTCCGGGAGTGACCTGGTTTTAAGAAAGCAGAAGAGGCGGCAAAGGCAGCTCAGGAACGGATCTCCGGAAACGGCAGATTTTAGGCTGATACAGCCGGAAGAAGCAAAGCATGGATACCGTGTTATTTCAAAGCATAAAAATATGCGGCTTTGTATTTTCATTCGGCCGGTTTTCATTTATAATTGGGAACAGGAAAAGAAGATACTGCGGATGTTTTGCGAATGGGGGGAATGGATATGAGACAGTATGAGATGGCCGAGCTGGCCTGGCAGGGAGAGGAGCCGGAGGGCTCCTGGGCGGATGTTTGTCTGGATGCTGTATTTTCCTGCGGCGGCTGGGAAAAGGCCGTCCGGGGCTTTTATGCGGGAAACGGCATTTATAAGGTTCGTTTTCTGCCGGAGAGGGCGGGGAAATATTTCTGGAGGGTGACAGGAGAGATCGAGGCGGAAGGAGAAGCCGTCTGTGAACCGGCATGCTGCGGTGTATGGTACGCCGGGGAAGATCCGCACAGCGGAGGAAGGCCGTCCGACAGAGAGAATCGGTGCCGCGAAGAAATGCAGTATGACAGGGAAAAGTGTTGCGGCGGGGAGAGGCAGTACAGCGGAGGAAGCCAGTACGGGGCCGAATACCGTAAGGCGGTTTCCAGCGGTTCGGACAGCCGGACGCTCCGGGCGCTGGAAGGAGCGGGGCACGGTCCGGTCCGGGCCTGCGGAAGGCATTTCATGTATGAGGACGGCACCCGTTACACGCCGGTCGGCACTACGGTGTACGCGCTGGCGCATCAGCCGGAAGCTCTGATCCGCCGGACGCTGAAAACCTTGTCCGAAGCGCCGTTCAACAAGGTACGCTACTGTATTTTTCCGAAAAGCTATGATTATAATCATAATGAGCCGGAGCTTTTCGCATTTCATAGAAAACCGGACGGAACCTGGGATGTAAACCGTCCGTGTATGGAGTTCTGGGAGCATTTCGAGCGGATCATCACGGAACTTGACAAAATGGGAATCCAGTCGGATCTGATCCTGTTTCACCCGTATGACCGGTGGGGATTTGCGGAACTTTCCATGGAGGAAAACAGAATCTATCTCGATTATCTGCTGCGCCGCCTGGCCGCCTTTCCTTCTGTCTGGTGGAGCATGGCGAATGAGTATGATTTGATGTTTCAGCGCGGAATATCCGACTGGTATGAGCTGGAGGAATATATTGCGGCGCACGATCCGTACGGACATCTGCTCAGCAATCACCAGTGCATCGTCGCCTACGATTTCGGAAGAAAAAACGTGACACACTGCTGTCTGCAGCTGCGGGATGTGAACCGTGCAAAAGAATTTTCGGAAAAATATCAAAAGCCGGTTATTTATGACGAACTTGCCTACGAAGGGAACCTTCCGCTGGATTGGGGCAATATCTCCGGCTTTGAGCTTGCGGATCGTCTGTGGAGCTTGTATGCACAAGGTGCCTACGGTACACACGGCGAGGTTTTCCTTTCGGACGATGAGGTTTTGTGGTGGGCGAAGGGCGGTATTTTAAAGGGTGAAAGCCCGGCCCGCATCGCGTTTTTAAAGACGGTGCTTCAGGAGGCGGACGGGCCGCTGGAGGCCTGGAATCTGCTGGAATTTGCAGAACCGGGGGAGGGCTTTTCCGTGGCGGATATGCTGAGGGGCGTGAGAAAGGACAATCCGCTTGCAGAACTTTATTATTTCGGCGAGGGACCGGAAAAGGACGGGATGTTCCGGTCTCCGGAATACGCCGGCCGGTACGGGACGCAGTTTTTCCTCCGCTATTTCGGCAGAACCTGCCCGGGGCTTACCACATTGTACCTGCCTGAGGACAGGTCTTATCAGGTGGAAGTAATTGATATCTGGGAGATGACAAAGACCCGGGCGTATTTCGGGGCAAGCGGAAAAACCAGGATACGGCTGCCTGGAAAGGAAGGGATCGCGGTGCTGGCGACAGCCCTGTAAGAGCCGGACGGCATAAAATCTGCCCGGGACGACGCATCTTAATAAAGTATTTGACGCGCATCTTTATAAGGAACATTCCTTTTCTGAGTCTTGTGAGAATAATGCGCGGGGGGGGCGGAACCAGCCATGGAGCACTTTTGTCAAGCAGTTCACCCAAACGGAAACCATTTCTCTTTTTGAGCGAATACGGCGCTCCGTCAGCTCGTCGGCAGACTCCTGCATCCCCCGCGGAAACCAGACCTCTATCCATCCGTACAGGCTGTAGGCGGCGAACGCCTTTGCACAAGTCTCAACCGCGTTCTGTTCGGGCTTTGAACCGAAAATTTCGATCACTATATTTTTCATTAGAAAAGTCAGCCTCCTTTGCTGGAGCAGTCCGTAAAATTCCAGGTTTGATTTAACGAAATCTCCAAATAATTTGCCGATAAATGTTCTTACAATATCCTCTCTGCTTTTGAAATTCCGGTAAAAGGATGTCCGTCCGCTCTCCGGCTTTATCGCACAGCTCGCTGATGGAAATATCAGCCGGCGGCTTTTCTTTCGGCAGCCTCAAAAGTGCTTTCGTGAGATGATCCATACCGTGAGAAGCTCCATAACACAGGCATTGCGTCCCTCGCTGCTCATCGGTGATACATTCTGCCCGGTTTGTTTCATTTGGCTTCCTCCTCTTGACTTTGAAAAATATTGCTGATACAATTGTAGCGACAATACAAATGATTCGACGATATTACCGTGCGGCTGCCGTATTGTCAAGGGGAAGCGGACCGATGCGTGCGGTTTCCCTGCGGCTGTTCTGCAGACGGCGTGCGACATTGCCTGTATGAAAAGGCGGCCCGTCGGAGGTTCCCGTATAAGATCCCGGTTCGGGGAGAAAGTTAGGAAATGAAAATGACACTGACACAGAAGCGGATGATTACGCTGATAATCGTTGTTCTTGCCGCCGTTGTTTTGGGGAGGCTTGCCGTGCGTGCGGTAATGAACCTGCTGCTCGGCGGAAGCATGTTTGGAGGGAATTTTCTATGAGAAAGGAAAAAGAAAAGAAGAAGGGGAGAATTATGTGGGGCTTTCTTTATACCGGGGTTTTTATTGCGGCGTTTGCCGCTTCGGCGGTCTTTAAAATAAAAGGCAATTCGCTGGGGAAGAAATATACACCGGCCTGGAACGATTCCGTCGGGAAGGTTTATACGGATCTTGTTTACGGCGAAGGAGAGGCAAACAAATTTGATCCTTATGTCCCTGCGGAAACCGGCAGAGAAACTTACGGACTGGTTGTCTATCTGCATGCGGGCGGCCTTACGACGGGAGACAAGAGCGGCGACGCCGAAATGCTGAAGTGGCTTTGCTCGAAGGGCTATGTGGCGGCGGGGGTCAACTATACCCTGCGCGATGGAGCACATCCGGATGCAAGCGTGTATTCTCAGTCAATGGAAATAAAAAGCAGCATCCCGGCCATTGTGCAGGAAGCGGAAAAGCTCGGTTACAGACTTGACCGGATGGCGGTTTCCGGCGGCTCGGCGGGCGGATGCCTGGCGCTGATCTATGCATACCGCGACGCAGCAGAATCACCGCTTCCGGTCAGGATGGTATTTGAGATGGTCGGGCCGGCAAGCTTTTACGCCGGGGACTGGACGACTTACGGCCTGGATAAGAGCGCGGAGGCAGCTGCGGAATTGTTTGGCGTTATGGCGGGAAGGGAAATAACAGCGGATATGATCGGCACTCCGGCATACGATGAGGCGGTAAAGGATATTTCCGCTTTTATGTGGGTAAATGAAAATTCGGCGCCGACGGTATGCGCTTATGGAAAATATGATAAGGTATGCCCGTTTAAATCGGCAAAGCATCTGATCCGTGCACTTGAGGAAAACCATGTTCCGCACGAATATATCGAATTTCCGCATTCCGGGCACGGTCTGCAGAATGACAACAAGCTCTATGCAGAACTGATGGAAAAGATTGAGGAGTATGTGGATCGCTATATGGGCAGCTGACCGTGGGAAAACGTCAGGCAGCCGGCCGATTTGCAGAGGGAATCGGCCGGCTGTTTTTATCGGCATGCGGATTGAGCCGGGCCGGAAATACAGTTTTCATTCTTCTGAGAATATGGTAAAATAAATGCAGCGAAACGGTGGAATACGTGGAAAATTCCATAAAATTTACAAAATTCCTGAATTTCATAAAATTTATAAAATTCAGAAGAATTCGAACAAAAGCTGCCGTCCGCCGGAAAATAACAGAGCATGAAAGGAGAATGATATGGAGATTACAGAAAAGTTCAAAAATGAGATTGCGCCGTTCTTCTGGGTGGAGTACAGCTCCGGGGCTTCCGCATGTCTGAATGCGGGAGAGTACATGCAGGAGGTTTTTGATACCCGCGCGGACGAGGGGTTCGAGGGCAGCGGCTATGACTGGAGCAGCCTGGCACAGGTATTTCTGGGGGAATGCTGTCCGGATCTGAAGGAGAAAATCAACTTTGATCCGGAGGCGGACATGTTTTGTGCCTGCTCTGCGGACAGGGATGCCTTGGCGGACTTTATTCTGCAGTTTAAGAAAGCCTGTGAAGATAAGAAGGTGATTCTGGAGCTGTTCCGCCGGGCAGAGCTGGATTGATCTGTCCGGTTGAGGTTTGTACGGGCTCGCGCGGAAATGCTGCGGGGAGCGAACGGATTTTTATGAAAATTTCTCAGATTACAGAGTGAAAAGCGTCTTGACATTCCTGGATTTTATGCTAAAATGGTTCCCATAGCAAATTCCGCCGCAGTGCGCCTGCGCGGGATCGGCGCGCAGACGCAGGCTGGCCTGCGGAATGTGCCGGGTATAGTACAAATGCGGGGAAGGTGTAAGCGGTTTCCGCAGCAGATTGTTGTTTTCACTCAGAGAAGGGGAGTCACCGGCTGAAAGCTCTCCCGTGTTCAGACAGCAGTTGACTTTCGCACCGGAGCAGCAGGGTTGAACCAGCGTGAGGTTTTGCCGTAATTTCTGATTGGATTTCCGGTTTTCAGAATACGGTTCCGGCTTCACCGAGACAGTAGGCTCTGACGGTTTATGCACGTTACGCATGTGATTGAGTGTCCGCCGGATTCCGGCGGGAATCAGGGTGGTACCGCGAAGTAGATTACTCCGTCCCTTCTGTGTTGCAGAAGGGACGTTTTTTTTATGCGGAGGGATGCGCGAAAATGCACCGGTGGGAGTAAATGCACGGATGGGAGCAAACGAATCCCTGCGTGTTTCCTCGCATGAAAATCCGATGCTGGTGCTGGGCGCCCCTTTTGCAAAGATACCGCATTTGTTTTGCGTGCTGCCGGAACAGGGTGCGGAAACAGTGAAAACTGGCCGAAGTGAGTGTATGCCTTTTGGTATATACGCTTTCGAAAATATTTCGCTGAAAAGTAAAATGCAGCGCAGAAAAAGGAGCTTTTATGAAGGAAAAATTAGCACAGTTAAAGGAAAAGGCGCTCTCTCAGATTATGACGTCGGAGGGGCTTGACAGGCTGAATGATATCCGTGTGGCTTTCCTTGGCAAGAAGGGCGAGCTTACGGATATGCTGAAATCCTTAAAGGATGTTGCGCCGGAGGAGCGGCCTGCCGTCGGACAGATGGTAAACGAGGCGAGAGCCGCAATCGAGGCGAAACTGGAGGAGCGCAGGCAGGCGTTCGAAAGAAAGCTGCGCGAGGAAAAGATGGTAGCGGAGACTATCGACGTGACGCTGCCGGCAAAGAAGCCGATGCTTGGGCACCGCCATCCGAACACGATTGCGCTGGAAGAGGTGGAGCGCATTTTTGTCGGCATGGGCTACGAGGTGGTGGAAGGACCGGAGGTTGAGTATGATTATTACAATTTTGAGGCATTGAATATCCCGAAGAACCATCCGGCAAGGGATGAACAGGATACCTTCTATGTGACGGACAATATCGTGCTGCGGACGCAGACCTCGTCCGTGCAGGCGCATGTGATGGAGCAGGGGAAGCTGCCGATCCGCATTATCGCGCCGGGCAGGGTATTCCGCTCGGACGAGGTGGACGCGACGCATTCGCCGAGTTTCCATCAGATCGAGGGGCTGGTGATTGATAAGCACATCACGTTTGCCGATTTGAAGGGGACGCTTGCGGAGTTTGCGAAGGAGCTGTTCGGCGAGGAAACAAAGGTGAAGTTCCGCCCGCATCATTTCCCGTTTACAGAGCCTTCCGCGGAGGTGGATGTCTCCTGCTTCAAGTGCGGCGGGAAGGGCTGCCGGTTCTGCAAGGGCTCGGGCTGGATCGAAATCCTGGGCTGCGGCATGGTACACCCGGATGTGCTGAAAATGAGCGGCATCGACCCGGAGCAGTATACGGGCTTTGCATTCGGCGTGGGGCTGGAGCGCATCGCGCTGCTGAAATATGAAATTGATGATATGCGGCTGCTGTATGAAAATGACGTGAGGTTTTTAAAGCAGTTTTAGAAGAAGCGCCGGGGAGGTTTCCGGCAGAGGTACACGGAATTTTCAGAGGAATGTGCTGCTTGGCGGCTGAGATCCGGTGCAGATAATTTTGTCCGGTGTTTCCGCAGGAGAAGGGTAAAATATTTTTATTAAAGCCGTAAACAGCGGCAGAAAAGAGGTTTGTCTATGAATACACCGCTTTCTTGGATTAAAGCGTACGTGCCGGGGCTTGACTGCACGGCGCAGGAATATACGGATGCGATGACATTGTCCGGCACAAAGGTGGAGGGCTATACATGCTTTGACGCCGACCTGGAAAAGATTGTGGTCGGCAAAGTGCTTAAGGTGGAGCGGCACCCGGATGCGGATAAGCTGGTGATCTGTCAGGTGCAGGTGAGCGAGGCGGGCGAGACGGTGCAGATCGTGACGGGCGCGCCGAATGTGTTCGAGGGCGCCGTGGTTCCGGTAGTGCTGGACGGCGGGCGCGTGGCAGGCGGTCATAACGGCGTAAAAACACCGGGCGGCGTCAAAATAAAAAAAGGGAAGCTGCGCGGCGTGGAGTCCTTCGGCATGATGTGCTCGATCGAGGAGCTTGGCTCCAGCCGGGAGATGTATCCGGACGCGCCGGAGGAGGGACTTTATATATTCAACAGCAATCCGGCCTACGCGGATGTAAAGATCGGCTCGGACGCAGTGGAGGCGCTGGGGCTGCACGATGTGAATTTTGAGTATGAGGTCACGAGCAACCGCGTGGACTGCTTCGGCGTGCTCGGCATCGCGCGCGAGGCGGCGGCAACCTTCCGCAAAGAATTTGTACCTCCCGTCGTTACGGAAACGGGAAACGGCGAGAAGGCTTCGGATTATGTATCGGTGGAAATCGAGGATACAAAACTTTGCAGCCGCTATGTCGGCAGGGTTGTAAAGAATATAAAAATCGGTCCGTCCCCGATGTGGATGCAGCGCCGTCTGGCGGCGAACGGCATCCGTCCGATCAACAATATTGTGGATATCACCAACTATGTGATGGAGGAGTACGCGCAGCCGATGCATGCCTACGATCTTGACCGGCTTGCCGGCAAAAAGATTATTGTGCGCCGCGCGAAGGACGGGGAGGAGTTTGTGACGTTAGACGGGCAGACGCGGCCCGTGGATTCTTCCATGCTGATGATCTGCGACGGCGAGAAGGCGGTCGGCATTGCCGGAATTATGGGCGGCGAGAACTCGAAGATCACGGACGATGTGAAGACAATGCTGTTTGAGGCGGCGTGCTTTGACGGCACGAACATCCGCCTTTCCGGCAAAAAGCTCGGGATGCGCACGGACGCGGCGGCAAAATTTGAAAAAGGGCTTGACCCGAACAACGCGATGGCGGCAATGAACCGCGCGTGCCAGCTGATTGAGGAGCTCGGCGCGGGCGAGGTGGTCGGCGGCGCGGTGGATGTTTATCCACAGCCTCGTATGCAAAAGCGCGTAAAATTCAGTTATGAGAGAACGAATGCGGTGCTGGGGACGAACCTTGACAAGCAGACCATGATCGGGTATTTCAAAAAGATTGATCTCGGCTATGACGAGGCGGCGGATGAGGTGATCGTACCGACCTGGAGACAGGATGTGAACGCGCAGTGCGACCTTGACGAGGAGGTGGCGCGCTTCTACGGCTATGATAATATTCCTTCCACCCTGCCGAACGGTGAGGCGACCACCGGGAAGCTCTCATTCAAGCTGCGCATCGAGGCGGCGGCAAGGCAGATGGCGGAGCAGTTCGGCTTTTTTGAGGCGCAGAATTATTCGTTCGAAAGCCCGAAGGTTTTTGACAGGCTTCGGATTCCGCAGGACGATGTGCTGCGGAACACTGTCGTGATCAGCAACCCGCTCGGCGAGGATTACAGCGTAATGCGTACGCTGCCGTTAAACGGCCTGCTAAGCTCGCTTGCGACAAATTACAACCGCCGAAATAAAAATGTGCGCCTGTACGAGCTTGCCAATGTGTACCTGCCGAAGAGCCTGCCGCTTGCCAAGCTCCCGGATGAGCGCATGCAGTTTGTGCTCGGCTTTTACGGCGAGGGGGATTTCTTTGACTTAAAGGGCGTGGTTGAGGAGTTTCTGGAAAAGGTCGGCTTGAAAGATATCCTTACCTACGACCCGCAGGCGGGAAAGACGTTCCTGCATCCGGGCAGACAGGCGAATATCTGCTATCAGGGTGCGGTGATCGGGTATCTCGGCGAGATCCACCCGGAGACGGCGGATCGTTACGGCATCGGGGAGAAGGTGTACGCAGCGGTGCTTGATATGCCGCAGATTGTGGAAAAAGCGGGCTTTAACGTGAAATATACCGGCATCGCAAAATTCCCGCCGGTGACCCGCGATATCAGCATGGTGATGAAGAAGGAGATCCTCGCCGGCCAGGTGGAGGAGATCATCCGCAGCTGCGGAGGGAAATATCTCGAACACTGTGAGCTCTTCGACATTTACGAGGGCGCGCAGATTGCGCAGGGGTTCAAGTCGATGGCCTATTCGGTCAGCTTCCGCGCGCAGGACAAGACGCTCGAGGATGCCGAGGTGAACGCGGCGATGGAGAAAATTTTAAAGGGGCTTAAGAAGCTTGGAATTGAGCTGCGCTCATAGGAGCGTATGCGGTTCCGGAGACTGCCGCTGTTTTAAAGCGGCAGTCTTTTTTTGACGCTGCATCCTGCCGGAATCAGGACGGAAAATATTCTGCCTGCTCCGGCACGTCTGCAAACCGTGCCGGAAAAAATGCGAAGTATGCCGTCCGGCTTTCGAAGAGCGGAATACTGTGCTATTCTGTCAGACGGCAGAAAAGAAGGAGGGCGTTGTTGTGTTAAAGACAATTAAGGGGAGGCTGACGGCCAGCGTAATCGGCATTGTTGTAGCGAGCATTGTTCTGACCACGGCGGGAATTACCGCAATCGCGGGAAATCGTCTGATTCAGGCACAGACGGAGGCGCTGCAGCTGAATGCGGATAAATATGCCGAGGAGATCAATACCTGGATAGAAAATGTGAAAATGACGGCGGACGGGGCAGCGGGCAGCATAGAGGCCGGCAAAAAGACAGATACCGCCTTTCTGCAGGCGGTGGTAGATACGCATGCAGAGGGCAGAGCGGAGCTGCTGAATCTTTATTGCGGAACGGCGGACAGCCGGTTTATCCAGTCCAACCGGGACGCGGCGGTACCCGAGGGCTACGATCCGGTACAGCGCGGCTGGTACAGGCAGGCGGCTGCCGCAGGAACCGTGATTGTGACGGATCCTTATTGGGATGTCATGACAAATCAGATGTGTACAACCATTGCGGCGCCCGTTTACATAGAAGGTTCGCTGGCGGGCGTGATCGGCCTGGATGTCACGCTCGCAACCGTGACGCAGCTGACGGGAAGCATCCGCTATGCGGAGGGAGTATACGGCTTTCTGACGGACAGCAGCGGGCAGTATGTGGCGCATGAAAACCGGGCCTTCGAGCCGACCGAAAACACTGCAGTCGCGGTGGAGAAGGTTATGCCGGCACTGAAGGGGATGCTGGACGGCACACAGACGGGCGTGAAAAGGCTCAGGGATTACGACGGCGTTTCATGCTATTTTGCAACGGCGGGGATCGGGGGATGCGGCTGGCGGCTCGGCGTTGTCGTACCGGCGGCGAATGTTGCCGGCTCCCTTGTTACCATGATTGCGGTGGCTGCCGTGACCGCACTCGCGGTTATTATATTTGTAGCGCTGTTTATGGCAGGCCTGATTGGCAGGATGCTCGCGCCGATCCATATCCTGAAGCAGTTTGCCACCGGGGATTTTTCGGAGAATGCGCCGGAGGAGACGGCGATCCCGCAGGAGTACAGAAACGAAACGGAGCAGATCCGAAGCGCGACTGCGGAGGTGCGTCAGCAGATACGGGAGATTATTCTCAGCACAAAGCAGGAAGCCGGGAATATCAGCGCGATTGCAGGGGAAACCTACGAAAAAATGGCGGTATTGAATCAGGATATCGCCGGGATTTCCGACCTGGCCGGCCAGGCTACGAACCGCACCGAACAGGCCAGGGAGCTGACGGAGAGAATCCGGCTCAGCGGTCAGGAGCTGGGAAGTGCCATAGAGAGTGTGGCGAAAAAGGCCGGGGAGGCGGCGGAGCAGTCCGGGAATATTATGGAGCGGGCGGGAAAGCAGGATGAGCTGTCCAGACATTCCGCCGGCGAGGCCGTTGCACTGTACCGGCAGACAAAGGAAGAGCTGGAAAGGGCAATCGCGGACAGCCAGAAGGTGCGGGAGATTGACGGTCTGACGGAGGAGATTCTCGCCATCAGCTCGCAGACCAATCTTCTGGCTCTGAACGCCTCCATCGAGGCGGCGCGGGCCGGGGAGGCGGGGAAGGGCTTTGCCGTGGTGGCGGAGGAGATCCGGCAGCTTGCGGACAATTCGAGACAGGCGGTGGACAAAATCCGGAAGGTGACGGAAGGGGTGGTGCAGAATGTTGCTTTTCTGTCCGAGAATTCCGGGAAACTGCTGGAATTTATGAACGGGAAGGTGATGGAGGATTATCGGGGAATGACGCAGCTCGCGGGAGCGTACCGGAAGGATGCCGCATTTTACAGCGATATTTCCGGACAGCTCGGAGAATCTTCCGCGGAGATGAATGCCAGCATGACGGAAATTAATGCATCCATTACGGCAATCTCGGAGCTGGTGAGCGGCATTGCGGAATTTATGGGAAGCATGGAGCAGTCTGCACAGCGCTCCGGCGGGAATTCCGAAGCGGTGGCGGCCCGGATGGAGGAGCTGTCTCAGCTGAGCGGGCTTTTGAACCAGACGGTCGCATCTTTCCGGGTATAGAAAAGAACACGGGAAAATATACTGAAAGAAAGGAGAAATACAAGAAAATGCTTGGCGGTCCGGTATATATTGCACTGATCCGATATGTTATCAGCCTTGCGGGAGTCATTATCATTTTTTCTCTGATGAGCCAGCCGCGTTTTGGCTGGAAAAAGACGGCAGTCTGCTATGGCTGTTTCGGCACATGCCTGATTTTGGCAGCCTGCGTCTGGTATTATTTTGACCAGGAGAGCTGCGCGAGAATATCCGCGTTTGCGATGTATATGAGTTTCTGCTGCTTCGCATGCTTTATGAGCCTGGATCATTTCTGTCTGAAGCTGTACAAGCTGGCGCTCACTTTTTATTTGCTGGCCGTATTCCTGATCGGCGGGATTGAGGTTTCTATTTTGCTTTTTAACAGAAATGTCTGGGCGGATATTATTGTGCGGTTTCTGCTGATCTACGTCATAGCGCTGTTTATCGAGAAAAAGGCGAAGCAGACAATCCGGGGGTTCGGAAACTATATGGAGAACGAGCTGGACCGGTTCAGCATCACCATTATGATAATCAGCGTTCTTTTCGGAATCGGTTTTATTATAAATCCGAATCTGGATAATATGACGCCCTTCCGGCTTTTTCAGATTGCTGTGAACTTTTTCCTGACGGGTGCGCTGCAGCTGCTGGCTTTTCGGCTATATCTCCATCTGGGAAAGGAAAAGGAATATGAAAAGGAAAATCAGCTGATGCAGATGAATCATCGGCTGATGGAAAGAAATATTGAGATTCTGGAAGAATCCGCGGAGTCCGGGCGGAGAATCCGCCATGATGTGCGGCATCACAATGCAGTGATCGCGGAATATGCCCGCCGGGGGCAGAACGAGGAGCTGCTGCAGTACCTCAAGGAATACGACCGGAAAGCAGACGGGGAGATGGCCGAGCTGATCTGTGCCAACACCGCGGTCAACAATATTCTGTCAGCATATACCAGAAAGGCGCGGGCGGAGCAGATACGGGTTTCCATGGATGTGGAGATGGGCAGAAATCCCGGAATCCCGAATATCGACCTGGTGACGATCCTGGCAAACGCCTACGAGAATGCCATTTACGGCTGTATGGAGGTAAAAAGGCAGACGCAGGAGAGGGATTGCCTCATTCACCTGATGATTAAGAAAAAGCGGAACAAGCTGGTGATCTACTGCAGCAATACCTGCAGGGTGGAAACGGAGATCAAGGATGGACAGCCCAAGCCGGAGTTTACAGGCGGCATTGGTGTGTCGAGCATCATTAAAACGGCGAAAAGCTACGGCGGGGAATATGATTTTAAAAACGATGACGGCGTGTTTGTATTCCGGCTGCTCATGAATATTCCTCCGGCCGGGAGTGTGCAGATGGAGGGGATTTCCGGCCCATGACAGCTATTTTATTGCTTTTGCAGCTGAATTAGGCTATACTGGTCAGGAGCAAGCAAATCAGGCGGCCTGCAAAATGCGGGCAGGAACAGGAAAGGTGAACCTTCTTATGTATCGGATCGCACTTTGTGATGACGAAGCAGAGGCTCTGAATAAAACCGAACGGATGCTGCGTAAGTATGAGGCGGAGCATCCGGGAACGGAATTTGCAGTGGATCGTTTTGAAAGTGCGGACAGACTTCTGTTTATGGCAGCAGAGGAAAGTTATATGCCGGATCTGCTGTTTATGGATATTTATATGCCGGAAATGAAGGGGATTGAGGCGGCGGGGGAACTGCGCAGTATGGGGAGCCGGACCCGCATTGTTTTTCTCACCACTTCAAAAGAACATGCGCTGGAAGCGTTTGGGGTGGACGCGGCGCAGTATCTGGTAAAGCCGGTTGCCGCGGAGCGGCTGTACCAGCTGATGGATCGGTTTCTGGAGGAGGCCGAGGAGGAGCGCCGGAGATATCTGCTGCTTCGGATCGAGGGCCGGATACAGCGCGTGCCCGTAAATGACATTGTCTACTGCGAGGCGCAGGGGAAGACACAGTGCCTTCACCTCTCTGACGGTGTCCAGCATCTGCTGCGCATGACCATGGCGGAGATCTGCGGGATGCTCTCTCCGTGGCGGGAATTTGTGCGGGTCGGCGCCGCCTACATAATGAATCTGGACTATATCGACAATCTGAATGCGCAGGAGATCAGTCTGAACAGCGGAACGAAGATCTATCTGCCGCGGGGCGCATACAAAACGCTGAAGGAGCAGTATTTCCGCTATTACTGCGAGGAGAACTGACCCCGCCGCTTCGATTGCCCTTTTCTTGTTCTTCTGTATTTCCTTCTATCGCCCGTTGAATTTCCCGGCCGGATTCGCCCCGGCGGTTATTGCGCGGCGCGTGCGGGTAAACTATGATAAAGGCAAAAAGGCAGGGAGGCGCATGGATATGCTTAACAGTGTGAGAATCGGCAGTTTTATCATGGGGAAGCGCAGGGAACTGGGGCTGACGCAGCAGCAGCTGGCCGACCGGCTCAGCGTTTCGTTCCAGGCAGTTTCAAAATGGGAGACCGGCACCTCGTACCCGAATCTTGAGGTTTTGTGCGATCTGGCGACGGCGCTCGGCGTTACGGTGGACGAGATACTTGCCGGGAGCGAGAAGGCCGCAGAGGGGCTTTCTTACGGCAAGGCGGGGGTTGATATAACATATACGGACGCAATCAAGCGGGAGATGGCAAAGCATCTGGAGACAAAGGATCCGCGCGTGCTGAACGGTCTGGGGCCGTTCGCGTCGCTGTACGATATCAGCTTTCCGGGGCTGAAGGAGCCGGTGCTTGTTCTGAAATCGGAGGAGCCGGGCTCCAAGCAGAAGCTGGCGATGGAATACGGCTACACGGAGTCGATCTGCCACGATATGATCAATCATCTTGTGAATGACATCGCGGTTATGGGAGCCAGGCCGCTGGCCGTTCTGGACACGATTGTATGCGGAAGTGCGGAAAAGGAGACCATTGCCGCACTGGTAAAGGGAATTGCGGAGGCGTGCCGCGAGAACGACTGCGCCCTGGTCGGCGGCGAGACTTCGATTCAGCCGTCCGTGGTGGAGCACGGCGTTTATGTGCTGACCTCCAGCATCGCAGGCATCGCGGATCGGACGCAGATTATCGACGGCAGCAGGACGGAGGAAAACGATGCGGTACTTGCGGTTGCTTCCAACGGCCTGCACACAAACGGCTATTCCCTGGTGCGGCTGCTGATGGACCGGATGCCGGAAATCAAGCTTGACAGAGTCGGCGGAATGACCTTTATCGAGCAGATTATGAAGCCGCACACCCCGTATTATAAGGCGATCCGGGGGCTGTTCGGGAAGGGGCTGCTGCACGGCATGGCGCATATTACCGGCGGCGGGCTGGAGGGAAATATAACGCGCGTGATCCCGGACGGTCTGTGCGCGGAAATCGAGCTGTCCAGGCTGCGCGTCCCGGAAATTTTCCGCTATATCCGCAGTCACGGGAACATCAGCGACGAGGAGATGCTGCGTGCTTTCAACTGCGGTGCCGGATTTTGTCTGATTGTGCCGGAGAAGTATAAAGAGCAGGTGATCGAGCATGTGAGCCGCAGCTATGCCTGCTACGAGATCGGCAGGATTGTGAAGGATGCCGAAAGAAAGATTGTGTTAGAAGGACGCGTAAACTGGCTGTAGATATCCGGAAAAATTCTTATTCCCGGTCTGTTCTTCCGGCAGAATGCGGTTTTCAGCCAGGCAGACCCCGTTTTTTCGGGAGCTCTAATCCAATTTTAATCTCACTTTAATGGTGCTGACGCCGGAGTGTGGTAAAATATCCGCAGGATTTCAAATGCCTGCAGCAGGATTTGTGCAGCAGAGTTTGAAACGCATAAGGATTGCGGAAGGAAGGGTTGGGGAGATGAAAAAAACATGGTATTGTACGGCTGTGCTCGCCGCGGCCGCGGTGTTCGGCTCCGGCTGCAGTGCAGGAAGCCTGCCGGGGATGTCGGGCGGCGTCTACAAGGATGCGGACAAGTACACAATGGGAAATGCAAAGCTTCCGGCGGACGGCATCGAGTCGCTTGATCTTGGGTGGCTGAGCGGGGAAATTGAGATTGCTTATCATGCAGAGGACACAATTATAATTTCGGAAACCTCCGGCAAGACGCTGGATGAGAAAACAACAATGTATTATTTTGTGGACGGGGATACACTGCGGGTAAAGTTTGCAAAATCCGGAAAGTGGAATTTTGGAGACCTGAAAAAGGAGCTGCAGGTCTGGATTCCGGAGGGAACCGAGCTGAAAAAGCTGGAGGCGGATACCACCTCCGCAGATGTGACAATCCGGGAAATCCGGGCGGAAAAGCTTACCGCAGATACGGTTTCCGGCGATGTTTTGCTCGACGGGGTGGAGGTCTTGGAAAGCCTCCGGGTCGATACGACCTCCGGGGAGCTGACGGCAAAGATTTCCGGCAGACCGGAGGAGGTGTCGGCGGATACCGTTTCGGGAGACGTCAGCCTTGCACTTTCGGAGGCGGGAAAGCTGAAGCTGGACTCGACGAGCGGCAGGGTAACCGTTTCCATGGATACTCCGGCGGATTTGCTTTCCGTGGATACGGTTTCCGGCGATGTGGTTTTATGCCTGCCGGAGAACGCGGGGGTTACCGTAAGCTGGGATACGGTCAGCGGCTCCTTCCGCAGCGAACTTGACACAAAGACGGACGGGGACGATTACCAGCTGGGGGACGGAAAAAAGAAATACTCTGTGGATACGGTTTCCGGCAATCTGAAGCTGGAGAAGAGGGAGCAGTAGCGAAAAGGGGGCTGCTGCGGAATACGATATCATTGCAATATGCGGGTGGATTCCGGCGGGTACGGAACTGCATGCAAAAGATGCGTATTCTGCAGCGGCCTTTTTCTGCGATGCTTTAAGAGCCTGCGGGCTGCCGCTCTGCAGAAAATTATTTGTGACCGGCGGCGTTTTTTCCGGTCTCTAAAGGTGAAGGGAGGCTGGGGGAAGAAAATGATGGACGATTCTCGGATTATTGAGCTGTACTGGAAGCGCTCGGAGCAGGCGGTTTCCGAGACCGCGCTGAAATACGGAAATTACTGCAATGCGGTTGCGTACCGCATTTTAAACGACAGAGGGGATGCTGAAGAATGCGTCAACGATACCTGGCTGCGGGCGTGGAACAGTATGCCTCCGCATCGCCCGGCGGCGCTCCCTGCCTTTCTTGCCAGGATAACGCGCAATCTGTGCCTGAACCGGTGCGAAAAGCAGAACGCGGCGAAGCGCGGCGGCGGGGTAATTACCGCAGTGCTGGAGGAGCTGGAAGAGTGTATTCCCGCGTGCGGCGGCGTAGAACAGTCCGTTGACCAGAAGATGCTGACTGCTCTTCTGAATCGTTTCCTGGAGGGACAGAACGGAGAAAACCGGCGGCTTTTTGTTCTGCGCTACTGGTATCTGTGTCCGGTGAAGGAGATTGCGGAGCAGTCCGGCATGGGGATAAGCAAGGTGAAAATGCGCCTGATGCGGATGAGAAATGAGCTGAAAGAGCTTCTGGCGGGCGAGGGTTATTCCGTTCCGTAAAAGCGGAAGATCTGTGCGGGAAGGGGGTTTTTGCGCGAAATTACCGCGGATAATTATGAAACCGCTGCGGATAATATGGAAGCGGTAAAGAGTGCAGGAGTCAGGCAGATGAGCAGGGGTTCAAAATGGAGGGAGCACATGAAAAATAGTGATCTGTGCAGTGCAATGAATGAGGTGGATGAAAAGTATATTCTCGGGGAGGAGCCGGACAGGAGGAAGCGGCAGGCCGGAAAAAAGCGGTGGGCGGTGATCGGCGCCGCTGCGGCGGCCTGTGCATGTCTGGCCGTCGGGGCAGCGGTATGGCATTCCAGGCATTCGCTGAGCTTAATGGAACCCGGCTTGACGCAGGGAGGCGGGCAGACCGGTCCGGGAATTACCGGTGGCTCAGGAAGCCAGCCCGGAGGAGGCGGGCAGACCGGTCCGGGAATTACCGGCGGCTCAGGAAGCCAGCCCGAAGAAACCGACGCAGAGCTTCTCAAGGACTATGCTATTGTGCAGGTTCGATATCCGGAATCACTTTCGTTTCCGGAGAAGGCCGATTTCACGGATATATCCGGCAATGTTGATTTCGAGGCGTTTAATGAGGCGATGGGGGCATATCTGGCCGAGTGGGACGAGCGCGTAAGGGCCTCCGAGCATTATCAGGGCAGCCTGTATCCGTTTTACGAGAAAACGATGAAGCAGCTGCTTGTCCGTGAGGAAGCGGTCAATCGCGCGTACTCCCCGCTCAATCTATATATAGCGCTCTCGATGCTGGCGGAGCTGACCGATGGAGAGAGCCGGGAGCAGCTTCTGGCTCTTCTGGATGCGCAGGAGATCGGCTCCGTACGGGAGAGTGTTTCCGCGCTCTGGTCTGCAAGTTATTCAGAGGGCGGCTATGTGACAAGCACTCTTGCAAATTCGCTCTGGCTGCGGCAGGGAGAAAGCTTTGTCCCGGAGACGATGCAGCGCCTGGCGGATGTATATCATGCCTCGTCGTTCCAGGGCGATATGGGTTCAGAGGAATTTGCAGAAGCATTACGCACATGGGTGAACGCGCAGACCGGCGGAATGCTGCAGGAACAGGCGGGAGCGCTGAGAATGGATGAGAACACCGTACTGGAGCTGGTCAGCACGGTTTATTTCCGCGCACAGTGGAAGGAGCGGTTTTATGAGGATAATACCGCGCCAGGCACATTCCATGCAGCCGAGGGCGATATGATCTGCGATTTTATGCACCGCAGCGGAATACAGAATTATTACCGTGGGGACAATTTTTCTGCCGTCTGCTGCGATCTTACAATGAGCGGCGGTGTATGGCTTTTTCTGCCGGACGAGGGCGTTTCTGTAAATGAAGTTATCGGGAGAGGGGAAGCGCTGCATCTGCTTGAGGAAAATTACGGCTGGGAAAACAGAAAAACGGTGGTTATGAATCTGGCCATGCCGAAATTTGATATTGTATCCGATATTGACCTTGTGGAAGAGCTGAAGGCCATGGGTGTCACCGATATTTTTGATGTGCAGAGCGCGGATTTCAGTCCGATGCAAAAGGATAAGGAGAGTTTGTTTGTCGGCGAGGCAAAGCATGCAGCGCGTGTTTCCGTGGACGAGAAGGGATGCAGCGCTGCCGCCTTTACTGTTATGGCAGTGAACGACGGGATTATCCTGGCTCCGGATGAGATTGACTTCACGCTCGACCGCCCGTTCCTTTTTGCAATAACCGGAGCGGACGGCTCGGTATTGTTTGCGGGAGTGGTGGAGACGGTGGAATGAAAGTAAAAGAGTAAAATGAGAGCCGCAGCGGGTGGGGGCATCCGCTGCGGAATTCAGAAACAAAATACGAGTTTTAATCCGGAAGTGCATAAAACAGGGCAGGGCATTACGCCAGTATGGCGAGAAGAATTGTTCCGCCGATCATGGCACAGAGCCCTGCAAATGCTTTTCTGCTGAGGCGTTCATGAAAAACCAGAAAAGAAAATATTATGGTCACGGTGATGCTCAGCTTATCGACCGGCACGACAACGCTGACGATGCCGTTCTGAAGCGCATAATAATAGCATAGCCAGGAGGCGCCGGTTGCAAGGCCGGAAAGAGCGATAAAGGATAGCTCTTTCCGGCTGATTTTTTTCAGCCCGGCCTGTTTCTTTTTTAGAAGAACAACCAGCCACGCCATAAGGAGGACGACGCAGGTTCGGATCGCCGTGCCGAGTGTGGAATCCACCCCGTTTATTCCGATTTTGGCAAGGATGGAGGTGAGCGAGGCAAAAACGGCGGAAAAAGCGGCATAAACACAGGCTTTCCGGCTTTCGCGGGAAACGGCGTTCTGCTTTGGCTCGATCATCAGGAAGATCCCGACGGCGAGAAGAAGCGCGCCGAGCAGCTTTGCCGGGAGATGGCCTGTCTCGCCAAACAG
This sequence comes from uncultured Lachnospiraceae bacterium, assembly GCA_910587085.1. Lineage (GTDB taxonomy): Bacteria > Bacillota > Clostridia > Lachnospirales > Lachnospiraceae > RGIG4057. The sequence continues at coordinate 2,643 of CAJUMC010000041.1, read as the reverse complement.
AAGGATGGCGAGCAGTACTGACAGAACGGTACTGGACTTGTCGATCGGAACCACCTTGTTGATATCGCCCGCAGACAGGGCCTTAAAGTAACAAAGCCACGACGCGCCGGTTGCAAAACCGGACAGGATCAGAAAGAGGAGAGAGACGGAATCCACATCCGTCAGGGACTCTGCGGAGCCGCTTACAAAAACCATAATCCAGGAGAACAGCAGCACCACAGCAGTCCGCAGCGCTGTTGCCACATCGGAATCGGTATTTTTTATCCCGCATTTTGCGAGTATGGAGGTCAGGCCGGCAAAAACGGCCGACAGTACGGCAGCGAGAAGCCACATAGTAAATTCCCCCTTGCTGCGGAAGCCGGGCCGGTTTGACCTGGGAACCGCCATGCTGAAATCAGATATTTGTTTCTTTAATTCCGCAGGCCGGAGCCGCATCCGTGCCGCTGTCCTTCCCGGCCTGCATACCTGGAGTCCGGCTTAAAGTTTTCACTGAAGCACTGCCGGGAAATAAAGGCAGTCCGGCGTCCGTTCTCTGACCGCCCGGCAGAATTTTCATCCGTCTTAAGTGCAAAAGCCTTCAAAAGGAAAACGGCGCGGGATTCTGCCCTGTCCATTATGACTTACCGGGAAGGAAAAGTAAATGGGCATTTCTGCGGGAAAGGATGTTGTTTCGATTTCATCTGCATGATATAATGAACCAATAACATCAGAGCGCAGAGCGGTCGGAAGGGGAAAAAGGAGAACGGCGTACTGCTGCGGAGAGGGAGGTGCGAAATGATTCGCGAAATTCGGAGAGATGAGATCGCTCATTGTGTTGATCTGATTCGGCAGAGTTTTTTGTCCGTCGCGCGGGAATACGGCATTACGGAGGAGAATGCGCCGCGGTTCACAGCATTTGCCGTGAATTGTGAGAGATTAAACCGGCAGTATGATGAGGGCAGGCCGATGTATGCGTATTATGACGGAACAGGGCGGATGGCAGGCTATTATTCGCTGTATCTTGAGAAAAAGGCAGAGGAACGAAGCGGCGGGAGAGAGCAGGAGGATGGGTTGCAGAAGCAAGGCGCCATAGAGGCGCCGCAGGAGGAAGCACTGCAGAAGCAAGGCGCCATAGAGGCGCCGCAGGAGAATGGACTGCAGAAGCAGGATTGGATGGAATGCGAATTGAATAATCTGTGCGTTCTTCCGGAGTACCGCGGTGCGCGCATCGGGGAAAGTCTTTTCCGTCATGCCCTCGCGACAGCGGCCGGACTGGGCTGCAGGAAAATGAAGATCGGTATTGTGGAGGAGAACCGGCCGCTTCGGCTGTGGTACGAAAGACTTGGCGCGAAGCATGTCGGAACAAAAAAGTTTGATTTTTTCCCGTTTACCTGCGGATATATGGAGCGGGACGTGAGAGAGGAGGGGGAGCAGGTTAAAACCGGTCATCCTTGATACAGAGAAAAAACGGGCCGGGCAGCAGTCGGCGGGGGAATGCGCAGCAGCGAGAAATCCTGCGCTCCGCCGGTTCCGGCGATTGTCACGCAGATCAGCGCCGTGAGCGGTCCTGCGGAATTTGCGGCGGCAGGAAGTCCGCAGCTTGCAGGCGACACGAATCGACAAGTTTTTATGAAAATCTATTCCCAAAAACAGCAAGCTGATATATAATGAGACTGCAGGCAGACACAGAGATATACGGGAAGAGTGTAAAAGGGCCTGCCGAATAAACCTGTGATGGGAACGGAGGATTGTTCAGGGTGGAAATTCTGGTTATTTTGAAAAACAACTTCTGGAAGTTTGATTATATTGTCTTCGCCGCGGTCATTGTTAATCTGATTTTTTATTTTCAGGTACGGAAGTATGCCGATAAATTATACTGCCATTACAATTCATCGGATAAATTGTCGAACCTCCCGGAGGAGGGGCTGGAAAAATTAAAGAGAAATACCGAAAGTGAAAAAAAGTTATCGGCTGAGGACTTATTGGATACAAGAGAAAAAATGAATAAAGTGTATGCCCTGTATTCCAATGTTACGACGATCTTTCCGCTGCTCGGCATGCTCGGCACGGTGTGGGCTTTGATTCCGATGGTTAATACGATTGGAACGGCGGATACCTCCAATTTCTTTTCCGCTTTGACTTCAACTTTCTGGGGAATTGTTGCCGCGATACTGTTTAAAGCCCTCGATTCAACCGTTTCCTATAAGATTGAGGATAATGAAAAGCATACGGAGCATTTGATCTTTAAGGAATGACAGAAGGAACAAACCGATATGAAAAAAAGGGATCTGGTTCTTGATTTTACTTCTCTGCTTGATGTGATTATGATACTGCTTTTTGTTGTCGCATGCAATATGGGGCAGGCGTCGCTTCATGCGGGGGAAGAGGCCCGCAAACAGATGGAGGAGAATACCATACTGCAGCAGGAGCTGGATGCTGCCCGCGGGTCTCTGGAGAGCCTGCAAAAAGATTATGAAGGGATGCTCGCAGGCAGCAAGGAATTGCAAAAGCAGATGGAAGAATTGCGGAAAGAAAATAATCTGCATAAGACAGAAGATATTGACAAGGAACTGCTGTATAAAAGTTTAATGGAAGCTTCTAAAAAGATAACATGATGCTGGGGTCAAAAGCCCCAATTGTTCCTTGAAACTTAATATTTTACAA
>CAJUMC010000040.1:8097-28791 GCA_910587085.1 uncultured Lachnospiraceae bacterium | reverse complement strand
GTGATCCAGCTCCTTTCGGAGTCCGTGGAAGTCCAGTTTTTTGTCCGCACCCCCTCCTGTAAGAAAAAAACTGTTATCTATCCCTTGGCCTTATGTTTATACTCTCAATATTGATGATGCAATAGAACGCAACAGCGATTTTCAGTTCGTCGTTTATTCAAATCGCGAGGTGCAGAATAGCATTTTTGACGAATACAAGTGCGTTATCAAATTACACGGTGATATTGCAGAGATGTTGGGCTTCAAAGATTCTGTCAGTGAAATCTTTGATCAAAATCAGTATGTTGCCAGTATATATAAAAATGCTTCTTTGCTAAGCAAGCTTACTCATGATATCTCTTTCCAGAACCTTCTGTATATTGGCTGTAGTTTGGCCGATGAGATTGACCTGATTTCTGTTTCGACTTCTTCTGCCGCAAACGAAAACGTACGGTTCTTTTGTACGACCAAGGCTCCCAGCCGTCTTGAGCAGATAGAATTAGAGCGTTATAAAATCACCCACTGTATTGTATTTGACACTTATGAGGACATATACAATCTCATCTTTGATGCAGCACAAGAGGCGGAAAAAATCACACCTACGGAAACAGACCACTATCGAACTTATGAATTCAAATCCTTAAACGAAGAATTTGCAACAAATAAATCATACCTGTTTCACGGAAAGAGCCTGATTAAGACCGATCAATTACCCTGCCCTATTTTTTCATCTCCAGGGATGTGACCGACCAATTAATCGAAAACATACATAATCACAGCTTACAGTTTCTTTTGGGCGGCGGATGCAGCGGTAAAACTTATATCGCGATTGATTTTGCTTCCCGGATAAGGGATCGGAATGTTTATGTATTCGAATCGAAAGAAAGCTTAAGTGATGCTGCGCTGCAATCACTTCTTGAACGCGGGAACCGTTTAATCATTGCTGACAGCAACACTTTGAACATACGACAGATAGAAAAATTGATAAGATCAAAAGATGACTTGAAAAAACAAAACAATTCTGTATTGATTATCGAAAATAAAAATAATCGTGACTTGGCTGGATTAATTAAGCTTTTGGAACTGAACGGTGTTATCGAGGCTAATTCCATCCCTCAAATCAATGTTTCAAATAAATTTAACGAACAGGAAACACATGAGCTAAATCAACGCTTGATAATCACCAATCTTGGTGTTTTCTCAGAGAACAAAACTATAGCAGACAATATCATTGAGTGCAGCCACAATTTGTTGCAGAAAAACCGATTTGATAGAATAGTTCCTCACTTTTCCAGCGACCGGCAGATTGCTTGCCTTATCGCCCTGGCAACAGAAAACAAAATTTATTCTTCGAGAGCCGTGGAACTGGATCTGCTGCCGGAGATCTATGAACAGGAGCGAGCCTCAAAACCACTAATTGAGATCGAAAGTACATGGGGGTTTGAAACGTCTCCATCGAATAATTCTCCAATTAAATATGTGGCCAGCGCAGAATATTGGTTATATGATCAGTTATGCAAATTTTCAAAAGCAAAGGGAAGTCAGGATCTCATAATTAAAGCTTATCGCCATATCATTCTTAGATTAGTAGAAATATATGGCAAGCCTAATTTGAAGTATGGAGATAAATATGCACAATATAAGTCATATATCCTTTTTGATAACATTAATCAAATTTTTAGATCGCAAGGTCTTGTTTTGATTCGGGGAATCTATGAAAACCTCAACGATTTATTATCTTCGGATCCGAATTATATGCATCAGCGGGCCAAGTGCTATATTCGCTCCTCTCGCTTTGAAACGGATATATCAAAAAAACTGAAATTCCTTGAAAAGGCATATCGTGACGCAAGTGTTTCGCACTCTGTATTTGAAAAGCGATACGAAGATACCGGAAATGAAAAGATACAGATTTCGATTGCACATGTTAAATATACAAAGGCACTCGTGCTCTGCCATCAAACCAAACTCAACCACTATCAAAATGTTGAGGATAACACTCGGGCAGTAGAGACTTTATATGAGGTTATGTTCTCACCCTATAACTCTTACGATTTTGCTAAAACAGATATTTACAACTACGGCAATGTTGTAATGAGTCTCATTAAAACTTTGATTTTGGATAACTCCTTGGTAGATGTGAAGGCTCGTGTATTATTAACAGATCTATATAGGGAGGAGACTGTCTATATCGTTTGTCCCAACGGAACAGCAGCGGAATGCTTTGCTGCATATCTGCAAAACACTTTAACACCAATATCATCCAGGAACGGTATTCTAATACTCGATACTACGCACTCTTACCGCGCAAAGGCAGTAAAAAACAGATATTGTACTCAGACAGAATCCGATATCTGTTTTGTTGCTGCCTTACTGCCCAAATCAGAATCCGGTCAAGAAAATATGGTTAAAAATCAAAGCATGTTTGAGATAATGGCATGTATGAGATAATGAAAAGCTCGTCTATAATCAATCAAATATTCTGATTACTTTCACCACCGCAGGGCACTACGGCCGTTACGCTTCCTCCCCCGCCTCCGCTATTTTCAATTTTCAGCGTCCCTTTGCATTTCTCACAAAGAATGCGGCAGATATAGAGTCCCAGCCCGAAATGCGTCTTGTCCGGTTCCTTTTCGTCGCGGAAAAACGGATCCGCAGCACTGCGGAGTGCTTCCGTGCTGAAACCGCAGCCGTCGTCCGACACCGTAAACTTCAGGCAGCCGCCCCATACGATGCAGTTCACCGAAACACAGGTCTTCGCGTAGCGGCATGCATTGGAAACCAGGTTTTCATAAATCTGGAGCACCAGTTCCTCATCAATCAGCAGAGGAGCATCCCCCTGCCATTCCAGAGAAAACTGCTTTTCACCGCAGAGCAGCCGTCCGGTCTCACAAAAGCTGTTCCGCAGCTGAGCCGGAGCAACCGGCTGCAGATTCGGTATAATGTCCCCGAGTCTCTGAACCGAATTCATTTTCTGCGTGTAATGCTCCAGGCGCACAATCTGACCGTTCATCATTCCGAGCACCTCCAGAAGCTTTTTCTCCGGAATCCTTCCGCCCGGAATGTATTTTTCCAGGAAATCCGCATAGCCGCGCAGTACGGTCAGCGGAGTCCGCAGGTCATGGGAAAACGCAGCATTCAGGCGTTTTCTCTCCTCCAGAGAACGCCACAGCTGACGGTTGCTTTCGTACAGCGCGGATCGCATCTCATCAAACGCATGGCACAGCATGCCGAATTCGTTGGGCTTGTCATATTTCAGGCGGAAATCCAGCTGGTTGTCCGCAATCCGTCTGGACGCAGCCATCAGCAGATGGATCGGCGTTTTCAGCTCCCTGTTATAAAAAATTTTCCCCGTGACGGCCACGCTCAGCAGAATCCACCCGGGTATCAAAATAAGCTGCAGAAACGTTACCAAAGAATAAATGCTGTCCAGTTTCTCATAATTCTCCACGTTTCCCACATAATCTTTATACAAAACTCCGTTTTCATCCAGCCGCATTTCATAATAAAAATGAATTTTATCGGATTCCATGCCCGTATATTTAATAGCATACCAATCTTGCAGGTAATTTATAGAATTTCCTATAATACAAGAACCTAAAAATGCCATAAAAATACAGAGAGGAATATACAGGCCAAAACGCCATTTCAGGCCGGCAAAACGATCGCTCAGCTTCTTTCTGCCGGCTCTCCAGCGCACTTTGAACCCTTTCTTGCGCAGTTCATTTCCCGGAATACTCTCTTTCAATCCGTATTTTTCGTATTCCCGTCCGGCTTTTTTCCTCTTTTGTCTTTTCCGGAACCATTCTCCGATTCTGCGGCCGGATTGCTCTCCCTTCATTCTCATGTGATCGGTAAGCCGGCCGAAACAGTCTTTTATTATCTGAATCCCTCTCTGTTTTTTATTTGTCAACTTCCTCTGCTGCCTCCTGTGCTGCTTCCCGGGCTCGGATTTGACACTCTGCGGCCCCGGCCTATTTTATCCATTTGTAGCCCATGCCCCACACGGTTTCCACATGGTATTCCTCATGATGCTTTGAAAGTTTGGCCCTTATGCGACGGATATGCTCCGCAACCACAGCACTGTCTCCCTCGGCGTCATAGCCCCATATTTTCTCGTAAATCCGCTCCTTGTCAAATACCTGTCCGCAATTCAGCGAAAGCAGCTCGATAATCTGATATTCCTTTTTGGCAAAATCGACGGGTTCCCCGCCTGCTTCGACGGACTTCGCGGAATAATCGACGGTAAGCCGGCCAAAAAAACGGACATTCTTCTGCGCCTCCCCGCGGTGATCCCGCCGGATATGCGCCGCCACCCGCGCCCCGAGCTCGTCGATCGAAAACGGCTTGAGCATGTAATCGTCCCCGCCCGCAGCAAATCCTTCAATCTTATCGTTGTCCTCGATTCTCGCAGTCAAAAACAAAATAGGACAGGAGACATAATCCCGTATCTGCCTGCATACGCTCAGCCCGTCGCCGTCCGGCATATTTATATCAAGCAGGATCATATCCGGATTTTTCTTCATATTTTCAATCGCTTCCCTGCCGTTTTTCGCCGTGATCACCTCATAGCCGTTGATTTCAAAATAGTCCTTCAGCAGACTGACTACGCCGGGTTCGTCGTCCGCCACTAATATTTTGTACATAATGTTGCTCCTGTCTTCCCGATGTGCTTCCGGATCTTACCGGGCTTCAATGCCCACGGGGGTTTTCTGTCTTTGCCATTGCATCCGCACACAGAGCGGCCCTCCCTGCGGTACTGCATCCGGCACAGGCAAATTGCTTTTTTCCGGGCTTTCCTGCAATCTGTACAACAGATATTCTTTCGCTCTAATATGTTTTCCCTGCCCGCGTACCTGCTGCCGGCTGCTGGCTTCCTATAAAGTCCCGTGATGAACAGCAACTTTAAACTGCTGGAAATATTCTGAAGTGTTTTAAGGTTCCGAAATTATTTACTCAGCTTTTTCGCAGCAGTCCGGGATATTCTGAAATGCTTTAAGGTTCTGAAATTATTTACTCAGCTTTTTCGCAGCAGTCCGGGGGCTTCCGGAATCACTTTACATTTTATCACAGACAGCATACCACGAATTTATCAACTTTTCATCAATAAACCGATAAATAAAGTGAATACCCGCACCCCCGATCTGGTATCGGCCTGCCGGCACTGCGCCCGTCGTCAATTCCACGCAATCTCTCACCAGCCTGCCGGCACTGCGCCCGCCGTCAACTCCACGCAACCTTTCACCAGCCTGCCGGCACTGCGCTCGGCGTCAACTCCACGCAACCTCTCATGGGCCTGCCGGCACCGCGCCCGCCGTCAATTCCACGCAACCTCTCACCAGCCTGCCAGCACCACGCTCGCTGCCAGCCCGCTCACGGTTGCCAGAAGTGCTCCTGCAAGAGTCCAGCGGGTTTTGTTTACCCTAGCGGCAATAAAATACACGGACATGGTATAAAATATGGTTTCCGTGCAGGACATGGAAATCGAAGCGATGCGCCCGAGCAGCGAGTCCGTCCCGTATTTTTGATAGATATCCAGCAGCAGTCCCGTCGCTGCCGACGAGGAGAACATTTTAACAACGGAAAGCGGAATAAGCTCCACAGGAAAATGCAGCAGTTCTGCCAGCGGAAGCAGCAATCTGCCGAACGCGTCCAGCGCCCCCGACGCGCGCAGTACCCCCACGCCCATCATAAGCCCGATCAGCGTCGGCAGAATCGTTACTACCGTGGACAGCCCGCTCTTCGCCCCCTTAACAAACTCATCATAAACAGAAACTTTCATCAGCAGCCCGAAGCCGACGACATAGAAAAAAATCAGCGGCATAATATAATCCGATAAATATACAAGAAATCCCATATTAGAACCTCCATTCCGACAGCGTATCCTGCGCACGAGGCACGGCCTCTCTTCTGATATGTTTATTCTTGTACCAAAGGCTTTATGCGGATTCTCATCCGGTTCCCATCCTGATTTTTGCTTGAAAACTGACAGATTTCAGATATAAGAAATGATAGCACAAACATAAAAACGGCTTTCCCCGCAGGGAAATGTGCATTGGACGGATGCCCAGAACGCACAGCTGAATTCTCTGGAAAAGAAAATGAACAGCGTGAAAAGTGAGGTTGACTGGATTTACTGAAAATATTAGGGGAAGCTTTCACTCTGCTGCATCGTATCAAATAAACGTCAGCCGGGCCGCAGATCAGCCTTCCGTCAAAGACCAATTCCGGCTGCCGGAATGAAAAACAGACGATTCAAAAGGCTGCCGGAACCGCCCGGAAGATTCTTCAGAACTGCCGGACAAAAAGATCGCTCTTCTCCAGAAATTCCTCAACGGTATCAAAGCCCAGCCGGGACAGAAGCTCCATGACAAACGGATTTTCCAGCGGGGTTTTATACTCCGCTCTGTCCGCATACCGCCGAACGTTCTGCTTACCTTCTTCCCTGTCGATGATTGCTCTCGGGCCGCCCACGCAGCCGCCGCTGCAGGCCATTCCCTCAAAAAAGTTCGCCTCGGTTTTCCCGTTTTTCAGCCTTTCGATCATGGCACGGCAGGCCGGCACACCATCCGCCTGCTCCGCCCGCACTTCGATGCGGCGCGACGGGTTCAGCTGCCTCACCGTTTCCCTGACTGCCTCGCTGACCCCTCCGACAGCGGCATAAATCCGGCCCGCGCGCGAGGAATGTTCCCTGTCATCCTCCCCGAGCAGTTCCGGCTTAATTTCAGCCGCTTCAAACATATCCTTTACCTCCTGGAATGTCAGAACATAATCAACCGCATCGGCAATATCCGGCTCTCTCGCCTCCTTTTTCTTGGCAATGCACGGCCCGATAAAAACAGTCACGGCATCCGAATGCAGCTGCTTCACCACTCTCCCCGCGGCAATCATCGGAGATACCGATGCCGGAACATGTGGCATCAGCTCGCGGTAAAAGCTGCGGATCAGCGAAATCCACACCGGACAGCAGCAGCTGGTGAGCTGGTAATCGCCCCGGTCCGAAATATTGGCATCGAACTCCAGCGCTTCCTTCAGCGTCAGGATATCCGCAAAAACAGCAACCTCGATCATTCCCTGAAAGCCCATCGCCTTAAAAGCCGCCCGCAGCCTTCCCGTGGTCGCCCCTTCACCGAACTGTCCCCAGAACGCAGGCGCTACCAGAGCATATACTTTTTTCCCTTTTTCTCTCAGCGCGCGCAGCACCGGAACAACGTCCCTGTTCTCCACCAGCCGCTCCAGGCGGCAGGCATCCACACAGGCGCCGCAGCCCACGCATTTTTCCCTGCTGATTGAAACGCTCCCGTCCTCCCCATGCTCAAACGCATCAAAAATACAGCTGTTCTCGCATGCCTTATCGTACTCGCACTGTTCGCAGGAATCCGCAAAAACAACAGGGGCGTACTGCTCCGGATGAAGCAGACAATCCATCTGTTTCGGATTGTACTCTCCCTCCGGCTCACGCCCCTGTGCCGTTTCCTGCTTTAATATATCGCGATACAATTCTTGAAAGGTCTTCATCCGCAAATCCTCGCTTCCGTTTTTTCATAGTATCTGCGGAAACGGAGGAAAATAAACGGATAAAAGCTTCTTTTAACAACAAGGATTAATCTCTGGCCTTTCAGTGCGGCCGCTTAATACCGCCGCGCCGCTTCAGTCCAAATCCGTGTAAATAAATTTCTGGTGCATTTATCCGGCCATCCCCGGTTTCAATAAATATTCCGAGACTCTCCAGCGCTTCCAGCAATTCATCCGGGGTTGAGCCAGGTAAAGTTCCTCGCTCTGCTTCCGGCCAGCTGTTTATGGAAAGAAATTTCAGAAATTCTGACCGCTCCATCAGCATGGACTGTCCTCTGATATTCCTAATCAAGACATTCAGCCATCCATATTCTTCCTCAGCTAATTCTTTTACTCGATCTATAGAAACTTCTACCAATGCTCCCTGCAGCATGGTCGGAGAAATAAGCCGCTCCTCTTCCAATTTTTCAATATCGGCTCTATGAGAACAAAGATCTTTTGCTGCAAACACAAAACATTTCAGAAAAGGACGCGGAGAAACCTCGGCATTTGCATCCTGTATATGGTTTGGCACCCAACTGTAGCTGATTCCTCTCTTTGGATCCTTTCCCATATACTGTCCAATAAGCTTATTTACAAATTGTTTCATAGCCTCTTCTGAATCTCCTGGCAAATACCCCAGCACCCCCTTTTTTATTTCCAAAAGGCTTGGTATGCTACTCAGATATTCGATCATCAGCTTATTTCCGCAGTTTGCAAGCCGCTTTACCAAAAGACGATAAAGCGAAAGAGAATCCCAGCGCAATTCCAGCTGATAAGCCCGCATCTTAGAGGAATCTACAAAGTGCAGCGCTTTGGAATTATATAAATCACTGCGCAGAAAGATTTTTGTCTTTAAATGATTCCATCGATTATTATGTGTAAACCAAAAGCTCAGCAAACTACGAATATAAAGAAAAAGATTGTTATAATCAGAACAAATTCTATCCAATTCATCATATATAACAAATACTTTCTTTTTTTTATTTTCAAAATAATTATCACATGCGTCAAAAAAAGCCTCCCACTTTTCAGGGTTCTTTTTCATCCAGTTGATCCACCGTTCCGGCATGCTCCCATATTTTTCTAAATATTCCTTTTGCTCCTGTCCTAAAAAACCACTTATTAAATTTCTAAATTCTATATCTTTAGCAAAGTTTTTTAAAAGTACCGAACATAATAATCCACTCCAAAGACAAGTGATCTGTTCTTCATCCTGCATTTTTGCATATTTGTCAAAAACACTTTTAGGAGGAAAATTTTTACTTTCCGTTCCAGATGCCTGATAACCTGAAAAAAACATTGGTTTATCAAGCCAGGTAAATCGCTTTCTATCAGATTCACTTAGAATATGCTCCAAACCATCATTTGAAGTCAACACATGAAATAACTCAGATTTTCCGACCCCTCTTCCTCCTGTAATCAGAAATACTTTTGGATCTGCCAATTTGCTGTAACTGCGCAGTGGAAGAAAATTGGCGAACAGATTATCCTCATCTTCTGCGGAAGCATTTTCGGGTGCAATGTTAGAAATAGACTCCAACATTGATAATTTATCTTCTACTATCATACAATATCTCCCTCGCCGAACCAGGACTGTATTCTGTCTACTATAACTTTATAAACGTCCGATGTCAGACGTTCCGTAAAAGCTCTTACCCGTGCATCCTCCTCTGCACTTCCGGTCGAATACAGTGTGATATCCTGACGCAGAGAGGCATCATAGGGCAAAAATACCGGTGAATGTGCAACATTCTCAGCATTTATACCAGGAATCATATCATTCTCTGTATAATAATTTTCTATACAGACCGTATATGCTTTTTGGATAAAATGATCCTTTGCCTGCAAAAAAGAAGGTGATGTACTATTTTCACACATGCAGTCTGCAATAACAATCGGAATATTTTCACTATGACTCTCTGCAATTGTGCGAATCACCTGTGTTATGCCGTCCCATGACTGCCTAGAAGAGTTGCCGAACAATACGGCGCCATGCGGCAGCTGAGCAACCGCTATCCCGCCCATATCATGAAATCCCGCCCTAGCATCAATTAAAATATAGTCCACGGCAAAACGGCTGCGAAGTTCCTCCAGCATTGTGCCCAGTGAAGTACGCAAAGCCCCCTCCCGATGATCCTGATAGTCAATTCTGGCCAGTTTCTGAAGGTAGTTTTCATCAACTTTCCCAGCAGGTATAATGAACAGGCTTCCATCATTTTCTTCCAGAAGACTGGAATCTGTTACATCAAGAACATAATCCGCAATATCCGATTGCACGCTCAAAGGATGCTCCAGCAAATAATCCAATACGCCGTTCTGTATACGCTCTTCTTCAAAAAACAAAGTTGCAAGCCCCGGCGCTTCGATATCCATATCTATCATCATTACATTTTTCCCTTTTCGGGCTAATTGCAGCGCAGTACCCGCGAGCGCGGTTGTCCGTCCCATTCCTCCCTTAAAGGAATAGAAAGTAATAACTCTGGGCTTATCTCTTCGGAGCGCATCCTCATAAGGCCACACAGCATCAATATCGGTTTTCCTAGAAACCCATGCTTTTTTAGCAATAGGACGTTCGGATAAATAGAATTTAATACCATGCTCCGTATACCATTCGCTGCTCTCCTCTTTCATCAGATCCAAAACGGGAACAAGATATTTCTTATCTTTGCTCGGCATCTTTTCCCAATAAGTGTTCCCGGAATAATACCCTTGTAAATTTCTGCTTAAAAGCAGCTCAAGATCATTACGCTGCTGTTCATCCGGAAAAGAGGTACTGTCAAACAAAAAAGAAAGTTTCCCGAAAACATCTCTGACTATGGTCACCTTCTCCAGCACATCAATTTCTGACCAATTCAAAATACTTCTGCGCGCTGTTTCCAATTCATTATTGAATGTCACCATAATTCCTCCTCACTGCCGCCGTTCCGATGTTTCTAGAGATATCCATCCAGATGCTGCTTAATCATTTCTCTGATTAGAAACTGTGTTGCCCTCTGGCACTGTTCCGCATCTGCCAGGGTAAATTTTCCATTGCAGGCATAGCGCCGTTGCGGATGTTCAAAAGATAAAACTCCGGGAAGCTGAAATGCCTGCAATTTTAATCCTAATACGGGGTCCAGAGACGGCACGTCGGAAGAATTCGTTATAAACTCAAACAAATCATTTGTTAAATCGTCTATATGATGCCCGTATTTATACCTCAAAATTTGTTCTCGTCTTGTGCTGCAATATACTTCTATCAAACTTTTCAAACAACATTCTGCCGAATTTCCAAACAAGTATACCGCATTATCAGCGCTCTCTTCCTTCAGCAGAATACCAGCATCCACAAAATGTCGTATCGCCGCCTCATAAAAGCATTGTCCCAACACTAATTCCTCCTTTGCCGTCCGCCCGGGCTCCTTATTGTCCTATTTATCCCCAAACGAAATCCCGAGCATCCTCGCGCTCTCGATAATATCATCGTCCGGATCAACATACTTCAGCTTGCCCGCGGTTTCCGACAGCGGGATCGCAACTACGTCGTCGTTGCGCATTACTACCAGCTTGCCGTAATCCTCGTTGATGACAAGCTTCGCGCCCATTGCGCCGAGTCTGCTCGAAAGTACGCGGTCGTAAGGACACGGACTGCCGCCGCGCTGTGTATGCCCCGGAACGGTCACGCGAACCTCCTGACCGGTCTTCTCAGTAATCTTCGCTGCAATCTCATAAGCAGCGGACGGATATTTTGAATTGGCAATTTTTTCCTTCCTCTCCTTCTTGGAAAGTGCCGCTGTTTCCTTGGAAATAGCCCCCTCCGCCACGGCAATTATGGAAAAGCTCTTACCCGCCTTCTCACGCTCTCTGAGCGCCTTGCAGATCACCTTGATATCATAAGGTATCTCCGGTATAAGCAGAACATCCGCGCCGCCTGCAATGCCCGCATAGAGTGTTACCCAGCCGACCTTATGCCCCATCAGCTCCAGAATAAACACTCTGCCGTGAGACTCGGCGGTGGTGTGGATATTGTCGACCGCCGTCGTCGCGATCTCCACTGCACTCTGAAAGCCGAATGTTACATCCGTTCCCCAGATATCGTTATCAATGGTTTTCGGCAGGCCGATGACATTCAGCCCTTCCTCGCTCAGCATATTTGCGGATTTGAGTGAACCGTTGCCTCCGAGAACAACCAGGCAGTCCAGATCCAGCTTTTTATAGGTTTCCTTCATGGCCTTTACCTTGTCGAAGCCATCCTCAATCACACGCATCTGCTTGAACGGCTGTCTTGAAGTGCCGAGAATTGTGCCACCCCGCGTTAGAATGCCGGAAAAATCCTTCTCCGACATCTTTCTGTAATTGCCGTGCATCAGCCCCTTGTAGCCCTCCAGAAAGCCGTAAATCTCCACCTTGTCCAGATTGTTGAACAATCCCTTTGCCACCCCGCGCATTGTCGCGTTCAGCGCCTGGCAATCGCCGCCGCTCGTCAGCATACCAATTCTTTTCATGTCTGTTTACCTCTCTTTTTATTTTTTGTAAATCCCATTTTGTATCTGCAGACATTCCCGCAGCCCCGCTTCCGGGTCTTTAGCCCGGGCTGGTTTCAAGCGTCTTTCTGCCCGATGTCTGTGAGGTTTCCGGGCCTGCCCGGCTGCCTTGCCGGGGTTTTCCGCCCTTTCGGGCTCCTTTCTGACTTCTTCCCGGCGACACTTCCAGTTGTCCCGCAAGTCTTTTAACCTTCTGCCCTCCCGGACTTTTCCGCCCTTTCGGGCTTCTTTCTGACTTCTTCCCGGCGGCGCTTCCGGTTGTCCCGCAAGTCTTTTAACCTTCTGCCTTCCCGGATTTTTCCGCCTTTTCCGGCTTCTTCTTCCGGGCCGCACCTGCAGTTTTCTCTGCCGGCTTGCCGGTCTTCGCCGCCTGTTTTTTCTCGCCTGTCCTGCCCGCCTTTTCCGCCTTTTCTGCCTGCTTCTTTCCCGAATTCTTCTCCGCCTTCTGCTTTCTTTCCAGTTCTGCTTCCTCCGCAGCCCGGTATGCCTGCTCGTAGAAAAATTCCTGCGAATTCATCGGGTTTTTGCGTGCCTGGCGCCGGGTGTATGTGCCGTCCGGCTTCATCAGCCGTCCTTTCACATTGTCAGCCAGCATCCTGCCGAACATCTGGCTGATGCGGCGGCGCAGCGGATCGGATTCAACACGTACTGCCACCTCGATGCGGTGCATTGTATTTCTGGTCATAAAATCCGCGGAGGAAATATACAGCTTCTGCCGCTTCCCCGTTCCGAAGATATAGATTCTGGCGTGCTCAAGAAACCGGCCAACAATACTTACAATCGTAATATTATCTGTAAAGCCTTTAATTCCAGGATTCAGGCAGCATATACCGCGCACGACAAGCTCAATCTTTACACCGGCCTGCGAGGCCTCGATCAGCTTTTCGATCAGCACCTTATCGGTGAGGGAATTCAGCTTCGCGCCGATATAGCCCCGTCCGCCTTTTTTTACAGCGGCAATTTCCTCGTCCATATAGCGCAGCACACCCTGCTGCAGACCGTTCGGCGCTACCATAAGATGCTTCGTCGGCTCGCAGAGCTCGCCCAGCGACAGCGCGTTAAATACCATAAGTGCCTCGAGCCCGATATCGGTGGAGGCCGTCATCAGCGAATAATCCGTGTAGAGCGTCGAAGTTTTTTCATTGTAATTGCCGGTGCCGATCTGCGTGATATACTGAATTTTCTTTTTTGTTTTCCGGGTAATCAGGCAGAGCTTCGAATGCACCTTCAGCCCGTCCAGCCCGTAAATAATACGGCAGCCGGCCTCCTCAAGCCGCCTTGACCACTCGATATTGTTTTCCTCGTCAAAACGCGCGCGCAGCTCCACCAGAACGACAACCTCCTTGCCGTTTTCCGCCGCCTTGATCAGCGCCTCCACAACCTTGCTGTAGCGCGCCACGCGGTACAGCGTCATTTTGACTGACACCACCTCCGGATCCCCGGCCGCCTCGTTCAGCAGGCGCAGAAACGGCTGGATGCTCTCATAAGGATAGCTGAGCAGAATATCCCTTTTTGCAATCTGCTCCATCATCGGCGCATCGTCCCGGATCATTGCGCTCTTCTGCGGCACGCGTTTTTCATAAAACAGCTCCGGCTTTGACCGCAGGCAGTCCTGAAGCGGAAACACAAACGACAGATCCAGCGGGGACTCGGTATAAAATACCTGTTCTCTCTTCAGATCCAGATACTCACAGAGCTTTTCCACCACCTCATCGTCAATGCTGCGGCTGAGCTCCGCCCGCACGGCGCATAGCTTTTTCCGGCGCTTGAGCAGCTCAACCATCGCTTCGCGGTAATCCGCTTCATGCTCCTCCTTCGCCGTTTCGTCCAGAATATTTTCCTCCCCGGTCTCCAGATCCGCGTTGCGCACAACGCGCAGCAGCGACTTGGACCGGATTTTATAATGGTCAAATATCTGAGGAACAAAATGCAGAATCAGCTCCTCGACCAGCATAAAACGGTTCGAATCGGTTTTGAGCCGGATCAGCCTGTCAAACAGCCCGTTGTTGCACGGAATAATGCCGATCTTCCCGCTCCCCTTCGAATCCAGATCTACCACGGCATAAATTTCCCGGTTCTTCAGAAATGGGAACGGCTGACGCTTTCCGACCACCTGCGGCGAGATAAGCGGGCGGATCTCCGAATAGAAATACTCCTCCAGATAAACCGCGTCCTCCTCGGACAGCCGCGCAAAGTTAATCAGCTCCACGCCGCCCTTTTTCTGCAGCTCCTCCATCAGCCCGAAATAAATCTCGTCCTTTTTCCGGCACAGTTCCCGGCTTTCCTTTAAAATTGCGGCAATCTGCTCCTCCGCGTTCATTTTTGTTTTGTTTTCCCTCAGCTTCGGCGAAAACAGCATCTGATCATGAAGCGTGCCCACCCGCACCATGAAAAATTCATCCAGATTGCTCTGGAAGATCGAAGCAAAAGACAGCCTCTCGCAGAGCGGAACGCTTTCATCCGCCGCCTCCTCCAAAACCCGTCCGTTAAATTTCAGCCAGGAAAGCTCCCGGTTGGAATAACAGCCCGCTTTCATATTTTCATTTCTTTTTTGTTTGTTTGTCATTTTTATACCCCGCGCATATCGCAGACCTTCCTGCGATACTGCATCGATAAAAGTTTAAAAGTGCATTTCAAACCCGCATCCGTGCATAACACAGCCTGCCTGCAATTCTGCATCAACGATAATTCAAAAAACTTATTATCCCAGATAAAAAAACCTAAATGATACGGTTCAATACCAATCTATGCGCATACAAAACGTCCTGCTGCATCGGCAAGGCCTTTTTTCACCCAGGCGGCCTGCCATTCCAGGCGCAACGGAACATCCTTCAGCACCGGACAGATATGGTATGTCTGACGCCGGATAATCCCGTCAGAGCAGGATAATTCCTGCCGCCTCGCATTTCCTGCGCATCTCCTCCGGCCATAGACTCGCCTGTACCTCACCGACATGCGCGCGGTCGAGCAGTAGCATGCAGAGGCGCGACTGCCCGATACCTCCGCCGATGGTGTACGGAAGCCTGCCATCGAGCAGCATCTTGTGGTACGGCAGCTCCCTCCGCTCCTCGCAGCCCGCCTTCTTCAGCTGCTCTGCGAGAGAAGTTTCGTCCACGCGGATTCCCATGCTTGAAACCTCAAGCGCGCAGCCAAGCGTCTCGTACCAGAACAGGATATCGCCGTTGAGCTCCCAGTCATCGTAGTCCGGCGCGCGCCCGTCGTGCGGCTTTCCGTCGCCGAGCGGCCCGCCGATCCGCATGACGAAAACACAGCCGTGCTCCTTCGCAATCAGGTTCTCGCGCTCCTTCGGCGTTTTGTCCGGGTATTTTGCCCGCAGCTCCTCGGAATCAATAAAGTAAATATCTTCTGGAAGGCGTTTTACCGCCTGCGGATATTTGTACCAGACCTCATGCTCCATGTGCTTGATTACCTTGAAAATCTGACGCACGACGGACTGCAGCGTTTCGATCGTGCGCTGCTCCCTGGCAATTACCTTCTCCCAGTCCCACTGGTCGACATAGCAGGAATGGAGGTTGTCAAGCTCCTCATCGCGGCGGATGGCGTTCATATTGGTGTACAGCCCCTCCCCCGGCTGAAAGCCGTAGCGGGCAAGCGCCATGCGCTTCCATTTCGCGAGCGACTGCACGACCTCCACCGTATCCCCCGGCATGTCCGCCAGATCAAAGGAAACCTTCCGTTCCGTTCCGTTCAGATCATCGTTTAAGCCGGAGCTTCTCTCGACAAAAAGCGGCGCCGAAATTCTCTCGAGATTCATTTCCTTTCCGAACTCCTTCTGAAACGTATCCCGGATGTATTTGATCGCCTCCTGCGTCTGCCGCACGGTAAGCCGCGGATCATACTCCTTTGGTAAAATCAATGCCATAGATCCTCCATTTCCTTCGTTCTGTCACCGGCTCTCCTTCTTTCTCTGCAGCCGCGCCCAGGACAGAAAACTGCCGATTTACGGACCTGCGCGGCCGGAAGCCCTGTCCGTCCTGCGCCTTTTCTGCCCGGACGCCGGCGCACTGCTCGAAATCCGGTACTGCGAAATTCTTTATTTACAAATAGTATAGCGTTTTTGAAATTATAGTACAAGGAAATTTTTTGCAATTATAAGTACATATACTTTTTCTCAAGATACGCAAGTAAAAATACAGCAGGTGAATTCCAGTATATCGTAATCTCGTTCAGGGAATAACAGCCCACATGATCAGCAAAACATTTCATCGGCGGCGTTCCGGGAGCAATCAGCCAGGCAGCCGTCTCATCCACCGGATGACGGTTCGGCCCTCCGCTGACCATGCCGGGGATGCATTCTTCCACGCCGTCCGCATAAGCCGGGCGCAGATGCGGATTTTTCAGACTGTTTTCTCCCGTTCCGGAAACATAGGAAAACCCGAGTGCATTGATTCCCAGAAGGCACTGGATCTGGCGCTCCGCGTAGAAGGTATAGCTGTCCGCCTCCATTCGCAGGGCTTTTGTGCAGTCGCACTGGCTGCATACGCTGCCCTCCGGTTCCTCCCGGCTGACAGCACAGACCCTCTCCCCTTTCCGCGGGCGCTCCGCACCGCAGACCGTTTCCGCAATTGCAAAGATCATGCCGTGCTTCAGCAGGTTCATACTGCTGCCCCAGCAGTAGTCCTGCGCAGCCATGGCCGCGCCGTAGCCGCAGCAATCCGAAAGTTCGGACAGTCTCTGCGCTTCTGCCAGAAACTGTTCCCGGAAGCGGCCTGCCAGCGCCTCATCCTTCCCCGGCGCACTGTACAGCAGATAGGAAAGCGCACCGAATCCGCCCACCGCGCCGTAGCCAAGCGCGGTCAGAGAAAACGGTTCGGACAGCGCATTCCTTGCCCTCTCATGAAATTCCTCTTCTCCCGTCAGCAGATAAAGCTCGATCCATGCCCAGAAACGATTGTCCGCATCCGTACTTTCGCCGTAGCTTCCCGTCCAGCAGCCCGGCGGATTTTCAAAGCCGATAAATTCCGGATGCTCCTCGAGCCAGATCCCGGTTTTTTGCGCAGCCGCCTGCAGCTGTTGGGAAAACTCCGCGTCAAATTTCCGGTAAAGCCGCGCTGCCAGCGCACAGACCGCGGCAAAATCCGCAGTCGCCATCGAGGATACCGGAAACAGATACAGCTGCGCTGTGTCCTCCTCCGGCATAACAAACGGGGCGTGCCCGGCCGTCGTCTCCTTATGGTATACCGCGCCGTCCTTCCGCTGCATTTTCAGCAGCCATTCCAGCTCGAAGCGGCATTCCGCCAGAAGATCGGGCAGCGGGCCGCCGCTCTCCGGTATATCCAGCCGCTGCGCGTCAAACACCGCCGGAAACAGCTGATACGCAAAAAGCAGATGCGCCAGCGCACAGACCCCCGCCGTAACATAGCGCCCGTAATCCCCTGCGTCATGCCAGCCGCCGGCCGCCTCCGCCGTCTGCCGGTTATCCTCCCACAGCACCGCACGCCCGGTATGGCATGGGCCGTGGCTGAATTTCCCGGCATAGCGTGCCGGAAGCCCGCAGCCGCACCGAAGATAATAAAAAGCCTTTGCCGTATCGTGAAGCACCGGCGCGTATACGTCCCTGCGGATAAAAAAAGGGCGGGAGGAAATCCATTGCCCCATATCGTTCCTGCAGGCTTCATCCGCCGCTTCGTGCGCTGCACCCTCCCCGCAGACCTCCGCCCGGAGCGTAAACTCTCCCTCCCTGCACAAGCCGGTAAAATCCGCACGGTACACCTCATCCCCCGAATTCTCATCCGGCCCGAAGTACTGGATTTCTCCGGCAAAGCAGACCTGTCCTTCGCTGTCCCTGATCTCAAAACGCGACGCCGGCCTTGTCAGAACTGCCAGCTTGCAGCCGTCCTTCGAATAGCCTGCCTGGCACAGAATAATATTATCTTTCACAGGTTCCATAATCCCTCCTCCCGCTTTTTCTGACATCCGGTCTGATTCCAATTCGGCATCAGGCAGCCCGGAATATTCAAAAATCCCTGACAGGACAAAATTTGCTTTCCTGCCAGGGATCATACCTCATTGTACTGCCCTGCACCCTTTATCATCCGCTCCCGGACTTTCCAGTTTTTATGATAGTAGTTTAACAGATCAATGTGCAGTTGTCAACCGAACCGGAAACCCGCGCCGCAATTTATCCCCCTCACTGCAGATCCTTGCCCTCCTGCAGCGTATCCATCCACACACGCTTCCGGAATTCCTGCTTGATCTCTTCCCGGTCCGACGTCCTGCCAAGCACCCACATCAGCTTGGCAAGCACCGCCTCCGGCGTCATGTCGAACGCTTCCAGAATGCCGGCGTCCATCAGCGATTTTCCGACGCGGTACACGCTCATATCGCTGCCCTCGTAAGGTACCTGCGTTGTGGCGACAATCACCTTTCCGGCCTTCGCCCAGCGCTTTACTGCCTCGTCAAAGCCGCCGTATGCCGGAATGCCGCTTGTCCCGAAGCACTCAATCACCAGGCCGTCGTAGCAGTCCAGCGTGCGGTTCAGGATTTCGGGCGATATCCCCGGATACGGGCGGACCGTCAGTACGCACGGATTCAGCCGGTCGTAAAAGCATACCTCACCGTCAAGCTCCGGCTCGAAATAGCGCACCACCCTGCCCTCCCGGACAATGGCCGTCTCCGGACAGTTGATGCTGGAAAACGCGTTGTAGCTGTGCGTCCGTGTTTTGCGCGCATGCGTTCCTAGGATCGCCATGCCGTCAAACACGATATATACCCCGTGGGAACGGGTGTCGGCAGCAAAGCAGAACGCGTCAATCAGATTGCGCCGCGCATCGGTATCCCGCTGATAGACGGACTTCTGCGAGCCGGTCAGAACAATCGGCTTTCCGCTGTTCTGTACCAGATACGAGAGCGCCGCGGCCGTATATGCCATGGTGTCGGTACCATGAATTACCACAAAGCCGTCAAAGGCATGGTATTCCCTGCGGATGCAGTCCGCCATGCCGAGCCAGTGCTCCTGGCTGATGTTGGTGCTGTCCATCCGGTACAGCTCCCGCACGCTTATTTTTGCTATCTCCTGCAGCTCCGGCACGCAGGCCAGAAGATCCTGCGGCGTCAGCTCGGGCTCCAGGCCGTTTCCGCTGTCCTTCGAAACAATTGTGCCGCCCGTCGCAATCAGACAAATATTTTTCATACTGCCACCTCATCCATATTTCAGCTCCTGTCCGCGATCCTCCGGCTCAGGATTTCTCACACGGTCTCCGTACTGGCTTGCGCTTCCGCACGCGATTCTGCAGTCAGTAATCTGCTTCCGCTTCCATCCGGATTTCCCCTTCCGTCCGTAATACTTTGTCAAAAACAATATTGTCCGGATAAAAATCCCCTGGATTTCCCGCCTGTGATTATGCTTTTATTCGCATTTTTCGCCGGTCATATCAATTTTTTCCCAAAGCACCGGGTCCACCCAGACCTTCGTGTCCGCTTCCCACACCGTGTAGCTCTGCGAAAACGCCTTATCCTGCCGCTCCAGGATAATATCAATTTTCGCCTGATCCGTCGCATCCTCGTCCATATATTCGGCACAGTGAAAAATAAAATATCCGTCCTCCTGCTCAATCAGGCCGCTGGTCTCGCCCTGCTTCAGGCCGAACGCGATTTTTTCCAGAGCCTCGTGCATGTCTCCCCGTCCGACAATAATCTCAATCTCATCCGTATCATCCGTATTCTGACGGGCGAACGTGTAAAAATCCGATGTTTCGGCTGCCTCAGCCGCCAGACGCACGGCCCGCTCGCGCACTCCCTCCAGTTCCTCCTCGCCCAGCGATGTGTGCGTCCCGTCCTCCGCCAGCCCGTATTTTGCAACAAATACATACCACAGCACCGGATGGCGTGCCTCCTCGTCTGAAACATCCGTGTCAATATTGAGCGTCAGGCTTTCATATATTTTCGTAGCAAGCCGGTTGTCTGCATAAATTCCCCAGACGAGATCCCGCGTAACACCGTAATACTCCATCTGCGGGCTGGAAAAATTCGCCAGATAATTGTCCGTATACTCGCTGACATCCATTTTTTCGTCCTCCGTCAGCGAGATGCCGAGCGAATCTGCCTGCGCACACACGAGCTTTGTATGAATCAGCTGCTTCTGCAGCTCCGCCTTCAGCTTTTCGGCGTATGTTGTCCCCTCATCATCCAGCGGATAATCCCAAACCTCCCTGCCGTAAAGTGTCTCAACCTGCTCCTTGGTGGACTGCATATAAAGCACCGCCTCGCCGTAGCTGACCTCCAGTTCCCCCACCTTCATCAGCACCTGCTCAAAGCGCTCCTTCCGTGTCAGTCCGTCCGCTTCCTTCGGGGTGATTCCCGTCGGATATACCGTAACCGTCGGCTCCGTATCCATCCATCCGTCCGGCTCGATCCGGGTGCATCCCGCGGCCAGCAGCACCGCAGCCCCCAGAACTCCGCAGAAAACCCGCGTGGTTTTTCTGTTATTTTCCATTTATTATCCCCTCTGAATCCGATTTGATGATTTCATTTCCATATCGCCATGCAGTACGCCATCCGCCGGCGCAAAAGGTTTTGCGCCCGGCACCAGCACGGCTCCGCCGGCCTGCATTCTGCTTCCTGCTTCCTGCTTCCTGCTTCCTGCTTCCTGCTTCCTGCTTCCTGCTTCCTGCTT
>CAJUMC010000040.1:0-7997 GCA_910587085.1 uncultured Lachnospiraceae bacterium | reverse complement strand
CAATAACACAATTCTATTACTGCCGCGGCTGCAAGTCAAGGGAATTTGCGGCACGGCACAGCGGACAATGCTGCTGTACGGAAAGAAATCTGTTTCACTTCCGGTAACAAAGTGCTATAATGAAATCATTGATACCGGATAGACAATTACATTTTATATCAGCATATTTTAAAGAACAACCGCATTTGATTCAGGGGGGATAACATGGCACAGCGGCCTGCATTTTCAGTTTGTCAAGGAAAAGTTGTCAGTAAAACATATTCGTTTGAATGGTTTTCCGGTTTCGCCTTATCTCAAAAGCAAAAGTCCATAGAAAGTCTGCACAATGCAATTATAGGAGCGGATGCAGACGCGAAACCACTGGAAATCAGCACCAGGAGCAAGGAAACGATGGGAATTAAATTAAGTGCATTCCGTCTAAAGTTAAACGGCTGTTTCCTTGAAAATATTTTTCAGAGTGCAAAAGTATTTGAGAGGGGCGGCCCGTATCCCGATTTACTTGATTTGCCGCCCAGGGAAGCCAAGGGTGATGAAAGATTACATAATTCCGGCCGTCTGACAGCGTTTCGTTATGAAAATGAAGATTTTCCTCTAACTCCGAAAACGGTATTTTATGATTACATCTACATTAAAGCGGTAAAAAATACACTTGCTGCCGATGAAATCAATGCAATCTCAAATTACAATTATTTTACGGATATTGAGTTTAATCCGGCAAAAAGCATCAATACCCAGGCACGAACCGCTGCAATCATTAAGCTGATTTTCGATGATTATGGCTATCTGCCGGATTTTCATAAAAATGATTTTATTAAATACCACAAAGAACATGTTATTTGTTAATAAAACGACGGTGTAAAAAACCAGCCGCTTATTCTCAGGGATTTTATGAGCGAATGCCGGCATCCCCCTTCAACACAATAAAACGGAGGAAAAAGATCGGGGATGCCGTATATCTCCCGGTTTCGCGCTTCTCTCAGTCCTCCAGCAGCACGGAAAAATCCGCAATCAGCTGCTTCG
Source organism: uncultured Lachnospiraceae bacterium (assembly GCA_910587085.1). Classification (GTDB taxonomy): domain Bacteria; phylum Bacillota; class Clostridia; order Lachnospirales; family Lachnospiraceae; genus RGIG4057. The sequence goes on along the minus strand of CAJUMC010000040.1, from coordinate 6,977 downwards.
CGCACGCAAGCGCATATTCCCCCTCCTGCAGCATTTTCGCATCGTTTTTCCGCACCGGCCCCGAAGCATTTTTCCCTGCCGCAGAACCCCCGGCCTTCTGTGCTGCCGCCTTACCGCTCTTCTGCACTGTCTGCGGCAGCCGGTAAACAAAACAGAGCGAATTTTTCTTAAACTCCAGCAAAGGTTCATGCGCCGCGAGCAGCTCCGGGATTTTCTCCACACGGTATTTTGCCCGTGCATAAGGAGTAAGCCAGAGCTCCCCGCCCTTCTGCTCCACGCTTGTAAGGAAGACGGCATGGGCCCTCGCCCGCAGCAGGGCAATTTCCAGGAGATTCAGCACCGGCTTCGGCGGCTCCCCGAACCGGTCGATAAACTCCTCCTGCAGATCCTCCAGTTCCTCTTCGCTGGTTATCCCTGCCACGCGCTTGTACATATCAAGCTTCTGCAGCTCATTTTTAATATAGACTGCCGGAATATATGCATCCATCGGCAGATCAACCGATGTCTCGAAATCCTCCTCTTCTGCAGCCCCTTCCCTGCAGTTCTTCACCGCCTCATTCAGCATTTTGCAGTACAGGTCGTAGCCGACCGCCTCGATATGCCCGCTCTGTTCTGCACCGAGCAGATTGCCGGCTCCCCGGATCTCAAGATCGCGCATGGCGATCTTAAAACCCGAGCCCAGCTCCGTAAATTCCCGGATGGCCTGCAGACGTTTTTCCGCAACCTCCCGCAGCATTTTATCGCGCTTGTACATCAGAAATGCATACGCCGTCCGGTTCGAGCGTCCAACGCGGCCGCGCAGCTGATAAAGCTGAGACAGCCCGAGCCGATCCGCGTCGTCAATAATCATTGTATTGACATTGGAGATATCGATCCCCGTCTCTATGATGGTGGTCGAAATCAGCACGTCGATCTCCCCGTTGATAAATTCAAACATAATCTTTTCCAGCTGCCGCTCGCTCATCTGTCCGTGCGCAAACGCTACATTCGCGTCCGGCACAAGACGCTGCACCGCAGCCGCAATCTCGTCGATTCCCATCACGCGGTTGTACACATAATATACCTGCCCGCCGCGCGCCAGCTCGCGGTTGATGGCCTCGCGGATCAGCTCGTCGTTGTGCTCCATCACAAAGGTCTGAATCGGAAGACGATCCACCGGCGGCTCTTCGAGCACGCTCATGTCGCGGATTCCGACCAGGCTCATGTGCAGCGTCCGCGGGATCGGCGTCGCCGTCAGCGTCAGAACATCAACATCGCCCTTGATCTGCTTGATTTTTTCTTTATGTGCAACGCCGAAACGCTGCTCCTCGTCGATAATCAGCAGCCCCAGATCTTTATATTTGATATCCTTCGACAGCACGCGGTGCGTCCCGATCAGTATATCCACCTCGCCTTTTGCCAGCCCCGTCAGAATCCTTTTCTGCTCCGCCGGCGTGCGAAACCGCGAAAGCATTTCGATATTTACGGCAAAATCCTTCATGCGCTGCGTGAAGGTGTTGTAATGCTGCTGTGCGAGAATGGTCGTCGGCACAAGGAATACAACCTGCTTTTTGTCCAGTACCGCCTTGAACGCAGCCCGGATGGCGATCTCCGTCTTGCCGTAACCGACGTCGCCGCAGACCAGCCGGTCCATAATGCGCGAGCTCTCCATATCCCGCTTCGTCTCCTCGATGGCGCGGAGCTGATCGTCCGTTTCCTCATACGGAAACAGTTCCTCGAATTCCCGCTGCCAGGTGTCATCCGCAGAAAACGCATGCCCTTTTTTCGACTGACGCAGCGCGTACAGCTCGACCAGCTCGTTGGCGATATCCTTCACCGCACTGCGCGCGCGGGCTTTCGTCGTCTTCCACTCGGACGAATTCAGCTTGTTGAGCTTCGGCCTGCGCGCGTCCGCGCCCGCGTACTTCTGGATTACATCAAGCCCCGTCGCAGGGATATAGAGCGTCCCGCCCGCGGCATACTCAATCTTGATATAATCCTTTGTCACCTTTTCCACGGTAATTTTTTCGATTCCGCGGTAAATTCCCAGACCGTGATTTTCATGAACGACATAATCGCCGATATTCAGGTCGGAAAAGCTCGATATTTTACTGCCCTCGTACGCCCTGTGCTTTTTCCTCTTCGCCTTTTTCGTATCGCCGAAAATATCGCTCTCCGAAATCACGACAAATTTCAGCAGGGGATATTCGAAACCACGGTGAACGTTCCCCTGCGTCACAAGAATTTCCCCGTTCTGGACAACGCGGTCACGGTCGTCGCTGAAAAATGCCGTAAGCCCGCTTTCCCGCAGGTCATCCGCCAGCCGCTCGGCGCGCGTCCGCGAGCCGGTCAGCAGAATTACGCGGTAGCCGCTCTTTTTCCACGCCTTCAGATCCTTGACCAGAATTTCAAAATTATTGTTGTAAGGGTTCACGGAGCGGACGGTCAGGCTGAACCGCTTTTTCACCGCGAGCTTATCCAGCTTCTGTTCCAGCATGGTAAGCAGCACGGCATTCGCGTTCATTATGCCGGCCAGCAGCTCATGGTAATCAAAAATCACGTCCAGCTGCCCCGGCAGAATATAGCCTTTTTCGAGTCTCCCGGTCATGCTCTCAGAAAACTCGGTCATAACTGCTTCGCCCTTTTCCATAATGCGCGCCGGCTCATCCAGATAAATCACCGCATCCCCGCCGCAGAAATAGTCGAAAAACGATACTGTACGGTCAAAAAAGTAATTTACATAACTGTCCAGCCCGACGCTGCCCTGGCAGTACTCCAGATTTTCCCGGAATTCCTCCACCGTTTTGCGCAGGCGCGCGGCCTCCTCCGTTTTCATTTCCTTCCGGAGCGCCCCGGCCGTGCTCTCCAGCTCCCGTTCGATCGCCTCCAGTCCCCTGGCCTTCGCCTCCTCCGTCAGGATAAATTCCGAGGCAGGGTAAATCCAAAGCTCCTCCAGATTTTCGATGGAGCGCTGGCTCCCCGCGTCGAACGAGCGCAGGGAATCAATCTCATCGCCCCAGAGCTCGATGCGCACCGGCGCTTCCTCGGTCAGCGGAAAAATATCAATAATCCCTCCCCGCACCGCAAACTCTCCCGCGCTCTCCACCTGCGCCTGCCGCTCATAACCCAGGCGTACAAGCTGCCTTAGCAGCTCCTCCGCGTCCAGCGGCCCCTCGTTCCGGATATGAACACAGTTGCTCTGCAGATATTCCAGCGGCAGCACCTTATCCATGCCGCCGTCAATGGAAGCGATTACCGTCACCGGCCTCTCCTCCATCAACCTGCGCAGAATTTTCAGCCGCTCCCGCACAATCGCATTGCCGTGAATATCGGCAGAAAAGAAAATAATATCCTTGGCCGGATACAGATATACCTCGCGGTCGTAGAGCCTGCAGTCCTCGTAAATTTCTTTTGCCTTCCGTTCATTGTGCGTGATAATCAGCTTTCGTGAAATTCCCTCGGCGGCGGCATACATCAAATGGCATTTCTGCGAATCAATGCAGCCCAGCACCTGAGCCGGCAGCTTTCCCTTCTGAATGGCGCTCCGCAGCTCCCGGAACTCCTCATAGCCGTACAGCGGCTGATAAAATGTCTGCATAGAATCCTCCCTAAAGCTTTCGGTTGAACTCGTTCATCGCCGCATCGACACCGTCTGTGATCATGCGCTCGCATGCCTTTGACGCCCTGCCGAGGGCTTCGCGGATGCGCTCGTTCTCCTCGCTCGAAAAGCGCCCGAGCACATAGTCCGCCAGATCCCAGCCCTTCGGCTTTTCACCCACGCCGATGCGGATGCGCGGGAATTCTTCCGTGTTCAGATGAGCGATAATGCTCTTGATCCCGTTGTGCCCGCCTGCGCTGCCCTTCGGGCGCACGCGCAGCTGCCCGACGTCCAGACTGACATCGTCGTATATTACTATAATATCCTCATTCGTTACTTTATAGTAGTCCGCCAGCGCCCGCACGCTCTCGCCGCTCAGATTCATATAGGTCTGCGGCTGCGCCAGCAGCACCCGCTCCCCCGCAATCCGCCCGCGCCCGCACAGCGCCTTATGCTCGCGGGAATCCAGACGGATGCCGTAATCGTCGCCGATCCGCGTCACCGCGTCAAAGCCGATATTGTGTCTGGTGGCCTGATACTCCCTAGTCGGATTCCCGAGCCCGATTATAATTTTCATTGCCGTATCCTCTCTGCCCGCTGAAACGGGCCTGATATTCGTATATGGCCGCATTCTGCCCGCGAACCGGCTGCATTGTGTACCGGGAGCGGTTCGGCAGGCGGATTCCGCTGCCGGACAGCCTTCCTGCAGGGCTCCTCCGAATGCCGTTTCCGTCGGATTCCCCCTGCGCAGGCGGCAGCGTACCGTCCTTTGGAAGCCCTTCTCTTTTCCTGTACGTACAAACGCCGCAGAACGTCCTCCCTGCGGGGCTGACGGCCTGCGGTACATGATTTGCCGGGTTTTCAGGATAGCACGAAATACCACTTCTGTCAATCCTGCGGAAGCTCTTTCCTCCGCTTTGCCCGCAGGAAATCAGAAGAAATCTTTTACCGGTCACTTTAATAATTAATCTTTTGATTTATATTATTAGAAAAATATTTTAAATATTCCGCAAACAGTATAGACATTAATAGAAAAATGGTATATTATAGAAACCAGAAAATTAATTACAAATGAAATTCTTTTGCTATTCCATAAAAGAATAACAAAAAAAATAAGAAAGGAGGGTTAAGATAAGCTAAAATACTTATTTAAAAAAATAATTAAAACAAAATCTTAAGAAAACAGGGGGATGAAAGCTTATGGGGAAATTTACAACAAAAAGGCAGAAGCACCGGATTTTCCGGCGGCTCGCGGCGACCGTCCTTTCGGCCTGCTGCATCACCGGAAGTCTCGGCAGCATCCCGGCGCTGGGGGAAACCGGAGCCGGGGAGGAGGATGAAATATTTGTCTCCGTTCCGGAGCGTCAGCGTCCGGGAACGGCAGCAGATTCGGCCGGCACGGCTGCTCCGGAGGCAGACCTGTCAGCAGGCTTCTCCGATGGCGCGGATACGGGAAACGATCCGTCCGGCGAAAATGCGTCCGGAAACACGGCGCGCCGGTTTTCCAAGCCGCAGCATGAGAAAACAAGTCTTGCTGTTTCGGTGGAGGATTGCAGCGGGGAATGGAACCTTGCCGCCGTCGGCAGCCCTGTGGATGGCGCCGGTACTTACGGCCTGTACGGGTTCGGCGCGCTGCCCGAGGAACAGCGGGTGAAGGTGGCAATCATCGATTCGGGTGTGGACGACACCGGAGACATCGATGTGTACCTGCGGAAAAATTTCATTCCGGGGGAGGATAATATCTCCATTCTGTACGAGGATACCTCCTGCCACGGTACAAGCGTGGCAGGCGTGATTGCGGCGCTTGACAACGACGAGGGCATCACCGGCATCAACCCACATGTCCTGCTTTATTCAGCCCGGGTGCTGGATGCGGACAACCGCGCCCCGGTCAGCCGGATTGCAGAGGCCATCGACTGGGCGATCGCGCAGGATGTGGATATTATCAACCTCAGCTTCGGCACGACGGCGGACTCCCCCGTACTGCACGCGGCGGTTCAGCGCGCATACCGTGCAGGCATCCTGCTGATTGCCGCGGCCGGCAACCGCGGGGTTGTGGAGTATCCGGCCGCTTATGATGAGGTGATTGCCGTCGGCGCGGTGGACGCGCACGGCGACCGCAGCTGCGGCAGCGCGGTCGGCAGCGCACTGGAGCTGGTGGCGCCGGGTGAGGGGATTGTATCGACAGGCGCGTTCGGCGGACTGTGCACCGCCGGAGGAACCAGTCTGGCTGCGCCGCATGTTACGGGGGCGGCGTCCGTGCTCTGGCAGCTGGATAAGAGCATGCCGGCGGATTTTATCCGCGCACTGCTGGATTTCACCGCAAACCAGTACGGCAGCGCGGCGGAATACGGCTTCGGCCTTGTGGATCTGAACTTTGCACTCAGCCAGTATGACCGCTTTAAGGAGATTTATCAGGCGGGCGGAGCGCTTGAAGAGCAGATCGCGGAGGCGGTAGAGGCCGGGACGCTGGAGTATAACGAGAGCGCGGTGCTGGATTTTGAGGACGCGGCGTATGTGGAGGGGCTGTGGGTAAATAATCCTGGTAAGGGATGGGGAACCCATGCGGATTTGCTGTATGAGTCTGACGGAAAAGATAATCTACTTGTCAGCACCAGCGGAGAAACGATGACAGGAATCGGGATGAAGATTCTGAAAAAAGCAGTAGCAGCGCCGGATACTTATTTTAGCGTTATGCAGGTTAATCCGGAATGGCATGGTTATACGGTGAAAACACCAAGCTCAAAAGATCCAACCATTCAATACCATAATAATTATGTGTTTTCTTATCTTTTCATCACGGAAATTGCTTCTGCTGTCAGCAAAGGAAAGAATCCGCAGGATGTAGAAGTCCCGGCGTACATGCAGTGTTTTTCCGGCTGCGGTCTTAATGTAGATTGTGTGGAAAAGATGGTTGAAAATATCAAGGGAAAGTTTACCAGGAATGGGGAACTGATAAATACCGATGCTAATGAAACAGTGCAATGGTCCGCGCTGATCGAAGACGATATAACCAATATGTCAAAGGCAATTTGCATTTACGGCCTGGCCATTCATTCCGCAACCGATATGTTTGCGCATGTTACCTATGATCAGAATGGGAAGTTTATCAGCCACGGGGATGAGCGTGCAGATAACAAAGATAGAGTTAAAAGCCGGTACGCATGTGCCCGCCAGATGTGCCGCAATATTATTTCTCACATTAAAAAATATGAACCGGGAAGTCTGGAAGATTACTACAATGTTCTCTCCTCTGACTCTTACACTGGGGAATTCACGCTGAAGCGCCTGAGCCAGTATGTAAAACTGGTGGACAGTACCTATTATAACGAACACTGTGCGGTATTTGACCGGGCAAACAAAAACTGATTTTGGTTTGTTATGCCAATGACGATGCGCA
>CAJUMC010000039.1 GCA_910587085.1 uncultured Lachnospiraceae bacterium | reverse complement strand
AATCATAGAGGAATTCATGAGATTAGAAAATCCGCAGGAATATTTGGCGCTTACTTTTTATCTAATAGTCAAGGTGGCACATATCAGCTATAGATAGCGGATATTGGCACTCTGAAAATAACTCCCTTTCAGTTATGATAGTTACAGGCTTGAGAAAGCCAAAACAATTTAATAGGACACGCATACACCTGATTTTATTTTCGCCTTTTTATCCGTCTATGCTTATGCAGGGATAAAGGGGTGGCAGAATCCCGTTTCGTGCGAAGATGTACCTGCAAGGATTTTATTGTTGCCCGTGAAGGTATGGAGCAGAGGATTGTGCCTACTGGCATGGCAGTCAGAGGTAATGAGGTAAAACGGCACCGGAATTTCAGCGAAAAGCATTTTCCGGGAGTGGCTGCCTGCGGATTCCGTCTGGTTGGGCATAATGGAGGCGCAGTGTGGGATGGAAGCCGTCCCAGTGTATATTACCCGGTTCGGGGACAAGCGAGAGCCAATCTGATATTTTCAGATTGAACAGAGGGGTAATGTGGCGGAAACGCCACGTTATCCTCTGATACAGGCAAGCCTTGCAGTTATCAGATAATTTTATCATCCATATGCGTATCCCCCCTTCTTTGCCGCATAATAATATATCATACATGATTAGAGACCAATAGTTAAGAGGATTTTTATAATTTAACTGTTTTTCTTTTCATGGCTTCCCGCATCCGCGATGTGGGAAACTATGAAGACAAAGTTTGAAAATGACAGTAAAAAATTGCTGACAGCCATGATTTTGAAAAAACTCCGAATCCGTAAAAGATTTTAGATTTGTAAAAAATTAATATTTTAGTCAAATAAAAATATAACTATAAAAATTTAAATATATAATTAGAATCTGTTATGAAAGGAAAATAAATAGTAATGCCGGAAGAACTTTGTTCTGACACGAAATCCAACTCGGACAGGAATCAAGTATAGCTGGCAGATAAATTTATATAATAGAGCCGGAAAATAAAGCAAGAAAAGCAAGAATTGGATAAAAACAGGGGGAGCCGTTTTTACCGGACTGAGAAAATGCTTCCTAAACGGCAGGGCTTGGAAAAGCTGCTAATGTGCCGGCAGTTCAGAATTAATTCTTGTCAGTTGTGCAAAATCACGAATTAATCATAAGAAAAAAAGAATATATCAATGATTTTTCATAATTTATCCTTGTATTTTAGCGCTCTGATTGTTAAAATTTAAGAGGAATCCGACTAAGGCTTCGCAGGAATCTGTCCATGGAATTCTGCGGAGCTTTAGCCGGCTGTGGGAGCAATTTGCTCCATAATTTAAACGGAAGTGGGGAAAGTATGTGAGGAGAAAAAGAAGAATGCTGGCATTGTCCGCAGTGCTCATGCAGGCAGTATTTGCCGGCGGGTGCGGCTTGCTTCCTGCAGAAAAGACGAGCGGGACGATTATGCTGGTAAAATCAGAGGCAGCGCCCGATTATGAGATGGTGGAGGTGACCAGAGGGGATGTGGTGCTCGAACAGACCCTGTACTGTACCTATGCGCAGCTGAAGGAGGAGCATCTGAGCTTTGGAGTCAACTCAACGGTACAGCATGTATATGTGGGCGTGGGAGACAGCGTAAAGAAGGGAGATGTTCTTGCAAAGCTGTATACCGACGACCTGGACAGTGAGCTGGAAATTTTAAATGAGCGTGTGGAAAAAAATACTATTCTTCTGCGCCAGCTAAAGGAGCTGAAGGATTACGATCTGTCGGCTGCCGAACAGAGCTACCGCAGGGGCAGTTTGTCCAAGACTCAGTATGAAGAGCGTGTCGAGCAGATTGAGAGCAGTGCCCGCAGCCAGATTCAGAGCTATGAGGACAGCCTGTATATCGACGGGCTGTATGTGGAACAGATCGAGGAGCAGCTGGCGGGCTGTTACATTCGTGCTGGCATGGACGGAGTGGTTTCCTCGATTCGCGCCTATCTGGAGAACAGCCGTCCCACAGCCGGGTCGGAGGTCATTACCGTGGTGGACAGCTCACAGTGCGCGTTCCGCTGTGAACTGACAGAGTACGCCAAATACTTTCAGGACGGCGAGGAAGTTATTTTAAAGGGCAGCGGCGACGTTGAGTATGTAACTGAGGTGCTTTCAGCAGAGGAAGCGCCGGATGACAAATTTATTTACTTCACAATCAAGGAACTTGATATTGCCCTGGCAGTGGGGGTGCGCGCTTCTGTCACGATTGAGATTGATGCCCGCAAAGATGTGCTGATGCTGCCAAGCACCATGATCTATAATGCGGACGGCAAGAAATATGTATACTGTGAGAACGAGGACGGCCTGAAAACGATGAAATTCATCACGACCGGGCTGACAGGGAGCCAGTTTACGGAGATTACGGAAGGCTTACAGGAAGGAGACATGATTATAAAAAGATGAAAAAACGATATCAGCATACAAATTGTCAGGTAAAGGGACATCGGTACATGCATTCGTTCTTTACCCTTGCGCTGTGCGGAAGTCTTCTGATTTCCGGAAGCCTGACGCTTACCGGGTGCGGGCAGCAGGAAGGAAAGAGCCTGGAGGTGCCGGAGCTGATGGATCCGGTGGATGCGACAGAAGAGCAGTATTACGCGGAGCGGAGGGATCTGTACGTTATGAGCTCCTACGACGCGGCAGTTCTGCCGTATATTGAGGAGCTGAGTTTTACAGGTTCCGGCACAGTCGACGAAATTTATGTCACCATGGGCCAGACGGTAAAGGAGGGAGAGCTGCTTGCGGAGCTTTCCAATGGACTGGATGAGCAATATGAAAAACTGCTGGAGCAGCTGAAGACCATGCAGGAAAACAATGCATACAACAACCGGCTTACGGAAATCGAGCTGGAGAAGGCTAAGCTTCTCGGGCAGGATACTGGAAGGCAGGAACTGCTGCTGCGGCACGCGAAGGAACTGCAGGAGCTCGAGGAGAATCGTCTGCAGGAAGAAATCCGGGAAATGGAGGAAAAGCTGGCAGGAAATCGCCTGACGGCGCCGTTTGCCGGAACGATTGCCGGCATCGCTGTGGAACAGAACAATTTTATTTCCGGGGGCAGCCCGGTGTTTGCGCTTGCGGATGACAGTGAGAAATATATACAGTGCGATTTCATCAGCGACAAGGAAATCAAGAAATGCCACAGTTATTACGCGATCAGCAGGAACGGAAATTACGAGCTGGAATATCTGCCTTACAGCGCCAGTGAACTCGTGGCAGTTTCGCTGACCGGAGAAAAGCTGAAATCAAGATTTCGTGTAATGGACTCCGACATCCAGATCGGAGATTATGCACTGGTTTGTCTTATCAGCAATTACCGCGAGAATGTGATTTCCGTACCAAAGAGCGCAGTTGTCAAGGAGAACGGGGAGAATTTCGTCTATGTGGTGGACGGAGATAAGCGGGTAAAAACAAAAGTAAAGGTCGGCGTTACCGGGACAATGTATACGGAGATCATCGAGGGCCTGGAGGAAGGAGCGTGCGTCTATGTCAGATAGAAAAACACGAAAATACATAGCCGCGGCCGCAGCAGTAATTATGGCTGTATGCGTGCCGGTTCATCCGGTTCCGGCTGCTGCAGACAAGTCTGTTCCGGTATCGGAGCCGGAAGCAAATCTGAACGCTGAGCCGGAAAAGGCGGCCGGGGAAATTACGTTTGCTACAAGCAGGGTTGAGAGAGGTACGCTGTCCGTAGAAGCTCAGGCGGAGGGCACCCTGCAATATTACGGGTGGGATAAGATCAATTTTGATACGGGTTACGATTCGGCAATATTTATAAAATATTGTGTAGCGGTCGGGGACTATGTGGAAGAGGGGCAGCCGGTCGCAGAATTTAAGGCACTGGTGAACGATATTGACATCAAAACGGTAGATCTGCGGCTCACCCGCGCACGGGAGGAACAGAAGGAGGTTCAGGAATCCTGCGGGGCTCGGCTTGCGTCCGCGGAACGGGCAGTGAAGGAATCGACCGGAACAGCGCTCCGGATCGCGGAGCTTGATCTGGAAAAATGCAGGATGGAGACAGAAAGAAGCATTCGAACCGTGAACGAGAAGGTGGCCGAGCTGGAGGAGCTGGTGGACAAATACCAAAGAGAACAGGAAAAGCTGGTGCTTCCTGCACCGATGTCGGGTTATATCTATTCCCTGGAGAATAAAGAGCCGGATATGCTTGCGTGGAACGGAGATACGCTGGGGTTGATGTGTAAACAGAAAACACAGATCTTTGCCGTACCGGACGGCTCCGGAATTTTGTTATACGGAATGAATACGCTGGTAGCGAATAACGATTTAGAGGCAGATACACTGGGGAAAGTGGTTTCCTGCAGTAAAAAATATCTGTCCGGCTCATTTCAGAGCAATGACTCCTATATCTGGATTGACAAGACAAATTCTAGCTACCGCGCTTCCATACGCTACGAAACGCTGCATCTGGAAAATGTTCTGATGGTAAGCGTTGAAGCGGTAAAATCAGATTCCGGCGGATGTTATGTAACAGAACTGAAGGACGGCAAAAAAATAAAACACTATTTTCTTATGGGAAAACGGACAAAAGAGTATTGTCATGTGATTGACGGCCTGACCGAGGGTATGGTCGTGCTGATAAATTAGAAACGGGGTGGTAGGATGATACAGATTATGTTTCAGAAGATAATGCACAAGAAATGGATGGTCATCAGCCTTCTCCTTGGCAATATTCTTCTGGTTGCAGTGGCGGTAAGCCATCCGATGTACCGGGATGCGTCGCTTCAGAGAATGCTGACGGATCGGTTTACCGAATATGTGGATACAAACGGCGGCGCATCCGCTTTGATTGAGGAGATCACCGATCCGACGGTGATCGCTGCGGTCGGACGGGTGAGAAAAACCGAAGGACCAGGTGAATACCAGAGAATTCAGAATACAGCGGATACATTATGCGCTGAGCTGGGAATCCGGGAGCGGATGAGAGTAGTGCATCACAACCTGACTGCGACCACCGCAAAGTCGCGGATTAACCGCAGCGGAAGATACATCGAAAAAAAATACAAGGTGGGCAGCCTGCAGGATCTGGAGGATCATTCCGTCGTTGTCAGCGGCCGGATGTATACCGAGACGCCGGCGGAGGACGGAGTGGTGGAAGCAGTTGTCACCATGAAGGGCTTTTTGGATATGGATCTGCTGATCGGGGAGGAGCTTGAATTCCGATATCTGAAGGATGAGGCCGGAAACCGGGTGGTGATCCGTATTGTGGGAGTAATTAATTCCAAAGATGAAACGGACGGCTACTGGCAGGAGAATCCGGATACCTTCACCGGGGAGATTCTGATTTCGCCGGAGCTGATGCAGAGTATGTTTTTAAGCAAATGGGGTTATGAGTATGATACGGCTACCTATCTTCTGATTGACCATACTTCAATCCCTTATAATAGAGCGGGGGAAATTATTGAGCAGATGCATGCGCTGACGGCGCAGAACACTTCGTTCGGCCGGGTTGAGGAGCCAGTTTTTGTTTCGCTGCTGACAAACTTTCTTGCTGATGAGAAAAAGGTGGAGACAACGCTGTCCATTCTGCAGGTGCCGGTACTGGTGCTGCTCTGCGCTTTTCTGTTTATGATATCAAGACAGATGCTGGAGATGGAGCAGAGCGAGATTTCGCTGCTTAAGAGCCGAGGCGCAAGCAAGGGACAGATTTTCCGTTTGTATCTGATGCAGTCCTCCTTCCTAGCGCTGATCAGTTTTGTGATCGGACTGCCGCTTGGAAGTCTGCTCTGCCGGATACTTGGCTCGGCCAGTGCGTTTCTTGAGTTTGTTCAGCGGCGGCCGCTGCAGACAAGATTTACGGCGGAGGTATTATTCTACGCTGTCGGGGCTCTGGTGCTTTCCATTCTGATGACGGTGCTGCCGGCTTTCCGGCAGAGCGGGATTTCCATTGTGCGCCAGAAGCAGTCGCGCGCACGCGGGCAAAGCAAAAGGCCGCTGTGGCAGAGGTTGTTTCTTGACGTTGTTATTCTTGCAGTATCCCTGTACGGCTATTACGCCTTCCGCGGGCAGCAGGAAGATATTATTCAAACGGTAGTCAGCGGGAAAGCAATGGACCCGTTACTGTTTCTGAGTTCGGGGCTGTTCATTCTCGGAGCCTCGCTTGTATGCCTGCGTCTGCAGCCGCTGCTTGTCCGCATCATTTATTTTATCGGAAAAAGGCGCTGGAAGCCGGCCGGCTATGCATCCTTTTTGGAAATTCTGCGCACGGGCAAAAAGCAGTACTTTATTATGACTTTCCTGATGCTTACCGTGTCGCTCGGCATTTTCAACACGACAGTAGCGCGCACCATTCTCGCGAATGCGGAGGCCAATCAGAAATATAATGTCGGCGCCGATATTGTGCTGCAGGAAAAGTGGAGAAGCAATGAGGAGCAGGTGCGGCTGGGAACGGAGCAGACCCTGATTTACAAGGAGCCGGATTTTGACCGGTACGGGCAGATTGAGGGAGTGAAATCTGCGGCAAAGGTTTACATAAACAAGGAAATTACCCTGCCGCGCGAGAAAATGGCAGTTATGATGACATCGACGCCTCAGCTCTACGCTATTCATTCAAAGAATTTCGGAACTACGACAAGCCTGCCGGATGATATAATGTCGGAGCATTATAATACCATTCTGAACAAGCTGGGGGCAAATCCTGACGCAGTGCTGCTTTCCTCCGCTTTCCGGGATATTCTGGGACTTAAGGTCGGAGACACGTTTGTTTATCGCGGTAAGGATGCGGCAGGTCGGTCTTATCCCGATATTTCAGCAAAGATTGCCGGGTTCTTCGAATATTTTCCGAGCTTCCACAAGCAGTATGCATGGGTGGGCGCAGATGGAAACCTGACGGTTCATCCGGGGTATCTGATCATTGCCAATCTTTCCACCGTTCAGAGACAGTGGGAAGTCGCGCCGTACCAGATCTGGCTGGATGTGGATTCGACGGATGGCCTGTACCGTTTTGCGGAGGAAAATCAGATTACATATACCAGCTTTGAGGATATCAACATGAAGCTTTCTGATATTAAGCGTGATACGCTTTTTGAGGGAACAAACGGCATTCTGACTATGAGCTTTATTGTTATTCTTGTACTGTGCGCGGTAGGTTATCTGATTTATTGGATTCTGTCCATCCGCTCCAGGGAGCTGCTTTTCGGTATATTCCGCGCGATGGGCATGTCGCGGGGGGAGATTATCCGGATGCTGCTGAACGAACAGATGTTTTCCAGTCTGCTTTCCATTGTGTGCGGGGCGGGGATCGGCATACTGGCCTCCCGGATGTTCGTGCCGATGATCCAGACCGCGTATTCCGCTGCGGATCAGGTGCTTCCGATGCAGCTGATTACGCAGTCGTCGGATATGATCCGGCTGTTCGGCATCATTGGCATAATGCTGGTTATCTGCCTTGCAATTCTGGCAAAGCAGGTATTTAAGATGAAGATTGCGCAGGCACTGAAGCTGGGGGAGGACTAGGATATGATAGAGACAAAAAAGGTATGCCGGGAGTTTCCTGTGGTCGGCAGCGAGCCGTTCCAGGCACTCCGGGATGTGTCAGTACAGATTGCCAGCAAAAGTCTGACGATCCTGCGCGGAAAGTCCGGTTCCGGAAAGACGACGCTGCTCAATATTATCGGAGCGCTGGATGCGCCGAGCAGCGGTGAGGTAATCTTTGACGGGCAGGATATCACAAAGCTGTCAGATAAGGAACGGGAAAAGCTGCGAAGAGAGAAAATCGGTTTTATTTTTCAGTCCGTCTCGCTGATCCCGATGATGACCGTATACGAAAATGTGGAGTTTTCGCTGCGGCTGTCAAATTACCGCGGGAACCGCAGAAAGCGTGTGGAAGAATGTCTGCATCTGGTCGGACTTGGAAAGCGTATGCAGCATCAGCCTCAGGAGCTTTCCGGCGGTGAGCAGCAGCGCGTGGCTATTGCCCGCGCGGTGGCGCATCAGCCCCAGGTAATTTTTGCGGATGAGCCGACGGCAGAGCTTGATACGGCTTCCTCCCTTGCGGTAATTAAAATGTTCCGGGATCTTGTGGAAAAACAGGGAATCACGATCGTTATGACGACGCATGATATGGCACTGATGGACGCCGGGGATAAGGTTTACACCCTGGAGGACGGCGGGATTGTATAAGGAGGCTGGAATGGCGGAAAAAATAGAAGGGACGTCTGCGGCGGAAAAAGAAAAAGTGTTGTCTGCGGCGGATAGCACAGCGGAAAACCCGTCCGTCGGAAAGGAAGAGGAGGACGGCAAAAAGCCGATGATCCTGGCGGATAATCTGGTAAAAATTTACAAAACATCCGAGCTTGAAGTACTGGCGCTGCAGGGGCTTGACCTGACGGTGGAGAAGGGGGAGCTGCTTGCCATTATCGGCAACAGCGGCAGCGGAAAGTCTACCTTCCTGAATATGCTGGGCGGCCTGGATACGCCGAGTGCCGGACGGCTGTTTGTGGACGGAAAAAATCTGTTTACGCTGACCGAAAGGCAGCTGGTGGAATACAAACGCGACACGGTCGGCTTTGTTTGGCAGAATAACGCGCGCAATCTGCTTCCCTACCTGAGTGCGCTGGAAAATATAATGACGCCGATGCAGTTTACCACAGAGAAAAAGAAACGGGAACGCGCCCTGGAGCTGCTGGAGCTGGTCGGGATGACGCACAAAAAGGCCAGCCGCCTGAACCAGCTATCGGGCGGTGAACAGCAGCGGATTGCCATCGCGATTGCGATTGCCAATTCCCCGAAGCTGCTGCTTGCGGATGAGCCGACCGGTTCGGTGGATCGAAAAACGGCAGATTATATTGTCGGTGTGTTCCGCGAACTGAACCGCCAGGGACAGACCATTGTGATCGTGACCCACGATGTGACGCTTTCCAAGCAGGTGCAGCGCGTTGTGGCGATCCGCGACGGAAAATTCAGCAGCGAACGGATTCTGAAGGAGCATTATTCGCTGAATCTCGCGGAGAGCACCGTGAACTGGCAGGAGGAAGAAACGCAGGAGGAATTTGCAATCATCGACCGTGCGGGGCGCGTCCAGATCCCGCGCCAGCTGCTTGACGAGGCCGGCGTGGAGGGGAATAAGCTGCGGATGGAGCTGAAGGACGGGAAGATTGTTCTGGAAAAGGTTTAAGAAGGGACTGGAATCTTTTTACAAAATATTTTAAAGCAATAGCGAAAGCCTTTCCCATGCAAAACAGACTGCCCTGGAAAGTTACCAGGGCAGTCTGTTTTTTAATCTGACAGATATCTTGCGGTTCTTCTGTACACGGCTTCGGCTTTTACTCCACCTTCTGCATCTCCAGCTGTGCCGTCACCAGCTTGTAATAGATCCCCTGCGCCTCCATCAGCTCGTTGTGCGTACCGATTTCGGCGATGCTGTGACCGTCGATGACGACAAGACGATCCGCGTCCTTTAGTGTGGAGAGGCGGTGCGCGATGGCAAAGGTGGTGCGGCCTTCGGTAAGGCGCTCGAGCGCCTTCTGGATCAGATACTCACTCTCGGTATCAAGGCTTGCAGTTGCCTCGTCCAGAATCAGCAGCTTCGGCTCGTTCAGGATGGCGCGCGCGATAGCGATGCGCTGACGCTCGCCGCCTGAGAGATTGTATCCGCGCTCGCCGACATAAGTGTTGTAGCCGTCCGGCGTCCGGCAGATAAAATCATGTGCGTTCGCCATTTTGGCCGCACGGATAACCTCCTCGTAGGTGGCATCCGGTTTGGCGAACCGGATATTGTTCAGGATCGTACCGGAAAACAGGAAGGTTTCCTGCAGCACGACACCGATCTGTGAATGGAAGTTTTCCAGGCGGATATCGCGGATATCATGTCCGTCGATCAGCAGTTCACCGTCGTCCAGCTCGTAGAGGTGCATAATCAGATTGATCATCGTGGATTTTCCGGTGCCGGATGCGCCGACCAGTCCGATCATCTCGCCGGGCTTTACGGTAAGATCAATATTTTCAAGCACGGGCTTGTAAGATTTGTAGCCGAAGGTAGCGCCGCGGAACTCGACAGCGCCCCGGATCGGGAGGTCGATTGCCTCACTGCGGTCCACAATACGCGGTTCCTGCGACATAACGTCGTTGATGCGCTCCACGCTGTTGATCAGGTTCATAAGCTGACGCGGAATATTCGTCAGCCAGTTCAGATACATGTAAAGCATGGAGGTGTAATTGATGAACTGCAGCAGCTCGCCGGGGGTCTTTCTGCCGTCCAGAACACGGATGCCGCCGAAAAAGGTAATTAAGTAGACGCCGGCCCCCATCACGAAGGAGAGCATCGGGTAAAAGAGCGCCCAGAACACCTCGTTTTTACGGTTGATGGCGGCATAGCTGTCGGAAAGCTCATTAAAGTGTTCTGTTTCAGCCTTTTCCTTGCCGTAGGATTTCACGACGCTCATACCGGAAATCACATCCTGCAGGGAGCTGTTTACATCATCGTTCTTCTGCCACTGGCGATGGAAGCGCCGATGGATGTTGTGCTTGAAGGCAGTGGAGATCACGACTCCGATCGGGATGAACAGAAACGAGATCAGGGCCAGTTTTGCATCAAGGATCAACATGTAAACCATATCGAAAATAAAGACGATTGCGACGGTGAACAGGTTGCAGAACACAGCCTCCATAAACTGTTTGATCCGCGCCGTGTCATATACAACGCGGTTCATCAGCTCGCCCGGCCGGCGGTCGTTGATAAAGGAAAGCGAAAGGATCTGGATTTTGTGGTACAGCTTTGCCCGCAGATCGCGGGTCAGCGTAGAGCCCAGCTTTGCGCTCAGATATGCTTTCGTTATGTTGATAATGACCATGCCGATGCTCAGCAGGAAAAGTATGCCCAGGAATAGCCAGGCCTGGGCCAGCGTTCCCTTTCGATCGGTCAGCACATCGTCGATCAGATGCTTCTGAATCTCCGGATTCAGCAGGGTAATAACGGCAGCAAGCATCATAAAGAACAGGATGGCGGCCAGCTGCTTTTTATACGGTGACAGCATAGTGAGGAATTCCTTTACAAAGCCGCCGCCCTGCTTGCTGCAGTGAGGGCATTCCCTGGTGCCGGGGAGAGCCCGATGGCATTTCGGGCAGGTTTTTTCACATTCGTCGCTGGAGACAAGTGCCCGGTTTCCGGAAAGCAGCATCATGCAGCCGCGCGCGACGTAGGAAAAACGTGCCAGGTGCTTGCCGGAAAACCGGGCCGCAAGCAGCTCCCCGCCGTCTTTTGTGATGAGGAACAGCCCGCTGTCGATCTGCGGCTCGCTGGCAATTTTTTCGCAGCCGGCCAGCTCGTACTCAGCTTTTTTTGCGCCCTGTTCCAGAACAAGGATGCGCGTGCGGGTGACGACAACATAGGAATTGTCGAGAAAGCGGCCATCCTCTCCGATATCGAAGGGAACGGCATAGCAGATTTCCTCGTCGGGCGAAAGCTCCAGAAGCGCCAGATTTTCTTTTGACAGCTCAAATTTTAATATCATAGCTTGGATGCCTTTCTGTACATAAATTGTTGCAGTACAGTCAAAAAGAGACTGCTGCTACAGGAATAAGTCAAGCATTTTCAGTTCCTTGGCGGACAGCACGGTGACGTCCGGTATCTCAAAACGGTTTTCGTCGATGTCCGAAATCAGGATGCGTGTTTCCGAGAGGTGAACCACGGAATGTCCGCCGATGTTGATGGTGAAGCGGCAGGCGCCCCGGTCGGTCACCACGTCAAAATAGGCATATCCGTACTCGTCCTTAATGTTAATGACCTTCTGGATGACCGGCGTAAAATAGCGAAGATTCAGCTGCTCGTTCAGCATCTTTGCAGTTTCGTCGGAAACCTGCTTCATGTCCTCGATTACACCGATTTCTTTTGAGTGTTCATCCGGTGTGCGGATGGATATGTATTTTGTCGGGTCGGAAAACGGAAACATGCGGATGACATGGACGCGCGGATAGAATTCTTCCCCGATGCGCAGACTGACGAATCCGCCCTTTGTGCGCTCGAACTGCGCGTTTTCGCGGTTCAGATAGCGCAGCTTCAGCATTTCCTCCGTTTCCTTTTCCATCTGTTCCAGATTGAATTCCTCCGGGGCGCCCTCTCCGTGTTTCGGCCCCTTCGGGTGTTTTCCAAATGATGGCATAATAATCTCCGTTTCTGCGCTGCGGGCAGTAGCAGCCGCACCGGCCGGCAGCGCGCGGCAGAGTGCAGCAGGAAACCGGCCGGAAGGCTGTTTCCATTTTATACACAGGACACGGGAAAAGGAGCTGCGGATGCAGCATGCGTCCTGTGCGGTAAACGGGGAAGCTTCTTCCCCGGCCAATGTTGTAATATGGCGGCAGCTATTCGATTCCCTTCAGAGCAAGAGCCTTGGTCTGAAGCTCCATCAGCTTGTAGTAGGTACCATGCAGTTCGGTCAGTTCCTTCTGCGTGCCTTCCTCGGTGATTTCACCGTTGTCGATAACGACAAGCCGGTCAGCGTCGCGCAGGGTTGAGAGCCGATGTGCAATGGAAATGGTGGTGCGCCCCTTGACAAGATAATTGATGGAGGACTGGATTGCCTTTTCCGTTTCGGTATCGACGGAGGCAGTCGCTTCATCCAGGATCAGGATTTTCGGATTTGCCAGGATCGCCCGCGCGATTGAGATGCGCTGGCGCTCGCCGCCCGAAAGCTCGCGGCCTGCGGAGCCGATGATGGTATCGTAGCCGTCCGGCATGCGCAGGATGAAATCATGTGCGCTCGCCAGTACGGCAGCACGGATAATTTCGGCCTTGGTGGCTTTCGGATTGGCGTAGGCAATATTCTGTTCCACCGTTCCCATGAAAATATAGGTTTCCTGGGAAACCATCGCGACATTGCGCCGCAGATCGTGGAAAGCCAGATCACGCACATTTACGCCGTCCAGGCTGATCGATCCTTCCTGCGGATCGTACATGCGCGAAATCAGATTGACCAGCGTCGTCTTACCCGCGCCGGAGCGTCCGACAATACCGAGCATTTCGCCCTCCCGGATGTGCAGGCTGATATTTTTCAGAACCGGTTTGTTGACCTCGTAGCCGAAGGTCACATGATCCAGCACAATTTCACCCTTCGGTTCCGGCATGCGGACCGGATTTTCGCTCTCCTGGATTTCCGGGATGGAATCTATAATCTCGAACATGCGCTGTGCGCTGTTGAGACTGTTCGACCACCAGTGGAAGATATGGGAGAAGAAGTTCATCGGGCCGCTCAGCTGGCCGACGTAGCCGACAAAGGTAATCAGCACGCCGAGTTCGAAATTGGTGCTCCGAAGAACCATGGCTGCGCCGATAAACCAGACAACAAAGCTGGTCAGCTCCTGCGTGGTGCTGTAAAGAAAAGTAAATTTATTATCAAACTTTACAATGGAAAGCTCCGCATCCATCATGCGCTTGTTGTTTGTATGGAAGCGGGTGAGCTCCCTCTGCTCCTGCCCGAATGCCTTGACGACGCGCGCACCGGTCAGATTGTCGTTTACCTGGCTGTTTACTGCCCGCTCGGCGCGGTGGCTGCGGCCGAACAGACGCCAGAAATAAGGGCGCAGTTTAAAGCCGACCACGACGGACACCGGCAGAAGGATGCATGATACCAGCGCAAGCTCCCAGCGGATCGAAAACATTACGACCAGCGTCGAAATCAGTGTGAAGGTATGGATCAGTATGTACGGTGCGCCGTCGATGAAAAAGCCCGTCACGCGCTCGGCGTCGCTGATTACGCGGGTCATAAGACTTCCGGTCTGCCGGCTCTTGTAGAAGCTGATCGAAAGGCGCCCCATCGCTTTAAAAATATCTTTTTTCAGATCGCGCACAACGCTGGTGACAATCTGGGCGGTGAAAACACCCTGCAGCATTACGAGAAGCTGAATCGACAGCCTCGCAAAGAACATAGTCAGCACCAGGAGCAGCAGCGCTGTGACAAAGCCGGCATCGTGTATGCCGAAGCGGGCCAGAAAAGCGGTATCTTTTTTCAGCACATGGTCGTACAGCACCGTGCCGTTCAGATAGGGCCATACAAGATTCATCCCGGCAATGCCCAGAAAGCAGAGCAGCATAAAGGCCATTTTCCACGCATAAGGCCGGAAATAACGAAGAACCCGCATAAATATTGTACCACGATCCATACATTTCGGACAGATCTTCCGGCTTTTATCCGGATACATTGCCCCGCATTTCGGACAGTATTCCTCCTCTTCCTCATCCTGCCTGAAATCCGGCTGCGGATTTTTCAGGTGCTCGAAGGTGCGGACAAGCTGGTGCATATTCTTGATATGAAGATTGGAAAATGCGGCAAGACAGTCACCGTTGTTGGCGATTAAAAGTCCGCAGGCGACCTGACGCTCGATTTTTAATTCCTGAACCTCTTTGAGAGGCAGAAGTCTGACAGCCCATTCCTGCGGCAGATCCGCGTCGGCATCGTTTTTCGTCCCGAAGCCTTTAAAGGAACGGACGCGGCCGGGGCAGGGCGGTGAAGTCAGCAGGCAGAGCGAGCCGGCGGTCAGTATAATATAGCCGTCCGCGTACTCGCAGGAGGTGTTCATGTCGGTGGCGCTTGCCCGCAGCACCGCCTCCGAAGCCACACCCTGCGCTTCCAGTGCAGCGCGGACGGACTTCGGCAGTTTTACCTTCTCCATGATAGTACTACTCCCTTCTTAAATTTATACTTTTTCCGTGAGATGTATTCCCTATTATATCCGAATCTATGTTCGGATGCAAGCTTTTAAGGCTGTTTGTACAAAATTAACAATCCTGCTCTTTATACCATTTTTTCAGTACTTCCTCCGCCTTTTTGCGATGGATATTAAAGCCCATATCCTGCTTTGCTTCCTCGTCGGTCTGATAGATGCGCGTGCTCCAGTCCCACCAGAAAAAGCCTGCAAACCAGTCTTCCCCGGAGAACACGCTCAGGCAGGAATCATAAAAGCGTGCCTGTTCCTCTTCGTCGCGCGGAAATTCCCGGTGCGAGAAATCCCAGGGCATCATGGCGCAGCCCCGCGCGCTCCGGCAGCCGATTTCCATAAAGATAACCTTTTTCCCGAGCCGTTCACTCAGCGGACGCAGGCGATCCCTTACCTTTTCCCAGGCTGCGGTCATATTGGCAAGGCTGTCCCCCGGCACTGCTGCGACAGGATAGTAGGCGGAAGTGCCGATGTAATCAAGCGCGTCAAACCACGGCACGCGATCCTCCCTGCCGTGATTGGTGTTGTACACGAGCGGGCCGTGATAGACCCGGCGCACCTTCGCGATCAGTTCGCGCCAGTAGGCCTCCTTGCGCTCGGTGCCGAGCATTTCGCAGCCGAGGCAGAACATCTCGCAGCCTGTTTCCTCGGCCAGTTCCGCATAGTGAAGCAGGAAAGCGGTGTAGCTGGCGAACCATTTGCTCCAGTAGATATCCCGTCCGGTCATGTCGCCGTCCGGGAAGTCAATCTGGGCACGCCATGCGCCGTCACGGCAGTTAACCATCGGCTTCAGACAGACCCGGATGCCGCGTCTGTGCGCACGCTCTACCGCAAAGGAGATATCCCGGTCGGACGCGTTGTGCTCATAGTCAAACAAAATTTTTGTGGATGAATAGGCTTCCTGGTCGTAAGCGGCAGCCAGACAGACCCAGTTGATGCCGGTTTCAAACAGCAGATCCTGCGAGGCGATGGCCTCCGCCGTGCGGTAGGCACCGTTTCCGCCGCAGTATCCATAAGTATATCCCTTTATTTCCATAAAAAATATTCCCCCCTTCTGCCATACATTTTGATTTTAATGCAGGCGGGCGGAATAGTAAATGGAGAATCCGCAAACTGCCATGTAGATAATAAGGCTTTTGAGGCAGTCTGCGGATATATTATGATGGAGATTTTTGACGCGGCGTGCCGTATGGCACGCAGGCCATGCACGCGTCGTAAGCAGGCAGAGGTGAATCTGTGCCTGGGGTCTGTTAAATGGACGCAGGCCATGCGCGGCGTGAGCAGCTGATAAAGTTTCCGTCCGCCGCACCGGGTATTCCATCAAAGCTTTTTCAGGTAATTTCCGTCAATATTCATAATTTTATTGTAGATAATAAACGCGTTCGGGTCGATGCGCTGCACGACACGGCGCAGCAGATTGACCTCGTATTTGGAAATTGCCGTCACAAGAACATTGGTGTCCTCGTGGGTGTAGGCGCCGTCGCCCTTCCACTCCGTCACGCCGCGGTAGATTTCCTTCATAATGGCGCTGGCGACGCCGTCCTGTTTTGTGAAAATCGTCACCTGAATCATAATATTCTGCGAATGGATGCGGTCTACCGTGAACGAGGAAATGGCTGCGTAAATAATACAGTAGATCGCCGTTTCCACGTTGAACATCAGCGCGCAGACAAGATAGATCACGCCGTTGATCAGCACATTGACCTTGCCGACGCTGAAATTGCGGTAGCGCTTGCTGAAATAGATGCCGAGAATGTCCGTGCCGCCGCCGGAGCCGCCTGCATACAGGCAGAGGCCGACGCCCGCACCGTACATAAGACCGCCGATAATACAGGAGGTCAGAGGATCTTCAATAATAAGCGGATCCGGCACCGGAATCACCGTGACAATAAAAGTGGTGAGCAGGACGGACATGCCCGTTTTGAGGAAAAACAGACGGCTGACGCCCCGGTATGCCAGCAGAAACAGCGGGACATTGAGAATAAAATAAACGATACCCGAAATATCAATCTTTGCCGGAATCGGAACGTGCAGATATTCGATCAGCACCGTCCGGATGAGCTGGGAAATACCGAGGGCACCGCCGTTGTAGAGCCCGAGCGGTGTCAGGAACAGATTGATTGCCGTAGAAAACAGGATGGTGCCCGCGGCAACCATCAGGAATTTCCAGATTTCATTCTGGCGCAGTTTATTTTTCATACCAGCCTCCCTAATCTAAGCTGCGGCGGGTAAGAAATCTACATTCCGACGCAGAGTAAAAGTAAACCTATTGTAGCGGAGAAACCGGAGAAGTGCAAGAGGAAAATGGAAAGATTGCAGCCCGGAAAATGTCGTTCGGTCGTTAAAAATCAGAGAAAAGTAATATTCGCATAATCGTATGGACTTTTCTGAGAAAAAGGACTATATTATATTGTAAGATTCGTAAAGACATCCCTTGCTGATAAAAAAAGACATCCGTTGTTCCGGCGGGGAAAGCATGGTTATCATGAAGAAAACGGCCGGATAAGTGCAGAATGGGGAATACAGGAAATAAACAGCAGGGGAAAGAAAACGAAAGAAGGAAAGCGGGGGAGGGAAATTTAATGCGCTACAGAAAATTCTTTCAGAGGGCTGCAGCGGGCGCACTGGCATGGCTGATGCTGTTTCAGTTTACCATGGAAGGAGCCGCCCAGGGAATGAAGGTTCAGGCGGCCGAACTGCGGACAGAGGTGCAGCAGTCAGCTGGAGAGCAGTTAGAACAGGCAGAACAGCAGGCTGGGCAGAAGGGGCAGGAGACAGCGCAGCAGACACAGGCGCCGATCCGACGTCCGGCCTCGGAAGCTGCCCCGGCAGCCTCGGTTTCCGGCGGGCAGCCGGCCGCATCCGGGTACCTGAAAGCAGCGGCGGACCGGAGCGTTTCCGCAGGTTTGGATGCGGCTGGACGGCAGAGTTTACAGGGCGAAAGGATAACGATACGCCTGAACGCGGCCGGCGGGACAGGAGTGCCCGCCGAAAAGGAAGTGCGCTGCGGCCTGGAATACGGAACTCTCCCGGCGCCGGAAAGAGAAGGGTATACGTTTCTCGGCTGGTATACCGCTCCGGAGGACGGAAGCGGCGTGCGCATTACGGAAACCTCCATCGCAGGGGCGGACAGCCTGACGCTTTATGCGCACTGGAGGCCGGTATCCTTTCTTGTAAGGCTTTACGGCGGCGCAAAGGCCGGAGCAGCGGAGCCGTCCGGAAGTATTACGGCAACCTGCGGAAGAACCTGGGGACCCCTTCCGCGCCCGGAGCGGGAGGGCTTTGCGTTTGACGGCTGGTACACGGCATACAGCGGCGGAAGAAGGATTGCGGAAAACGAGCTGGTCAGGCCGGACGATATCCGGGACGCATCGGCATTGTATGCACGCTGGAAGGGCAAAACGCTGACGGTTTCGTTCGATATGAACGGCGGTCTGGGAGCTCCGGAGCCGATCCGTGCCGAAACGGGCAGGGAGTACGGTGAGCTGCCCGCTGCTGTCAGGGAGGGCTGCCGCTTTGCCGGCTGGTATCCGGCGGAAGGCGGTTCTCTGCCGATCACTGCCGATACAATTGTAACAGCAGAAGCGGATCACACACTGCGGGCCGCGTGGGAGGCTGCGGAGATCTCCGTCTCCTTTGATGCGAACGGCGGAAAGAAAATCACGGCGGTGAAGTCGGTAAAGGCCGGGAAGCGCTACGGTGCTCTGCCGGTACCGGAGTACGAAGGGCATATCTTTCTCGGCTGGTATCTGCAGGAGAGAACCCTGCAGGACGGCGTTTCCGATTTCTTACCGGCGAAGGCAGACTCTGCGGAAACGGAAACGCTGATAACGGCGGATACCCCCGTAATGCAGACGGATAATCATATACTGCGTGCGCATTGGGCCGTAAACGAATATACGGTGACACTGCGCAGCGGTATGGAAGGGGCGGCGGACAGCAGCATCCTCGTGCCGTACGGAGGAATCTACGGCAAGCTGCCGGAGCCTTCCAGGGAGAATTACCGTTTTCTTGGCTGGTACACAAAGCCTGCAGGCGGCGAAAAAATCGAAAATACGGACAGCGTAAAGCTTACCTCCGACCAGACGCTGTACGGCAGATGGGAAGGGAGAGCCTGCATTGTCACCTTTGACCGGGCGGACGGAACCGGTGCGGACAGCAGTAAAACGGTATATTACGGCAGAACCTACGGCACGATGCCGAAACCGGTCCGGGCCGGGTATGTGTTTGACGGCTGGTATCTGGAGGATTCGGACGGCAGGGCAAAGGAAATCACAAAAAACGACACGGTCAGGCAGACAGCCGATCATACACTGCATGCAGCCTGGACGGTGAAAATGCCGCGGATTACGCTGGATGCTGCCGGCGGCTCGATGATCTGTAACGGGGAGGCAGTGGAGAGCTGGGAAATTCGGATGGAGTACGGCAGCCGCTACGGAGTGCTGCCGACGCCGGAGCGGGCCGGCTATACTTTTGCAGGCTGGCACGAATCCTCTGCAAAGGACAGCCCGGTCACCGAAGATTCCACCGTAACGTCGGCCTCGGACAAAACGATTTATGCGCACTGGAACGGCAATGTGTATCCGGTGCTGCTTGACGCGGCCGGCGGAACATTATCCGGTAACCGGCTTTCCGTTACCTGCGGTGAAAGCTACGGCGAGCTGCCGGTTCCGGAAAAGGAAAATTATGACTTTTCCGGCTGGTACACCGAGCCTGGCGGAAAGGGAACAAAAATTACAAAATCCTCCGTGGTTCGTCTCACGGGTGCTCAGACGCTGTATGCAGCGTACCGCGGGAAAACGGCCGTTGTTACCTGCGATGCGAACGGGGGAACCGTTTCCGCGGCAAGCAGAATCGTCTACTACGGCGAGCCTTACGGAGCGCTGCCGACGCCGAGCCGCGGCGGCTATATCTTTGACGGCTGGTATACCGAGCCGGCCGGCGGAGAAAGAATAACGGCGGAAAGTACGGTGCTGCTGACAGGCGACGCAGCGCTGTACGCGCACTGGAGTATGGTAACGTACAAAATCAGCTTTGACGCGAACGGCGGCATTGCCAGTTCCGATTCCAAGCAGGTGGTGTACGGGGAGGCCTATGGCGCGCTGCCGCTGGCGTCCCGTGAGGGTTATACCTTCCTGGGCTGGTATACCACAAAAACAGGCTCGACCAAGCTTTCGGAAACGGATATTGTAAAGACTGCGGCGGACAAAACGTACTATGCAAAATGGCAGGCAAACAAATACACCGTGACGTTTGCGATGAACGGGGGAACCGCTTCCACGCACAGCAAGCAGGTGACCTTCGGCAGCTCCTACAGTACGCTGCCGACGCCGAAGCGCACCGGTTATACCTTTGCTGGCTGGTATACAAAGGATACCTACGGCACCAGACGCCTGTCCACAAGCAAAGTGGAAATTGCCGGAGATCACACGCTGTATGCGAAATGGAAGTCCGAAATCTTTGTAGTAACCTTTCTGGCGAACGGCGGGACGGTAGCGGTCAAAGACATTGCCGTACCGGCCGGCACGTCTTTCAGCGCATTTCCGGCGCCGGAGCGGGAGGGCTATGATTTCATCGGCTGGTATACCACAGCAGCCACCTCCTCGGGCGTGCTGGTAACTTCGCTGAGAGAAATGGATACGCTGTATGCGCGCTGGCAGCCGAAGAAGTATACGGTAACTTTTGACCCGCAGGGCGGGACGCCTCTCGTTCAGAGAAGCGCAGCCTACGGGGAGGATTACGGAACGCTGCCGACCCCGTCAAAAGCCGGATTTACCTTTTCCGGCTGGTATACCGCGCCCGTGGGAGGCACGAAGATCACAGCTACAACCGCCGTCAAAACCGCGGGTGCACATACCCTGTACGCACGCTGGAAAAGCGTGAGCTCCACACTGAGTTATGACGCAAACGGCGGCAGTGCAGTAACGACGACAAAAACGGTTACTTCAGGGGAAAAGTACGGCGTACTTTCGGAGCCGGCAAGGACAGGCTATACCTTCGACGGCTGGTACACTGCGCCGGCCGGCGGGCAGAGAGTAACGCCGGACACGATCGTGACGGCAGCGGCCGATCATACCCTGTACGCACACTGGACGATTCAGCGCCCTGCCGTTAAATTTGCCGCGAACGGCGGAAGGGTCTACGAAAACGGCCTGAAGACCTCGAGCACCACAGTGAATTACACCTGGGGGCAGAAATACGGAAGCTTCCCGAAGGCGGAGAGAACGGGTTATACCTTTGAGGGCTGGTATACAAGCTCCACCGGCAGCACGCGTATCACGGAGGATATGATCTGCGAGGCTGCCGACACCCTGTACGCACACTGGAAGGGGATTCCGCAGAAGGTATCCTTCGATATCAATACCGGCTATTTCAACATGGGAGAAATAACCGGCGGCAGGGCGGCGGGCGGAACGGCTGACGCCAGCCGGGGCCCAAGCGGCGTCCAGATCACCGCTGTCTACGGACAGGAGTACGGAACACTGCCGACGGTGGTGTATGACGGCTATACATTGGACGGCTGGTACACTGCCCCGATCGGCGGCGAGAAGATTACCGCCTCCACCAAAGCGAAACTGCTGGCACCGCAGACGCTGTACGCACACTGGAGCGCCGCCTCCTACACGGTAACTCTGGATGGAAACGGAGGAACTTCCGTTGTTGTCTCCGCAGACGGCACCTCAAAAACCGTCTCGTCAAGGACGCAGAAGGCAATGTACGGCGGAACTTATGCCGGGGACGACGGGATGTTCCCGTCCTTTACCCGGACAGGTTATGATTTTGCGGGCTTCTATACTGAGGCGGAGGGCGGTACGCAGATCACGATCGGAACGGAGTTTACCGCCAACAAGGCACAGAGACTGTACGCACACTGGGAGCCGAAGCAGGTGAAGGTCGAATTCAGCGATCATTCTGCGGACGTGCCGTCGGGCTCGAAAACGGTTGTTTATGGAAAGCCTTACGGCGAGCTGCCCCGGCCGACGAAGGGAGGCTATCTTTTCGGGGGCTGGACGACGCTGGACGGGGGAAGTACCCTGGTTTCAGAGGACAGCGAGGTTAAGAAAACCTCCGACCACAGGCTGTACGCGCGCTGGACGGCGCAGGAATATACGGTCAGCTTTGACGCGAACGGGGGAACCGCCGGACGGAGCGAAAAGACCGTTGTATTTGACAAAGCGTACGGCAGCCTGCCGGAGGCAGAACGGGAGAACTGCGTCTTCCTCGGCTGGTATACGGCACGGGAGGGCGGAGAACGGGTAACGGATCGGACAGTATACGACCTTCCCTCGGATTCCGTGCTGTACGCGCACTGGCAGAAGGCAGCAGGCATCCTGAGCTTTGATGCGACGGGCGGAACTCCTGAATTTTACCAGAAAACGGTTTCTCCGGGAAGCTTTTACGGAACACTGCCGGGGGCGGAAAGAGAAGGCTGGATCTTTGCGGGCTGGTACACCGAACCGGAGGAAGGCATCGAGATTTCCGGGACATCGCACGTCGCAGACGGCAGCGACAGGACGCTGCACGCGCACTGGGACAGGCAGCGGCCGGTGATCCGGTTTTTTGCGGAAGGCGGCAATCTGGAAGCCGCGGAAGCAGCAGAAAAAACGGCGGAGTACGGCGCAAACTACGGAGAACTGCCAACGCCCGTGCTCGCGCATTACCGCTTTGAAGGCTGGTACACCGAGCCGGATGGCGGCAGCCGGATCACGGCCGAAAGCACCGTCTACATAACCGGGCTGCAGACTCTGTACGCGCACTGGACACCGCAGCGCGTGGAAGTTTCCTTTGATGCGCAGGGCGGCAGCTGCACCGCGGCTGCAAAGCAGGCGGTCTACGAGCAGCCTTACGGGGCGCTTCCGGCCGCGCGGCGGGACGGCTTCGAATTTGCGGGCTGGTATACCGCGCCGGAGGGCGGCGAGCGGATCACGGAGGATACGGCGGTATGGAATGCGGAACCGCACACGCTCTACGCCCGCTGGGAGAGCGGGAATGTGCTTGTTCTGTTTGATGCAGCCGGAGGTACAGCCGAATTTCCGGAGAAAAACGTGCCGGCGGAGGGAACCTGGGGCTTGCTGCCGAAGGCCGTGCGCGAGGGCTATGAATTCCTCGGCTGGTACACGGAGGCGGCCGGCGGCAGCAGGATTAAGGCAGAGGATGCCGTTTCCCTGCCGGACGGCGCACCGCTGGAAATAACTCTGTACGCGCACTGGCAGGCGGAGTGCTGCACGGTTGCCTTTGATGCCATGGGCGGCAGCTGCCCGGTTCCGGCAAAGGAGGTAATCTTTGGAGAAGCCTACGGGGAGCTTCCGGCGGCGGAGTATGAGGGTTATACCTTTGTGTCCTGGTATCTTGATACGGCAGGCCGCAACAGGGTCACTCCGGAAACAATCGTAGCCACTGCCGGCGACCACACCCTTTACGCATACTATATAGAGGCGGCAGGCAATGTCCGGGCAGACCGGGCCGCCATGCATTTCGGACAGGAAGGCGTCAGCCCGGCGAGCGGCAACGTTTCGTTCTCGGTCACGGATATGGTAATGAATATTCCGGGGCTGAGCCACAATATGACGCGCACCTACAATTCCCAGAATACGACAGCGGCGGCGATGGGCCGCGGCTGGAGCTTCGGCTTTGAGGGGCGCTGCGAGGTTTATGACGACGGAGCCATTGTGTACCTGCCGAATGGCAGCGCGCATGTATTCCTGCTGAACGACGGCGGCTACACCGGCGAGGGCAGCCGTTCCCGCCTGGAGCGCGGCGCGGACGGCGGTTTTGTGCTTACCCAGCCGGATCAGGTAAAATATGGCTTCGGCGTGGACGGAAGGCTCGCATATATTGCCGACCGGCATGACAACCGTACCGTAACCGGCTATACGGACGGGCGGATCTCCAGCCTTACCGATCCGGCCGGCCGGGTATACCGGCTGGATACGGACGAGGCCGGGCGCATCGTGAAAATCACCGATCCGATGGATAACAGCGTAAGCTACGCCTACAGCGGGCAGGGGCTGCTGATCTACGCAACCAACCTGCTGGGCGGCGTAACGACTTACGAGTACGACGGCAGCGGCTGTCTTTCCCGCATCATAGACCCGAACGGAAATATCATCCAGGACTTTGCCTATACGGCCGACGAGCAGAAGGACGAGGCCGCCGGGCTTACCGTAACGAAATGTGTGGATTCCTACGGCGGGATAAAGACCTACACTTATTATCCGGACGAAAACAAAACGGAAATCACGGACGGAACCGGCCGGAAATGGACGTACTGGTACAACAGCGACATGTACATTACGGATGTTCAGAATCCGGACGGAAGCATGACGCGGACGGAATATTTCGAGAATGAGGAAGGCTGCCATTACGCGGATGTCCGGTCGGAAACCGACGAATACGGCAACCGGACGCAGTATGAGAGGGATGAAGCCGGGAATATTACGCGGATTCGGTACTGTGACGGCAGCGAGGTGCGCCGGGCCTACGATAAATGGAACAACTGCATTCTGGAGACGGATGAAAACGGCGTTCACACCTACCACTTTTACAGCAGCGACGGAGCCCGCCTGTTAAAAAACATAAAACGGACGGACGGCGGGGCCGTCGATCAAGCCCTGCTTGCGGAGCTGGATTGTTCCGACAGGGACTATATTGTTGAGGAATTTGAGTATTATACCGGCCAGGAGGCGGAGCAGCAGTTCGGCTGCCGGCTTTCCGGTCTGATTAAGTGTGCCGTTGACGCGGAGGGCAGAAGAACTGAATATACCTACGACCGGTACGGCAATACGGAGAGCAGCACGGACGCCGGCGGCCGCGTGATCCGCTTCACCTGCGATGCGCTCGGAAACAAGCTGACAGAAACGTCGCCGGCAGGGAACCGCTACGCCTGGAGCTATACGGCGAACGGTTTTGCCTCGCGGGAATATTATCCGGACGGCGGCTGCGCCGTAACAGAGTACGATAAGGCCGGGCATCTGGTAAAGACCGTGCCGCAGGAGCTTTACCAGGAAAGCAGCGATTTCGGCAATTATTATTCGGGCAGCGAGGGTGTCCGCTATGTCTACAACGCGGGCGGGTGTCTGGAGAGCATGACCGACGTACTCGGAAACCGCACGGAATACGCTTATGACAGCTGCGGGAATCTCCGCTCGGAGACGCAGCCGGACGGAAGCACGGCGAGCTATGAGTACGACAGCCGGGATCGTCTTGTAAAGGTATGGTGGAAGGAGGCCGGCAGCGCGCAGGCCGTCCTGCGAAAGGAAATATCCTACACCGCGCTGGACGGCGGCGAAAGCAAAACCACAACAATCCGCTGCAGCGATGCGGCCGGACAGAACCGGATTACGGAGGAGTCGATCTGCGACAGCCGCGGCCGGGTTCGGGAGGAGTATATTCTGTGCGGCGGGGAGAAGGTTTCGCTCTGCACGTACGAGTATTATCCGGACGGGAAAAAGAAAACCGTAACGGAAAACGGGCATACGACCAGTTATGCTTATGATGTTCTGGGCAATGTAACCGTAACCGAGGAGCCGTTTCTTGCGGAGGACGGCGGTGAAAGCCGTATCCGGACAACGAACACTTACAGCCGCACGGGCGAGCTGCTGCAGACGGAGGTGCGGGCCGTCGGGCTGCAGGAAGCAGGAAGGACGGGGCAGCCGCAGGCGGCTGTAACAGCCCGCCGCTATGAAAACGGCCTGCTGGTGCAGGAGACCGATCCTTCCGGGCTGAACCGCTATTATTCCTACGACGCGGACGGAAATGTAACGCGCGTTCAGACCGGCGACGGAACGGTCGGCGAAAATACCGCCATCGTAACGGAAGCCGTCTGCGATTTCCGCGGAAATCCGCTGTCCCAGACGGTCTATATCCGGAACGGGGATCTGGCGGGGAACGATTTTGCGGACAACGGGGTTACTGCGCTGACGACCACCTTCCGGTATGATCGGGAAGGCCGTCTAATTGCGGAAACCTCACCGGACGGCGTAACAAAAACATATATTTACGACGCCGCCGGCAATCTGCTTTCCACGGAAGAACCGGTGTACGGAGAGGACGGCAGGCTGCTGGGCACGGCCGTGGTCACAGCGGAATACGACTGCATGGGCCGTGTGGTGAAGGCGACGGACGAGCGCGGCGCGGCAACCGTCTACGAGTACGACGGCCGCGGCAACCTGCTCCGGGCGACCGATGCGCTCGGCAATACGGAGCTGTATGAGTACGATTACTGCGACCGGAAAACGGCGGAGGTCAAACGAAATAATTACGAGCCGGGCCGTCCGCTCCGCGAACTGCCGCGGACGGAGTATGTCTACGACGGGGCAGGAAGGCTGTGTGAAACAGCAGAGTATGTCTGCGATGGAGCGGAAGAGCAGAACCGGGCTCCGGGAAATGCCGGGAAGGCGGCCGGGCTTGTCCGCGTCATAACTCAGACTTGCGGATACCGCGCGGACGGCTCGATTGAAAAGCTTGCGGATGCCGCCGGAAACGGGCCTGTTTATACCTGGCATCCAAACGGAAAGCTTGCCTCGGAGCTGTCCGCCGGCGAGCAGCAGAAGCCGGCCGGGGAAGCGGTGCGCTATCTCTACGATATTTTCGGCAATGTAACGGAGCTGCACGGGTGCGGACAGGATGCTCTGTATACTTATGACGCCGCGGGCCGGCTGCTCTCCGTGCAGGACAGCCTGGGACTGCTGGAGGCGCATGTTTACGACAGTCTCGGCCGAAGCGCCGCGGACACGGACGGAAACGGAACTGCCACAGAATACATGTACAATGCCTTCGGCTTCGCGGCGCGAAAGGTGCAGCCGGGCGACGAAACCATACCGGAGCTGATTTCCCTGGCACAGTACGACCGCGCCGGAAATCTCGTGCTGGCCTGGGATTCCGCGGGCAGCCGTCTGGAATACGCTTATGATTCCCGCGGAAATCTGCTGCGGGAAACGGCGGTGGATCGTGAAACCGGCGAGCGGATCACCGCGGCATACCGCTATGACCTGGCAGGAAACCGGACAGAGGAGACGGACGCTGCAGGAAACCGGACGGTTTATGAGTATGACGCGCTCGGCCGGGTGGTGAAAGAGACGTTTTATGCCTCCGGTTCCGACGATGTGCCGAAAACCGTCTCCTATACCTATGACGCTGCCGGGAACTGTACCTCCGCAACGGATTTCCTCGGCAATACCACCACCTCCGTATACGACAGCCGCGGGAGGCTGACGGAACAGTACGACGCGCTTGGAAATCTGATTCTGCGCAGCGCATACGATGCGGACGGACGGCAAATCTGCGCGGAGGATGCGCTCGGAAACCGAACCCTCTATACATACGATGCGGACGGCAACCTGATTTCGACCACCGATCCGCTCGGAAATGCAACAACAAATACCTGGGATGCCTGCGGCCGCCTGACTTCCGTTACCGACCCGCTCGGCAATACCACCGCCTACACCTACGACGCACGCGGCCGGCTGGTTACGGCAACCACCCCGTCCGGCAGCGTGAGCACCTACGCCTACGACGGTGCGGGCAACCGGATTCTGCAGGAGGACGGCGCAGGAAACCGCGTCCGGTTTGCCTACAATGCGCGCAGCCTGCTGATTTCCCGGCAGGATACCGGAAAGCGCGGCGCGGAGGATTGGACGGCGCCGCGGGAAACCTGCGTGTATACGGCGGACGGGAACCCTGCCGTCCGGACAGACCGGAACGGCACAAAAACCGTTTATCAGTATGACGGCCTGGGGCGGCTGAAATCCGAGCAGGCAGGAAACGACGGGAAGCGGTATACATATAATGTTCTGGGGGAACTGCTTGCGGCGGAAAGCGGGGGAGCAGGCAGCGCAATAAGTACGGTATTTAGTACACAGAATACAGCAGATAATGCAGAGATATTGAACTTTGGCACAAAATTGGTAAACAGCAGTACCGAAGCTTTACCGGAGGAGACGGAGGTTATCCGGCGCACCTATGATGCGGAAGGCAGGGTATTGACCAAAACCGTATCCGGCATCGGAACCGTGCATTATCAGTATGATATCCCGGCCGGGGACGGCCGCGTCTGCGAGCGTTCCATTGCGCCGGACGGCCGCGTGACGGAGACCGTATATGATGAGGTCGGGCGCATTGTCGGCGTATCCGCGGACGGCGCGGAGATGGTGCATTATCTCTACAACGCCAACGGAAGCCGCCAGGCCACCGTCTACGCCGACGGAACGCGGGAGGATTATGTCTGCAACGCGGCATCCCAGGTGGTTCTGCTGACACATACCGACCGCACGGGGAACGTGCTGGATCGCTACGAATATCAGTACGACGCTGCCGGCAACCTGCTGCAGGAGACAAGCGCGCGCGGAACAACCTCCTATACCTACGATGCGGACAGCCGGCTGTCTACAGCTGTAGAACCGGACGGGAAGGTGACGGGCTATACTTACGACGCGGCGGGCAACCGGGCGTCGAAGGAGATTCTCTTCCCGGACGGCAGCCGGAGTATGACAGTTTATGAGTACGACAGCTCGAACCGTCTGCTGGCGGAGCGCGGAAGCGATGGAACCGTGACCAGTTATGCGTATGACAGGAACGGGAACCTGCTGCAGCAGGAGACAACGCCGGGGGAGGCGGCGGAAAACGGAGGTTCCGGGGCAGCAGAGGGAACCGGGGATTTTTGGGACACGCCCGAAACGGAAAAGCCGGAGGATGAGGCAGGAACAAAAAGACCGGGGACGCTGACCGGGGCGGCCGTTACCGCATGCGGGCAGGAAAGCGGCACAAAAGATGCGGCGGCTGTAAATGCAGCCGGCAGTCTTCTGCTGGCCGCTGCCGCAAGAATCGTGCTGCAGTCAGCAGAAAACGGGCCGGCCGGGGAGGAAGCGGCCGTTGCCGTGCCGCTGCCGGCTTTCCAGCCGGGGGCTGCAGGTACGCTGACGGGAAGCGCCGTGACGCCGGGCACACTGACCGGCAGCGCGATTACAGCCGCTGCGGTTACATACACGTATGACAGCTTCAACCGTCTGATCTGCTGTGACAACGGCAGTATACTGGCAGAGTATGCTTACAATGCCGAGGATTACCGTGTCCGGAAAGTTGTTACGGATATCGCTGTCACGGACGCTGTCCGGGACGAAGCTGTTATGGACATATCTGTCTGGGACGAAGCGATCCAGGATGAAGTTTTCCGGGAGAAAGCCGGCCTGCGGGAAACCCGGTACTTCTACGAGGGCAGTCATGTCGTATATGAGGCGGACGGAGCCGGCAGCATTACCGCACATAACATTTACGGGCTGAACCTGGTCCGCCGGAGCACGGGCGGGCAGAGTTATTCTTACCTGTACAATGCCCACGGCGATGTGGTGATGCTGCTGGACACGGCAACCGGGGAGCCGGCGGGAACCTACGGCTACGATGCGTTCGGCACGCTGGTTTCCCAGACCGGGGATGTGGACAACAGCATTCTTTATGCCGGATACCAGTATGACTTTGAGACGGGGCTGTACTACCTGAACGCGCGCTACTATGACAGCACGACCGGACGGTTTATTACGGAGGATACTTATGCGGGAAGATATTACGACCCGCTGA
>CAJUMC010000038.1:25644-30069 GCA_910587085.1 uncultured Lachnospiraceae bacterium | reverse complement strand
TTATTGGAATTGGTCTTTTGGTGACTGCTATAATAATCGGTATAACAGATTCAGCGTTAAGTATTATCGCTTTAGCATTGGGATTTGTTGTGGGATTGGCATTGCTGATTTATGCAGGAGTAAAATATAACCGCTAATAGAGAAGAAACTTCCTGTTTATCGTTCTAACAAAACTCCAAAACAGGGCGGAGGAGATAAGCATTGACTATCTGCCGCCCTGTCCGTTCTCGTTTTTAATACTCCATATCCTGCGCCCTGTGGGGTTGCTGTTCCTGCCGCAAGATACCGCTGATTGAGTGTTTTCCTCTCGGCGGTCAGCTTGGTGTATTCTTCTTTCCATGCCTTTGTCGGGATTGTGGTCTTGCCGTTCATCACGCCTTTGAGATAATCTTTCGCCGTTGTGAATAGGATTTGCTCGGCTTCGGTCAGCGGCTTCTTTCCCTTACACTTGAAATAAATGTCGGCTTGCTCTAAGTGCTTTTTCAGAGTTCCTAACCGCCGTTCAACGGGTTTCAGTTTCCCTTGAATATCCAGTTGTTCCCCTATCATAGTCTTGAATTTTTCATCAAGCCCCGTCATATCCATGATGTTGTTGG
Organism: uncultured Lachnospiraceae bacterium; assembly: GCA_910587085.1. Taxonomy (GTDB): domain Bacteria; phylum Bacillota; class Clostridia; order Lachnospirales; family Lachnospiraceae; genus RGIG4057. Next base: position 29,473 of record CAJUMC010000038.1, on the reverse strand, counting down.
CTTGCAGGAAATTCAGCATATTTGCCGCGTCTTTGAGGTTATACAACGACTGTGAATATCCCGGTTTTTACGGATCTACTTTAAATTTTCTGATTTGTTTCTGAGCTTCCTGATTTTCTTTTGATTTTTGCGGCTTCCGATTTTGGGAATCCGGAGTGTGCCGGAATTATCGAAAAAAATCGTGCAGTTCTGACGGCGTAATGCTATAATCAGGGCAGGCAGGGCCGGCGGGGGCCGTGCGCTGCCGGGCGGCGGCAGAGGAGAGATTTCCCTTACGTGACACAGGTTTTGCCGGCGGATGCCGGTGCCCGTGCGGCATGGTGCGGGCAGGGCATACAGGGTATCCGGCAGATAAGGAGGTTTTAAAATGGAATTGCGGGATAAGCTTTATGAGGTAATGAAGGAGTCCATCGACAGCGGGAGCGCTTCGGGCGCAAACCTGCTTGTCCGCAGAAACGGAAAGGAGGAAGCGTACTGTGAATACGGCTTCCGGGATCTGGAAAACAGAGTTCCGGTCAGACGCGATACGATTTTCCGGCTTTATTCGATGACGAAGCCGATTACAGCAGCGGCGGCAATTCTATGCGCTGCCGAGGGAAAGTTTGACATTTCGGCGGATCTCGGGGAATATCTTCCCGAATTCCGCAATCCGTTTGTCAGCGTTAACGGCAGAAGAGTGCCGGCGGCAAGGCATATTACGGTGAGGGATCTGCTCAATATGACCTCCGGGCTGGCCTATCCCAATGAGGAGACGGCCGGGGGCAGGCAGGCCGGAGCGGTTTTTGCACAGATTGCCGGACGGCTCTATACGGACAGACCGGTTACGACAGCGGAGTTTTCCGAAATGACGGCGAAAAACGATCTCTGCTTTGAGCCGGGCGAGAATTTTATGTATGGAACCTCCGCGGATATCCTTGGAGCGCTGGTGGAACGGGTTTCCGGGCAGAGCTTCGGTGAATTTCTGAAACGGCGGTTTTTTGAGCCTCTGGAGATGGCGGACACGGATTTTTATGTTCCGAAAGAAAAGGCCGGAAGGCTTGCGAAGGTATATGATTATTCGGAGCAGGGGCTGTACGAGCTGAAAACCGAGCATCTGGGCCTGCGCTATCTGCGCGATGTGCCGCCGGCCTTTGAGTCGGGCGGGGCGGGACTCTGTTCCACACTCGATGATTATTCCCATTTTGCGCAGATGCTGCTGGATGCGGGAGAATTCCGGGGCAGAAGGATTATGCCCGCTCAGGCGGTGAAATATATGATCCGCGGCGGGCTGAAGGCTTCGCAGAAGCCGCAGCTGAAGCAGGGCTGGGACTGGATGGGCGGCTATACCTACGGAAGCCTGATGCGCGTCTGTGAAAACGAGGCCGAAACCTGTATTTTTTCCTCAAAGGGAGAGTATGGGTGGGACGGCTGGCTCGGAACATTTTTCTCCAATGAGCCGGCCCACGGGATCACTCTGCTGTTCGGTGTACAGCAGATCGGCATCGGCAGAGCGGGCGAGCTTGTACGGCGTCTGAAAAATGTGGTTATGAGCGAGCTGACTGTGTAAATGCGGTTTGTGTCGTTCTGCGGTCAGCCGTATGCTTCTTTACACGAGCTCGCCGGGCTGACCGTGAAGTCCTGCAGCGGCGGACGGCAGAGAAGGAAGCTGCCGCGCGGACAGGAAAGAAGCAGCTGTATTCCCGCATCCGCGGCGGAGAAGGCCGGAATGAGGGAATACAGCCGGCAGAAACCTGCCATCCAGGCACATATTCATCCGTAATTCCGGATAATGATTTCCGGGGGCGCTCCGTGTACCGTTGTGCCGGCGGCCCGCGGACGCTTTGCTTTCAGCGGCGTAATATTGTAGCCGGCATACTGCTTTATCATAAAATCCGTCGCCGTTCCGGAGAGCATAAAACGGATGCCCCGCCGGTTCAGCTCATCGCAGGACCGGCGCAGGCGGATATGCTCGGAGCGGTCGAAGCTCTGCCCGTTTCTGGAACCGGCGGCTCCTGTGTCGTACGGCGGGTCGAAATAGACAAATGCATTTCTGGAAAGCCCCGTCAGCGCTTTGGTGTAGTCGCCAGTGAAGAAGGTGATCTCCGCCTGACTCAGATAGGCGCTGACTGCGCGCAGCGCGGGTGCATCCGCGATAACGACGCGCCGGTAATGCCCGAACGGAGTATCAAATTCGCCCGCTGCATTGACTCGGTAAAGGCCGTTGTAGCAGGTACGGCTCAGATAGATCATTCGTGCCGCCCGCTGTACGCAGCTCAGCTTTCCGTACTGTCTTTTGTCCCGATCCCAGTTTCGGACAAGGCGGTAGTGGTTTTCCAGATTCGGGTGCCGTTCCAGGGCGGCGATAAGCTCCTCTGCCTGATCGCGGACGGTCTCGTACATTTCGATCAGCCCGGGATTGATGTCGCAGAGGCAGGCGGAAGCAGGCTGAAGCCAGAACAGAACAGCCCCGTTGCCGAGAAATGGTTCGCAGTAGGAGGTGATCCGTTTCGGAAACAGCGGGGAGAGTTCCTCCGGCGGCGTCTGTTTTCCGCCGAACCATTTAATTACGGGTGCGGCAAGCGGATTTTTACGCATTCTATTTTCCTCGATTTTCCTGATTTCCGGTTTCGAAATGCCCGTTCCCGGCGGCGTGTTCGGCTGAAAAGGCGAAGCGGCCGTGCCGCACTGTGCGGGTGATGAAGCCGGATTTATTCTTAATGCAATTATAGCATCCGGCGGGAGGAAACACAAGCAGTTCGGCTGCCGCCCGCGCTTGGTGAAAGGAATTGCCGGGCTTCTGGGATAAATAGTTATTGCATCCGGCGGAATTTCCATCCTCCCGGCACAGACGGCAGATCACATTTTTTGTACAATAGCTGCTTGAGTTCCGGATGCGCTGTGTATTTTGCAGCTCAAGGAGAAATTGATAGCTTTTTGGAGCAGAAACCTTTATAACGGTAGTGCGGAGATAAAACCGGAGACGGGAATTTTCGAAGCATAAACTGCATTTTTCCAAATGGGGCCGACAGCAGATTATACTGTTTACAGGCAGACAGAAAATGCGGAAATTCTGAAGAAGCAGGGAGGAAAACGTATGTTTAACATGAATGAAATCGGCAGAAGAATTGCAGAACTGCGGAAAAAGGCCGATATGACGCAGCTGGAACTGGCGGATCGGCTTGGAGTCCGCTATCAGGCAGTTTCCAACTGGGAAAGAGGAAGTTCCATGCCGGATATTATGAAGCTCCCGGAGTTGGCGTCGATCTTTGATACTACGATCGACAAGCTGCTGGGGGAACGGTCGGAGCTGGTTCTCCGCGCGGCGGAGGGCGGACTCGGTGATTATATGGAAAGGAATGAGGTTTCGCCGGAGGAGCTTCAGTCGGCGGCACCGCTGCTGAAACCGACGCAGGTAAAGGAAATTTTTGAAAAAAAGGAAATAAGCAATATGGAAAAAATAGTTCCTCTGCTGCCGTTTCTGGCGCAGGATGATGTGGATCAGCTGGCGGAGAAAGAGTACGCAAGAGAAGGAGCAGAGGGAATTAAACCGCTGCTGCCGTTTATGACGAAGGAAAAGGTGGATGAGCTGGCCGAAAAGGGGTGTGAAAAGAACGGAATCCAGGCGATCCAGCCGCTGCTGCCGTTTATGACGGAGGATAAGGTGGATGAGCTGGCCGAAAAGAGGTGTGAAAAGAACGGAATCCAGGCGATCCAGCCGCTGCTGCCGTTTATGACGAAGGATAAGGTGGATGAGCTGGCCGAAAAGGGGTGTGAAAAGAACGGAATCCAGGCGATCCAGCCGCTGCTGCCGTTTATGACGGAGGATAAGGTGGATGAGCTGGCCGAAAAG
>CAJUMC010000038.1:0-25544 GCA_910587085.1 uncultured Lachnospiraceae bacterium | reverse complement strand
AGCCGCTGCTGCCGTTTATGACGGAGGATAAGGTGGATGAGCTGGCCGAAAAGGGGTGTGAAAGGAACGGAATCCAGGCGATCCAGCCGATGCTGCCGTTTATGTCAGAGGACAGAATAGGCGAGCTTGCCAATGAATATTTTGAACGCGGAGGCATAGAGCAGATCAAGCCGTTATTTCCGTTTATGGAGGAAACGGACATAGCAAAGCTTGCCAGAAAAATTATCGGATAACCAATACCAACGTACGGTTTTCCGAATTTGCAAGTCTGCGCAGCCGTGAGTTTAATTGTATAAATCAACCCGGAGTTGAATCGGAAGAGAGAGCCGTGATTGTGCACAACCGAAGTTTGTGATATCCTGATTACGTTCAATATTTGCGGCACCGGAACCTGCTTTTCGGTGCCGGAAGTTTCATCATCAAACATTTTATGGATGCCGTGTCGCGGGCAGGCCTGCGCTGTGCATGGGTATAAGGAGGAAAGAACTTTATGGGAAACGGATTTAAGGATAATCTGAAAAAGCTTCGGAAGGAGAAGGGACTGACGCAGGAGGAGCTGGCAGAATCGGTGGGGGTATCGGCACAGGCCGTGTCAAAATGGGAGCTGGGAAGCCTGCCGGATGCGGCGCTGCTGCCTGTGATTGCGGATGTGCTTGGCGTGTCGATCGACGAGCTGTTCGGGAGGGGAGGAGGAAGGCCGGCTCTGGATCAGCTGCTTTCTGAGGAGCTTGACCGGGCGGAGCAGGATGAAAACGGGCTTATTCCTGACAGCGCTGAAGGCGAAAAAAGAAGAATGCAGGCCGCATGGCGGATCTGTCATCTGCTGGCCTGTGTCTATGCCCGCTGCAGCAACAGCAGCGAAGTTTCGCGGATGACCATCGAGGGAAGCGGGATGTGGGATGCATATACGCAGATTTCGGATGCAGGAGGTTTCCTTCAGGCAAAGCTGAACGAACCGCTGCGCTATTTTCTTCTGATGCCCCAGCCGGATTACGATTGCGGCGATCCGGCTTGCCCCCTGTTCGATCCGGCTTTTGAGGAGATGTTCCGTTTCCTCGGCCGGCCCAAGGTTCTTCGAGTGCTGATCTTTCTTGCGCAGCAGCACCCCGGCATGTTTATCGACGGCGATACGCTTATCGAAGAACTGGCAATCAGCGGGCCGGAGGCGGAGGAGATTATTGCCGGACTGCTGCATTTCCGGTTTATTTCCGAGGCGGAACTGAAGAGGGAAAAAGAAAACGAAAAAATATATCAGTATCAGCTGGGCTGCAATCTGGTATCGTTTCTGACCTTTTCGTATGTTCTGCTGAAACAGTCGAAAAATATGAATATCGGAATACAAAACCGGCAAACTCCGTTTTTCCGAAGCAGTAAGTGAGAAAAAGCGGAAAATAGGAAAAGAGATAGCGCTTCCGGACGCCCGTTTCCGTTCCGGCATTAACCGGAGGTTGATAATTTCTAAAGCTTTATTCCATTGAATTTTGGTTTCAGTATGTGCTACACTGGCTTTGCCGAAGAGAAGGGGAGAAAGATAACCGTGCAGGAATGCAGTGGCGAATGTATATTTTAATATAAATATTTATTAGAACTGTTCCGGCGGAGCGGGAACCGGCCGGCGGTTTTGGGGATGTGGATATGCCGCCGGCAGTAGAGAGGATGTGGCAGCGGATTGTTTAGGAGTAACCATCGGTGTTAATGAAAAGAATGCGGTATTCATCAATATAGAATACATGAATAAGTGAAGATTAGTATATTGCAATCACTATATATTGTTGTATAATATATTCGGTAACAGAATATCAACGCAGGAGGATAGGGATGGAGAAAAAGAAAAAAGAAAGTGAAAAGCGTCTGAAGCGGAACAGGGCGCAGAAGGAAACTCAGGAGAATAAGGACCCGAACCAGAAAGAATATTCGGTGCCGGCCAATATGGCATACATTATGAAGGGAACCTTCGGGTTTCAGAAGCCGCTTATTGGTTTTATGCTGTTCGATGTGATTACCAGCGTGGCGGGAGCCTATCTGCCGACCTTTGCACTGAGCGCGGTGATGGCTTGCGTAACGGATGGTGCGGGGACGGAAGCGCTTCTGCGGATCGTACTTGTGTTTTTTGTTGTATGGGTTATATCGGACGGGATCCGGACGTTCTGTAATGCAAATGTGTGGTGGAGATTGATCGACGCGCGCATACAGTTTATGATGCTGCGTATCCGCAAAGTGCTGTATATGGATTATGAATACATAGAATCCGCCAAAGTGATGGAGGTCTGCCAGAAGGCGATGCGCGCGACGGGCGGGAATACGAATGGCGTCGAAGGAATGATGCGTGCGTTTCTTAAGATGCTGGGAATGCTGGCCAGCAGTATGACGGCAATTCTCATTGTCAGCCGTCTGTCTCCGTGGATTGTGGTGATGCTGCTCGGACTCGGCGTACTGATTTATTTTAATATGGATTATGCAAAGAAGCGCGACAAGAAAACCTGGGATGAACTTGCGCCGTACTGGCGGAAAACCTGGTATATGCAGCAGACAATGACAAATTTCGTTTTTGGAAAGGATATCCGCCTGTTTTCGATGAAGCGCTGGCTGCTCGGGAAATACGCAGGCCTGCACCGTTTTGTCCATAAGCGGATGATAGAGTCGAAAAACCGTTGGTTTACCTGCGCCGTGCGCAACAGCCTGCTGATATTGGTGCAGGAAGCGGCAGTTTACGCATATCTGATCTGGCGTGTACTCAAAACCGGGCTGCCGCTTGCGGATTTCATGCTGTATTTCGGCGCGGTGACAACCTTTTTCGGGGTAATGTTCGATGTCTTTAATAACCTGACCGATCTGAAGATGAGCTCGCGCGAGGTGAATGACTTCCGTACGTTCCTGGATTATCCGGAGCGCGGAAAGCAGGAAGATTCGAGAAAGCAGGAGGGGCCGGCGGCAAAGGGAGAAACGCTGCCGCGGCTTTCCGGGCAGAAGCGTTATGAGTTTATCTTCGAAAATGTTTCCTTCCGCTATCCGGAGTCGGAGCGGTATGCTCTGAAAAATCTGAATCTGACGCTGACGCCCGGCGAGCGGCTTGCCGTCGTCGGCCTGAACGGTGCGGGGAAATCGACTTTTATCAAGCTTCTGTGCGGCCTGTATATGCCGACGGAAGGCCGCATTCTGCTGAACGGTACGGATATCCGCCTCTTTGACAAGCGTGAATATTACGAGCTTTTTGCTCCGGTTTTTCAGAATGTGGAGCTGTTTGCATTCCCGATGGATGAGAACGTTTCCATGAGGGTTGCTCAGGAGACCGACACGGTGCTTGCCGAGCAGTATTTGCGGGAGGCAGGACTGGGAGAGAAGATTGACAGTCTGCCGAAAGGTGTTAAAACAGATCTGCTGAAGATTATCAGCGAGGACGGCGTGGAGCTTTCGGGAGGAGAGAGTCAGAAGCTGGCGCTCGCAAGAGCACTGTATAAAAATGCACCGATCGTCGTGCTTGATGAACCGACCTCCGCGCTTGACGCGCTGGCAGAGTACCGTATGTATCAGAATTTTGACCGGATGATCGGCGGAAAAACAGCGGTCTATATATCGCACCGTCTTTCCTCAACACGCTTCTGCGACCATGTCGCAATGTTTGCAGACGGCGAATTGAAGGAGTACGGCACGCACGAATCGCTGCTGGCGGCTGGCGGCGCGTACCGCGAAATGTTTGACGTGCAGTCGCAATACTACAGGGAGGAAGGTGCGGATTGTGAGCAGAACTGAGAAGAAAAAGAAGATACGCGTCCTGTTTCTGATACGGCGGTTTGCAGGCTATGCCTGGAAATGCAGCCCGATATATTTCGTTTACTATGTTCTGAGTCTCATTGTTAATGCGGGCGCGCCGTTTGTCAACATTATTTTTCCGGCCCGTATTCTCGATGAGCTGACGGGGGAGCAGAGGCTTGAAAGGCTTGTTCTGTACACGGCACTGACTGCAGGAATGAATCTGCTCTGCAATCTTCTGAAGAATTTTGTGGACAGAGAGACGGGAAAATGCAAAGATAAATTTGAACGCTATGTTTCCCTGCTGGCTGCAGAAAAATGCATTGATATGGATTTTCAGCATACGGAAGACAAAAAGGTTCTGGAGCAGCTGGAGAAGGCAAAAACCGGCATAGAGTGGTATTCGGGCGGCATCGGAGGCATTATGGAGGCGTTCGGCGGATTTGTGACAAATTTCATTACCCTGCTCGGTGTCGTTGCGATCCTTGCAGCGGGAGTTCCGTGGCTGATTGTTGTCTACGCCGTTTCCGTCGTGTTTGATATGCTGCTGACGAAAGTTACCAACCGTGTTGAACTGAAAGCGTTTCGAGAGATGGCAAAGGTAAATCAGATTTTCAGCTATGTTTTCTGGGAGCTTCAGGATATCCGTTTTGGAAAAGATATCCGGCTGTACGGCGCGGAACCCCTGATGGAGCAAAAGGGCAGATACTATAATAACCAGATGGTGAAAGAGTGGAAAAAGCAGGGGATTTCCTGTCTGCCGTACAATGAATGCTCCGCTGTGCTTGGCGTCGCGCGGTATGCGGCGGCGATGCTGCTGATCGGCATGAAGGCTCTGAAGGGCCTGATCTCCATCGGTGATTTTATGATGTACTTTAATTCGGGCAGCACGCTGCGCAACAGTCTCTGGGGAATCACCCGGCAGGCACAGGAGCTGTATAAAAAGCTCTGCTATGCAAACGAGTTTATTGTTTTCATGGAATACCCGAACGCCGTCCGCCACGGAGAGAGGCTGCCGCAGACGGACAGGGAGCACACGATCGAATTCCGAAACGTCAGCTTTACGTATCCGGGCAGCAATATATCCGTGCTGAAAAATATCAGCGTGGTTCTGCATCCGGGCGAGCATGTTTCCATTGTGGGGCTGAACGGCGCGGGCAAAACCACCTTTATCAAGCTGCTCTGCCGGCTCTATGATCCGACGGAGGGGGAGATCCTGCTGGACGGCGTGGATATCCGGGATATCGTATATGAGGAATATGTTAAGCTTCTTGCCGTTGTCTTTCAGGATTTTCAGCTCTTTGCATTTACGGCGCGTGAGAATGTAACGCTGGAGGAAAGCTTCGCAAAGGCGGAGGATATGCGGAAAAATGAGGAGAAACTGGAAGAAGAATACAAAAAAGCAAAACTCCATTTCTGGGATACGGACTTTGCCGGCGAGAAAAAATCTTCTATTGAAAAAGAGGTGACCGGAGAAACGGCGGATCGGTTTGCTCAGGTGATCGAGCAGACCGGGCTGACGAAAACCATTTCCGATTTGAAATACGGGGCGGATACTTATATTATGAAGAGCTTTGACAACGAGGGCTGTGAAATGTCGGGCGGGCAGCAGCAGAAGCTGGCAATTGCCCGTGCCCTGTATAAGAATGCGCCGGTGGTGATTCTCGACGAGCCGACCGCGGCTCTGGACCCGATTGCCGAGTATGAAATTTACCGCCAGTTCCATTCGCTTGTCGGCGGCAGGACGGCAATCTATATTTCGCACCGCCTTTCCTCCTGCCAGTTCTGCGACATTATCTATGTGTTTGTGGACGGGGAGATCCGGGAGAGAGGAACCCACGAGGAGCTTGCGGGACTTGCAGACGGACACTACGCGAAGATGTTCGAGGCGCAGGCGCAGTATTACCGATAAATGCTTACATCTAAATTTTGATAACTTATCCAGGCTGAGCCGGGCATGCATGTATGCCCGGTTCAATCCCTTTTATGGAGGCGATGCGGCCCGAATTATCCTACTTAAGCACGCGGGCAAGCACGGAATCCTCTTCCACAACACGCTTCGCGGCCTTGCGGTATGCCTCCTCATGCAGATATGTGTGCCGGTGCGGCTTGATGGAAGGAGCCATTTCGATAGCGCAGATAAAATCTGATTTTTTCATGCCGAGCGATGCGGCGTGATCCCAGAAGCCCGTATCCGTCAGCACGGTATGGACGCGCTTCTGCCGGTGAGCATGGACAATACTCATAATGTAGGTGGCCACGCCCACCTGTATGCCGTGCAGCTGCGGCTGCTCCAGGAGTTTGTCGAGGGCGTGCGAAATCAGATGCTCGCTGCCGCTGGTCGGAGCGCTGCTTCCCGCAATTTCGTTTGCGATGCCGCTCATGGCAAGCGAGTCGAGCAGTTCCTTCAGGAAAAGCTCGTCCTGAATGCTCTGATACGGTGTGCGGACAAAGCTGTTTACTGCCTTTTTTGCAATCATCACGGCAAAATCGTTCAGCTGTGAAAAGCCCTTTCCGGCCTCAAACACCCAGTCGTAGATGGCGGTAATCTTGGATACCATGTCCCCGATTCCCGAATAGATGAATTTCTGCGGCGCGGTGCGTATTACCTCCGTGTCCACGATAATACCGCAGGCAAGTCTTGCCGGCACGGACGTCCGCCTTCCCTCTACAATAAGCGATGCACTGGCGCTGGAAAAACCGTCGCTGGAGCTGGAGGTCGGCACGCTGACAAACGGCAGGTTTTTCAGAAAGGCTGCGTATTTTCCTGCATCAATTACCTTTCCGCCGCCGATGGAAATAACAGCCTGCGTCTGAGAGGGCAGGGAAAAGGCCATGCCGATAATATCGTCGATGGCGATAGTGTCGATTTCGCAGTATTCGAGCACATGGATACCGGCCTGCTTCAGGGATTCCATCACCCGCCCCCCGAACAGGTCGATCAGGCCGTTTCCGAAATATATGACAACCTGCTGAAAGGAAGCCTCTTTCATATAGCTGCCGATGCTGTCAAGCGCGCCCTTCCCTATTTTCAGGATGGACGGGATTTCTATGCTGCTTGCGTTTTTCAATGGTTGATCCTCCTTGGATGTGATGAATGGTTTCTAATTAATTTCTGCATTTTAATCCTATCATATTATGGAATATTTTTCAACGGGAGAACCGGCAGGACATCACGGGCAGCAGGGTGTGTCCGGCTTGCTTTTCGCTCATTGATATGATAGAATTAAATTATTCTGAAAACTGAAAAATTTAACAGAAAATTACTGAAAACAGGGGGACAGCAATGAACAGACATCGTTTATTTTCCTGCCTGCTGCTTCTTTTTCTGCTCGCGTCGTGCGGCAGAGAGAAGGAGGAGTACGGGGAAGAATACATACCCGGCTTTGACGACAATCAAAGCGCCAGGAAAGGTATTGATATGGATGAAACAACTCTGTATATAAAGGAGTGGGAGCATCAGATCGTTTACTGTGCAGATGTTGAGACCGGCGATTTGTATCCGCTTTGTGCAAAACCGGACTGCGACCATAAAAATGTAAAGTGCAATGCACAAATACCGCTGAACCCCGGCTTGTGTTACTATCAGGATCGATTAATTGCATCGGACGGCGTGAAGGTGCGGTATCTGAGGATGGACGGAAGCGGCTCGGAGGAAATCGGGAAGTTTGCGGATGCAGAGTATACCGGAACGATGTGCGAATCCATAGTGCACCGGGGCTATGCCTATACCGGAAATACTCTGTTCGGGAATAATGAGGTGGCCGCGAAAATCATGAGACTTTCCATAGAAAGCGGAGAATCCGAAGTGGTTTTCGAGCTGTCCTGGCCGTACGGGGAAACGGGGATTGTCCAGGGCTTCGGGATTGGCAATCTGTGCGGGAACGGCAGCAAAGTCTATTTTACCGCGAATCATAAGGAAGGGGAGGAGATACGGACCGAAATATACTGCTTTGATACAAAGAAAGGGAAAACCTCCCGGATTTATGAGGGGGCCTGGCAGTGGGCTACCTGCCTGAGGAACGGGAAATGGTACTGGCAGACAGAAACGGGAGTTTATTGCTGGAATCCGGAGACCGAAGAGGAGCGCTGTCTTTATGCCTTTGCCGAATACCCGGGCTGGAAGGAATATATGGAAATTTATCAGGACGGATTTATTATCCGAGAATATGATCCGGTGGTGCTGCGTTTTTATGACTGGGAAGGAAATCCGGTTGCGCAGATGGACTTTCCGGCAACAGAACCGATGCATTTTTCTGTGGAAGGAAATTTTGATTCGTACCTTGTCTGCAGATATTTGAAAGAGGATAAAAAAAATTACAGTTATGCCGTGATGGATACCGGCAGACTTGGCGAAGCGTCTCCGGAGTGGATATTTTTTGAGTTTGAGGAATGAAACCTCAAATCCGGAGGCCGGGAAAGGGGAAGGCAGTGGAATTGAGATTTGAAGGGCTGACCAAGAGTTATAAGACGAAATATGCCCTTAAGGATTTTACGGTTACCCTGACGGAAGGAGTCTACGGGATCCTGGGACCGAACGGGGCGGGCAAAAGCACGCTGATGAACCTGCTGACCGACAATGTGCGGCGGACTTCGGGAAGCATTTATTTTAACGGGGAGGAAATATTGAAGCTTGGAGCCGCTTTCCGAAGGGAGATCGGCTACATGCCGCAGCAGCAGGGGATGTACGACGAATTCAGCGCAAACCGTTTCCTGCAGTATATTGCGGGCTTAAAGGGGCTGCCCCGGAAGAGAGCGGCAGAGGAAATAAGAGAGCTTCTTGAACTGGTAGGGCTTGCGGATTCATCGCACCGCAGGCTTGGTACTTTTTCCGGAGGGATGAGGCAGCGGGTGCTGCTGGCGCAGGCTCTGCTCGGAAACCCGTCGGTGCTGGTTCTGGATGAGCCGACGACAGGGCTGGATCCCGAGGAGAGAATCCGTATCCGCAACTATATTTCGGAAATTTCTGCAAATAAAATTGTTCTGCTTGCAACTCATGTCGTAAGCGATATCGAGGGAATTGCGTCGGAAGTGCTTCTGATGAAGCAGGGAACTCTCCTGAAGAAGGCTTCTCCGGCGGCGCTGATTGCGGGAATTTCCGGCAGAGTCGGAGAGGGCGCCGTAACAAGGGAGGGGCTTGCAGCGCTGCAGAAACAGTATAAAATTGGAAATATTTTCCACTGCAAAGACGGTCTTCGTCTGCGGCTCGTGGCTGATAAGCTGCCGGAGGGTTTTTCACCGGTGGAGGATCATATCGGGCTTGAGGATGTGTATCTGTATTATCTGGAAAAGCTGTGAAAGCGGAGCGGACGGGACGGGGAGCACTGACGGGCGGTTTGTCCGGGGCAAACCTGCGATATGCACGGGGTAAAAAGAATGGAATGGAAAAAGACATTTGGTTCGCCTCTGCTGCTGACGGCGATCGGTATTTTATTTTTAGCAAACGGGATATTGTTCTGGCAGGCTCAGAGGAAGGATAACCGGCAGGAGGTAGGCAAGTGTTACCTGGAACAGCTTGTGCAGTGCCTGGAGACATATCCGGACGGGGTGGGGCCTGATGAGTGCGGGGCACTTTTGACGCAGGTTTCGGCGCAAAATGAAAGGCTGGAGACGCTTCATTTTCTGGCTTCTTATGAGGAGGCCAGAAAGCAGGGGCAGAATACGGCTTATTATGAGCTGATGTATGACAGCTATGTAACGGATAAGGGAATCGCGCTGCCGGATACATTGCCGGATACAAGGATAATCCGGAGCAGAGTTCAGGCCAGCCGCATTTTGCTGGAGCAGATTACTTACCTGGCTGGTTATCCGGACACCATTTCCAGAATCCTGGAAAATGCAGAGCGGATGGGGAAAATTGACCGTTTTGCGGCGGATGGGTCGTTTTCAAAAAGGAATATTCAGCGGACAGCGAAGGATTTTGCGGAAATGTCAGGGCTTGTTCCGAAGCTGGTGCCGGCACTTGGAATTTCGGCGTGGCTGGCGGAGGAGCGGACGGATTATTTTGTGCTTGCTGTTCTTCTGCTGATTGCCGCGGAATTTTTCAGGGAGCGGAAAAAGGGCTTATGGCATATCGTTCATGCCGGCGCCGCCGGGCGGGTTACCCTTGCTTTGAGAAGAATCGGAGTGCTGACGGCCGGCGGGATTTTTCTGGTTCTGACTTTCTATGGTTCCACCCTGCTGCTCTCGTTCCGGATCTATGGGGAGGCCGCGCATCTGCACGGGATTTTTTCCGCGCCGGTTCAGTCTCTGCCGGAATTCGGGCAATGTGTTCTTTCCGTAACGGCGGGACAGTTTCTTCTGCTTCGCTTTCTGCTGAAGATGTCTGTACTGGCGGCGTTCGGCGTTTTATTTTACGCGGTAATGTCCGTATTTTCCTCGGCCGGCGGCGCAGTCATGGCGGCAGGGGCGGTGCTGGGCTTTGAATTTCTGGCTTACCGGTTTATCCCGGTGCAGAGCTTCGCCAATGTGTTCAAATTTATTAATCTGTTCCCGCTGCTTTCCGGAACAAAGATTTTTACGGAATATCAGAATCTGAATCTGTTTGCTGCCCCGGTATCCTCGCTGACCGGTGCTTATGTCGGGCTGCTGATTCTGTTTTTGTGTGCTTCCGCGATTGGTATCCGCATCCATGTTCGGAAATTCCCGGTTTCGGGTGTATCCCTGTTTTCTGCCGCCGCAGACGGCTGGAAAAAAAAGCTGGCAGGCTGTTTCCGGCCGGCGGGGATACTGCGCACAGAGCTTTTTAAGCAGATGGTTTCAGGGCGGGGCCTGATTGTTCTTGTAATCTTTACCGCTGTCATGCTTCGGCTGCTTCCTTCCGGAGAAGTATTCTATTCCGCCGAGGACAGTGCAATGCGCCGGTATTGTCTGGAGTTTGAGGGCGAGGTCACAAAAGAAACGCTTGCGTTTTTAGAGCTGCAGAGACAAAGGCTTGCAGACGGGGAACTTTCCCCGGAAAACGAAATACTTGCCTTGAGATTTGAAATATATATTCAGAAATTACTTGATTATGAGGAAAAACACGGGACAAAGCTTTTTGTTGTAAATCCGTTTGGTTATCAGGCGTATTATTCTCCGGTGGAAAACACAGAGGATATCTGGAGCGGGAGGGCCTACGAGTCCAGAGTCCGGGCGCTGCTTTCGGCTGCCGCTGTTGTGCTGCTGACGGCCGGCATCCTGCCTCTGGAAAAGCAGAGGGGGCTGGAACCGCTGCTGCGTTCCATGAGGAAAGGACGTGCGGGTCTTTTTCGGGCGAAGCTGATCGCAGTGCTGATGAACTGTACTTATATCTGGCTGGCGGCTTACGGGCTGGAGTTTGCCGGAATGGTGCTTCAGTACGGTCTGCCGTGTCCGAATGCACCGATCCGGTCTTTGCCGGAGTTTCGGGAGGTTCCGTTTACCGGCACGATTGCGGGCTATCTGGTGATGCTGAATCTGCTGCGTCTGCTTGTTCTCTGCTGTATTGCGGCTTGTACGCTGGCTCTGACCTCATGGTTCAGGGAACTGCGCCCTGCTGTTATATGCTCCGTGCTGCTTTTTGTCGTCCCGGCAGCGCTGCATTTTATTGGGGTTAAGAACCCGCTGGGAGCTCAGATATCAGCCTGGCTGCAGGCCAGATATGAATTTGGCGCACAGGGAAGGCCGGCGCTGTATATTATTCCCGCAGCGGCAGCTGCCGCTACGGTTTGGGCCGCCTGGCAAAGCTGGGGGAGAACGCGGCAGGAGTGAGGGCGGACTGACTTATATATGGGAATGCCTTCCGTATGGGGGAATGCCGTCCAGGGCCGCGGGAAGACAATACTGGTGAGGAACGGGAGAAGAGACATGATTTGCCATGTTTATACCCGTGCATATCGCGAGCCCGCGTGTGATACTGCTTCCATAAGAAATTTGGATGTTTTCTTTCAAACTTTTTTATATATCTCATCTTTACAGAAGTCGAATTTTATGGTATTGTAAAAACAGCGGTTTTTCATGAGTCAGCGTTTGTTATTTTTTTAACAATAACTGGCGCTTTCCGGTTTGCTTTGGGGTTCCGGTTCTTAACCGGAGCCGAAAAAGATACGGTTTTACACCGCAGCCGGTGTCCGTGCGCCGCCCGGAACCGGCTGACGATGCAAAGAAAGCGGCGCAGAAATGAGGGTTAAGTATGAGAGGTGTCGAGACAAGAATTCAGGAGATCCGCCACCGCATTTTCCGTGAGGTTGCAAGGATGGCGTACCACACGGAGTGGCAGGTGGACAAAAGGATTGAGGAGCTTCCTTACAAGATTATCCCGGGGGAGGTGGGAAATTTCAGAAACGATATTTTCCTGGAGCGCGCGATTGTCGGAGAGCGGCTGAGACTGGCGATGGGGCTCCCGAACCGAAGCGCTGCAGAGCATGCGCCGCTGTCGGACAATATTGAGGCGGCCGATCGCCCGGAAACCTATTACACGCCGCCGCTGATCAATATCATTAAATTTGCGTGCAACGGCTGCGCTGAGAAGCGCGTAATCGTCACGGAGGGCTGCCAGGGCTGTCTTGCGCATCCTTGCGAGGAGGTCTGCCCGAAGGATGCCATCAAGCTGGATCGCTACAACGGCCGTTCCCGTATTGATCAGGAAAAATGCATTAAATGCGGGCGCTGCGCGACTGCCTGCTCCTACAATGCGATTATTGTTCAGGAACGTCCGTGTGCGGCGGCCTGCGGCATGAACGCTATCCATTCCGACGAGAACGGAAAGGCGGATATTGATTATGAGAAATGCGTATCGTGCGGACAGTGCCTTGTAAACTGCCCGTTCGGCGCAATTGCGGATAAGTCCCAGATTTTCCAGACCATCCGCGCCATCCAGTCCGGCGATAGAGTGTACGCGGCGGTTGCGCCGGCCTTTGTCGGGCAGTTCGGCCCGAAGGTGACGCCGGGCAAGCTCCGTGCGGCGATGAAGCAGCTCGGCTTCCACGATGTTGTCGAGGTGGCAATCGGCGCCGATCTCTGTGCAACCCAGGAGGCGGAGGATTTCCTTCAGGAAGTTCCGGAGAAGCTGCCGTTTATGGCAACCTCCTGCTGTCCGGCCTGGTCGATGATGGCGAAGAAGCTCTATCCGGATCATGCGAACTGCATTTCGATGGCGCTGACACCGATGACGCTGACCGCACGCTATATCAAAAAGAATGACCCGGATGCCAAGGTAGTATTTATCGGGCCGTGCGCGGCAAAGAAGCTCGAGGCAATGCGCCGCACCGTCCGCAGCGAGGTCGATTTTGTTCTGACCTTCGAGGAGATGACGGGCATTTTCGACGCAAAGCATGTTGATCTGGAGACGGTTGCAGAGGATCCGAACGGCGTGGACAATGTATCAGCAGACGGCCGCAATTTCGCGGTTGCCGGCGGCGTGGCGCAGTCGGTAGTCGATGTGATCAAGAGCAAGTATCCGGATCGGGAGGTCAAGGTGGCGAATGCCGAGAGTCTTCAGGATTGCCGCAAGCTGCTCGCGGCAGCAGTTGCCGGAAAATACAACGGTTATCTGCTTGAGGGTATGGCCTGCCCTGGCGGGTGCATCGCCGGAGCCGGCACAATGCAGCCGATCGCAAAGTCGAAGGTGGCTGTCAACCTGTACGCAAAGCAGGCGAATCATGTGAACTGCAATGAGACGGAGCAGGTAAGTGAGCTGGACAAACTGATTTACTAAATAAAGCTGTTTTACTGGGATGAGAAGCCGGCGGCGAAGGACTTAACGGTCTTTTGCCGCCGGCTGATATTTTATTGCAAAAGCGGCGAGTTCAATAACAAGAAAATCGCAGATGCCGTAGGAGGCTGCGGGCGAACGTTTCCCCATGCTGATAGAACACGTTTTTGCGGACTATTCATAATATGTCCGCTCCAAAAAATCCTTCACAACGCGTTGTATGGATTTTTGAAGCAATTCTCCTAAAAGCTGCCGGCCCCGCTCCGCGTCCTCCAGCTGAGCGGTTTTGCATTGACATGGGCGGTTGGTCCAGGCGCTGCCGAATTTCATAAAGGAGGTTACCTTCGTCTGAGTTTTTGCACGGCGGATTAAGGCGTTATATTCTATGCAGGAGAGGGTCTTCGGAGTGCTGACATAATCCTCCCAGCGCATTGTCTGTGAAACAATTTCCAAGCGCGGGAGCAGACGGGAAAGTTCCTGTTCCGCCTGCGCTCTGTATTCTCCGCAGCTGATCAGCCGAATTTGAGGTTCATCAGATAAAAAATAACCGTGATCTGCATGACAATCATCAGCGGGAGCCCGACGGTAAAGTAATTTTTTCTCGTTTTATGCCGGAACAGATACATTGCCAGAAGTCCGCCTGCTGCACCGCCCGCGAAGGAGAGCCCGAGCAGGAAGGAAATCCGGATTCGAAACCGGCCTGCAGCGGCGTTGAATTTGTCAATGCCGAACGAGGCAAAGGCGGCAATATTAATTGCTGCCAGATAAATTGCAAATGGCCTTCTGTTCTTGAAAAATTCCATAAAATCCAAGGAAATATCCTCGCGGTGCAGCCCCTTGAGCATGAACAGCAGGATAATCTGTATCACAAAAAGGCAGCTTACAAAAACTCTTTCCATCATATTTTCTTTTCTGGCTTTTCGGTCAAAAACAAGAATCGCAGCCAGTATCCCCGGCGTGCCGCCGAGCAGTGCGGAAATTGCAACCCACGAGCTTATCCGCCCGTTCTTCCTGCCGGAACGGGAGTTTATTGCAGAAATTGCAAACCCGGCGATATTGACTGCGGTAAGATAATAATCCAGGCTGCTTATGCTCATGATTTCCGTTCCTTTGCTCCGTTCTTTTTTCCGCAGATCCACTGATCAGCGTATGCCAGCACGCCGGGCAGAATAAAGACAATCAGCACGGTTGCGCAGAATGCCCCTTTTGCGATCGTGAGGCAGATCTCGCCGATGGCCGGGTTGGAAAACACAAAGCCCAGAATGCCCGTTACCGTAATTACGATCAGCGAGGAGGTCAGGATTGTGTGCATGGAGCCGTCGTAGGCGCTGCGTATCGCTTCCCGGATATCCATAGTCTGCCTGCAGGATTTGTAATACGTGGTAAACAGAATTCCGTAATCTATCGTTGCGCCCATAAGGATGCACTGCACAATCAGCAGAGCGAGATAATACATCCCGCCTCCGCCTGCGCCGATGATTGTCATGGTCGCAAATACGCCGCACTGTACAACGAGCACAAGGATCAGCGGAATGATCAGCGAACGGAAGGTAACGGCGACCACAAGGAAAATTGCAGCGGCCGTAATGGCAGTGATTTTATTCATTTCCCCGCGGAAGCTTATGGACATTTCATAGCCCATAACGGAATTGCCGATCAGATAGCTTTCTCCGGTCAGCTCCCGGCGTAACCGTGCGGAAAGCTCTTCAAGAAAGGCTCTGGTTTCGTCGGAATCCTCGGGGAAGGCGGTATCTAGGATCAGCCGCCCGTAATGTTCTCCCTGCAGCTGCGCCGCGCCTTCGGTCAGCTGCTGCTTTGCAGCGGCTATACTTTCTGCCGCACCGCCGCCGAGCCAGGCGGAAAAACGGCGGTCGTTCATCAGATTATCCGAGATATGACCGAGCAGTTCCGGGAGCGTCATGGTCCAGGACGGATCAGAGCTGTTCTGCGCGTAATAGCAGAGATAGAGGAGCTGCGAGGTATTTTCGTCCAGCTGCGCCGACATTGCTCCGAATGCCCGGGCGAATTCTGCGGCGGATAACTCCGCCCCCGCCATGCCCATAAGCTGCTGCGCGGCCGCCAGCTTCTGTGCAGCGGACAGGTCAAGCATTGCAGCATATTCAGGCTGTGCAAGGACGCTGGCCATGAAATCCGCGAAAGCCTTCATGCTCATCGTCTCTGCTCCCGACAGCTGCATAAGCTGCGAGACAATCCCGCTGTCAAGCCCGAATGCGGCGGCAAGCTCCGGCGCGCCCATCGGCGCGGAAATTACGGCCGGATCGGTGAACCGGGCCAGAGAATCCAGCTGCGCTGCTGTGTTTTCATCCAGCATGCCCAGAAGCTGCCCGTTTTCCGCCATGGTACGCAGGAACGCGAGAAGACCGGAAAGCGGAATTTTTCCGTGGGGCTGCCCGGCGTGATAATCGTAGTAGATCAGGCGAAGGGCGGAGGCGTCCAGGGACAGCCCGGCGCCCATGCCGCTGATGGCTTGTGCAAGGGCATCCGCAGTATACTTGACGCCGAGCGTGTTATAATAGCCTGTGACGCTGACGATCTTCCCGTTTTTTTTAAGGTCGGCTGCGATTCCGGCGACCGCTTCGCTGTCTTCCGTGCGGTACAGCAGAACTATGGAATTGCTCGGCTGAAATATTTTATCCACCTCATTGTTTGCGGCAAGCGAATACGAGATCCTGGTATTCCCCTTAAGAAGCGAGAAGCCGATAAAAAGCAGGAAAAACAGCGCCGGGAAAACGTGACGGAAGCGCCGGGTAAGCTCCGCATAGCCGCCCATCGGAATATGCAGCGCTTTTTTTCTCAGACGGACGGTAATTTTGTCCGACATCAGAATGAGTGCAGGCAGAACCGTAAAAATGCAGATCAGGCTGATCAGTACGCTTTTTGCCAGCACAATGCCGAGATCCGCACCGATTCTAAAGCGCATAAATACCAGCGCAAGCAGTCCGACAAAGGTGGTGAGAGAGCTTCCTGCAATGGCCGAAAATGAATTGGCAACGGCGTTTTTCATCGCGGAAGGATTGTCTGCGGCGCGTTCCTTTTCCTGTGTGTAGCGGTTCATAAGAATAATGGAATAATCCATGGAAAGAGCAAGCTGCAGCACGGCTGCAATGGAATGCGTCGTTTCGGAAACGCTTGGGAACAGGGCGTTTGTCCCCAGGTTGATCAGGATGGCGACGGCGATATCCGCCAGAAAGATCACAGGTTCAAACCAGGAGTTTGACATTATAAACAGTACGATCGTAAGCAATATAAATGCGAGCGCGATAATAAACGGGGACAGCACCGGCACATTGGCATCGTTGATGGTGCCGCCGGTATACATTTCATAATCATCGGCATAGCGCGCTTTTACCGCGTCAAACAGAGCCGTGCATTCGTCCGAACGGCTGTCGAAGGGCATGGTGATCACGTAGAGGGTGTATTCGTCCCGGTTGTAAGCCGGGCTGTCCGCCTCCCAGACGGCACTGCCGACATTCGGAAGAGAAGCGAGGAAATCGCGGATTTCCGGCTTTTCCGCTTCTTCAAGGCCGCGGAACATCAGGCGCAGCGTTCCGGTTCCAACGGCGCCGAATTCCTGTTCCATCAGCTTCATGCCCTGGCTCATGGCCGAATCCTCCGGGAGATATTCTGTCATATCATAGTTGACATGAACTTTTCCCATAAAAAAGGCCGACAGGAGTGCAAGAGCAAGGAATACGGGCAGAATAACATATCTTCTTTTCACAAGAAAATCTGCAAGCTTTTTCATATAACCTCCCTGCCGGGAGCAGCGGCTCCCTTAGTCTCTTGACATTATGTTCATAATCCATCATAATATACAAAATGAGATTTTACAACCGACTGTTGATTATCTTGCGGATGAATATGCAACAGATATTAAAAAAGTGTTGAATTATATGCCGCTGAGAGAAAAATTAACAAAAAGGCTGCAGCGGGAGCGGTTTCTTTCATTATCATAAACCGGACAGAAAAAAGATGCTTGCCGGGAGGAGGCGTAGGAGGAAGGCTAAAGCGCCTGAGATGGTATGTTAACCTGTCGGATGATGCTTATTGAGAGGGGGCGGGGAATGAAGGAGGATCAGAGAGTACGTTTGAGCAGGCAGCTGCTTCGCAGTGCGCTGATTGTACTGCTCAAAGAAAAAAATATCAACAAAATCTCGGTTCGCGAGATTTGTGATGCGGCGGAGATCAACCGGACGACGTTTTATAAACATTACGGCAATCCCTACGATCTGCTGGAGGATATCGAGAACAGCCTGCTGGAGGAGCTGTCATCAAAAATCTGCCCGGGTTCGAAAAACTGCATGGCACAGATATTAAAGATTATTGACCAGAAAACCGAGGTGTACCGCCTGCTGGCAAATAACAATGTCGATCCGCTTTTTCCTCAGAAGCTGCTTAATCTTCCGGCCGTCCGGGAAAGCCTGAGCAATATCACGGCGCAGCGGGAGTCGGGAGATTACGGCGGGTATGTTTACGAATTTCTGACCTGGGGCGGATACAGCGTGATCCGCCGCTGGCTCAACAAGGAAAAACGGGAATCTCCGGAGGAGATGGCCGAGTATATCCAGAGACTGTTCGGACATATTGAAAATATGTAAGACAGAAAGAGGGCTGTGCATGCATTGCGGATGTTTCGCAGGCTTGCCGTGTAAAGAGAGAAAAACGCCTGCCTGCAGATGCGCGGGTAAGAAAACCTTAAGATTTGCGCAGCTGCAGGCAATTTATTGAATTCTTTAAAGCGCGCGTTGCTTACGGTGATACGCAAAAGCCGAAAATAGTATTCTGCTCCGGAATGCAATACATTTATTCTTTGTCATGGGCAAACGGCTGAAATTTGAAAAACCGCGTATCAGTAAAGTAAACGATATTAACCATTTCGCCGTCCTCATAATTGGCAAGGAGAAAAACCCCTTTTTCCGGCTCATATCTCTGAACAATACGGGCAGCTCCCGAGAGGGTATTGATCTGCGGGAAATCCGTCCGGAAATATTTCTCGTCGAAGCGGCCTTCTTCAACTATGCCGCCGCGGCTGCGGTAAATAAATATGCGTTCGGCTCCATCGTTGTATCGGCAATTGCAGATCAGTTCGGTAATGCCATCGTTGTCGAGGTCGACAAGGCAGGCGTCGGGCTGCTCATTGTCGGAGCTGAATGCCTCCGCGACGCACCGGCTGTTGTTCTCTGTACCAGTATAATAGTGCCACAGGAACAGCCAGGGCGACAGCTCCTCCATTTCGATACGAAAGTTATCAAAACCAAGGAAATTGGAGTAATCACCCAAAAAAGGATTTTTCGATTCTATATCGTCCCGGAAGAAAAAGTATTCGGAATCGTTGTCTTCCGGAGCGGCAGGCAGTATGGAATCGATACCGCCCGACCCAGACTGCTGTCCGGAGCCTGCACTGTCAGGAACTGAGGGCAGTCCGGAACCGGTTTCGTCCGAATCAGATAACAGTCCGGAGCCTGTATCGTCGGGAGCGGAGGGCAGTCCAGTACTGTCCGAATCGGATAACTGTTCGAAATCTGTACCATTATCAACCCTGAGAATTCGCTTTAGAAGCGTCTTAAGCCGCTCGGGCGTGTTTTTCTGAGCAGATAATTTATAAAACACACCATCAAATTCGAATGTGGCGAAATATTTATATTCGGAGCTTTCTGGCAATTTTCTGCGGAACAGGCGTACCGTGGTATCGCCGTACTGCAGAGTTTCCAGAAGTTCGGAGGAGGGATCGGATTCTGCAGAGCCGTCAAACAGACAGAATAAATTTACTGAAGAATCCTCGTACTCTACCGAAACGGAAAGACTCTTCCAGGTGGATGGCTCGGAAACATCGCCGTCCTCCGCATATTTCAACAGGATTTCAGAAATTCTGGTGCCTGGAGGAGCAAGCCTGGCGGCAAGAAGTGTGCCGTCATATATGGAGGTATACTCGGCCAGCTTTTGATTTCCGGAAAATTCGTCTTTGTGTGGAACGACTGGTTTTTTAAAATATGCGCGGCAAAGAAAAACAATGGCAAAGACAGCGCACAGAACGACAGCAAGCCGCAAGGCGGCTGCGGTCGTTCTGCGACTTTTTTCCCTTGGGGTGTTTTGCGGTAATTGATCCGCGGCCTCGATATAAACCGGATCGACCAGCTCCATTTTTTCTAAAAATTCGGTGCCTCTCACAGGATATATCCCTCCTTTTCCAGATATTTCTGAAGCTGTTTTCGGGTGCGGCAGAGTGTGGTTTTTACCTTGCTCTGGGAAAGAGAAAAACGTATGGAAATATCAGTGATGGAATCAAAATACCAGTAGCGACGTAGAAATATATTGCGCTTTTCCTCGCTGAGTGTTCCGAGAAAGCCGTTGACAGCTTCGCTGAAAAGCCTGGATTCGAGCCGGCATTCCGCATTGCTGGGGGAAGGGATGCACTGCTCCATTTCAAAGCTCAGCTCGCAGAACAGCGCGCTGCGTTTCAGGCGGTTTCGACTGCGGCAGCAGTTCAGTGCGATATGCCGGGTGATCCGTGCCAGAAAGGCATAGAGATAGCTGCGGGGTTCATGCGGCGGAATGGAATTCCAGGCCTCCAGATAGGTATCGTTCTCGCATTCCTCGGCGGTCTGCCAATCCGCCGTAATACCGAATGCCAGCGCACGTAACCGGCGTCCGTATTTTTGGACGGTTTCTGTGATTGCTGATTCGTTTCGGAGCAGGTAAAGCTCCACTATTTTTTCACTTTCCAACCTTTTTTCTCCTTTCCCGTGCCCTAGAGACTGCCTTTACAGAAGTCGTTTCGTCTGCAGAAAATCCCGTGCCTGCGGAGTTCCCGCTGTCCTGGAACGCCCGGATGCAGTGCCTGGCCGATGCCCCCGCATCAACGGGATGCATCCTGATAAGCACCGTCCGGGGCGGGACGGTTACAGCCTTTTAAAAAATTTTTAGCAAAGAAAAGAAAAAACGCCGTTCCGCAGTACAGCCGGCAGCAATCCGGTTGGGGAAATGTCTGCCAGGTATCTGCACTGCGGGACGGCGTTCTGCCGGCCGGCTGTTTCGATGAGCCTTTAATATTCCATTGCTTTTTCTTCGCCCCTCATAACGCGGAGGCCGCCCTGTGCGAGCGCGAGCAGCTCGTCCTCGCCCGGATATACGGTAAACGGAGCGATAAAACCGGCGCGCTTCTGCAGCTCGCTCACAACATATTTATCATAAGCGATGCCGCCGGTCACAATAATCTGATCCACGCGGCCCTCCAGCACGCAGGCCATCGAGCCGATATCCTTGGAAATCTGGAGAAGGAAAGCTTCACGCAGGGCGATTGCTTTTTCGTCGCCCTCGTCCACCATTTTTTCCACATTGCGCATGTCGTTTGTACCGAGATATGCGTTGAAGCCGCCGTTTCCGACAAGTTTTTTGTAGATTTCCTTTTCGGTATATTTCCCTGAAAAGCACATTTTAACAAGTGCGCCCGAAGGAACCGCGCCTGCGCGCTCCGGCGAAAATGCGCCATCGCCGTCAAGGGCGTTGAACACGTCGACAACTTTGCCGCCCACATGCGCGCCGACCGAAACTCCGCCGCCCAGATGAACAACGATCAGACGGAGCGTATCATAAGCGCGTCCGCTTTCCTTTGCATAGCGCTTCGCGACTGCCTTCTGGTTCAGAGCGTGAAAAATGCTGATGCGCGGAAGCTCCGGCACACCGGAATATCTGGCGGCAGGCATCAGCTCGTCAACCACAACCGGATCGACGATGTAGGAAGGAACGCCGATCGAATCCGCGATTTCCCTTGCCAGGATGCCGCCGAGATTGGAGGCATGCTCGCCCTGCACGCCCTTGTGCAGATCGTCAAGCAGCGCGTCGCTGACCGCGTAGGTTCCGGATACAATCGGCTTCAGCAGGCCGCCGCGGCCTACGACAACGTTGAGAGAACGGATATCGAACGATTTTTCCTTCAGCAGGGAAATGATGATATTTTTCCGGAAATCCTTCTGGTCTACGATAGAGGCGTATTTTGCGATTTCCTCCGTCGGATGGCGCAGTGTTTCTTCAAACAGCAGGGTCTCATCCTCGAAAACACCGATTTTGGTGGAGGTGGAACCCGGGTTGATAATCAGGCTTTTGATGGACATGTTTTTCCTCCTGTGGATACGATCCTTAATTTTTTTTGTGATAACGGCCTCCGCGGCCTCTGAAGCGAAATCGGCGGCGAGGTCGATAAGCGTGTCAAAGAAAATCATTTTCCTGTTCCTTTATTGCCGTGTGCCTCAGGCGGGCCTGCAGCACACAGGATGTAAGCAGAACGTCTTTCAATCTTCCGATTTTTTCTGCAGCTCCTCCGCGACAATGGCGGCGAGAGCGATGGAATTTACCTTGGTCTCAAAGGTGTCGGAGCGGCTTGTCAGGATAACCGGAGCCTTCGTGCCGGTCAGAAGACAGCCGTTTTTGCACTCGGTAAGATGAACGAGCGCCTTGTATACGAGATTGCCTGCGTGAATGTCAGGAAAGAGCAGGACGTCCGCGTCGCCGACAATTTTTCTGTCCTCGGCTGCTTTGTGCTTTGCCGCTTCCGCGTCGATGGCGAGGTCGAGGGAGAGAGGGCCGTCCACGATACAGTTTTTGATCTCGCCCTCCTGGTTGAGGCGGGTCAGCTCCGCAGCGTCAACCGTGGCCTGCATTTTCGGGTTGACTACTTCAACCGCGGCGAGCGGTGCAACCTTCGGGCAGGCGATGCCGCATGCTCTGGCTACCTGCACGGTGTGCTCGATAATGGCTATTTTGTCCTCCAGCGTCGGGTAAGGGATGAAAGCAACATCCGAGAGGAAAAGCAGATGGTCGATGCCCTTCAGCTCGAACACGGCAACATGGGAGAGCGGCTTGCCGGTGCGAAGCCCGACCTCCTTATCCAGTACGCTTTTCAGAAAGCTTTTCGTGTCGATAAGCCCTTTCATGTACATGTCCGCCTTGCCGCTATGTACAAGACCTACCGCAGTGTGAGCGGCCTCCT
Organism: uncultured Lachnospiraceae bacterium; assembly: GCA_910587085.1. Classification (GTDB taxonomy): domain Bacteria; phylum Bacillota; class Clostridia; order Lachnospirales; family Lachnospiraceae; genus RGIG4057. The sequence goes on along the minus strand of CAJUMC010000038.1, from coordinate 3,114 downwards.
GCACATCCTTGACGTCGATAACCTCATAGTCGCTGAGATCCATATGAATCTCGGCTGCGATTTCCCGGATCTTATCCGCATCGCCTACAAGAATGGCATCCGCAATCCCTTTTTCTCTTGCGGCCTTGACCGCTTCCAGAACAGGCGCGTCCTGTGCAACGGCGACCGAAACCTTCTTCTTGGCGCCGACCTTGGAAATCAGTTCATCAAATCCTTTGCTCATAGTTAGCCTCCATGAATTGTTTTGCGTTAGTGCTTGATCTTTATTTGTTAAAATAATAACACTATCCGGCTGAAATTGCAACGAGAGAATGCGGCGTTTCGGGGTGTTTCATATTTACAGAATTTTAATGCTTTTTTAATTGACTTTCCAGTAGTTTCGTTCCATATTATTTCTATTAGTTTTTCAGGTCCGAGGGCTCTGTTTTCCGGAGAGCGGGCGAACGATGTGTTCTGCCGGGTACATACTCTGCCGCGCCGGAATGGCATTTCCGGTGTGCGGTTTATGTGCGGCATTTTTGTACCGGAAAATACGGAAAGTGCCGCGCGTACTTCCGGGAACAGGAACGTCTGCCGGCATCTGCGGATGCGAGGCAGCTCCGAGGATCTTAAAGAAAGCGGGAGGTGTGGGCATGCTGGAATTAAAGGATATTAGGAAAACCTACCATGTGGGGGATATTGAAACAAAAGCGCTGGACGGCATCAGCGTGGCATTCCGGGAACGGGAATTCGTTGCCATTCTGGGAACGAGCGGTTCGGGAAAAACAACCTGCCTTAACATTATCGGCGGGCTGGATCAGTATGATTCCGGAGATCTCCGGATCAAGGGAAAGAGCACCCGGGATTTCAGGGACAGTGACTGGGATGCGTACCGGAACAATTCGATCGGCTTTGTGTTTCAGAGCTATAATCTGATCGCTCATCTGAGCATTGTCGCAAACGTGGAGCTCGGCATGACTCTCTCCGGGGTATCGCGCGAGGAAAAGCACCGAAAGGCGCTCGAGGCGCTGGAGAAGGTGGGGCTGAAGGAGCATCTTCACAAAAAGCCGAACCAGCTCTCCGGCGGGCAGATGCAGCGCGTGGCCATCGCCCGCGCACTGGCGAATGATCCGGAGATCCTGCTCTGCGACGAGCCGACCGGCGCGCTTGACAGCACAACCAGTATTCAGATTATGGATCTTATCAAGGAGGTTGCGAAGGATAAGCTTGTGATTATGGTAACGCATAATCCGGAGCTTGCAGATCAGTACGCCGACCGTATTATCCGTTTTTCGGACGGGAAAATCATCGACGACAGTCATCCGCACGCGGAGCGGCCGAAGGAGGATCAGTTCCGTCTGAAAAAGACGAGCATGAAGCTGCGCACAGCACTGCACCTGTCATTCAACAATCTGTACACGAAGAAGGGGAGAACTTTCCTGACCGCGTTTGCTTCCAGCATCGGCATTATCGGCATTGCGGTGATTCTCAGTCTTTCGACCGGCTTTCAGGCCGAGATCAACGATTTCCAGGCGGGCGCAATGGCGGAATTCCCGGTGATCATCAGCCAGGCCACGCAGGAGGTCAATATGGAGGAGTACATGCAGGAATCCGAAATATGGCATGACCGCGTGACAGGCACGGGTGAGTATGCGGATACGAAAGGCGTGCAGCTTGTGGATTCCTCCGCTGCCATAAAGCGGCATACCAACAAGCTGGAGGGAGAATTCGCGGATTATCTGGGAAAGATATCGCCGGATATCTGCGGGAGCATCGGTTATGTACGCATCGCCAATATGAATCTGGTGCGGAAGACGGAGGACGGCTATGTTCCGGTCAGCTTTGCAGGTCCGATGATGTCCGGAAAAATGTCAGGCATGACCTCGACGAGCAGCATGGGGCTTTCCTGCTACCCGGATTCGCTCAGAGGAGAGGGCTACCTGGAAAAGAATTATGAGCTGCTGGCGGGCAGCTATCCGGCGTCCGAAACCGATGTTGTGCTTGTGATCAACACGAGAAACGAGCTGGAAAAATCCATGATTGAGCAGCTCGGATTCCGGCTTGAAGAGGGGCAGACCGAGGTACTGTTCGATGAAATTGTCGGTACATCATTTCGTGTAATTGATAATAATGATTTTTATGTTACAACACAGTACGGTACGTTTCTGCCTGGCACGGATTATGAGGCGATGTACCGTTCGGAGGCGGGCTTTGACGTCAGGATTGCAGGGATAGTACGGGCGAAAAAGGGCACCTCCATGTCGATGCTGGCGGCGGGAATCGCATACAGCGACGCGCTGACCAAGCGGATTATTGATGCCGGCATCAAGTCTGACATTGTGAAGGCGCAGCAGGCCTCCGATATCAATATTATGACGATGCAGGAATTCAACGAGGGCGAGAAGGAGCAGTTTATCGCGTATCTCGGCGGCAGCTCCGTTCCTTACATGGTGCTGCTTTTTCCGAGCAGCTTCGAGGCAAAGGATGCGGTGGTTGCTTATCTGGATGCCTACAATGAGGGAAGGGCGGAGGAAGACGTCGTTACCTACACGGATCTTGCAGGAACGATGTCCAGCATGACAAGCGGTATTATGGACGGCATTACGATTGTACTTGTCGCCTTCGCTGCGATTTCTCTTGTGGTCAGCATGATTATGATCTGCATTATCACTTACACAAGCGTGATCGAGCGGACGAAGGAGATCGGTATTCTGAAGGCGCTGGGAGCGAGGAAAAAAGACATTACGCGCGTGTTTGACGCGGAGACAATGATACTCGGAGTATTCTCGGGACTGCTCGGCGTGTTTATCGCCTGGCTCTGTACTTTCCCGATCAACAGTGTTATCAACCGGTTTGCAGGACTTACGGGGGCATCGCACCTTCAGCTGAAGCACGCTCTGATTCTCGTGATCATCAGCACTGTTCTGACGGTGCTCGGCGGGCATATCCCGGCCAAGATGGCGTCGAAGAAGGATGCGGTCGAGGCTCTGCGCGCGGAGTAGCATGCGGCTGGGGCTCTGCGGACGGAGCGGCAGGGAAACGGTCTGTGCCGGAGCGGTGTTTGTTCCAGATAGAATTGCCACGACAAACGCATGAATGAATAAATTGTGAACAATCCGTAAATCTGTGCTATAA
>CAJUMC010000037.1 GCA_910587085.1 uncultured Lachnospiraceae bacterium | reverse complement strand
CGGAGCGGATTGCTTTTAAAAATCCGTTGTTTCCCGGATTCAGATATATTCCCATAAAACACCTTCTTTCTTTACCAACGGACGCAACCGACGCCGTATAGTATCCTGACGATATAATTCCATATCATTCCGACATACTCTACTAGTAATAAATATATCTATCATAATATATATAATTTAAATAATTCATTTGTTTGTATACTTTATTTAATTCTCTTGTTTTGTCTGATTCCCTTGTTCTATTTAATTCACTTGTTTTTTCTGATTCTCTTGTTTTATTTAATTCACTTGTTTCATTTTGATTCACAGATTTCGTATGGGTCCGCAGATTTCGTATGATTAATATAATTTGTATGTTTAGTATAAATAATAAATTTAAATAATTAATAATGTAAAAATCACATAACTTATACATTTCACTCATTAAGTTCATTGCACTTATTGCACTTATTATACTTATCACACTCATCTTATTCATATCACTCATATCACTCATATCAAGGATACAAATATCAGTCCTTTCAGCGGACGCAATATTGATTTATGTCGGAGACCGATATACTCAAGTTCTGTGATTTATCCGTGCCGGTATAACGTCTGTCACAATTATACCATATAGAAAAATTACTGTAAAGCTCGCTTTAAAACATTATTGTCACAACAGGTTTTATTGCTCCGTTATCTCAGCTGCCGATCCTCCATACATATATACAGAACAGGTAAACGAATCCGCACCTTTCCTCTGACTCCTTCCGCCATGCTCTCAGACTGTTCAAATATATGAAAATCTGCAGTTCACTTCAAAATACTTTAAAATTATTCAATATTGAACAATTCTAAACAATTCATTTCAAGACAAACCTCCTCATCACAGGTCATCTCAAGACAAATCCGGCGCATACCCCGGGCAGGCCCGCGATATGCGCCGTCATAACAGCTCAGTACCAAAAAGGAAGATCATCCCGCGACGAAGCGCGAATTCTGCTGATTGCCATGCCGTCCAGTATCACGCAGAACGCAACGACAGCAAGTGTCATCCATTCAAAATCCAGATTCAAAATAAAATCGTATGCGCCGTGAATCAGCGTCGGCACCGCCAGACTCAGCGTCAGAAGCGTGGCGGAACGGGCTTCATATTCATTCTGCGCAGCTTTGCGTGCCATTCCGAAATAATAGCCCATATAAACTCCGCAGAATGCGTGAAGCGGAATGGATGTAAGCGCACGCATAACAGCGACCTGATATCCGCCGCCGCTGAATATGTACAGAATATTTTCAATCGTAGCAAACCCGAGCGATCCGCAGACACAGTACACAATACCGTCAAAGGTGCAGTTGAATTCAGGATTGTTCCATACCCTGCGCCGTACCGCTTCACGCTTGCAGAATTCCTCCACCAGCGCCACGCCGATAAAATTCTCCGCAAGCAGATATGCAACACCTTCGGTATTTGTAAAAATTCCGGCAAACAGGCGCTGCAGCATCAGCTCGGCCGCCACGGCCGGAACCGCGGACAGCACGCCTGCAAAAAACACCTTTGCAAGCAGCCCCACCGGTTCCTTTTCCACCCCGTCCATCCGGTAGACATACCGGATCAGATAGATGGACGGAAATACAGCCAGCAACATTAAAAACATGCTTCCACCTCTATCAACAGATTCTATGGCTCCGGCTTCGCCATACAGCCGAAAAACAAGGTCTTCTGCAGCCGCCGGACAAAAGCACTAAAATATAATATCTTTCTTACGGTGCAGCAGTTTGCCGCCGTTCACGATCAGAAACGCCCCCATCAGCGTGCCGCCCACAATCGTAAGAATCCCGAACACAATATTGAACGCTCCAACCGACTTCATCGCCTTATATACCTTTTCCATTATGGATACCTCTTTTCCGTATGCTCTGCCGCAATTTTCCTGTCCGCAGTCCCATGTCATATCTGTTCTGCTGCGCCGTACTGCTCGTAATACTTGTCAATCGCTGCCTTGATCGCGTCATTAATCACTACGCGTCCGCCGCATTCCCTGTTGTAGAGATGCTCCACCACATCCGCCATGGAAACAATCGCATTGGCAGGAATGCCGTACAGCTCCGTAATCTCCGCAAGAGCGCTCTTCTCTCCCTTTCCGCGTTCCATGCGGTTCAGCGATACAATCAATCCCTTTATCTCAATCTCGCCCTGCGCCTTCAGAATCGGGAAGGTCTCTTCGATGGATTTCCCTGAAGTCGTCACATCTTCGATAATCACTACGCGATCCCCGTCCTGAATCGGGCTTCCGAGCAGAATGCCGGCATCGCCGTGATCCTTGATCTCCTTACGGTTCGAGCAGTAACGGATCTCCGCCCCGTACAGCTCATGGAGAGCCATCGCCGTAGCTACGCTGAGCGGAATTCCCTTGTAGGCCGGCCCGAAGAGCACGTCGAAATCCAGCCCGTAATGATCATGAATTGCCCGCGCGTAATATTCGCCGAGCCTTTTCAGCTGGCCGCCTGTCACATAAGCGCCCGCGTTCATAAAAAACGGAGACTTCCGTCCGCTCTTCAGCGTAAAATCACCGAACTTCAGTACATTGGCCTCCACCATAAAATCAATAAATTCTTCCTTATACTGCTCCATCGCCTTCCAAATCTCCTTCTGCACCGGGGCTTTTCCAGCCTGTCCTTCCTTAGTTTACCATAAAATCAGGAAATTATCAAATACTTTTGCGGAACGCCGAAGCTTTCTCGCACCCAACCAGTAAAGCCGGAGACTTTTTTCTCCTGCTTGAGTTCTACGTTTCATTATGCTATAGTAGCTTCAAAAAACTGCCGGAATCAGCGGGGAAATAGTTTGGCATCTGCAAAGCAGAATGAATTGTATAAGTAGAATAAATCTGCAAGTAGAATATTTGTCTTTTTTGATGATTTTTAAGGGAAGTAACATAGCTTTCCCAGGGCAGTGTATGCATTCAAGATTATTCATCTCAAACTGCGGTACGAAGCCGCCGACCGTGGTGATAATCAAAGCTTTTCTGTTCTTTTGCTTCATGCCGCTTCCGCCCCCGTTTCCTGCCGCATTATACCTGTCACAACCTTTCAAAACTATTTTGCAGCTTTCTGCCAGTCATCTCTTAATCGACTTCGTCTGCCATTCTAGCACAGCTTTTTCGATCCTGCAACCCTTTTTCTTGATTTCCATCGTTTATTTCTCGGTATAAATCGAGTTACAGTGACAAAGATGCCGTAAAATGCCCGTCGGCCTGTTCTGCTAATCTTATGCAGGTTCCGTATTTGTTCGGTATTCCCTGATTTTCTGAAGAGAATTCATCTTCTATTCTTAAATAACAAAGAAGGGGTATAAATAAAATTTGCTTTAAAAGTAAATAGCATCCATTCCAACAACAAACAGAAAAAGCAGCCAAATAAAAACCGGGCAGATAGTTTTATATATATCTGATTTTTCTAATAATTCTCATTTTATATATATATAAACTCTGCCGGACAACAGCTTTTTCTTTTACTGTCGTCCGGCATTAAAGTCCTGTTGCCCAGCGTTTGTACCTCTGCCGTCCTCTATTTTACGCACCCGATCAGTTCTTTAATATCCTCCACGCGGCTGCTCTCCATATATTTCTCAATACCCTCGATTACATCGAGCGTTGCCCGCGGATTATAGAAATTTGCCGTACCCACGGCCACCATCGAAGCGCCCGCCATCAGAAATTCAAGCGCATCCTCGGCCGTGGCGATGCCTCCCATACCGATAACCGGGATCGATACGGCATTCGCCGTCTGATAAACCATGCGCAGCGCCACCGGCTTCACGGCCGGGCCGGACATTCCGCCCGTTTTATTTGCCAGCAGAAATGTCCGCCGGTTTATGTCGATCTTCATCCCGGTCAGCGTGTTGATCAGGGAAAGGGCGTCCGCGCCGCCTGCTTCCGCCGCCTTCGCTGTCTTGGTGATATCCGTTACATTCGGGCTCAGTTTCATGATAACGGGCTGCTTCGCATGCTGCTTGATTTCACGCGTAATCGACTCCACCATGCGCGGATCCTGACCGAAGGCGATGCCACCCTCCCTGACGTTCGGACAGGAGATATTGATCTCCAGCAGATCGACCGGCGCATCTGCAAGCTTCTCCACAACCGCGACATAGTCCTCGGCTGTTTTTCCGCAGACATTAACAATGATGCGCGTATCATAATGCTTCAGAAAAGGAATATCCCTCTCCAGCAGCACATCCACGCCCGGATTCTGCAGCCCGATTGCATTCAGCATCCCGCCGTGGGTCTCCGCCACGCGCGGTGTCGGATTTCCCGGCCATGGTACAATCGCAACTCCCTTTGTCGTCACTGCGCCGAGCCGGTTGAGATCCACCAGCTCCGCATACTCCATGCCGGAACCGAAGGTACCGGACGCCGTTGTCACCGGATTTTTAAATTCCACGCCTGCTATTGAAACCCTTGTATTCATATTTTGTTCCCTCCTGCCCGCCGCAGCCTGTCCTGCGTTGTTCCGCAATTCTGTTTACCGCTTCGTTCCTTTCCGCCCCGCGGATATCCTGCGCCTCCGTCCGTTTCAGACGAAAGCGGTTTTCCTTTCGTCTTGGCTCTGCCTGCCTACAATTCAATCTCATCCGCAAAAAATACCGGCCCGTCCTTGCAGACCCGCTTGTTGTGTACATGGCTGTGACTGTCCTTCTCCCTGGACTGACATACACATGCAAGACAGGCTCCGATGCCGCATGCCATGCGTTCCTCCAGCGACAGCTGCGCCGGGATTCCGAGTTCGGCCGCGTAAGCCTTCACTCCGCGCTGCATCGGAACAGGCCCGCAGGAATAAATCATATCCCCGCGCACAGCGTTTTCCCGGGCAGCGTCAATTACATTACCCTTTGTTCCGATGCTGCCGTCATCCGTAGCAATAATCACACGGCAGCCCAGCGCTTCGAATTCCTCCCGCAGAAAAGTTTCGCCGTCGCGATACCCGAGCACCGCTGTCCGGACGCCGGGCAGCGCCCTGGCAAGCGCCAGAAGCGGAGGAATGCCGATGCCTCCGCCCATCAGCACCGCATGCCCGCCGTCTGCAGGAAGCCCTTCAAGTGAATAGCCGTTGCCAAGAGGCCCCATAATTTCAATGGTCTCCCCGGCTTTTCTTTCCGAAAGCTCCCTCGTTCCTGCACCTGCAATGCGGTACACAAGCCTCAGCCTGCCCCGTTCCCTGTCGATCTCACACAGACTGATCGGCCGCGGCAGAAGTCTGCTTGCATCCCGGCAGTACACTGATACAAACTGGCCCGGAACAGCCGAAACGGCCACCTCGGGTGCTTCCGGCCGCAGCCACAGGCCGCAGATTCCTTCTGCAAGCTTTTCTGTCTCCTCAATCAAAGCAGCTGTTTTTCTGATATCCGCCATATTCTCTACCGTTCCTCTCTTCCTTTTTCACAGATCTGTTTCACTGTTGTTCCGCTTTTATTCTTGCTTCGCTGATATAACTCAATTTTTTCTTTCATGTCCGCCGCAGGTTTTTCCATGTATGGTTTTGCCGTCTGTTTATCTGCGGGATGCCTTCTCATGGTTTCCGCTGCTTCTACGTTTCCTTCCTGCTCCGCGCCGCTCTTTTCCCTGCATGGGATGCCCTTCCTTTTTCCCGTATCTTCCTTTTCCATTCTATACAAGAAGCGCGAAAAAGGCAAGCCGAATGTTTTTGTTTCAGATGGAAAGGCACTTTCTTACACCCCGCGGAATACAGTAATATGAAACCCGAAGCGTCGAGGTATCCCTTGCAATCCTTTCAAAAACCGCTGAGCGCCAAGGAAGAAAGCGAACAGCTCGAGCTGCTCCGCCGCGGCAGCCCTGCCGCGCGGGAAATTCTTATCGAGCGGAATCTGCGTCTGGTGGCACACATCGTAAAAAAATATAATCTCCCGGAACGGGATTTTGACGATTATATCTCTATCGGAACAATCGGGCTGATCAAGGCGATCGATACCTTTAATCCGCAGAAAGGCATCCGGCTGGCAACCTACGCCTCCCGATGCATAGATAATGAGCTTCTGATGATGTTCCGGAGCGGCCGGAAGCAGTCCAGAGAGGTTTCTCTCTCCGAGCCGATCGGCTCGGATCACGACGGCAACGAGATTACGCTGCTCGATATTATCGAAACCGAGGACGAAGCCGTGGAGGATCGGCTGTATCTGGAAAGCAACAAAAAGCAGCTGCACCGCTATCTGTTTCACGCCCTGAACGGCAGAGAACGGGAAATCCTGCTGTACCGCTACGGCCTGTACGGCTATCCCGAACGGACACAGCGTGAAATTGCCGACGAGCTGAATATTTCCCGCAGCTATGTAAGCCGGATCGAGAAAAAAGCACTGCGGAAGCTGCGGGAAAAGTTTGAACAGAATTAGACGGCGAAGGACGCAGAAAAACGCCAAAAACGGGGCAAAATCAGCCTGGCCGCAGACGGCCGCCGGTTTTGCCCTGTTTTCCGGTTTTATTCTTTTCCGGTATTATTTCGCTTGTGTTCTCCGAGTGCAGGTTTTCCTCTCCAACAGTGCGGAGGCTGAGAAGCTCTGCCCCCCCCTGGTACCAGCAGTGGGTGGCCTGGAGCATACATGTGGGGATTTTGCAGTATCTGAATAAAAACTGGAAATAGGCAGGAGAACTCGTAAAGCATTCTGCAGAGAGCATTATTAAGGATGTCTTTTTAGGACAGACTCGTTCGGCAGCTGATACCTCTCTCCGCAGAAAGACTTTTATAGTATTTTAGGCTGATGGATAACGATATGTATTTGTTTCCCTTTTACTTTGTTTTCATAGATATTGCGGAACAGCCTGGGATTTTCAATTATTTTTTCCTTATCATAGAGAAAGAAATAGATATGTTCCGCATGGTAATGCACCATATCCGCTTCCAATTCTTCTATCAGTTTCTTTTGCGGCATACTGCTGCGAGTGCACTTTACTTCAATGACATGCTCGGAATCCAGAAGGATATCTGTCCGGACTGTACCATAGCCGGTATCCTCGCTGACTTCAGCCCTTGCCAGCGGATAAATGGGTTTCAGATAGGCATACAGTAGGTGTTGGACATCGTATTCATTCTGGATTTTCAGCCCTGACAGCTGTTCTTTTTGGATGCCGCCACGCCTGTGGGGCGGACGCTCCAGAAGAGCTTCCAGAAAAAGATAGTAGTTATCAAGTATGGTGAGCAGGCGGTCATCTGCAGGGGAACCAGTCATAATCTGTTCAAGATATGCAATGACCCGATTCCTTGCAGAATCCAGATTGCTCATTGTATCTTTGTCAGAATATTCATTTACGACGTAGTACGCCCGCTGCTCCAACTCCATCAGGGATTTGGAATCTATATCCAATGTTTTGAGAAAAGTTCTTAAGCCAGGCAGCAAAAGGGAAAATTCCTGGCCGTCTTTTACATTTTTCAGCTTTGTAATAGCATCTTGTATACTGGCTATAGCTATAGAAATGTTAAACATTGTCTTTAACGTGTGCCTCCCCATCGCAGATAGAACAGGAACAGAGGATCCAGAATATAGAGGCTCCCTTCTTTCCAGTCAAGTACCTTAAAAATATCTTCCCGCCCATACAGTAATTCTTTCAGCTTTGCCAAGCTTTCCCGTAGCATCTGAGGGGATGGTTTTTTACTGTCGTCTGCAAGCAGGCGGTAGATACGCTCTTTCACATCCTCAAATTCCAATTTCATAATGGGAGGATTTTCTGCAATAGATTTTACAATCAGCTCATAAATGTCATGTTCCTCTCCATTGACAGCCCGGAATGTGTTCCGGCTTTTACCGCGCGTATTCGGCCCTTTTTGCATCAGAGACACCACATCTCCGTATTCAAAGTTTGCAGTGGTGTAGTGATAGGCGGTTTCCAGAATTTCCTGACGGATCTGCCGGCTTTCCTCCCCGGACATTTCCAGCATGGTGCAGATGTTCAGACAGATATACTGCATCAGCTGAGGAGAAGAAAGGCTTTCTACGGCAATCTGCGCTGCAATGGAATCCGCAATGGAAATGTTCAACTTTCCAAACCCCAGCTTCGCAATCTCCTTTAAATCGTCTACTTCCCATGGCTCCATGTTGATCAGGCTTAAGCGGCCGGAAAGGTCTGCATTCTGCCGAATTGCTTCGTCTGCCCGGTGAGGAAGGGAGACCACAACGGCCTTAAATTCCCTGCGGATGGCATCTTTGAGCAGCTGTGCAATCTGCATTCGTTTTCCCTTCGGGGCATAGTGGAAGTCGTCTATGACCAGAACCAGATCGTTTTCCTTGTAATATTCTATAATCTTATCCTTCGTCAGGGAGAAGGTTTCCTTTTTGGTATATTTATCGCTGGTGCTGGAAATCTGCTTTTCGGATGCAAACTGGCCTTCGTATGCAAGCCCGGCTTTTGCAGAGACCAGCTTCCAGAAGTCCGTATCCTCATCAAAGTCTGCTCCGGAAATCTCCACAATATGTTCAAATCCAATGACTTTTTCACATAAAATAGTCTTTCCCATTTTGGAAGGGCCTACCAGAGAAGTCAGGAAGCCGGATACCTTGATGGCCTGCATCAGCCGGAATTCATAGGGCAAGTCGGAAATGGCAGATTTTCGCGATATATAGGTGTATTCTGGAAATGCCCCGGGGCGGAAGACATCTTCTGCTCTGAGTCCCATATTCGTACCTCCTTATCCGTTTTATCCATTATACCGCATTTTTAACCGAATTAAACCTTTTTATTTGTTTTTAATCCGTTTAGTTGATTTATTGGATTTGCATCATGATGAATCAAGTACATTTTATTTCTATATTTACTCATTGTATAGCTAAGTCCGTCTATAAGAAACGGAATCCGAGTGCAGGTTTTCCTCATTCTTCTTTTGTATTTCTGCCGGGTTCCGGATTGGCTCTGTGCCTCCCTGCCATAGCTTTATTCGGCTGATTTCTGACGGATCAGGTCGAATTCTGCCGCATCATTACTGAATTTGACAAAAATCTTCTGCTGCGCATGCGGGCAGCTTTCCATCGCGGTGCCCTCCTCATCCCGGATGGCCAGCACCTGGGCCGTAACATCCCTGCCGGACGGCTTCATAATTTCTACCTCGTCCCCTGTCGAGAACTTGTTGCGCTGCTCCATCTCACACCAGCCGTCTGAGACGGATCGGATAATTCCAAGATAGGTATAACTTTTGATATAAGTGTTGTTATCGTAAATCTGTGCCTCGGGCGTCGGTTTATGAAAGAAAAATCCTGTGGTATACTGTCGGTAAGTGCATTTTTCAAGCTCTTCGCGATAATAAGAAATGTTTTCCCGATAGCATTCCTCCGACAGAAAATAATCGTCGATCGCACGGCGGTAGGTTCTTGCTACGGCTGCTACATAGAGCGCCGTCTTCATGCGCCCCTCGATCTTGAAGCTGTCAATGCCCGCCTCCACCAGCTCCGGTATATGGTCGATCATGCAGAGATCCCGGGAATTGAAAATATAAGTGCCCCGGTCATTCTCAAATACCGGCAGATAAACACCCGGCCTTGTCTCCTCCATCAGATAATATTTCCAGCGGCAGGGATGAGTGCATGCACCAAGATTCGCATCTCTTCCTGTAAAATAATTACTTAACAGACATCTGCCCGAATAAGAAATGCACATTGCGCCATGAATAAAAGTTTCCAGTTCAAGTTCCCCAGGAATGTTGGCGCGGATTTCCGCAATCTCCGCAAGAGAAAGTTCCCGCGCTGTTACGACTCGCGTCGCACCCATCCGGTGCCAGAACCGGCAGGTGCGGTAATTTACATTGTTTGCCTGCGTGCTCACATGAATATCAATTTCCGGCACCGTCTCCCTCGCGATCTCAAACACACCCGGATCGGAGATAATCAGCGCATCCGGCGCAAGCGCCCTGAGCTCTCGAAAATACTCTTCCACCCCTGCAAGATCGCGGTTGTGCGCCGTAATATTGGCCGTCACATAGACTTTTCTGCCGTACCTGTGCGCAAACGCAATCCCTTCCTGCATATCCTGCGCAGAAAAGTTTTTTGCCTTCGCGCGCAGCCCGTAAAGCTCACCGCCGATATAAACCGCATCCGCCCCGTAGACCACGGCGGCCTTCAGCACCTCCAGGCTGCTCGCCGGAATCAGCAGTTCCGGCTTTTTTCTTTTTCGTATCCCGCTCATTTCCATACTCCGCAATTCTGTATTCCGCAGTTTCCGCAGTCCGTCCCGCCATGTACTGCGATTTCCATAGTCTGCATGCCGGCAGATCACGCCGTCTGCTTTCCGGCCAACGGCAGTATGCAGATGCCCTATGCTGGCTTCTTTTCTTGACAGCAGCCGCACACGGATACCGCATGCCGGTTTCCTTTCCTGATAACAGCTTTTCCCCAAAAAAGCATTTTCCCGGCTGACAGCCGCATACCAATACCTTGTATGTTCTTCCCGCCGCGGCTTCTCAATTCCGGAACGTCGTAACTGCCATGCCGTCGCCGACCGGCAGCACCACCGTATTCAGATCTGTGCGGTGGGTAAGTTCATACAGGTATTCCCGCATCCTTTTGTGAATGGTTCGATCCCGCCGAAGAATCGTAAATTTTGAATCTGCGATGCTCCCCTCCTGCAGCACGTTGTCTGTTACAAATATCCCGTCCGGACGGAGCAGACGAAGGAGATAAGGCAGAAATTTCATATACTGTCCCTTCGCCGCATCAAGAAAAATAAAATCATACGGCTCGGAAAAGGATTGACCGAGCCATGCCGAGCGCTCTGCTGCAGGCAGATAAATTTCCTGCAGTCCCGCCGGTTTTCCGGAAAAATCCCCTGACATCCCGCAGGCTGCTGCGGGTTCCGGCCCGTCCGGGTTCTCCGGAAAAGGCCTGCCTTCCGCTCCCTCTTCAGAATCCGCCTCCGGTTCTTCTGAAAACCATCCCCCGCGCTTTGCAGAGACTTTGCCGTCCGCCAGCTTTGCAAGCACCTCCGCCGCATCCCCGGCCAGAAGCGCGATGCGCTCTGCATGCGGCGCATTTCTGAGATTTTCCTTCGCCGGGCGCAGGCGCATCGGTACCTTCTCAATCGTAGCAATCAACGCACCCTCCGGCATATATTCGCTCATGTACATGCAGGAATATCCAACAGCCGTGCCCACCTCGAGAAGGCGCATCGGCCGCCGCATTCTCAAAAGGAAACGAAGGAGCGCCTGCGCATCCTTCCGGATGATCGGAACCTCCTCCCGGACAGCCCGCTCCTCCAGCTTTATCAGATATTCCGGCTCTCCCGGATCAAGCGCGCGGAGATAACCGGAAATCCGCTCGTCCACAATCACGCTGCGCCTCCCGTCCCGGAAACTGAAGAGTTGTTCCTGCTATTCCCTGCTTCCAAAGCGCTGCCGCTCTTCCCGCCGGAAGCCGCAATGCTGTTCCCGCTCTCTCCCGGGCTCAAAGTTCTGCTGCTCTTCCCGCCGGAAACCGCAGCGCCGTTCCCGGTTTCTCTTGCTTCCAAGGCTCTGCCGCTCTTCCCGCCGGAAACCGCAGCGCCGTTCCCGGTTTCCCCTGCTTCCCAGGCTCTGCTGCTCTTCCCGCTGGAATTTCCCGTGCCGTTCCCGTTTTCTCCCGGGTCTGAAGCCCCGCTGTTTCCCTCGCTCTCCGCACCGGCATTCCCCTCGTTCTTTCCGCCTTCCTCCGAGCCGGACGGCTTTTTGCTGTCCTCAATGCTCTCCTCCTGGGCAATCGAGTTGGCGGGATTGGTAATGATATCCAGGATATCATTGTAATCCATGGAAGTATTTAATATATAAGTGCCCGGCATAATATTGTATTCTTTCAACTTTGTTTTAAGAAGAAATGAATATTTATCTACAATTAACAGGCTGGTTTCCAGCTTCGAGGCGATGTTCATCGTCGTCTCCCCCCGGAAAATCTGAACGGGCACATTCGTGCCGGGCGCCTCCTCTTTGGCGACGGACCCAAACACCTGATAGGCAAAATGGTAAACATAATCGGCGCCCTTGATAATCGCAAACACCACGACAAGATAAAAAATTGTGTTGATGATAAATCTGGAGATCGCGCCGGTCAGGCGCAGCGCCAGCCTTCCTGAGGTTGATTTTTTCATAGCAATTCTCCATTCCCGGACGAGCCGTCCCGACTATACCTCCATAATAATCGGCAGAATCATCGGATTCCGCTTCATTTTTTTCCAGATATAATCGCTCAGGGAATCCTTGATTTCATTTTTAATCCTGCCCCAATCCGAGGTATTCTTTGCCATGCAGCGCTCCATCGCATCATTGACCACCTCGGCGGCCTCGTCCATCAGATTCTCCGCCTCCCTCACATAGACAAAGCCGCGGGAGACGATATCCGGCCCGGAAAGCACCTGGTTGCTGTGCCGTTCCAGCGTTACGACAACGATAATCAGGCCGTTCTCGGATAGGTACTGGCGGTCGCGCAGCACAATATTGCCCACGTCCCCGACACCGAGCCCGTCAACAAAGATGCCCTGCGCCGGCACATGTCCCGTAATGCCCGCGCTCTCCTCGGACAGCTCCAGCACATCACCGGATGCGAGAATAAAGATATTGTCCTTCGGCACACCCATCTCCTGCGCCAGCTCCTTCTGGCGGACGCGGTGACGATATTCGCCGTGCACCGGAACGGAATATTTCGGCCGCGTAAGCGCATAGATCAGTTTGATCTCCTCCTGGCAGGCATGGCCCGACACATGGGTCTCCTGGAAAATTACCTTTGCCCCCTTCATTGTCAGCTCGTTGATCACCTTGGATACGCTCTTTTCGTTGCCCGGGATCGGCGTTGAGCTGAATACGACGGTATCTCCCGGCGTGATTGTTACCTTTTTGTGGATGGAGGCCGCCATACGCGACAGCGCCGCCATAGCCTCGCCCTGGCTCCCGGTTGTCACGAGCACCAGCTGATCGTCCGTATAATTCTTCATAGTCTCGATATCAATCAACAGATTGTCCGGGATATTGATGTAGCCGAGCTCCATCGCCGTCGTGATAATATTGACCATGCTGCGCCCTTCGACGATTACCTTCCGCCCGTACTTCTGTGCGGAATTGATAATCTGCTGCACGCGGTCCACATTGGAGGCAAAGGTCGCAATGATAATGCGGCTGTTTTTATTCTCCGCAAAAATATTGTCAAAGGTTTTTCCGACCGTGCGCTCCGACGGCGTAAAGCCCGGGCGCAGCACGTTTGTACTCTCACAGAGCAGCGCGAGCACGCCTTTTTTGCCCAGCTCGCCGAAACGCTGCAGATCAATCATATCTCCGAAAATCGGCGTGTAATCCACCTTGAAATCGCCGGTGTGAATGATCAGGCCCGCCGGTGTAAAAATGGCAAGCGCCGCCGCGTCCGCGATGCTGTGGTTTGTCCGGATAAACTCCACGCGGAAACAGCCGAGATTCACCGTCTGCCCGTGCTTGACAATTCTGCGCTTCGTCGATTTCAGGAGATTGTGCTCCTTCAGCTTGTTCTCGATAATGCCGATCGTCAGCTTTGTTGCGTAAACCGGAACATTGATTTCCTTGAGCACATATGGCAGCGAGCCGATATGATCCTCATGCCCGTGCGTGATCACAAACCCCTTCACCTTCTCGATATTATCCTTCAGATACGAAATATCCGGGATGACAAGATCGATCCCGAGCATTTCATCCTCCGGGAAGGCCAGGCCGCAGTCTACGACAATAATGCTGTCATCGTACTCGAAGGCCGTAATATTCATACCGATCTGTTCCAGCCCTCCGAGCGGAATAATCTTTACCCTGCCGGAACCGCCCTGTCCCGCACTGCTTCCCGCCTGCCTGCCTTCTGCGGTCCTTTTTGCCGGTTTCCTTTCCGGCGGCACAACCGCCGGGATCGGAGCCGAAACGGATGCCGGAACCTGCCTTGCTGCGGTATTCTCCCGCGGCTGATCCGCCTTTACCGTCCTTCTCCGCGGGCGGCGGCCTGCACTGCTTCCCCCGTTCTGACTGCCTGCGTTTCCTGCAGCGGTTCCGTTCGCACCGTTTGCTGCACTCCCGCCGTTCGCTGTATTAACCGCAGCGGCCGTATTCTGGCTGCCTGCTGCGGCTCCGGACCTTCTTCTCCCCGCAGTTTCCTTCTTTTCTTTTACTGCGCCGCTCTTTGCTGTTTCCTCCGTCCTTGCCGGCGTCCTTCTTCCCCTGCCTGCGGTACCGGGCCTGCGCATTCTTCTTTCCGGCGGTACCGGAGCCTTTTCTGCCTTCGGTTCATTGCCCTCCGGTAAATCGTTTTCTTTTTTCAAAATTGCACCTCCATTATTATAATTATGCAACGGAGCTTTACAGTTCAGGCGCTATATAAGATATACTTTCCCTTATTTTACCACTCCATACGCACAGGAGCGCACAGGAATAAAGAAGAGTTCCATACGCGAAACTCTCCGCCGTCTGTTCTCTGCACTTCCGTTACTTATCTATCTGTATTTTGCCCATTTCCAGAACTTTTTTTCTGCCTCGGACAAATTACCGTTCAAATTTTAATTATTCTGCCGGCTCAGCAGCATCTCCGGCATTCTCATTATCCTCCACGAGCTCCGCGTCCTCAAGCAGTTCCCGGAACAGGCCCGCAACCGCGGCCAGCTCCTGCCCGTCCTCAACCATTTCGTACACTGCTTCCCCGGAATCCTCACGCGACGTATCCTTCAGGATATAGACCTCCGTCTCCTCCCCGTCCGCATCCTCCGTCACCAGCAGATAGTTCATGCCGTAAAATCTGGTCTGCTCCAGCACATAAAACCAGACCGTTTCACCGTCGCCGGTCTGAAACGGAATTTTCCTGTCTCCCGAATTCTCCGTACCCATTCAAAACCTTTCTGCGCCGCACCGTCCTTTTGCCGGTTGCGGCAAATCCGCCCGATATCCGTCTACTCGTCCGTCCTCTCCCGGCCGGAACCGGCTGCAGGATCGTTTGGAACTGCCCGGATACCGCTCTGCCCGTCCGTCTTCCCATGACCGGCACTCCGCCAGTCGAGATAATTCTGCAGGATCAAAACAGCAGCAAGCTTATCCACCACTTCATTTTTCCGGCGGAAGCTCAGCTCTGCGAGATCCAGGACGCGGTGTGCCGAGACGGTTGTGAGACGCTCGTCCCAGAGCACGGTTTCCAATCCTGTTCTGCGCCGGATATCCGCCGCAAAGCTCTCGGATTTTTCCGCCCTCTCACCGACGGTGTTGTCCATATTCTTCGGATAGCCGATCACGACAAGCCCGACCGAGTATTCCTCAATCAGCTGTTCGATGCGCGCATAAGTCTGGCGCAGCTTATTTTCCTGTTTGCGCCGTATTACCTCGATCCCCTGCGCCGTGCAGAACAGCTCATCGCTGATGGCCACGCCGACCGTCATCGCCCCGACGTCCAGTCCCATAATTCTCATATTGCTCCCCGTTCCGCTCACTCGCCGTCAAAATGATTCCGGATATAGTCCTTCAGAAGCTCCTCAATAATCTCGTCCCGCTCCACCTTCATAATAAGGCTGCGCGCCCCGAGATGGCTCGTGATATAGGTGGGATCACCCGACATGACATAGCCGACAATCTGATTCACCGGATTGTATCCCTTTTCCGTCAGTGCGCGATACACCATGTCGATCACATCCCTGACTCCCTGCTCCGGATCTTTCTGAGCTCTGAAATACTGCGTACTGGATAATTCCTGCATGCCTCTTCACATCCTTTGCTCTTCCCCATTCTACTGCCGATAAAAACGCTTATCTATATGATAATACAAATGTTCGAAAATTTCAATGTATTTTCTTCCATTTCAGAAAATCTTCACAAAATTGCAGTATTGCCGTCTGCGGACCCTGTTTTTCTCAGAACATATATAATCTATCCGGCTCACTCCCCGCAGACAAATGCTTCCTGCTGTCCGCCGATCCGGTTTCCGGATGCCCGGCAGGTAAGAATCCGGTTTGACCAGTCCTCCTCCGTGCGCACCGCAAAGCGGACATAGCGCTCGTTATGACCGGTCATATATC
Organism: uncultured Lachnospiraceae bacterium; assembly: GCA_910587085.1. Taxonomy (GTDB): domain Bacteria; phylum Bacillota; class Clostridia; order Lachnospirales; family Lachnospiraceae; genus RGIG4057. The sequence goes on along the minus strand of CAJUMC010000037.1, from coordinate 14,386 downwards.
TCTGCCCGCCAAGCTCTGCCGCCTCCTCAAACAGGATTTTTGTTTCCTGCCCGGCAAAGGACGCCTCATAGGAAAGACGAAGCCTCCGCTCCAGCGCAAGCAGCTCCTCGCTTCTCTGCGCCTTTTTCTGCTCCGGCAGCTGCCCCGGCAGCCCGGCAGCTTTTGTGCCCCTGCGCCGGGAATATTTGAATATATGCATCTGCGCAAAGCCGATTTCCTCGACAAACTGCCTGGTCGCCGCAAACTCCTCCTCCGTCTCGCCCGGAAAGCCGACGATCACATCGGTCGTCACGGCAGGATTTTCAAAATTCCGCCGGAGAACGGCGCAGCTTTCGCGGTAGTCCGCCGTATTATACCGGCGGTTCATCCGCGCAAGGGTCGCATCGCAGCCGCTCTGCAGAGAGAGATGAAAATGCGGGCATACTTTTGTGCCGGCGAGCCCCGCCGCAAACTCCTCCGTGACAATGCGCGGCTCGAGCGACCCGAGCCGGAGCCGTTCCAGCCCCGGCACGCGGTTCAGCTTTTGAATCAGCGTGAGGAGCGGCGCCGGTTCCCCCGGAATCCGCAGCGCAAAGCGCTGCTTCTCCGGATATGCCTCAAAGCCGTAGGATGACAGATGAATCCCGGTCAGCACAAGCTCCCGGTAGCCCTGTGCAGTCAGGCGCTCCGCCTCCGCCAGAATGTCCTCCTCCCGCCGGCTGCGGATGCGCCCGCGCGCAAACGGGATAATACAGTAGCTGCAGAACTGATTGCAGCCGTCCTGAATTTTAATGCAGGCGCGCGTCCTTTCCTCCACCGTATCAAGCTTCAGCTCCTCATACCGGCACGCCCGGCTCAGATCGGCAAGCGGCTGCGGCTTCCGCCCCTCCAGGAAATCGAGTACAAGCCCGACAATCTCCCCCTTCTGCTGATTGCCGATGAGAATATCCACCGCCTCATCCGCACGCACCTGCTCCTCCGAGGCCTGCACATAGCAGCCGACCGCTGCAACCACCCCGTCCGGATTAAGCTTTTTTGCCCGGTGCAGCATCTGGCGCGACTTCCGGTCGGCAATGTTTGTCACCGTACAGGTATTGACAACATAAAAATCCGCCGTCTCATCAAAGCTGACCGTCCGCGCCCCCGCCTCCTCAAAAAGCCTGCGCATCGCCTCCGTCTCGTAGGAGTTCACCTTGCAGCCAAGGGAAAGAAATGCCGCCGTCCTCCCGGCAAGCGGCTGCCCCGCTGTATCCCGCATAATATCCGACCTCTCGTTTCCGTTTTGTAGCCGCCGCATTTTCCAAGCCGCGCTGCGCCTGTTTTATCCAAATTAACCATTATCCTAAAATGCTGCGGCGATTTTTATTGACTTTGCATATTGACAATGAACTGCGCAAATTATACTATAAAGACAGGGGTGCGCCCGCGCACTCACAATGCCATTTTATGAAGGAGGAGTTTCTATGAAGACCGTTAACATTTCGCTTAATTCCATTGATAAGGTAAAGGCTTTTGTCAATGATGTCACCAAGTTTGACACCGATTTCGACCTGATCTCCGGCAGATATGTGATCGACGCGAAGTCCATTATGGGCATCTTCAGCCTCGACCTGTCCAAGCCGATCGAGCTGAACATTCACGGCGAGGACAACGTGGAGAAGGTTCTCGAAATATTGAAGCCTTACATCGTGGAGTGATCCGGGGGAAACGCTGTTTTTGGGGGAGGATACAGACCTGTATCCTCTTTTTTGTTTACCGGAAGCCCGCACACAACATTCTTCCATCTTCCCGCTGTCTCCCTGCGCAAAGGCCGGTCTCTTCTCTATTCCGCCTTCTCCCGCCTTCTGCTTTTTCCTCCCCCTGCCTTCACACTTCCGCCTATCCCACCCGGATCAGCTCTGCTGTCTGAATCGCTGTTTCCATCAGCCCGTCGATTTTTTCCGCGAGCAGCTGCTCGGATTTCTCGATATCCGCGAGCACCGGCTTTGTCACCGGATGCTTTGCAACAAAGATTGTACAGCAGTCCTCATAAGGCTCGATGGACGTCTCAAAGGTCTTGAGCTTCTTCGCAATCGTCACAATCTCCTGCTTATCAAAGCCGATCAGCGGCCGGAACACCGGAAGTCCGCACACGGCGTTTGTCGCCAGAAGGCTCTGCAGCGTCTGGCTTGCGACCTGGCCGATGCTCTCCCCCGTGACAAGCGCAAGGCAATCCGACTTTTTCGCAAAATGCTCCGCGATCCGCATCATATAGCGCCGCATGATAATCGTAAGCTCCTCGTGCGGGCAGTTCTCATAAATACTAAGCTGTATATCCGTAAAATTCACGACATGCAGCCGGATCGGTCCCGTGTAGTCGGAAATAATACGCGCCAGATCCACAACCTTCTGCTTTGCCCGTTCGCTCGTGTAGGGAGGCGCATGAAAATAAGTCGCCTCAACAGCCACGCCGCGCTTCGCAATCATGTATCCGGCTACCGGGCTGTCGATCCCGCCCGAGAGCAGGAGCATCGCCTTCCCGCCCGTCCCGACCGGCATGCCGCAAGGTCCTGGGATCGTTTTGGAATAGACGTAGGTTTTGGTCCGAAGCTCCACATGGATGCTGACCTCCGGATGGTGTACATCCACCCGCAACGCCGGGAAGCGGCCCAGCAGATAGGCCCCCATCTCGGCACAGATTTCCGGCGAGGTCATCGGATATTGTTTGCTCGCTCGCTTTGCTTCCACCTTGAAGGTAAAATTCTGCTCCTCGTAAAATTCCTCCACGTAGGCGCCGACACCCCCGGTAATGTCGTCCCACTCCATACTGTCAATCACGACAACCGGGCAGATTCCCGATACGCCGAACACCTTCTGCAGCGCCTCGACCGTCTCGTCGTAATCCGAATCCTCCGGACATTCCACAAAAATTCTGCCCTGCTCGCGCACGACATGATACCGTCCGATGCGATCCAGTGCCGCCTGGACACGGTCACGCAGCGCGTTCTCAAAAATATAGCGGTTCTTTCCCTTCAGACCGATTTCCGCATATTTAATCAAAAATGCTCTGTACATTTCCAGTTCCTCAATTTTCTGTATTATTTTTACATTTTTTCTTCTTTATCGTCCGGTTTTTCTCTTTATCGGCCGGTTCACCGCTTCGTGTACCTGCGCAGCACCGGCAGCAGCTCGCCAAGCTGTAAAGCCGCGTAATCAATTTCGTTCTCCCGGGTGTACACCGAAAAACTGAACCGCAGCGTGGAATCCAGCAGATCCTCCCGCAGCCCGATTGCCCGGAGGCTTCCGCTGATGCCCGGATGGTTTGATGAGCATGCAGAACCCGAGGAAACATACACCCCGCGCTCCTCCAGCGCATGCAGAAGCACCTCGCTGCGCACACCCTCAAAGCTTGCACTCACAATATGGGGAGCGCAGCCGGTAATCGGCTCTGACACCGCGTTCACCGTCACCCCTGGAAGCGCCGCAAGCCTCCCGATCAGATGCTCCTTCAGCCCGTACATGCGGCTTATCTTGCTCTCGTGCTCCTCATAGATCTCCCTGACTGCACAGCCCAGCCCGGCAATGGCAGGCACATTTTCCGTGCCGGAGCGCAGCCCTCTCTGCTGTCCTCCGCCCCACAGGATCGGACGGATGCGGACTCCCTCCCGGATATAAAGGAAGCCGCTCCCCTTCGGCCCGTGAATTTTATGCCCGCTGACGCTCAGGAGGTCAATCCCCTCCTTTTTCGGATGGATGCGGTATTTCCCGTAGGCCTGCACCGCGTCCGAATGAAACAGAACCCCGGGATTTTTTTTCTTCACGGCTGCGGAAAGCGCCGCGATATCCTGCACGGCCCCGATCTCGTTATTTACGTACATCAAAGATACCAGAACGGTATCCGGGCGCACCAGGCTGCACAGCCTGGACAGGCACACATGACCCTGCCCGTCCACCGGGACAAAATCAATGTCAAAGCCCATTTCCTCGAGAAACAGCAGCGGGCTGTTTACGGAGGCGTGCTCAAACTGCGCGGCAATCAGATGCTTTCCCCTGCGCCGCATCGCCAGCGCGGTTCCGATCAGCGCCAGATTATTGGCTTCCGTGCCGCCGGACGTAAACACAATCTCCTTCGGCTCCGCCCGCAGTGACTTTGCCGCCTGCTCCGCGGCGTCCCTAAGATAGCGCTCCGCCTCCATTCCTTTTCTGTGCTTGGAGGACGGATTGCCGAAATCGACCGCCATCGTCCGCTCCATTATCTCCCTGACGCCGTCCGAAACCCTGGTCGTCGCCGCATTATCCAAGTATGCTTCCATTTTCCGATGCTCCCGTTCCGTATATCGTTGCTTCCCGCACTCCCCGGCGGCTTTTGCATTGCGGCATCCCGCTGCCGGTTCAGCACCGTCAATTTCCCGCAGCCTCTCCTTCCGCCCCGTCCTCCTCGAACGCAAGCATCAGAATGGACAGCGCAGCAAGCCCCGCCGTCTCCGTCCGCAGAATGCGCCTTCCAAGTGTAATCGGACACACGCCGGCCGCCGCGGCCGCCGTAATCTCCTCCGGCGCAAAGCCGCCCTCCGGCCCGATGAAAATTCCCACGGAACCCGCGCGTTTTTCGGCCAGTCCGGCAATGAACCGTCTCGTTTCTTCGATCCCCCGCGCGCACTCATAAGGGATCACCGCGCTGCCGAGCCCGGACGCCTCCCGCAGCGCGCCGGAAAATGGAATCACCGGGCTTACCTGCGGGATAATGCCGCGCATGGACTGCATGGCTGCGGCGCGCGCAATGGACTGCCAGCGCTCCCGCTTTCTGGCCTCCTTTTTTTCATCCTCCAGCCGTACCACTGTCCGCTTTGTCATTACGGGGACGATCCGTGACGCGCCGAGTTCAACCGCTTTCTGGATGATAAGCTCCATTTTATCCTTTTTCGGAAGTCCCTGATACAGGACAAGCTGAACCGGGAGTTCCGTCTGCGAGGGCTTCCCGCTTAGAAGCTCCGCCGTAACCTGCTCCCTGTCAAGCTCCTTCAGACGGCAGAGATAATCCGTTCCCTCGCCGTCGCAGACCGTAATCTCCTGGCCCGGCTGCATGCGCAGTACATTGCGGATATGGTTGTGATCCTCCCCCGTCAGCCTTACTTCGCCGCTCTGGATCTCGCTTTTTTCCACATAAAAACGGTACATAGTTTCCGCCTCACGCCTTCTGTTTTGTATCCTCCTGCTCCGTACCTTCCTGCTCCATATCCTCCTGCGCGCGTTCCTGCTCCTTCGGCCCGTCCAGCAGCTCGCGGATCGCGGTGATCGCCCGCTCCTTCAGAACAAGGTTTTCCCCCGCCGGATTCACCGCGATGCCCACGCCCTTGTTGACGTTGATCACATCCCGGATCGTCATGACGGTCGCCCCCCATTCCTTCATCGGATACAGCTTGGCAAACTCGGTAATATCGGTGAAAACCGGCGTGTAGCTCTCGCCGGCCGTATTTTTGATCGCAGCGAACAGCAGCTTTGCTCCCTTGCCGAGCACAAGCTGATTTTCCCCCGGCTTTTTCTGCATCGTCCCCTCGCAGCGCATCGGCACGAGCAGCCGGCTCTTCGCGACCTCCGCAAGCATTGCCTGCTCCTTTGTCTGAAGCACCTCCGTGCGCTTGTCATAACTAACCTTCCAGCGAACCTCCCCGAAAAAGTCAAGCATGCGGGTGCGAAGCGCCGGATTTATCACCGGAATCTGGGCCTCCGGCTTTCCGGTATAGTCCGGCGGCGGCAGCACCTCCGCGCGCCCGATCAATGCCCGGTAAAAGCCGTTGTCGATCATTACCCGCTCCATTCCGAGATAGTACAGCATCGCGAAGGCCGGGATTCTCTTATCCGGCTGTTCCTCCGCAGACGGCCCGTCGGGGAAGCGGACTTCCGCAGGCAGCACGGTCAGCTCGCGCACCTCCAGCTCGCGGAACATTTCCTGGTAGTAGAGCACGGCGAGCTCCGCGTATTCTTTTCTGGAGTACAGATCGACCATGCCGTTGTTGTAGAACGGGAAACCGGTCGCTTTGTCGAAGGTCATGTAGACGGCGTCCGCCGACTTGATTTTTTCCAGCATGCAGGAGTAAAGCAGCCCGCTTCTGCGTTTCCACTCTTCTGCCTCCGCATCCTCCTCCGCATTTTTTTCCTCCGTCCTCACGAAGGAAAGCGCGCAGATCAGCTCCTGGATGGAAAACGAAGCGCAGGCTTCCTCCGTCAGTTCCTCGCCCCGGAGCGTTTCCTGTACGGCCTGCGTCCGCTCCTTTGTCATCCGGCACGCCTCAAATGCTTCCAGCACCGGCGAAAGCGCCTCCTCGCCGGCCCTGCGGCGGATGGTATTCCCCACACAGAAGGCATTCGGCGCAAAGTCCGGAACAACCAGGGAAAAAACCGGCCCGTACACGCCGAAGCAGCAGGCCGAGCCCTTCTTGAGCGCCCTCCCGCCCTGTTCAACCGTTTCGACCGTGCAGTCAAAAACCCTTTTTCCGTCCGCGCCGTGGTAGGATACCCTTGTTCCCGGCAGCAGCTCGCCGCCCGTCATCCGCCCGATCAGCACGCTGCCCTGCTCATTCCAGGGATGCACTCCGTCAATTTCAAACATCAAATCCCCCGGCTCAAAGGTATCCGCCTCCCGTTCCACCGCGGCAAAGCTCTCCTGCTCCGTCTCCCCGGCATTCCGTTTATTTTTCTTTCCGAATCCGAACAATCCCATAATCCGCCTCCATATCGCTCCGCCCGCAGCGGTTCTTTCGTCCTCACTTCCGATCCGTACCCTCTCCGGATACAGGCATATCGTTATCATTATAGGGAATTCCCGTCAGAAAGTCAAACGATTTATCTCACCTGAGACGGCAACCGGGCCGTCCGATGCATGCCGGAGCATAAAACCTCTCCGATTTCGCTTGAATCCTCCGACGCCGCAAAGTATAATCGGGATAGCGCAGGCACCCGCCGCCCGCGGCCCGTATTTTGCCGCCGTCCGCTCTGCCCGCCGCAAATATTCTGAGAATAACGGAGGTTTTCATGAACAAAAATCAATTTGCCGTCACCCCGCCGATGGGCTGGAACAGCTACGATTACTATGACACGACCGTCACCGAGGCCGACGTAAGAGCGAATGCAGACTATATGGCTGCCAACATGAAGCAGTACGGCTGGGAATACATCGTCGTGGACATCCAGTGGTATGCCCATGACGCCGGAAGCCAGCGCGACCGCTATCAGTACATACCGTTCTGGGATGTGGAAATGGACGAATACTCCCGCCTGCTGCCGGATCCGGCGCGCTTCCCGTCCTCGGTCGGCGGAAAAGGCTTCGGCCCGCTTGCCGACTATATTCACAGCCTTGGATTAAAATTCGGTATCCATATTATGCGCGGAATTCCACGCATTGCCGCACACAATCACGGCAAAATCCTCGGCACGGACGCAACCGCGAACGAGATCGCCAATCCTTCCTCGATCTGCGGCTGGAACCCTGACATGTACGGCGTTATCCGCTCCCGCAGGGGCGCTCAGCAGTATTACGATTCTGTTTTCCAGCAGTACGCGGACTGGGGTGTTGATTATGTAAAATGCGACGATATCTGCAACACGAACCTCTACCGGGAAAACCAGTATTCCGCGAAGGATGAGATCGAGATGCTGCACGAGGCCATTATGAAGACCGGCCGGCCGATTGTTTTAAGCCTCTCCCCGGGACCAGCCCTGATCGACAAGGCATGGCATTATGAAAAATATGCGAATATGTGGCGTATTACGGACGATTTCTGGGATAACTGGAAGCTTCTTCTGAATATGTTTGAGCGCTGCGAGCTCTGGCAGAACCATGTTTCCGAAGGATGTTTTCCGGACTGCGACATGCTGCCTCTCGGCTGGCTCGGCCAGGGCTTCCACGCGGACAAGCACACCTGGCATACGAATTTTACAAAGGAAGAGCAGCGCACGATGATGACGCTCTGGTGCATCTTCCGTTCGCCGCTTATGCTGGGCACCGAGATGACACGCCTCGACGAGTGGACGCTCTCGCTGCTTACCAATGCGGATGTACTCGGCCTGATCCATCACTCCCGCGGCGCAAAACAGCTCGCGCGCGACGAAAAGCATGCGGTATGGTTCTCGCACGATACCCTGGAAGACGCGGATTATCTCGCTCTCTTCAACCTGTCCGACGAGAAGGCTGTCGTCCGCGCCGACCTCTCCGACGAAGGGATTTCGGGCTCTGTTTCCGCACGAGAGCTCTGGGACGGCGAAATCGCTGTATGGGAAAACGACGGCACAGCATTCACCGCACAGGCGGAGGTCGCCGCACACGGAGCAAAATTGTTTAAACTGAAAAAGAAATAATTTTCATTTCTTTTATGGTTTAGAATTATTAGACCTTCTGTTTTATTCCATAAAGCCAAGCACTGCAAGGATTTCCTTCCCGGTTGCAAGCTCTTCCGAGAACGCGCCCGCGCTGCCCGCAGCTACCGCAAGCCGGAGTGCTTCCCGGTAATCCCCGCCCCTCTCCAGGGTGGCGAGGAAGCCGGCAACCATGGAATCACCGGAACCGACCGTATTTTTTACAGTTCCCTTCGGGGCGGCGCACTCGTGCACCGCTCCGTTTTGATCCAGCAGCACGGCCCCCTTCGCTCCCCTGGATACGAGGACATTGCGCGCCCCCATACGCTGCAGACGGCCTGCAAGGCATACAACCCCGTCCCTGTCGTTCACCGGCCCGAGTCCGAACAGCGCGCCCAGCTCGTATTCGTTCGGCTTGATCAGAAACGGACCGAGTCCGAGCACGCTCCTGAGCGCCTCGCCCGCAGCATCCACCGCAATCCGTGCACCGCTGCTTTGCAGCTGCTCCATAATATCCCGGTAGACGGTGGCCGGCAGCGACGGCGGAATGCTTCCTGCCAGCACGAGCGTATCACCCTCTCCGATTTCCGAAAGCTGTCCTTTCAGCTCTTCCAGCTTTTCGGGCGGAATCTGCGGCCCCATACCGTTTATTTCCGTCTCTCCCCGCGTCTGGGGCCAGCCTGATTTCAGTTTGACATTGATGCGGGAATTTCCCTCCTCGAGCTTGAGGAAACGTGTATTTATGCCGTATTCCCTGACCCGCCTGCAGATTTCCTCCCCCGTAAATCCTGCAACAAACCCGAAGGCTGTGCTCGGGATACCAAGCTCCTGCAGCACGGCGGATACATTCAGTCCCTTTCCGCCCGGCAGAAGCTTTTCGTAAACCGTGCGGTTCGTCCCCCCGATGTTCAGCTCCTCCACCGACGCCGCGTAATCCAGCGCCGGATTTAAGGTAACCGTATAGATCATTGTCCTGTTCCTCCTGTTTTTTTCCAATCATAATACACAAGACAGCAGCTGTGCAGGATTTTTCCCGATTTTCTGCCCTCCGGGCATCCCTCCGGGCACTTCCCTGCTCCATTGAAACGAGTTTTGAAATCATCCAGTTCTTCGGGCGCCGGCAAAAATTCATCCGCTATCAATTCTGAACCTAATTTCCAGACAGATCCTCCGGTTTCCGTGTCCCCTTTTCTTCTGGGAAAAAGATGCCAGCGCATATGGACGCCGCTGCCCGCGCCTAAAAGCTCATAATTCAGCTTGTCCGGCTTAAATGTATGATAAACAGCCTCCGCTACAATTGCCATTTCATGAAGAAACTTCCATAGACGCCTCCTTTCATCTGAGATGATCATCTGAGATGAAATTGCAAAAACTGCGGCGGTAAAATTCCCCCTGCTGCAAAACAAAAAAGGCTTCCCCCGTTTCCGGGAAAGCCTTTTCATTCTGATTTCTTTGTAACACTTGATAATTATAGTACCTGAATCTGAAGTATGCTCTCACCCTCACATGGTATTTTTTATAATCATCTTTCCAGAATAGTAATATTTTTACTAATCAGACTTAAAAAATAAGAGCGATAGACGGGGCTCGAACCCGCGACCTCCACCTTGGCAAGGTGGCGTACTACCAACTGTACTACTATCGCATTCTGTGCTTTCCGGTTTCTTATCTCCCGAACACAGACATTATTATATATCAGAGAAATCGAATTGTCAACCGTTTTTTGATAATTTTGCAAATTAAATTTTACGGACGATTTTCTGCTGAGCTGCTGGTTCAGTTTTCCGCCATTCTGCTTTCCGCTGTTCTGCCGGTTTTGTTTTTTGCTGTCCGAACCGGCCGTTCCTGATTCGGCTGATTCCTGATTCGGCTGTTTCCCTGTTCTGTTATTCAAATACACGGCGGCCCTGCCGTTTCAGCAAATTTAATCCATAAATATTACAAACTTGTTCAACCGCCCAGATTTGATGAGGTAAGAAAAGTTTTTCTTTGATTTGCTCAAGAGTTAACCATACCAGACTGTGGTCAGGTTCCGTTGGTTCTGATACAATATCTCCAATTTCCATGTAATAAAAATAGCCGATACCATGAAAATCTGTTTTTGTTTGTTCTATAAAATGATAATAGTCACCTTTGCATATAAGCTCTTTTGGAATTACAGAAAGGCCGGCCTCCTCCAACGTTTCTCTGATCATGCAGTCAATATGACTTTCATTATTTTCAATACCGCCGCCAAGCAAAAAATAACCTTTCTCTCCATTATAAATGAGTCATTGCGACAGGTATTTTGCCATCCGCCGAAAAACCTATACCATACGCACCGGTTCGTTCTTTGTATATTGTATTAGACTTTTTATGCCGAATGTTTTTTCTAACAAAACAGCATCCTCCTGTTATATAAATTTTTGTATAGCAGGACGTCATTTTGGACACGGAAAACAAATCTCATCATGTTTTCCATATTATTCTTTGAAAACGGCCTCCCAAAGTCTTACAATCCTCAATGCTTTTTGACACTGCAAATCAAAATACTATTTTTTTATAATGTTCGGCCTGGCAGGATCGATCACTTCCAGGAGCTTTTCCGGAAATTTCTCCAGCAATGCATCCGCTCCGTTCTCGATTTTATAAGCAATCTCCTCCTCGTACAGCGGAACAAGCTGATAATAGACTACCTCGTCGCCGTTCGGAAGCTCGCAGTACATGGTGTCCCCTGTCATGGGATCGGTTCCTGTAAGCATACAGCCGCATAGTTCCGTATTATCCGCGTAGGTTTCCCCCTCCTCCATGCCGATGGTATGCCCCCACCCAAGCCAGCTGTCCTCCTCGATCGGAAGTCTGGCGGTCGTTTTCAGCAGGCGCACCGGCCAGTACCAGCACTCATCCTGCAGAGCCTCACGATCCAGACGCCAGCCGGCAGGCAGACGAAGGAACAGCTCCGCCCGTTCAAGCTTCTGCTCCGCCAGCGCCTCCGGCACCTTCATCCGGTAAGCTCCCATTCCGAAGGTAATCAGAGTGCAGTAATCCCGTCCTTCCTGCGGCGCAGGCGGAACAATGAAGATATCCACATGGATATCCGGGGAAGCAATCTCGTGGAATACATTTTCATATTTTCCAAAGCATTCCATAATACTCTGTTCCACCGCATTCCATTCCTCTTCTCCGTAGAGAACCGGGAACTCCGAATGCGCTTCTAAGTTTTCCGAATTTTCCGCATTGTTTTCCGCTACATTGTTCTCCGCAGCATTTTCTCCCCCGGCCGGAAATTTCCGCTCCGTTTTTTCCTTATTTTTCCTGGTCATGCTTCTTCCTCCCTTCTCTCCAGCTCCCTCCAATCCTCGCTCCAGTGGCTCAGACCCATCAGATCATACGGTACGCCGCCGCGCACCACCTTCTGGCTGGTGATCACATGCGGCGCCCGCTTATTCAGCTCTTCCGCTATTTCCGCACAGCTTTCCCGGTTTAAAAACCCGTTCATATCCCCGCCGCATTTGCGGTAGGTATACGGATTAATGCGCGGTTCTCCCTCAATCTCCTGCCGGGAGACAAACACCATTCCGGACTCCAGGGCTTCAGCGCCCGGAATCTCCTCCGAATAGAACGCCGCGCGCAGATCTTCCAGCCTGCGCACATAGCATTCCAGCCTTGTAACGGATACTAGGAAATGCTCCGTAATATAGCAGCGGATATCCTTGCGCGATGCAGAATTGCCAAACACTGCCGTCTGAGGCATCAGAAGCTCCCTGTCCGCCATCAGAATATCCGATTCGCTGTAACTGGTCTGTTCACTGTAAAACTTGGTATACTGCGCTGCCTTCCGTACCTGGAGAACCGCGCCGGATATGATGCAGAGCAGACCCGGTATCCCGAAAAAGCAGAGCAGCACCAGACCTCCCGGGCCGGACATCAGAAAGGGAAGCCCCGTGAGCACGCCGGACACAACAAGAGTAATCCCGCCGGCCATCAGTCCCTTTGCCCCTCCCACACGGGTCCGGCAGGCTTTCAGCACGCTGCCCCCCTTCGCAACCTTTTTCTTCATTTTTTCCGTCAATATAATTCTCATCTGCTTCCCCCTCCAAAATCCTTCCCATACTGCTTCACTGCAGCAGAATATTTTATTTATCGTAACACAACAGCCCCTGCTTTTCCAGTATTATTTTTCCTTGCGGCGGCCGTCCGCTGTGTCTGCTGTAAAATCGACGGTTGATCAGCGTCCGGGCAGCTGCTATAATCAAATCAGCAGACCGGACGGCCGGTAAGGCACAGAACACATAGAGGAGGAATTTCCATGCTCGGTGCGGTAATCGGAGACATCATCGGCTCCACCTACGAGTGGCACAATGTCAAGACCAAAAATTTTGAATTATTCCCTGCGGGAAGCCGTTTCACCGACGATACCGTGCTCTCCGTCGCCGTAGCAGACGCTCTGCTGAACAGGGAGCATTCCGGCGTAAGTCCGGAGCGCAGCTATGCCATGTGGTACCGGCAGTATTACCGGAGATATCCCCATGCCGGCTTCGGACAGATGTTTTCGCAATGGGCGGAGGCGGATACGTTCCGGATACAGCGAAGCTACGGAAACGGAGGAGCCATGCGCGCCGCCGCCATCGGATATGCTGCGGACTCCATTAAAGAGCTGAAAAAAGAGATCCGGGCCAGCTGTTATTATACCCACCATCACAGGGAGGCCAGACGCGGCGCCGAGGCGGTCGCCCTCTGCGTTTTTCTGGCCAGAACCGGCGCCTCCAGAGAAGAAATCCGCCGCTGTGCGGAAAAGTACTGCGGACGCCGCCTGGCCCGCCTGAGCGAAATCCGGGCCGATTACATGTTTGACAGCCGCGCGTCCCGATCCGTCCCGCCCGCGCTGGAGGCATTTCTGGAATCGGATTCCTACGAGGATGCCGTCCGGAATGCGGTTTCCATCGGCGGGGACAGCGACACGATCGCCTGTATGACCGGAGGGATCGCAGAAGCCTTCTACCGTGAAATTCCCGCGGAAATCAGAAACTGGGCCTATTCCCTTCTGGACGTCGGCCTGAAAAACACAATCCGCCTGTTCGCCCGGAAATACTGCCCGGATTTTCCGCGTTAGGCATTCTCCCTTGTCCCGTTCAAACTCCTGCGGTAATTCTGCGGGGAAATGCCGTAATATTTCTTAAAAAGCTTGCTGAAATGGTACACGTCGTCATAGCCGACCTCAGTTGCAATATTCTTGATGCTGCCGTCCTCCGAATGCTCCAGAATCTCCCGCGCCTTTTCCAGACGTATTTTGATCAGATAATTAATGGGGGATTCGCCCGTCTCCTCCTTGAATATTTTTGAGATGTAAACCGGGCTCAGATACATGTTGTGGGCAATCTGATCAAGCGAGATCTTATGCTCGTAATTTTCGTTCAGGTAATTGACAATTCTCTTTACGGCATAGCTTTTGTTGTAGCTTTCAAAATTGCAGCCCTTCTGCCTCGGCTTCGGCTCTCCCGCAATCTCCCTCACCATCAAAAGTAGAATCTGCATCAGCCTGGCCTTGAGCATAAAATATTTGCCGAGCTGTCTCGCCTCGTTCTCCGCAATCATCTCGTAGCAGTGCTTCATTACCTCCCGCCTGGCATCCGCCGAAAGCCGGAGAAGATGCCCGCCGCCCCGGAGCTGAATGGCCTCCGGCGGCATATTTCTGAAATGATAGCCGTAAAAGCCGGTGAAGAACTCTACGGTCGGCTCCTCTTTGTTCAGAACGATGTTCCGATGATGGACGCCCGGATTGCACACGATAATATCCCCCGCCTCAACATCGTAGGTCTGTCCCTCCACAAAATATCCCCCCCGGCCCGACAGGATAATGGTCAGCTCCGTAAAATCCCTGTGCGCATGGTATTTGTCCTCCGCCACCATCTTCAGCTTGCTGACAAACAGAACCGTCGGATTAAAATCGTTATAGGTCAGGTCGTATTGTGAATTACACATATTTCCATCCTTTCGGTCGGACGCATACTTGCGCCGGTATCGCAGTTGTTTCGGCGGATACGCATGATTTGCTTTGGTTTTTTTACTCCCTTCGGTCGTAAGCAAATCAGCGCTG
>CAJUMC010000036.1:16422-30556 GCA_910587085.1 uncultured Lachnospiraceae bacterium | reverse complement strand
GTGGCTTTCAGCCATTTTCATGGCTGTGCCGTGAATAATCTAGGTTAATTTATAATTATAACTGGATAAGTTGTGTAAGCGGGAAGTGAAGAGGCGCGGACATAATTATTAGATTTATTCGTTTATATCATTACTATTTACCAAATAATATCCACAAATACCTTCACCGGAACTTCCGGCGGAAGCAGATTTTATCAGGACGGAGAAAAAGGGATGGATACCGGTCGGTTTACGGATTTTCGGAAAAAGATAATTGAGAATTGCTCTGAAATTATTGTCGGCAAGGAGGAGATTATTGAGAAGCTGACGATCAGCTTTTTGTGCGGCGGGCATGTGCTGCTGGAGGATGTGCCCGGGACGGGGAAAACCATGCTGCTGCGCGCCTTTGCCAGAACGGTGGGAGGAGAATTTAAAAGAATACAGTTCACGCCGGATGTTATGCCGTCCGATGTGACGGGCATCAATTTTTATAATATGAAGACGGGGGAGTTTGAGCTGCGCCGCGGGCCGGTATTTGCCAATATTGTGCTTGCGGACGAGATCAACCGCGCGGCGCCCCGCACACAGTCAAGCCTTCTGGAGGCGATGGCAGAGGGTCAGGTTACGATCGACGGCGTGACACACAGTCTTCCGGAACCGTTTCTTGTCGCGGCGACACAGAATCCGCTGGAATCTCAGGGGACGTTTCCGCTGCCGGAGGCGCAGCTTGACCGGTTTTTTATGAAGCTGTCACTTGGATATATGAAACGGGAGGAGGAGCTTGCCGTGCTGGCGCGGCCGGAAACCTCACGCCTGCTTGACGATCTGGAATGTGCGGTATCGCCGGACGAGATCGGGCAGCTGCGTGCATTGTACCGTGAGGTGAATGTCGGAAGTGCGTCCGCGGGCTACCTGATGGATATTGTTGAAAAGACGAGAAACCACGCGGATATCTCCGTGGGGGCGTCTACGCGCGGAGCGATGGCGCTCTATGGTGCATCGCAGGTCGCTGCAGCTCTTTCCGGGCGCGATTATGTGCTGCCGGAGGATATCCGCAGGCTGGCTCCGTGTGTTCTGGCACACCGGCTCGGATACCGCGGTATTCTTCGGCAGTCCGGTGATTCTGCGGTATTCCGGGAGCTGCTGGAGGAGATCACGGTTCCTACGGAGGAGCTGTGAACCCATGATTCTATTTCTGTTTATTGTGCTGGCCGTCGGGCTGATTCTGGAGCGGATATCACTGCGGCTTCCCGTTGACCGTCTGCATTACGAGCTGAAGCCCTCTTCGGCGTGCGTGGAGCCGGGGGAGGAATTCCGCCTTGTGACAACGCTTGAGAACAAAACCGGAAGGAGCATCCCGTATCTGCGGATGGAGGAGGAAATTCCGCAGGAGATTGAACTGACGGATGCGTCCAGTCTTGAGATTATGCCGCGCAGAGGAATGGCAGTGCATTCCGGCGCCGTATTTATCCGGAAAAATCAGAGGCTGCGCCGCAGTGTTCGGGCAAGGGCCTGCCGCCGGGGAATCCATTATCTGCGCCGGGCGGAGCTGTATTTCGGCGATTTTCTTGGGCTTTCCGAGAAAAGCAGAACGGCGCTGCAGACACATGCGGTGCTGGTATATCCGCTTCGGCTCGAGAATGATCGGCTGCGGCAGGTGCTGAGCGATATTCTCGGCGAGGTGTCCGCGCGCAGCTTTCTGTTTGAAGATCCGATGCTGGTGGCGGGCTATCGGGATTATACCGGCCGCGAGCCGCTCCGGGCAATCAGCTTTCCGCAGAGCGCAAGGTGCGGGCGGCTGATTGTCAAAGAATTCGACCACACGAAAGAGGAACTGCTGAATATTATTTTTGATCTCTCGTACAAGGGCAATTTTGACCACTATTATTCTCAGCAGGAGGCGGCATTTTCGATTGTGAGGACACTCTGCGAATGTTTTGAGCAGAGAGGTCTCCGGTATCGGCTGATAACGAATCTGTCCGCCGGTGAACAGCCTGTCAGCATTCTACACGGTGGTACGGGAGGGGGCAGTTTTGCAAGGCTTCTGGAAATACTGGGGCGATCGTCCGGCACGGCTGCATGCCGGGCCGAGGAGCTGTTGCATACTGCTTTGCAGCATTGCCCGGCGGAGGGAGAATTTCTATATGTGGCACATCGAAGGGACGGGGAAGCGGAAACATTTCTGGCCGGGCGCAGAGGACGCAAGAGCTCCGGACTCCGGTGCTTTTACGGGGAGGATTACGAATCGGAATACCTCGACCGCATGCGGGAGATCCAGGGAAATTCTGACGGATTCCCTGCCGGTCCGGGAGCTTCACAAGCGTCGGGTTTTTCCAACGAAGCCAAGTTCCCTGCCTGCCCGGAATCTTCGGAAGCAGCCGTTTATACAGCAGAAGAAGGCTTCCGGAGGAAATCGGGGAATACCGGAAAATCCGGCATTCCCGGTATTGACGGAGGAAAGGAGCAGGCACCGTGATTGCATATTTTTATAAAACGACCTTTGATATCAGTCTGTTTTTTGCACTTTCTTCCTTTTTTATACGATTTTTTAGAGATTACGACAAGGAAGGAAGCCTGTATGCGTTCGCTCTGCTTCTGGCCGCCGGACTGCTCTTTGCACTGGCGGAGCGGTTTGCGCGGGTCGGAGGAGCCTTGCGGCTGCTTGCGCTGTGTCTGCCCGGGATCGCATTTTTATGGCAGCGGGATGCCGTGGAGATCATGCAGTTTGTACTTCCGTGGGTGTATATCGCGGCCGGGGTTTTGTTTCGCCGGTATGATGTTTATTATAAGAATTTCAAAGATCTGTTCCGCAGCGTGCTCTTTGTTTTCCTCTTCCCGTTCCTGATGCTCTTTTACGATGCCGGCCGCGGGATACCGGCACTCCGGGAAGCAGCGCCCTATGCGGTTGTCTTTTTTACCTCCGGCGTAATGCTTCTGCAGGTGCTGCGCTGGCGGGGCCGGACAGAGGATTCCCGGCTGTTCGGGAGGCATCAGCTTTGGCAGATGTTTGCTTTTTTTGTTCTATGCACGGCGGTTACGGCAGGAAGAATTTTTGATTTTGCCAAAAACATACTGTGGGAGAAAATGCTGTGGCCGGCGATTCTTTTCCTGATCGGAAGCGTCTGGAGCATCGCACAGTGGCTTTGGGCCAGGAAACCTCCGGAGCTCCGGAATCCGGGCAGTTTGCCGCAAGCGGAAAGTTTTGATGGGCCGATGCCGACGGCTGGGGCGGAAGTATTTGAGGAAGTGGTGCAGGAGGTGGAACAGGCGGCGGGGCCGCCTGTGGATTTTGCGCCGCTGTTCGCGGCGGCGGGCGTGGCTGCGGCTGTTTTCCTGTTTTTTTTCCTGCGGGGAAATGTCAGGCAGAAAAGGAAGGCAGCCGTGGTTTTCGAGGAGCGGGAGGAACTGGAGGAAAAGCAGTCCGGCAGGCCGGTCAGGCTGAAGAAGCATTCTTCCGATCCGGCCGTCGAGGTTCGATATCAGTACCGGCGTTTTATGAGAAAAACGGATGCCGGAAAAGGGCGGCTGAAAAACTCTGATACGACGGAGAAGATCCGGGAAAAATATATTTGTACCTGTACCGGGAAGACAGAAAGCACAGAAAAAAGAACGGAGGAAATCAACGAAATATACCGGCAGACACGCTACGGCAGCGGAAAAACGGGCCGTCGGGAGGCCGGGCGCATGCGGGAGCTGATGAAGAGCATAAGGTAGGACAGAGAGGGAACGGCGAGAGCTTGGACGCGCCGGTTAAACAGCCGATAGCGAAACGGCCGGCATCGCGGTTTCCCTTAATTTTTCCTTGCCAATCAGCGGAAAATATGCTACAAATATATGAGAGAAGTCGGAAGAGGCTGTCCGCGGCATTGCGGCGGCGCAGAAAACAAAAATAACAGCTGCGGGAAGCGGGAGCGGAAAAGCAGGAAATCATAAGCGTTTCGGCGCAGAAATTGGGAGGCGGAATATGTCAAAAAAACCTACAGTATTGATGATTCTGGATGGATTTGGTTTAAACAACAAAAAGGAGGCAAATGCGGCGGCGATCGCAAAGACTCCGGTGCTGGATAAGCTGATGGCGGAATATCCTTTTGTAAAAGGCTATGCCTCAGGCATGGCGGTCGGCCTGCCGGACGGGCAGATGGGAAATTCGGAGGTCGGACATCTGAATATGGGCGCGGGCCGCATTGTCTATCAGGAGCTGACCCGCATCACGAAAGAGATCGAGGACGGTGATTTCTTTAAAAACGAAGAACTGCTCCATGCGGTAAATAATTGCAAGAAAAATGATTCTGCACTGCATCTTTACGGGCTGCTTTCCAGCGGCGGCGTACACAGCCACAATACGCATCTTTACGGCCTTCTTTCGCTTGCAAAGAGGGAGGGGTTGAAAAAGGTCTATGTGCATGCTTTTCTTGACGGGCGCGATACGGCGCCGACCTCCGGCAAGGAGTTTTTAATCGAGCTGGATGAGAAGATGAAAGAGATCGGCGTCGGCGAGGTGGCGACCGTGATGGGGCGCTATTATGTTATGGACCGTGACAACCGCTGGGATCGCGTGGAAAAGGCTTATGCGGCGATGGTTTACGGCGAGGGAAAGAAGGCGGCCTGCCCGATCTGCGCGGTTTCGGATTCCTACAAGGAGGATGTGACGGATGAATTTGTTGTACCGACCGTGATCGAGAAGGACGGCGCACCGATAGCAACGATCAAAGACGGCGATTCGATTATTTTCTTTAATTTCCGCCCGGATCGTGCGAGGGAGATTACGCGTGCATTCTGCTGCGATGATTTTACGGGCTTTGAGAGGAAGGGCGGCAGGGTGAAGACGGTTTATGTATGCTTCTCCGAGTATGATGTGACCATTCCGAACAAGACCGTGGCTTTCCGCAAAATTTCCCTGACCAACACGTTCGGCGAATATCTGGCGGCGAACGGGAAGACGCAGGCCCGCATTGCCGAAACTGAGAAATACGCACATGTCACCTTCTTTTTTAACGGCGGCGTGGAGGCTCCGAATCCGGGCGAGGACCGCATTCTGGTCAATTCCCCGAAGGTGGCGACCTACGATTTAAAGCCGGAGATGAGCGCCTATGAGGTGGCGGATAAGCTGGTGGAGGCAATCAAATCATTAAAATATGACGTGATTATTATTAACTTTGCAAATCCGGATATGGTGGGACATACCGGTATTCTTGATGCGGCGGTCAAGGCGGTGGAGGCAGTGGACGAGTGCGTCGGCAGGGCCTGCGAAGCGCTGCTTTCCGTGGATGGTCAGATGTTTATCTGTGCGGATCACGGCAACTGCGAACAGCTTGTGGACTATGAAACCGGCGTGCCGTTTACGGCGCATACCACCAATCCGGTGCCGTTTATCCTGGTCAATTACGATAAGGGCTATACGCTGCGCGAGGGCGGCTGTCTGGCGGATATCATCCCGACGATGATCGAGATGATGGGGATGGAGCAGCCTGCCGAGATGACGGGAAAATCGCTGCTGGTCAAAGCCTGAAGGAAGTCGGCAGACGGAAGACGTTCCGCTCCTTTATGGAAACAGGTTTGCGGACAGGTCTGCATGGGCACGGAAAATGAAAGAAATGCTTGAAATGCCGGCCGATTTGTGATACGATAAAAAAAGCGGCTTTGAATTATACGGTTCGACGAAAGGAATCTGAAAAATCATGGGTGTTTTAAAGGGAATTGTAACGGTAATTTATGTTTTGGTTTGTATAGCATTGACGATTGTTGTGCTGATGCAGGAGGGAAAGTCCGCAGGTCTTTCCGGAGCGATCAACGGTGTAGCCGATACCTACTGGGGCAAGAATAAGGGGCGCTCCATGGAAGGGACGATGGAAAAGCTCACCAAAATTCTGGCAGCGGTATTTGTCGTACTTTCTATTGTACTGTGCCTGAATTGGTAGAAAAAGATTGCGCATACTGTATGAGAAGGACAAAAAGACACACTGCTTGCAGCGTGTCTTTTTGTGCATAAAGAGCAGGAAAAAGCTGCAGGATAAATAACGGAAAATGTATAATGGAAACGGCGAACAGGAAAAAAGGAGCATTCCAGTAATTCAGAAATAATGCCAAAGGAATAAAAGAAACCCCATGGCAAGATAAAATTAAAAATGAAAAAACAAAAAACGGAAAATGGGAAAACAGAAAAAATGGAAAATCAAATTATGAAAAATGAGATTATGAATAATGAAATTATGAATAATGAAATTATGCAAAATGAAAATAAGAAAAATAATAAGAAGGATGAGAATAAGAATAAGAAAACGGTAAATAAGAAAACAGAGAACAGGAAAGCGGAGGACTGGATAGCACAGGAGCAGCAGAACACTGCTAAGGAGAAGGAAAGAAAGCAGATGCTCTGTGCCGCAGTAAAGGACAAAAATTACCGGCCGATGCGCCTGAAGGAGCTGGCGGCATTCCTTGTTGTGCCGCGCGAGGAGCGCGAAACGCTCAAGCTTTTGCTGGACGAGCTGATTCACGAGGGGAAGCTCTCGATGGATGGCCGCGGGCGCTACCGGGCCGGGGATGCCAATCTCCGGATCGGCCTTTTTCACGGGACGGCCCGCGGCTTCGGCTTTGTTGCTGCAGAGGGAGAGCAGGAGGATATATATATTCCTGAGACCGAGACGAAGGGCGCACTGGACGGGGATACCGTAAAAATTGCAATCTGCGGAGAACCGACGGGCAAACGCCGGGAGGGAAAGGTACTGGAGATTACAAAGCGGGGCAGCGACGAGCTGGTCGGAACCTTCCAGAGCGGGAAGGGCTTCGGCTTTGTCGTGCCGGACAACCGGAGATTTCCCTGCGATATTTTTATTCCGAAAGAGAAAACGCTCGGTGCAGTGAACGGGCATAAAGTGGTGGTAAAACTCACGGAGTTCGGCGGCGGAGGAAAAAGTCCGGAGGGCGAAATTATCCGGATTCTCGGACATATCAATGATCCCGGCGTCGATGTACTTTCGGTAATTTATGCTTATGGAATTCCGGTACAGTATCCGGAGGAAGTGCTTGCGCAGGCGGAGGCCGTACCGGAGGAACTGAATCTGGAGGAATGCGGGGGAAGGCTTAATCTGACCGCGCTGCAGACGGTAACGATCGACGGGGAGGATGCGAAGGATCTCGACGATGCGGTGACGCTTAGCCGGGAGAACGGGCTCTGGCATCTCGGCGTTCACATTGCTGATGTGAGTGAGTATGTGACGGAGGGTTCTTTGCTCGATGAGGAGGCGCTGCGGCGCGGGACAAGTGTATATCTTGTAGATCGTGTCGTGCCCATGCTGCCGCACCGGCTGTCCAACGGGATCTGCTCGCTGAACGCAGGTTCAAGCCGGCTGGCTCTCAGCTGTCTGATGGATATTGACGAAAAAGGAAACGTGGTCGGACACCGGCTGGCAGAAACGGTAATCCGCGTAGATCGCCGTATGACCTACACCTCGGTTCGGAAAATTATCGAGGAGCACGATGAGGAGGAATGCGCAGAATACGAAGAGCTTGTGCCGATGCTGGAGCAGATGGACGAGCTGGCTGGTATTCTGAGAGAGAAAAGAAGAAAGCGCGGCTCTATTGACTTTGATTTCCCGGAGTGTAAAATAGTAGTAGATGAGGAGGGCAGGCCGGAGAAGATCCTGCCGTACGAGCGGAACCGTGCGACCCGCCTGATCGAGGATTTTATGCTGATTGCAAATGAAACCGTGGCGGAGGACAGTTTCTGGCAGGAGCTTCCCTTTCTCTATCGGACACACGAAAATCCGGATGCGGAGAAGCTTCAGAGGCTTGGCATTTTTATCAACAATTTCGGCTACCGCCTGCACATCGGTCAGGAGGAATTCCATCCGAAGGAACTGCAGAAGCTTCTCGCGAAGGTGGAGGGCACGCCGGAGGAAGCGCTCATTGCAAGGCTGTGCCTCCGCTCTATGAAACAGGCGCGCTATACGGACTTCTGCGATGGTCATTTCGGTCTGGCAGCGCGGTATTACTGTCATTTTACATCGCCGATCCGGCGCTATCCCGATCTGCAGATTCACCGTATTATCAAGGAAAATCTGCGGGGGAAGCTTGGGGAGGGACGCATGGCCCATTACCGGGCGCTGCTTCCGGACATCGCCTCGCAGACAAGCCGGCTGGAGCGCCGTGCGGATGAGGCGGAGCGCGAGGTGGAGAAGCTGAAAAAGGTGGAATACATGGCGGAACGGATCGGGGAAATTTTTGACGGTGTGGTGTCCGGCGTGACCTCCTGGGGCATGTATGTTGAACTGCCGGACACCGTGGAGGGCATGATCCGCATGGCGGAACTGCAGGATGATTTCTATATTTTTGACGAGGAGCACTGGCAGCTTGTCGGGGAGCACACGCGCCGAACCTTCAAGCTTGGGCAGAGGGTGCGCGTTGAGATTGCAGGGACGGACAAAATAATGAGGACGATCGACATGCGGCTTGCGGATACGGACGGGGAGCAGGGCTCGGACAGGGACGGAAAATATTAACATCAGCATGTTCCGGAATGAGCCGGAAGAGAAAAGGAAAACCGGTAAGTTTCGGGTGGGAGCCGGGAAGCAGTGGAAAGCGGGCATACTCCTGGCCGGAGTCGGGAAAAGAGCAGAATAACACCGGCAGGTCGGGCCGGAGTCGGGAAAAGAGCGGAATAACACCGGCAGGTCGGGCCGGAGGACGGGAAAGAGGATTGCGGGAGGAAGGTATGGGCAAGGGTTCGAAAGATGGCAGAAAGCTTGTTGCCAACAATAAAAAAGCATATTTTGATTATTTTATCGAGGAGACGTACGAGGCGGGGATCGCACTTGCCGGCACCGAGGTAAAATCCCTGCGCATGGGCAAAGGAAGTATTAAGGAAGCGTTTGTGCGGGTGGAAAAAGGTGAGGTTTTTTTGTACGGAATGCACATCAGTCCTTATGAAAAAGGAAATATCTTTAACAAAGATCCTCTGCGAGTGCGCAAGCTTCTGCTTCACAAGTACGAGATTAACAAGCTGCTCGGAAAAATCAAGGAGAAGGGGTATACCCTTGTCCCTCTGAACATCTATTTCAAGGGCAGTCTGGTGAAGGTGGAGATCGGGCTGGCGCGGGGCAAAAAGCTCTATGATAAGCGTCAGGATATCGCGAAAAAGGATCAGCGGCGCGAGGCGGAAAAACAGTTCAAAATTAAGAATCTATACTAGATCAGTCATGACTTTCTGACGGGAAATCCGGTTCCGGCACGGTTTTGGCAGAAATCAGCAGAGCAATTTCTGCGCGAAATGAAAGCTTGTATTTCAGCAGGAATTCCCGCGGGATATCCGGAACGGGAAACAGAGCATGCGGGGGAAATCCGCTCTGCCTAAGAAGGCAGAACAGGGAGGTGCGGTATGGAGGAAAAAAACCGGAAAATTATAGTGATCGGGCACAGGAATCCGGATACGGATTCCATCTGTTCCTCGATTGCGTATGCAAGCCTGAAGCGTCATCTGAACGGTGGGGATTATGTGCCCATGCGGGCCGGACAGATCAACGCGGAGACGCAGTATGTACTGGATCGCTTCGGCGTCGAGGTGCCGGAATTTATTGCGGATGTATCGACGCAGGTGAAGGATATTGAAATACGGGGGACAAAGGGCGTCTGCAGCCAGATTTCACTCAAAAAAGCGTGGACGATCATGAAGCAGCAGAACGTCGTGACGCTGCCGATTACCGAGGGACAGATGCTGTCCGGGCTGATAACCATCAGCGACATTGCGACCTCCTACATGGAGGTTTATGACAGCAGAATTCTTGCGGAGGCGAAAACGCCGTACGCCAACATTCTGGAAACGCTGGACGGAATAATGCTGGTCGGTGATGCGGATACGGCGTTTACGGAAGGAAAGGTACTGATTGCGGCAGCGAATCCGGATCTGATGGAGAGCTATATTGAAGAACATGACCTGGTAATTCTTGGAAATCGCTACGAATCGCAGCTCTGTGCGATCGAGATGAAGGCAGGCTGCATTATCGTGTGCGAAGGAGCACCGGTATCCCGCACGATTCGGATGCTGGCGCAGGAGCACGGCTGTACCATTATCAGCACGCCGCACGACACCTATACGGTGGCGCGCCTGATCCATCAGAGCATGCCGATCGAGCATTTTATGGTGAGGGATAATCTGATTACCTTTCAGCGGGACGCATTTATTGAGGATGTCCGGAATGTTATGGCGCAGAAACGCAACCGTGATTTTCCGATTCTGGATCACAGAGGCAATTACTGCGGTATGATTTCGCGCAGAAATCTTCTGAATATGCGGAGAAAGCAGGTAATTCTTGTCGATCACAATGAGAAAACGCAGGCGGTGGACGGCGTGGAGGAGGCCGAGATTCTGGAGATCATTGATCATCACCGGCTCGGCACAATCGAGACCATGTCGCCGGTATTTTTTCGGAACCAGCCGCTCGGCTGTACGGCAACGATCGTTTACCAGATGTATCAGGAAAACGGTATTCCGGTGGAAGAAAAAATGGCCGGTCTGCTCTGCGCAGCGATCCTATCCGACACGCTGATGTACCGTTCTCCGACCTGTACGGCGGCGGATCGGGCGGCTGCCGAGGCGCTGGCGGCGGCTGCCAAGCTAGATGTGACGGAATTTGCGGGAGAGATGTTTGAAGCGGGCAGCGATTTGAAGCTCAAGTCATCCGAGGAAATTTTCTATCAGGATTTCAAAAAGTTTTCCGCAGGAAGGATAACCTTCGGCGTCGGCCAGATCAATTCGATGAACGCGCTCGGACTTGCTGAGCTGAAGGAGCGGCTGCTGCCGTATATGGAGAAGGCATACAGCGAACTCGGTATGGACATGGTATTTTTTATGCTGACGAATATTATCCGCGAATCAACCGAGGTACTCTGCATCGGCAGCGGCGCCGAGAGCCTGCTGGAAAACGCGTTCCACCGGAAGAGCAGCGAGGGCGGAATTCGGCTGGACGGCGTTGTATCTCGGAAAAAGCAGATGATTCCGGCGATTGTGGCGGCGATCAACGCCTGAGACAGGGATTCGCATTTTAAGGCCGTCGCAGTGCTTAAGCAGCATCGGGCCACCTTAGACAGAGATACCAGCATCTTAGGGCCGGTGCAGGTTCAAGCAGCGGCGGTCAAAGTCCCGGGGCAGAGAAAAAGCAGTCCGGGTTTCCGTTAAAGGAACTCGAATCAGACGGCAGGTTCCCGAAACATCCGGCAGGTATCCATGTCGCATCCGATAAAGCCGGATTGAAAGTCAGAAAAATGCCGTTCTGTATAAAAATGGATTTGACAAAGCATGTAAGTTCGGATATAATAACATTGTGCAATTTCAGCAGTAAACCGGGCTTGTACTGGTTTCGACGGGGGTTTTGAAGTTGCGGAAGCCATCCGTGGTCCGGGACCACGTTAAAACTCGGAATTAAAATTAAACGCTGAAGATAATTTAGCACTCGCTGCCTAACGGCAGCTGTCGGGCTTAAGCCTCCTGCAGTTTAGGTTCCGGCATCAAATTCGCAGGGCACTCCGGCGCTTAAGCTTTGCGGCGTCAGAAGAAAATATGAAGCTACTGAAATCCGCAGCCTGTCAGCCGGCGGCGGACGGAGGGAATGCCAGATGACTGACTGTGATGGGAGATGCTGCAGTGGATGGGCTTTCGGACAGGGGTTCAACTCCCCTCAGGTCCACTTAAAAACAAAAACCGGACTCTTTTCAAAGAGTCCGGTTTTTTTGTGCCTGGATAAGTTGGAAAGATCGGCAAAAAGCTGACAGGTACAAAGTATTTAAGTTCAAAAGATTCTCAGCCTTGCTGGCGGTTGTGGATTTTCAGACTGCTTTTGGTTTCTCTGGCTCGATCACCGTGACGGCGGTATATTCCTGCGCAGCGGCTTTTGGCCGGATTTCTCCTCTCAGCCGGTAGATGCAGTGTCCCCATACGGGCGAGAGCTTTTCATCTTCTCCGAATTCGATGAGTTCCAACGACCATATTCCCGCCGGAAGCGTAAAAATGCAGCCGCCGGCGCGGGCGAGACAGGCGGTATCCAGTACGGGCAGGTCGGCGAGCATATAGTTCAGAACCAAACGGTTCTCCTTTTCTTCGGATGGATTCTGTCTGAATTGAAACTGTGAAATCAGCGTAACGCGGTTTTCCTCCAGCTGCATCCGGCGCCGATACGACAGAAGGCCTGCTTCCTGCGGGTAGGCGCCGGAGAGCTCGCAGGAGAAGGAATCCGCCGA
The DNA here is from genome assembly GCA_910587085.1 of uncultured Lachnospiraceae bacterium. Lineage (GTDB taxonomy): Bacteria > Bacillota > Clostridia > Lachnospirales > Lachnospiraceae > RGIG4057. The sequence continues at coordinate 18,349 of CAJUMC010000036.1, read as the reverse complement.
AAACACCGTGTTGTGCGCGGCGAACTCCGCCCCGTTCCTTTGCATGCAGCCGTTAATTTCCGGAAGATTATGAAAGGAGGACTGCATGGTCCAGATTGTATAGCGGCGGTCGGAAAAGGTATCCCGCGTATATGCGCCGACACCGGCGTCAATCAGCACCGGCCTGCCGTCCGCGTAGACAATCACATTGCCACAGTCGTTATGATTGTGGTTTTCGCCGTTGTGTCCGCCCTTTGCAGCAGCGCAGAAATATTTTCCGCGAAAAATTCCGGCGCTCAGGGACGGGAAACTATCCTGCGTCCTGCAAACGAACTCTCCGGCGAAATCTTCTATTTGCTGGGAGGCCAGCGCGGCGTTCAGAATTGCACGGAAGTCCATATTGTCGCGCAGTGTGGGATCAAAAGCAGAGGAGGGTGTTTCAAGGTCGGGCGCGCTGAACGGGGCTTTTGCGCGGCAGATTGCGTCGGCAGAGGCATGCGCGCGGTACAGGGATGCTCCGAAGGCGGAGAGCTCCGGAAGCCCGGCTTCCATGCCCATCCGGAAAATCATGCTTGCGTTCGGTGCTATGCGCGCCGCACAATCTGCAAAATTCATATAATAATCACCTGTTATATGTACTTTTTGAATAAAAGAATACATGGCAGCAAGCTTTGGAGTATCAAAGATATGATGCAGGCCGCATTCGAAAAAATGGCCGACGGAATGCTCCCAGTACTGCGCGCCCTCGTCGCAGCCGCCGTCCTCCGGATAGTCTTCAAAATAGTTGCGCAGGGAAACAAGGCAGCTGACTGCGATTTCCTGCAGCTGAGGCAGACGGCCGGGAGGAAGGAGAGAGGGGAGGAACTGCGTGAACCGGCGTGTACAAGCTGATTCTGCTTTTTCAAAGGACGACGGGGACGGCAGCAGTTTTTCTTCCTCCCACGGCAGCGCGTCCGGCAGCACGGCACGCACGCACTCGAGAACGCCGTGCACGCACCACGGCGTCCAGTTGGACGGTACGGGGCGGCGGTTTGCGCCGAGGTTGCGCCACCAGTAGTCGTGCATAAAAAACGGGCTGAAAATGCGCGCGTCAATTGTCTCCCAGATCCGTTTCTGCAGGGCTTTGTCAAGCGGCAGACGCGCGGAAATCATGGCGAGTGCCGCTGCGGTCTGAGAGGAAAACAGATCAATATTGGTTTCTGCTCCGTCCGGCAGACGTCCGCCGGAATGTGCAGGGAGTACCCAGGAACGTTCCTGAAGCGTACAGCGGATAATGCGGGAAAGCTCCGGAAGAAAGCGTTCCTTTCCTTCGCAGATCTCGCCGAGAGCAAGGCGGTTTAAAAGCCGGCGCCGCCGAAAATTGACGTTCTCATAACGGGTACGGTTACCGCTGCGGGCAAATTCAGCGTACAATTCTCCGCTTAAAATTCCGGCATCCGCGCCGAGACAGAGCTCAGCTTCCCTTATGGCTGCCGTGTGGAAAATGCTGGATATAACAGTTTGATTTTTATTCATAATATTATTCCTCTTTACCGCCGGATTTGTCCGGACGGAATGCTTTTACGAGAATCCGTATCATCAGGGAACAAATTTTATCATAGCACAAAAGCCGTTCCAGCGAAATGCTTTTTATTGAAGCATCCCGGCTCCTGCCGGAGATTTGACGCAGGCATTGTTCTGTCATGCCGGACGGCAGATTTTCAGTTTTGCAGCTGCTGTTTTGGTATCCGGTAAACGGAAGCAAGGTTTTTAACAGTGTGTCAGGTACATGGAAAATTTTATATTTCCGCTCTTGACAAAATTCATAAGCCGCGATAAAATACCCATACACAGCCTGATGGTTCGATACCGGACAGTCAGGATGCGAACGGTTCTATACCGCACGTTTTAAAAACTTAACAGCAGCCGCCCGGCCGGCACCCCGGAGGAATTTCCGGGAGAAGAGCGG
>CAJUMC010000036.1:0-16322 GCA_910587085.1 uncultured Lachnospiraceae bacterium | reverse complement strand
GCGGAAATTGCTCCGCGGCATATAGGGTGCCGTGAGGGCGGATGCGGAACTAAAAAACAGCAGCCGCCCGGCCGGCACCCCGGAGGAATTTCCGGGAGAAGAGCGGGCGGAAATTGCTCCGCGGCATATAGGGTGCCGTGAGGGCGGATGCGGAACTAAAATTAGGAGGACTCCATGGAAAGGGAGCGGGCGCTATGCTTTGAGTTTAAGAAAATGCACCACATCATTATCCGTACGATCCATGAAAGACTGGCTGCCTGCGGTTTTGACGAAGTGACCGTACTGCACGGACACATTCTCGGCTATCTTTACTGCAACAGCGACCGGGACATTTACCCGCGCGATATTGTCAAGGAATACGAGATCGGCAAATCCAGCGTGACCAACGTCCTGCAGCTGATGGAGGAAAAGGGCTATCTGACGCGCACGCCGGATGAGAAGGACGGAAGGCTGAAAAAAATCTGCCTGACGGAAAAAGGGCGGGAAACACATCTGCAGACCATCGCGGTCATCAACCAGCTGCACAGGGACATGGAGTGCGGGATTACAAAGGAGGAACGGGAGGTTTTCTTCTGCATTCTGGATAAAATGCGGGAAAACGCGGCGAGACAGCGGACATCCGGACAGTGAACGGATGCGGGAGGGCTGTCCGCGGAATCAAAACAGCAGATGTCCGATCCGTATTGCCATACCTCGATACCGGAAGGGCATATATGCAAAGCATAAAACAAAAAAGGAGGAGTGAGTGCGTGTTAAAAACATTGGCGGGTTATATCAGGGAATACAAAAAGCCATCCATCGCGACGCCGATCTTTATGATTCTTGAAGTAATGATGGAAATGATGATTCCGTATCTGTTTGCATCGCTGATTGACGACGGCGTGCAGAAGGGGGATATGGGCCATATCCTTGCCATCGGCGGTGTGATGGTCGTGATCGCGGGCGTCGGGCTTTTTGCAGGCGTGATGGGGGGCATATACGGGGCAAAGGCCTCGACAGGCTTCGCCAGAAACTTAAGAAAGGGTATGTTTGACAATATTCAGACCTTTGCCTTTTCCAATATCGACAAATTCAGCACGGCGGGACTTGTAACCCGGCTGACCACGGATGTGACGAACGTGCAGAACTCGTATCAGATGATTCTGCGCATGTGCATGCGGGCGCCGGTCAGCCTGGTGCTTGCAATGGTTATGTCCTTTGTCATCAGTGCGAAAATGGCTTCCGTTTATCTGGTTGCCATGATCCTGCTCTCCTGCATCCTGGCGTTTATTATCAGCCATGCGATGAAATATTTCAGTGCGGCGTTCCCGAAATACGACGAACTGAATGCGAGCGTGCAGGAGAATGTGTCCGCCATCCGCGTGGTCAAGGCATACGTGCGCGAGGATCATGAGAAGAAAAAATTCCAGGCGGCAAGCAACGGCATTTACAATATGTTTGTCAAGGCGGAAAAAACCGTAGCGTACAATAGCCCGGTCATGCAGATTACGGTGTACACCTGCATCCTGCTGATCAGCTGGCTCGGCGCAAAGCTGATCGTCGGCTCCAATAATACGGAGCTTACCACCGGCGAGCTTACAAGCCTTCTGTCTTACTGCATGACAATCCTGATGAACCTGATGATGGTTTCGATGATTTTCGTTATGATGTCGATGAGCGTTGCGAGCGCAAAGCGTATCGCGGAGGTTCTTGACGAGAAGGCTGATCTCGTCAATCCGGAAAATCCGTGCTATGAGGTGAAGGACGGCAGCATTGTCTTTGATCATGTGGATTTCGGCTACCATGCAGGGGATGACAAGCGTGTCCTGACCGATGTCAATCTGAAAATCCGTCCGGGTGAAACGATCGGCATCATCGGCGGAACGGGCAGCTCGAAATCAAGCCTTGTCAACCTGATCAGCCGTCTCTATGATGTGACGGGCGGAAGCGTACTGGTCGGGGGCAGGGATGTGCGCGATTACGATATTGAAACGCTGCGCAACGAGGTCAGCGTGGTGCTTCAGAAAAACGTGCTTTTTTCTGGTACGATACTGGAAAATCTCCGCTGGGGCGATAAGGATGCGACCGAGGAGGAGTGCATTCACGCCTGCAGGCTTGCCTGCGCGGATGAGTTTATCGGGAAGCTGCCGGACGGCTACCATACTTATATCGAGCAGGGCGGAAGCAATGTTTCCGGCGGCCAGAAACAGAGACTGTGCATCGCGCGGGCACTGCTGAAAAAACCGAAGATCCTGATTCTCGACGACAGTACAAGCGCGGTCGATACCGCGACGGACGCGAAGATCCGCCATGCGTTTGCGACGGAGATTCCAAAGACAACGAAGCTGATTATTGCGCAGCGTATTTCGAGCGTACAGCATGCCGACCGTATTCTCGTGCTTGACGACGGGAAGATTGACGGGATCGGAACGCACGAGGAACTGCTTGCAGGCAATGAGATTTACCGTGATGTCTACGAGTCCCAGACCGGCGGCAGCGGTGATTTTGACGAGAATGGAGGTGAGGCTTAATGCCGGGACCAGGAAGACCAATGCCTCGGGGCATGAAGCCCACGGTGGAACATCCGGGAAGGATTTTAAAGAGGATTATCGGTTTTGTAACGAAAAATTATCTCCCGCACTGCATTATCGTATTGATCTGTATTGTGGTGAGCGTGCTTGCAAATGTGCAGGGAACATGGTTCACAAAAAATCTGATCGATCAGTACATCCAGCCGCTGCTCGTTATGTCGGAACTCGGTTTTGAGCCGGATTACAGCGGGCTGCTTGCCGCAATCGGACGGGTGGCATGCTTTTACGGGATCGGCATTGTCGCCGCGTACTTGAACACGAGAATGATGGTGTATGTGACGCAGGGGAGTCTGAGGAGTCTGCGCGACGAGATGTTTCTCCACATGGAAACGCTGCCGATCAAATATTTTGATACGCACGCGCACGGCGATATTATGTCCATGTACACAAACGATGTTGACACGCTGCGCCAGATGATCAGCCAGAGCATCCCGCAGCTGATCAACAGCGTAATCACGATTGTAAGCGTTCTGGTCAGCATGATCCTGCTCAATATTCCGCTCACGGTGCTCGCGCTGTTTCTGATCGGCATCATGCTCGTCGTCACAAAGAAAATGACGGCGCAGAGCGGAAAATTCTTTATCCGCCAGCAGAAAAACCTCGGTGCTGTCAACGGCTTTATCGAGGAAATGATGGAAGGGCAGAAGGTAGTCAAGGTATTCTGCCACGAGAAGGAGAGCACCGAACGCTTTGTGCAGCTGAATGATGAGCTGTTCGACAGCGCCTACAATGCGAACAAATTTGCGAATGTGCTCGGTCCGATCAACGCGCAGATCGGCAATATCAGCTATGTTATTATCGCGATTGTCGGCGGCATTCTGGCGCTGAACGGCATTTTTGGTTTTTCCCTGGGTGCGCTTGTAAGCTTTCTTACCTACAACCGCAACTTAAATATGCCGATCAATCAGGTCGGCCTGCAGTTTAACAGCATTATAATGGCGCTTGCCGGCGGAGACCGTATTTTCAAGCTCCTCGATGAGAAGCCGGAGACGGACGAGGGCTATGTAACTCTGGTTCATGCGAAGCGCGAGGGCGGAAAGCTTGTGGAGAGCGAGAAGCGCACGGGGCTCTGGGCATGGAAGCATTACCACAGGGATACTGGAACCACGGATTATATCGAGCTTGAGGGCAGGGTGGTTTTTGACGATGTGGATTTTGGCTACAGTGAAGAAAAAATAGTCCTGCACAATATCAAGATGTTTGCGGAACCGGGGCAGAAGATTGCCTTTGTCGGTTCGACGGGCGCGGGAAAGACGACGATCACGAACCTGATTAATCGCTTTTATGATATCCAGGACGGAAAAATCCGCTATGACGGCATCAATATCAACAAAATCTGCAAGGGCGATCTGCGCCGATCGCTCGGCATCGTACTGCAGGATACACATTTGTTTACGGGAACGGTAATGGATAATATCCGTTACGGGAAGCTGGACGCGACGGATGAGGAAGTTTACGCGGCGGCGAAGCTGGCTAACGCGGACGGCTTTATCCGCAGGCTTTCGGACGGCTACCATACCATGCTGACCGGGGACGGGGCGAATCTTTCACAGGGACAGCGGCAGCTTCTTGCGATCGCGCGTGCGGCGATTGCCGACCCGCCGGTGCTGATTCTTGACGAGGCGACTTCCTCGATTGATACGAGAACCGAGCGGATTGTGCAGGACGGCATGGATAAGCTGATGAACGGCCGGACGACGTTTGTGATCGCGCACCGGCTTTCGACGGTCAAGAACAGCGACTGCATTATGGTGCTGGAGCAGGGCAGGATTATCGAGAGAGGCACGCATGACGAGCTGATCGAGGAGAAGGGTAGATATTATCAGCTGTATACGGGGAACAGCATTGCCGGGTAAAACGGACGAACGGCAGGCTGTATGAAAACCTCCGGACCGGGGCATAAAATGGCTGACCGGTTCGGAGGTTCTTTATCGCCCCTCTTTCTCTGACAGACGCCTGCAGACAGACAGGACAGTGCGGTAAAGGATCTTCAGGAGGCAGCCGAAGAAGAAAAAATAAAAAGTTTATAAAGCCTCTTGACCCTCCTCTAAGGTCAGGTGTTAAGCTGTCATCAGATTCGAATCAAATCTTTGCGAAAGAAGGGATAAGATGCTGCAGATCGGAGAATTTTCCAATATTTGCCAGGCCAGTATAAAGACGCTTCATCATTATAACAGAATTGGGCTGCTGGTTCCGGCGGAGGTTGATCGTTTTACGGGTTACCGCTATTACAAGATGGAGCAGGTTGATACCATGAACTATATTAAACGCCTGAAACGTTACGGTTTTTCTCTGGAAGAGATCCAGCATCTGCTTGTCGTTTCGGACCGCATGGAACTCGCAGGCGCGCTGCGGAAACAGAAAGAGAAGCTTTGGCGAAAGCAGCAGGAGACGGCTGTTATCCTGAATGAGCTTCAGACGCATATTTCAGTATTTGAAAGGACGGGCGATATTATGATGTATCAGAAGGGCTACACAATCGAGGTTAAGATTTCTCCGGAAATGAATGTTCTGGCGGCCCGCGCCAGGATGGGCGTAGAGGAATTCGGCAGGTATTACGGGACGCTGTTTGAGCGCGTGCCGAGAGAACATGTAACACCGACCGGGTTGAACGGCTCAAGGTACTTTGATAAGGAGTTCAACCAGGAATCCTCCGATATTGAGGTTTTTATCGGGGTACAGGAGAGGGAAAAGGCCGATGCGGTTATAGAGCCCTGCGAGTGTGCAGTGACCGTTCATCACGGAGCATATTCCACGCTTTCCGAGGCGTATGGCGCTGTGGTTTCGTGGATACTGGAAAACGGCTGCGAAATTGCAGGAGCACCGTTTGAACTCTATATCAAAACACAGTTTGACTCGCTTTCGCCGGAGGACTGGGAGACGGAAGTATATTTCCCGATCCGGAGGAAATAACCGGATTTACCCGGATTTCCGGAAAAATTTCTCTAAATAGGCCACACAGTTTTAAAGAAGCAAAGAGGCTTCCGGCGGAAGCTTCTTTGCTTTTGTTTCGCTTTTGTGCCCCGCCTGCTTCTCCTGCGGCAGATAAGTTGACAGCCGCCGAAATCCCTGTATAATAAGAAACAGAAGCAGAAGGGGCAGGAAATACAGCTGTTTTTCCGAAGCGCAGTATTTGTTCCTTCCCGGTGCGCCGGCGGCGGGCAACTTCTCCTTTACACTGCCTGCTCTTTCCGGTATAATATACCTGCCGCGCGGATGCTGACGGCTTCGGGGCCGGTAAGGCAGTCCCGGTGCACCATTGCGCGGAAAGCGGAAAACGGCGTTTACACCGTGAAAAGGCTTAAAAGTATACGGCAACCATTTGAAAAAACCGGAGCGGGGTCTGCCTGTATGACAGGCATGCCCGAATACGCGGGAAAGAAGGCAAAGGATATGGCAGGAAAGAAAAAGGCATCGCAGGATCTGATGACAACATTGAAAAACAGCGGGCAGGAGTACGCGCGCAGAAAAGGAGGGAAATATGCGCTTATTGCCGCCTGCCCTCTGCTGGCGATCGTTCTGCTGCTTACAGGCAAGCTGAATCTGAATGATCTGGGACTGGGCGGCAGCGGGAAGGAAGCAAGCGTTACCGGGGAAAATCCCCTTACCGTTACCTATCTGGATGTCGGGCAGTCGGACTGCACGGTGCTGCAGTGCGGCGAGCACACCATGATTATCGACGGCGGCGGAAATTCCATGGCGGATACGATTCTGGAGGATCTGGAGGCGCTCGGCATAAAAAAATTCGAGTATGTAATAGCTACGCACAGCCACGAGGATCATATCGGCGGGCTGGATGTGGTGCTGGCGAATTATCCGGCGGAAAATATCGTATGTCTGCGGGAGGATGTCGATACAAAATCGTACCTGGATTTCCTGAGGGAGGCGGATGAGTCCGGCGCCGAGTGGATCGTCCCGGAGCCCGGGACGGAATTTTCGTTCGGGGAGGCGGAGGTGATGCTGATCGCGCCTTCGGAGGATGTGCTTGACGAGACCAACAACCGTTCCGTGGGACTGCTTCTCACCTTCGGAAAAACACGTTTTCTTTTTACGGGAGACGCGGAGGAGGAGAGCGAGCGCGCCATGCTGGAACTGGGTGTTTCGCTTGAGGCGGATGTGTTTCAGGCCGGGCATCACGGGAGCAGCACCTCGAATTCGGAAGCGTTTGTAAAGGCAGTCGATCCGGTGTATGCGGTAATCAGCTGCGGTACGGACAATAAGTACGGACATCCGCACAGCGAGGTGCTGGCGCGGTTCCAGGAGCATGACGTGCAGGTATACCGCACGGATACCATGGGCACAATTACAATTGTCTCGGACGGCGAAGATCTGACCATACATACGGAAAAGCCAGCCGCACGGAAATAGAGCAGGCAAGCCGGGTGCAGACGGCTGCGAAGCAGAGCATGCCGGGAATGGAAAATTGCGGTGCAAACCGACAGAAATAATAAATAAAAGAACTGAAAGTTCCACATAAAAGCAGTATTGAGAGCGGATTATCCGTATACATTGTCATTTTTGAATAAACGGGACAGGTTCGCAGAAAATAATATCAGGTTTGAGCTGCGCAGAACCGGCGGCCGGGAAACGGCCGGCGCTGCAGCTGCAGGATGACCGGAGCTGCGGCTGCGGGAAACGACCGGCAGCCGCAGAAATTACAGCCGCAGCGTGGAGGTAAACTTGGAAACAATCAGCTTTTATGATGCGAAGCCTTACGATAAGTTATTTTTTGACAAGCGGAAGGATGAGTTCGGCTTTGAGATTAATTATTACGAGGACAAGCTGAACCGCCGGAGCGCGCTGATGGCGGAAAACTCTGATGCGGTCGTTGCCTTTGTGAACGATACGCTGGATGCGGACACGATCAACAAGCTGTATGAGCTCGGAATCCGCGTAATCGGGATGCGGTGCTCGGGCTACAACAATGTGGATCTCAAGGCGGCCTGGGAGCGCATCCATGTGCTGCGCGTTCCGGCGTATTCGCCCTATGCCATTGCGGAGCATGCGATCGGTATGGCGATTATGCTGAACCGCAAGCTGCATCGCGCCTATAACCGGACAAGAGAATACAATTTCAGTCTGGTCGGCCTGACCGGCTTTGATTTTCACGGGAAAACCATCGGCGTGATCGGCACCGGAAAAATCGGACAGGCGTTCATTGATCTCTGTCTCGGCTTCGGAATGCGCGTGCTGGCGTACGATCCGTATCCGGTGGAGCGAAGCGGGGTGGAGTATGTGGAGCTTGACAGGCTCTGCCGCGAGTCGAGCGTAATCTCGCTGCACTGTCCGCTCACCAAGGAAACAAAGCATATCATCAACCGGGATTCCATCGCAAAGATGCGGGAGGGCGTTATTCTGATCAATACGTCCAGAGGAGCGCTTATCGACAGCGAGGCACTGCTGGAGGGGATCAAATCCCACAGGATCGGCGCGGCCGGTCTGGATGTGTATGAGGAGGAGACGGAGCTGTTTTACGAGGATTTTTCGGACACGATTATCCAGGACGATGTGCTTGCGCGGCTGATTTCCATGCCGAATGTCATCGTTACCTCGCACCAGGCCTTTCTGACCGAGGAAGCGCTGGACAATATCGCTCAGGTAACGCTCTCGAATCTGCGAGGGTACTTTGATGGAAAGCCGCTTCCGAACGAGGTCTGCTACCGCTGCGGCAGGGAGCCGGGCTGCAGAAAGGACGAGCTGAAGCGCTGCTTTTAGGGGAGCTGCGAAGCAAAAAGAGGAGGATTTATTATGAGGAACAAAAGGCTTTTTACCATACTGACAATCGGGATGCTTTCGGCCGGGGCTATGCTTAACGGATGCAGAAAGCAGGAGGAGGGAAATCCGGATGCGGCGCCGTCTGCGGCGGGCGGCCCCTCCGGCACCGTTTCCGGGGAGGATGACAAAGAAAACGGGACGGAGCCGGCGCTGACGGACGAGGCAAAGAAGCTCCGCCAGTTTTCAGATTTGAAGCAGGACGAAATTTACGCCAGAATTAATATAAAGGATTACGGAACAATAACTGTAAAATTCTTCCAGGAAGAAGCGCCGCTCGCGGTTGAAAATTTTGTAACGCATGCAAAGAACGGTTATTATGACGGTGTGACCTTCCACCGCATCCTTGACGATTTCATGATTCAGGGTGGCGATCCGGACGGCACCGGCAGGGGCGGGGCCAGTATATGGGGAGAAAATTTCAAGGATGAATTTTCGGATGAGCTTCACCCGCTGCGCGGCGCGCTCTGCATGGCGAATTCCGGGGCGGACACGAACGGCAGCCAGTTTTTTATCGTTCAGGCGGATGCCTCCACAATCACCGAGATGGAGCGGCTGCTCGACGCGCAGTATGAGGTTACGCTCAGAGAATATTTGCGGGCCGGATACGGTACGGATCTGAGCGACGAACAGGTGGGGCTTTACGAGACTTACGGCGGGACGCCGTGGCTGTTCCGGCACCATACCGTGTTCGGTCAGGTTATGGACGGCTATTCGGTGCTGGATGCAGTGGCCGGTGTTAAAGCGGATCAGAACGGTGTTCCGGCCGAGCCGGTGGTGATTGAGTCCGTTGAGATTCTGAGCTGGGAGGAAGCGGCAGAATAATTTCACGGACTTCCGCGGACAGCAGATTCAAAGAAGGTTCGGAACCGGAAAGACCAGAAGGGCAGGAGGGATGCAGATGAAGGATCGTTTTGTGCTGAACGGTTATGCTTATGATACGAAGGCGGAGTGGGAGGAGGCAAAAAAAGAGGAGGAATCCATCCGCTATATCCGGGCAAAAACGGATTTGAATAATCCGGAGACGATTTTAAAGGTCTATACCGGGCTGGTGGAAAAACGGACGCTGATCACTCCCGTCGGAACCGAATTTCTGAAGGAACTCCGCGGGGATATCGTGCGCTCCGGAAAGCTTTCGGAGGATGAGGTGCCCGGAATCCCGGTCACCCTGCCGCGCAAAAAAGGGCGGCGTGCGGAAGCATTCGCTGCGGAGAGTGAAAGCAAAAACAAGGTGCTGGCGGACTATTACTGCGGGAAGCTTCGGAATCTTAGGATTATAACAGCCGTGCTGGTGCTGGTGATTGCCGCAATGTTCGCAATTACGGTGTTTCTTCCGAATTCACCGCTGCACAGCGCGGAGCAGCAGCTGCAGGACAAGTATGCAGACTGGGAGCAGCAGCTGACAAGACGGGAAAGCGAGATACGGCAGAGGGAACAGGAGCTGGGGATTACATATACGTCGGAGTAGGAGCAAACCTGTCCGGGTGTCTTGTTTCCGGCGCGAAGCATCTGAACGGAGTGCGTCCGTTTTCACACTTTTTTCAACATTTTTTCACAGAGCGGTCAAGAGGGCGGATTAAGATACTTTCCAAAGCTTGAGAAACGGTTTTATGCGCAGGGCGGATGCTGCGGCCGGAAGGAGAATTCCGGGAGGGCTCCGTGCGGGAAGGCGGAGCACGCGGCTGACGGGCGGAGCCGGATATTTCCTGCGAAACAGCGATACGGGAAAGGATGGGAAGAGCGATGGGGCAGTGCAGGATTCTGGTGGTGGATGATGAAAGCCGGATGAGAAAGCTGGTGAAGGATTTTCTTGTCAGGAACAGCTACGATGTGCTTGAGGCGGAGGACGGAGAGGCGGCGCTGGACACCTTTTACGAGCACCGGGATATTGCGCTGATTATTCTGGATGTCATGATGCCGAAGCTGGACGGCTGGCAGGTATGCCGTGAGATCCGCCAGTATTCCAAGGTACCGATCATTATGCTGACGGCGAAGAGCGACGAGCGGGACGAGCTTATGGGCTTTGAGCTGGGCGTGGACGAATATATTTCCAAGCCGTTCAGCCCGAAAATTCTTGTGGCGCGCGTGGATGCGGTGCTGCGGCGCACTATGCAGAAGGATGAGGGCAGCCTTACGGTCGGCGGAATCGTTGTGGATAAAACGGCGCACCAGGTGAAAATTGACGGAAAGGATATTGAATTGTCCGTCAAGGAATTTGAGCTGCTCACCTATTTTATCATGAACCGGGGCGTCGCTCTGTCACGGGAGAAAATACTGAATAACGTGTGGAATTATGATTATTTCGGAGACGCCCGCACGATCGACACGCATGTGAAAAAGCTGCGCAGCAAAATGGGGGAGAAGGGGAATTACATCAGAACCATCTGGGGGATGGGCTATAAATTTGAGGTGGACGAATGAGACGTTCGCTCCGCTTTAAAATAACCTTTGTGCTTGTTCTCTGTCTGACAACTATGATTCTGCTCTGCTGGATTCTAAATAAGACATTTCTTGAAGATTACTATCAGAATACGAAGATTAAAATGCTCGGCAGCAGCTTTATACAGCTGAAAGCGCAGTTTTCCGGCCAGGAGATGGATCAGTTTCTCCTGCCGACGGAGGAACAGCTCGACCGGATCTATGAGCTGAGCTCGGGAAACAATATTGATATCTATATTATCCATCCGCGCATGTTCGCGCGCTCCAACACGTCAAAAACCGCACAGGATCGCATGAATGCTTCCAGGATCTCGTATGTGCTTGGCGGCGGTTCCCTCTACGATATCACAGATATCCGGCTGCTTTACACAAACGGGGAATATGATGTGTACGCGCAGAAGGATAAGAGGCAGGAATCGGATTATATTGATCTGTACGGAATTCTGGACAATCAGGTGGAAATTTTTATCCGGGCAAATTATGAGAGCATTCAGGAGAGCGCGGCGATTGCAAGCCAGTTTTTGGCTTATGTCGGGCTTTTCGTTGTTGTGATCGGAACAGCGGTGATTTTTCTGATCAGCCGGAATTTTACGCGTCCCATCCTGGAGCTGTCAGAAATTTCCAGAAGAATGGCGGAACTGGATTTTGATGCGAAATACCACGGAACATCGCAGGATGAGGTTGCGCTGCTCGGCAGCAGCATGAACGAGCTTTCGGAAAAGCTGGAGCGGACGATCTCCGAGCTGAAAAGCGCGAACAACGAGCTTCAGTCCGATATTCAGAATAAAATCCAGATCGACGAGATGCGCAAGGATTTTCTTTCGAACGTCACCCACGAGCTGAAAACGCCGATCGCGCTGATCCAGGGTTATGCGGAGGGGCTTCAGGAAAACATCAGCGACGATGCGGAGAGCCGGGAGTTTTACTGCGACGTAATTATCGACGAGGCGCAGAAAATGAACAAAATGGTGAAAAAGCTCCTTACGCTCAATCAGATTGAATTTGGCCAGAACCAGGTTGAGCTGGAGCGGTTTGATCTTGTCGCGCTGATCGGCGCCGTGATCGGTTCGGTTGATATTATGGTAAAGCAGAAGGGTGTGAGACTGATTTTCGAGGAGACAGAACCGGTCTATGTATGGGCCGACGAATATATGATTGAGGAGGTTATTACCAATTTTATCAGCAATGCGCTGAACCATGTGGCGGGGGCGAATATAATCGAGGTAAAGCTTGTGCAAAGGGGCGACGTGATCCGCGCGGCGGTGTATAATACCGGGGAGCGGATACCGGAGGAGGAACTGGAAAAAATCTGGATAAAATTCTATAAAGTGGATAAGGCGCGCACACGGGAATACGGTGGCTCCGGCATCGGGCTGTCGATTGTGAGGGCGATTATGGATTCCCATCACCGGGAATGCGGAGTGATCAACCATGAAAACGGCGTGGAGTTCTGGTGCGAGCTTGACGCTCACGCCTGAACAGGCGGCTGCTCTGCAGAAGGCTGCCGGGCGGAAAGCGGGCTTTTCCGGAAGGCGCGGAAAAATCCCAGATAAACGTTGCCGAATTTCTGAAAGAGTGGTATGATATTGTAGAATAAAGAATATGGACGGGGAGGGGCATTTTGTGAAGAAAAAGGCAATACTGGCAGCGGCGATGGCTTCTGCGCTTCTGGCGGAGGGCTGTCTGCTGGAAACCTATTCGCTGACAGACGAGGAGCAGAATATTATCGCAGAGTATGCCGCGTGCGTGCTGCTGCGAAACGACGAAAATTATACGGAGGCGCTGCTTTCACCGACTCCGATACCAACTCCGCTCCCGACGCCGACTCCGACGCCAGGGCCGTCCGGCAGCGGCGGAAAAGAACCTGGAAACCAGGGCGGAGGAAAGGAACCGGAAAAGCGGGAAGAAACGGATCTGAACGGTATTTTCGGACTGGAGGGGCTGACCGTGCAGTATGACGGATACGAGGAAGCAGGGTACTTTGAGGAGAGGGAGCTTTCCTATATTGTGAGGGCGAAGGAGGGCAATCAGCTTGTGAAGATCTTTCTGGTGCTGTCCAACACGGCGGGGATCGATCAGAGCTTTGATTTCTTTTCCATGGAAATCGACTATCAGCTGTTATGCGGCGATAAACGGATAAAGCCGGAAATCACGCTGCTCTCCGGAGACTTAAATCTTCCGGTCGAGCTGCCTGCGGGAGAGAGAATGTGGGGCTGTCTAGTGTTTGAGACCGGCAAGGATGCGGATCTGTCAAACGGAACGCTGGTTATTCAGAGAGATAATTTCGAGTGCCGGGTGCCGCTGAAATAAAGAAGGAGCGGCTGCCGGTTTTGGGAGGATACACAAGTGAAAGAGAATTCGGATTATGTATATGTGGAGAAGAAGAGAACGAAATTTCTCGGTCTCCCGCTGTATTTTACAAAATATTCCATCGACGAGGAAAAGCTGAATATCCGGCGCGGGTTTTTAAGCATTGTCGAGGATGATACTTATATGTACAAGGTGCAGGATGTGCGTCTGACGCATTCCCTGCTGGAGCGCATTTTCCGTCTTGGTACGGTAATCTGCTTTACCGGCGATACGACCGACCCGAAGCTGGAGCTCAAGAGCATACGTCATGCTGCCGAGATTAAAGAATACCTGATTAAAGCGTCGGAGGAGGCGAGACTCCGCCGGAGGACACGCTATAATGTAGAAGTATCCGCCGACGACGATGAAGAGGAGGGCATGGAGCCCGAGGAGGACTAAGCCGGGCGCCGCCGGTGAAAAGCCGGGGCGGGAAATAGAGCGTTGTATTGCGTTTCTTGTATATGGTACCGGCGTCCGTTTGGATCGGCGCCGGTTTTTCAGATCCTTTAAAAGACAGAGGAAAGGAAATTCTTCCCCGCTATTTTGGATGAAGGGATTGTCCGGGAAGCAGCAGGAAAAGATTCTGCGCCCGGAGGCGCAGCGGACAGAGAGGAGGAAGCATGAATCATTTGGGAAAAGGAGAAAGTATGAATCATTTGGGAACGGGACAGCTGGAGACGGAACGATTGATTCTGCGGGCATTTCGAAAGGAAGATGCGCCGGCCATGTATCGGAACTGGGCGTCCGATCCGGAAGTGACAAAATTCCTGACCTGGCCGCCCCATAGATCGGAGGAAGTTACCGCGCAGCTGCTCGCATGCTGGGAGGAAAAATATCAGGAGGAAAATTATTACAGCTGGGCGATCGTCCCGAAGGCGCTCGGTGAGCCGGTCGGGAGTATCTCGGTTGTGGAGATAAAGAAAAATACCGGAACGGCGGTGATCGGCTACTGCATCGGGAAACGCTGGTGGCATCAGGGGATCACCTCGGAGGCCTTCACGCGGGTTATCCGCTATCTGTTTGACGAGGCCGGCTTCCGCAGGATCGAAGCACAGCACGCAGCGGAAAACCCGCACAGCGGTATGGTAATGAAAAAATGCGGGCTGCGTCATGAGGGAACGCTGCGCGGTGCGGGCTGCAATAATCAGGGATTCTATGATCTTTGTGTCTACGGAATCCTGAAGGAGGATGTTAAATCATGAGTTCGGAGAGCAAATCATTGTATGAGTACATTCGGGAAAATCTCGCGGACGGCGAACTGCCGCCTGGCTTTTCTCTTCCGCGCGAAAAATCGAAAAACCAGATAACATTTGCGGACGGGGCGCAGGACGGCATCGCCGTGTACCACATGGGAAGCGCGGAGGTGACGGAGGAGTCGATGGAGATTCTGGAGGAGCTGTTCCGCGCCGTATCGGAAGGGGAATTTGAGGAAGGCAGGCAGAAGCTGGAGGAATTTGCGAAAAAGAATACCCCGCTCGGAGCAATAGACGAATTTCAAGGATATATTACCGAAAACACGGACTGGATCGACGCCGAGAGACTGTATCGGTTTGCGTCGAAATGCCTGATGAGTTCACGCGCGGACATTGTAAAATACGGAATGGAAATGCTGGAAGTATTCTCCGAGCCGGATGAGGAAATGAAGGAAAAAATCCGGACTCTCGGACTTTGCGATGAGTTCACGCTGTTTGCGCTTTTCCATATGCGCGGATGGAGCGATGCAAATGAAGAGATTTTTTCCGTTGCCAGGCGGGTGCATGGCTGGGGGCGCATTCATGCGGTAGAACAGCTTGAGCCGGAGACGGAGGAAATCAGAAAATGGCTTCTGGAAGAGGGAATTTCCAACGGAGTTATTCCGGATTATTCCGCGCTGACGGTATATCAAAAGGCGGATGTCAGAAAACTCCTTGCGGGGGAGGCAGAGAAGAAGACCCTCCGCCCGATCGCCGCTGTGATCCGTGCTCTTCTGAGCGAAGGGCCGGTTCATGGAATCCGTGCGGTCGAGGATGCGGATGCAATGCTTCTGGATTTTATCCGGCAGGCAGGAAGCGGTTCGCCGGACCTGGAGCTGTGCGCTGCAGTTCGCGATATTGTGACGGCAAAGCGGTCAGAAGAGGTGAGCACTGCCGGCGAAAGATATCTGAAATCCCGGGCGGTCAGAGAAGCTGCCGGGCGATGGGTGGAGCGCGGGGAGGCCGTCGAACTGGCGAAGTATCTCGGCATAGATTGCTGTGCGCCGCTGTACCGGTGCATGGCGGAAGATCTGCACGCCCATCAATATCAGTGCAGCGAGCTGATCCATAGCGATGACTACAGAGAAAAAACGCTGGAACTTTTCCGGAAAAGTCTGCCGATGGATAAGATGGCGGCGGAGCCGGAGGATAATCTCGGACTTGGAAAAGAATACGAGAACGATTCCGTTCTCTGCTATCTCGTACAGAATCTGGCGGATTATCCGCTGTGCGGAACGGATTTTGTGCTTCTGTCTCTGAAGTCGCCCGTGACACGCAACCGGAATATGGCTTTAAGGGTACTGTACGCCTGGTGCAGGGCGGAGAACTGCACGTTAGGAGAACTTTCCGAGGAACTGCTTTGTGAGGTAAATGCCTTAAAAGAAAAAGAGTGTACTGAAAGCGTCCGGAAAAGCATGGCAGAATATGGATTTTAGGGGGCTTTGCCCCCTTTTTCTTGGGGCAGAGCGATACATGTTTTGGGAATCCCGGTTCATAACACGGTGTTTCGTTCCGGCAAAACACACGTATCTGTGAGGAGTTCCGGTCTGACTGGCAGAACCGGCACGCATCCGGTACAGGGAACCGATAGAAGAAAGTGTTTCCCGCCGGATTTTCGTGCAGAGTTCTGCCGGAGTAATACCGGGAGGAACAGAGAAGATCAGATGGATTTCCGACAGGTCACAGAAAAAAATTAAAAAAGCTGTTGACAACGGAAGAAGACTGTGGTATATTTGGGAAGCTGTCGCAAAAACCGTCAAGGAAAACGGTCTTATGTGAAAGTGCTCTGAAAAAGCGAAAATAAAAAATTAAAAAAAGCTGTTGACAAATGTCGAAAGCTGTGATATCATACAAAAGCTGCTTACGACAAAACAGCAAACTCTTCCTCTTAACAAGGAAGAACCGATGAACCTTGATAACTGAACAATGAAACAACCTTGAAATTCTTAAAAAGTTTCAA
>CAJUMC010000035.1 GCA_910587085.1 uncultured Lachnospiraceae bacterium | reverse complement strand
AAAAGAAGAAAAATTTGTTTATAGATTATTTATAAAGCATGCGTTTACCGTGTTTCGGATATCCGGTGACATTGACAAGCTTGATAATAATATCTCCGTTTTCATCCGTGCTGACCACCTGATAGCTCTCGGCGTTTGTGGTTTCCGGCAGGTCATAATCCACATAGAGTTCTCCGTCGAGATAACATTTTACATTGGTATCTGTGACAGCAATGCGTATTTCATAGGCTTTTCCGGTTTCTATTTTACAATTTTTTACAGTACCGGCAAGCTGGCCGGATTTTGCGCCTGCTTCCACCTGCTGCAGGCAGGAAACGGAATTATTCCAGCCGCCGATGTTCCAGAAGTAATTGTCATCCTTGCCGCGTACCGCGAACGGTATAAGAAAGCCCTCCTGCCCGCCGTTTTTCGTTGCGGTCAGCGTATAAGTATAATTGCTCCAGCCGGTCTCTCCGAAGTAGGCGGCGCTTCCGATATTGCCGTAGAGTCCGGTGTTTGTAGAGGAGGAGAGCTGCAGCAGCTCGCCGTCGATAATTTTCCAGATTCCGTCGGAAGGGGTGATCCAGCGGGATGCGAAATCATCGTCGGAGAAATCGTCCTCTGCCAGCACTGCGCCGGTCGCATTGTCCGTAATCTTCAGATTGCTGAAGGAGGCCGAGGTGTTCCAGGTACCGACGCCCACCCGGCCGGAGAGCGTCATATCCTCGATATCCGCGCCGGTAAGTGTGGATGAGAGCAGCGCACTGCCCGCATTTTTTGCGAAAATCTGCTGTACATAGTAATTGACGGAACAGGTCGATGTGTGGTTGTTGAACCAGATCAGATCCGGCGCCCAGTGGGTCGCAGTCAGGTTGCCGAACAGAGGTGCGTAGGCTGCCATTACGACAATATCGCCGTTGCGCTCCAGTCCCGTCATATAGGCCGCTTCAGCCAGAGCTGCGCGCAGATTGTTCGACTGGGCCGCATACTCTCCGAGAAATACGGGGATGCCTCCGCCGAATTTGGTTTTGGTTATATGCTGTGTATCCCGGCTGTAATTTTTTTCGTCGTAATAATCCGCGTGATTGAAAAACCAGGAAGGCGAATTGTAATAATGATGATCGGTTGCCCCGGCGAAATCCGCAATGGTTTTATCCGGATGCGCGGCCAGCCAGCGCTCTGCTTCCTCGTAGGAGGCCATATAATCCACGCCGGAATCCCCGTCGTCCACTCCTGCGGAGTACATCAGCTCAATGCCGTCAAAAAGCTCCGGATTTTCTGCCTTTGCCTCGGCAAAAGCATCCACGAATGCTTCGTAGTGACGGTAGAAATTGCTGCCCCACTGCTCGTTTCCGATGCCGATATATCGGAGGGCAAACGGTTCCTCATGTCCCATGGCTGCGCGCACGGCACCCCATTTGGTCGAGGCGCTGCCGCGGCAGAATTCCACGAGATCCAGCGCATCCTGCACATACTGCTGAAACTCCGGCGTGCCTACAGCCGGGCCGGCTCCGGGGCCCTGTCCCATGCAGCCGAGGCCGCAGTTCAGCACCGGAACGCCGATCGCGCTGATATCCTCTGCCAGCAGAAAATATTCATAAAAGCCGAGGCCATAAGACATGTAAGAAGGATATTTGTCGTTGGTTGCGCGCTCGTCCGTCCAGATATTCTGGCCCTGCCTGCGTGCGGCCACATCGCCGTAAGTGCCGTTGAAGAGCAGCGGCTCGCCGTCCGGGCCGACGCCGATGGAGTCCTTCCAGTCATAAGCGGTCGCGAGTGTAGCGCCCTCAATCACGCAGCCGCCGGGGAAGCGCAGAAATGCCGGAGTCAGCGCTTCGAGTTTTTCGGCCAGATCTCTGCGCAGACCGTTTGCACGTCCGCGGAAGGTGTCCTCTGGGAAAAGAGATACCATATCTACGGCGGCGCTGCCGGCATCAATCGTCACCTGCAGGGAAACATTTTTCGAGGCGGTAACGGAGGAAATCAGGGAAAGTTCGTATTTTGCCCATTCCGCAGTAACGGCGTCTATGGTTCCGCCCGCGACGCTTTCGGAGCCGACCATCAGATCAACATGGATCGCGCCCGTGTAGCCGTCCAGCCCGCGCGCATAAATCGAGAATAGGTATTCCGCATCCTGCGTTACGGCCATGCCGTCGAGAAAGCCCGTATTTGCAATGCCCGCCGGGGCATCCGACGCGTTTGCCAGCACCATGTAATTCGGATTGTTTGCGTTCAGGCAGCCCGCGGCATCGTCCTTGACGACGTTCGCCGTGACCTCGCCGACATTTTTCCAGGCATGCTTTTCATTGCCGGCAGCCAGACTGGTAAATTCAAACGAGCGGTTCTGGACAAGCTCGGCGTAGAGGCCGCCGTCCGCGGCGAAATTGATATCTTCGATGAAAATGCCGTAGAGCAGGTCACTGATATCGTGCACGGAGGAGGATGCGTCAACATTCAGCGTGTAGTTGCTTTGTTCGGCATTGTAGGCGCTGAGCTCGCCCGGGCTGCCGTAGACGGCCGGCGTCGGAGCCGGCGAAGGCGTCGGGAGCGGCGTCGGGGCGGAAGCAGCTGCGGTCGGCTCTGTTCCGGTCGGTTCTGCAAAAGGGGCGCCTGGCTCCGCTGAAGGATCGGCAGCTTCGGAAGGTTTCCCCGGTGTTTCCGATACTGCTGCGGGAGAGGTCGGAGAAGCGTCCGCTGATCCGGTCGGCGCGGGATTCCCGACCCCGGAAGGTTCCCTGCCGCAGGCTGCCGCGGAGAATGCGAGAAGGCCTGCGCAGGCAAGCGCGCCCAGCCGCCGGGAACGGCCGTTTATGCGGAGACTGTGTGCTGCCCGGGCAGCGGTTTCATTTCTTTTCGTAACCAAGTTGTATTCCCTCCTTTATTTAAGTAGATTGTAAAATATTTTAGAAAATGCTTAATAATTTCATTATAAGGCAGAAGGAAGGGGGTGTCAAGTGGAGGAATGGAGAGAAACCAGGAAACGGGACGTTCGGAGATGTGTTTTTCTGGTCTTTGTATTGTGCTGCAGAACATTAAGATCAGAATATTATTTGGAAGCTAATGCAAAATTTTAAAAAAGTTGTTAAATAATGAATAATATGATAATATAGTAGCAGAAATCCGTTAAATGGATATGGTAACAGGGTTTGAATTTTCAGGTTTATAATATATATATAGAAAAGTAGTAAAAACTGCAAAAGGTAAGCTGCCAAATATGGATTGTGAAGGGACAAAGGTGGAACATTATATTTTCCACTCCGGAATTTGTGCCGCTTTGCAGCACCGGATTTCCCTGATTGGAATGCCGCATGCGCGGCGGAAAGAGAGGAAGTATGAAAAAAGCGATTTTTTTATCGTTAGTCTTAATAATTCTTTGCTGTACGAATAAGATTTACATGCAGGCCTGTGAAAAAGCCGAACAAGAAACGGTACTGGAAGAGTATGACTACGTACGGGATAT
Source organism: uncultured Lachnospiraceae bacterium (assembly GCA_910587085.1). GTDB lineage: Bacteria > Bacillota > Clostridia > Lachnospirales > Lachnospiraceae > RGIG4057. The sequence continues at coordinate 27,656 of CAJUMC010000035.1, read as the reverse complement.
TATTCCGCAATATCTGACCGCAAATGATCTTTATGGGAATGAGGAACTCTATTTAAGTGCCCGCCGCGTTATTTATAATTGGGACACAGGAACAGAAGAGAAGGCTTGTTATTATGTATTTACCACGGAGCGAATTGTTGGTGAGCTTGTTGTTCAGCGAATAGATGGTCTGTACTATTCTTCTTTCAAAAACGGATGCCGCGAAATAATCAATGATCTGTACCGGGAGGAGAGGAAGTTTGTCCTTGGAAACAAAGACGGGAATCTTATTTTATGTACAGAAGAGCAGGTCTTTGTTTTGGAATCCGCAGGAATTTCCGGCGGAGATGAGTTTAAAAATACTGATATTGCAGAGACAGGAATATCCGAACCGTTGCTGGAAAAACAGCTTTGTAAGATTGCAAAAGATAAGGGTATAGATTTAAATGCAGGTTCAGCAAAAGCAGTGCCGAGAGCTTTGATCTATACGCCAGGAGGTCAGCCACCTTTTGTTGCTAATGATAACTATGGGGGGATAGGGCTTTGCTGGGCAGCAAGTACTGCGTCTGTAATAAACTATAAAAATAATAATGCAGGGAAAACTGCAATGGATATATATATGCAATGCTGGGAAACGGTTGGATATGATGAAAACAGAAAACCGAATGGTGGAGCGGAATGGATAAAAACCGCATTTACTATAAATGGATACAGCGTTGACTATAAGGATTCGAATTTATCAACGGATTCAGTAGCGACGATTTTAGCAGAGGAACATAAACCTATTATAATGACATTGTACGGATATGAAGGAAGTAAATTAATAGGGCATGCCGTAGTGCTGTTTGAATTTGCGGATTTTACCGGAGCCGGATATTTCAAGTTTATAGACCCGAATGAGTCCCATGTGATAACAATGATGCTTTCAAAAGAGATGATGGAGGATACGCACAATATAAAATATGTAGTTTCCCCGGCTCTCACCTATACGTTTTGGACTGGATCGTTTTACTAAGCTGGGAGGTGAATTGTATGAAAAAGTTCTTTTTTATACTTTTCTGCTGCTTTTTTATCATTTTTTCTGCCTGCGGAAAGGAAGCCAATGAAGGATATCCGACAGAAGCCGTGTCCGGAAATCATACCCCGGCTCCGGAAGCGACGCCGACTCCTCCCACGGGCGGCGAAGGTACACTGCCGCCCGCGACGAAAATCGACGGAAAAATTTACTGGTCCGATTCCCGCGGACAGTCGGATCGTTTCCGTGTCATGGAGGAAAATTATCTGGGGGAGATCCTGTATTATGAACCGGAGGGGATTACGGAGGACAGCCCGGATTATTCCAGCGAAGAGTTCCCGGTCGGGGTGAAGGTGTACCGGGATGCGGAGGATGAAACAGTACTGTGGTTTGTGGAGTATCACGAGGAGGATAATTATAACGAATACAGCCGGGGTGTATGGACGGAGGCTTTAACACAGAAGGTGACTCCTCCCACGGTGCGGCCGGAATAGCTCGGCTGCCGGGAAAATAACAGATCTTACCGGAAAGGCTCAACAGCAGAATACGGGCACATGAAACCAAACTTCCGTGCCCGGAGTGCCGGGGCAGGGGTTCCCTGCTCCGGCACCCAAGTTTTCTGCAGGCGGCAGCTTACATATAATTGGGAGGTTTGCAACCTTAAAACAATCAAATGCAATAATGGAACAACAAATAACCGGATAACGAAAAACAATAAACCATCGGAATCGGTAATTTTCTGTTACCAAAAAAGCGGCCTGCATGGAAAGCTCTGAAAAACCGGCTTATCCGGCTTATAATTCTACATCAAACTCAAATGTCTGATTGTATTTGTCCAGAGCAAGCTGCATATCCATTATTTCAGCAGTAATCTTTTCGTATTCCTGCTTGATCTGATCTAAATCATAATTGATATACTGGTACTCCGGAGCAGCATTTCTGGCGTTGTAAACCTGTGTTTCTTTCCGCATTTTCGGCTGCTGCTTGCGAAGATAATCGAGAAAGGCCTTGCGTTTGTTTTTCTGTGCCATCGCAACCAGAATAGTATCAACGGTCATGGCCCCGGTGCTGGTTTCCACCTGGCTTGTCGCGTTTGCAAGATTAATCGCATGCTTGATGATGCAGATTTTCCGGTCAATCTCGGCGATTGTTGCAGCTACTTCGCTGTAGTTGTATTCCGGAACAACCGGAGTTTCTCCGACCGCTGCCGTGTACAGGCAGGAGCTGCCTTCCTTGTTTGTCCAGAATTCTTTATCTTCTCCCAGCTGCTTCAGCAGCTTGTTCGCATAAGCGGATGTCATTTTTGCCATATTGCGTGTTCTCCTTTTACATATTCATTTTATGAATGCCTTCTGACGGCGGAAGGCTAATAATACCTGAAACAATCCGGCCGGCACTGCGGCTGTATGCTCTACAGGACGAAATAATACCTGCATGCGGTACAAGGCGGTATGATACCTGCAGAATTCCGTATGTATATCTGTTTTGCGCTGCTCGATCCGGACGCCGCGGAGCTTATGAAAATAAGCGCGTTTCCGGATAATTACTGTACAGTTAAATTATACCCTGCAGCGGTATTTTGTCAATAAGCCTTTTCAGTTTTCACGGCAGACGCATGAATGGTTCTCTTCTTCAAAATCATTTTTCCCGTTTTAAATTTGCATCAGCTCATCAATAAACTGTGCCGGCGCGAAACGGAAATGGAACCGCTTCCTCTTTTTCAGGACGAGAGAAAGTATTGATTTAAATTGTCCGCCGCGGTTTATCATCGAGCTGATCAGAAGGCAGATGTTTTTTCAGAGCGTGCTGCAGAAGCAGAAAGAAGAGGGATTTTCCGAATATGCAAAGCAGGTCAGTCTTTGTTCATAGCCTGTTCCCGACCGGCAATGAATTTTTAAATATGCAGAAGAAAAATGCAGGATCAACGCAAAACCTGACAAGTTGTACCAGAATGAAAATTATTAAAAAAGCTGCCGCATCCGGAAAATGAACACAGAATAGAGTGGATATATTTTCATAATAGATCTTATTCTGTATTAAAATTATCGAATGCAGCAGCACTTTTATGCATGTATTTGCTTCGGAAGATGCCGGTTCCATCATCGTTTCCCTGCTTGAAACATATCAGCAATGTCAGCAAAGCGGACAGGTACACGGCACATGGGAAGATGCACTTCCACATAACGATGCACAAAGCGCATCAGAAGAAAAACAGTTCTCTGCCTGATTGCACGGCCGGTTTCCGTCAGCGCCGGATCTCCAGCAGCTTTGCCTTCAGTTCGTTCTCAATCCGGTTCAGCTCCATCTCCGCTTCCTGACGCTTCTGGTGGCCCTCTGTCTGAATGCGCATTACCTCATCAAGCGTGGAAATCAGGGATTCATTCGTTACCTTCAGGGTCTCAATATCGACAATACCGCGCTCGGATTCCTTTGCGGCTTCGATGGTTGCCATCTTGAGCGTTGCGGCGTTTTTGCGCAGCAGCTCGTTCGTCATATCGGTGACCTCGCGCTGAGCCCTGGCTGCCTGCTCGGAATGTGTTACACCCAGTGCCAGCACCATCTGGCTTTTCCACAGAGGAATGGTATTGACAATGGTAGACTGGATTTTTTCCGACATCAGCGTGTCGCTGCTCTGCACAAGGCGGATCTGCGGTGCGGTCTGAATGGAAACCATGCGGGTCAGCTCCAGGTCGTGCAGTTTTTTCTCAAAGCGGTTGCACATGGCCGAGAGATCGTTCGCTGCCTGAGCATCTTCCGGCAGGCCGGTCTGCGCGGCCTTCTGCATCAGTGCAGGAAGTTCTTCCGCCTGGATTTTCGCCAGCTTTTTTTTGCCGGCGAGAATGTACATGGACAGCTCCTTAAAGTAGGTTTTGTTCAGCTCGTACATTTTGTCGAGCAGTGCTACGTCTTTGAGCAGCTGTACCTGATGGGATTCCAGCACCTGCGTGATTTTGTTGATATTGCCCTCTGCCTTGGCGTATTTCGCCCGCATGCCGGTCAGGCGGTCGGAGGCCTTGCGGAATTTGCTGAAAAAGCCCTTGTCTTCCTCCTCACCGAAGCCCTTGAGCTCCGTCACAACATTCGAAAGCATTTCGCCGATCTCGCCCAGATCCTTTGTGCGGACATTGTTCAGTGCGGTCTCCGAAAAGTCTGCCATTTTTTTCTGTGCGCCCGCGCCGAACTGCAGGATCATCTGCGAATTGCTCAGATCAATCTGCTCGGAAAAGGCCTCAACCTGCTTTAATTCCTCCGGTGTAAGGCTGCTTTCGTCGAAGGCCGGCTTCTGCAGCTGCTCGACCTCGGCGGACTGTGTTTCGGCCAGAGGAGATTTTTCCTCGGCAAACGGCTCAAAGGTCAGCGTCGGCGCCGACTGAAAATCCTTTAATAAATCTTCGCTCATGATGATACCCCTTTCGTTTTTGCTGTTTTATGCGGATTTGCAAGCAATACGACGCCGTAAGGCGCATATCCGATGACTATTTGATGATTATTTGTCGAACGCACCCTTCGTCAGCCCCTCCTGTGCGAACATGGTCTGCAGCACCGAAATATCGGTTGAAATATCCAGAGCATCGTCTTCGTACAGGCTGTCAAGCAGCGTTTCAAATGCGTAGTTAATGGTGTCCAGGGTGGATTCAATTTCCTTTTTTGCAGTCTGGATATTGTCGCCCTGCACGGACTGTGCGTCAAAGCTGCGGTAGGCATTCACGAGCTTCAGCGTGGTCGGCAGATAGTAATTAATGAATTTGTCCAGATCCTCAACCTGCTCGGGATGCTCTTCGATGCGCGCGTAAATTTTCTGAATAATTTTCTCAAGATGATCCAGCTTTCCGGAAATCACCTCGCCCGGTATGGCGGCATTCGCCTCACGGATCTGGGTCAGATAGCTGTCGCCCGCAGAGAGCACCTGAAGCACCTTGGGCGGGAGCGAGCTTCGATCCCGGCGTTTTCCGGCAGAGCCGGCCGCAGAAGAGGACGCCGTGCCAGCCGAACCTGCAGCAAAAGAATTGGAGGCCGCGCCGTCGGCCGAACCCGCAGCAGAGAAGCCGGAGGTCCGGCCATTTGACGAACTGTCCGGCGCCCCGGAAAAAGCGCCGTAACTGCCGTCCGTATCCGCTGCCCCGCGGGAACCGTTTTCGCGGACAAAATCATCCCCGTTCCCGCCGCGGATGCGGCCGGCGGACCGACGCTGCTCCATCTGGCGGGCGAGATAGCTGTTCTGTGCCTTCAGATACTGATCGTAGGTGGCGCCGTTCAGCATAACACAGGTTTGCTGATCGTCGATATGTCCCTCGGGAAACATCCCGAGCGCAATCATTTTCCGGAGATCCTTAAGTACAAAGCGCCTGGACCGCCCGATATGGGAGGAGAGCTCCCGGATAGAACAGTAGGTGCGGCCGCGGAGCTGGCGTACATACCGGTAAAACCGCTGGATGCGTCTGCGCTTTACTGTGCCGGCAATCAGCATGCCCCCGCTGACAAAAAGGCACGGAGTAAAGATGGAAGTGAGGACATCATAAGCGTAATAGGACATAACACCCGAATACATGAATATATTCAGCAGCATGAACATCAGTAAACACCCGCCCAGTCCGAGTGCTCCGAATACGGTCAGCAGCGTTCCGGCCACGCGTCCCGCCGGATTGCGGCTGATCGGGACAATACTTGCCGGATTGCGGCGCTGCTGCTCCTGAGAATAGCCGTAATTCTGCCCGTGCGGCCGGAAATTGCTTTTTTCCCGCGCTGTCTGCCACAGGTTGACAAAATCATGATTCTGTGCGCGCTGCCCGGAGCCGCCCCGCGGTGTGCCGTTCTGCGCACTCTGGCGGCGCGCCTGCTGCCTCCGCGCAGCCTCCTCGCGCCGTCTGGTCTCGGCGGCCTGCCGCCTGGCCTCCTGCGCCTGCCGGCTGTTGTACCGGGCACGCTCCTCCTCGGCTCTGGCAGCGCGCCTGCGCGCGGTGAAATCGGCGCGTGCATCGCCGTTGACAATTTCGCCGTCCACATGTTCAAGCTGCTCCATGGTGGTTTCGTCGTTTTCGTACTGCTGATAAAAGCGGTGCTGATTCGTGCCGATCTGTGCGATCGAGGTGTTGACCGCTGTTGTGATGCTTTTATTCAGTTTGGAGAAATCGCTCGTGACAAGAGCGTTTTCCACTGCATTTTCAATCTGATCCGCAAGATCGGAATTGTACATAGCGTCCCCATTTCCGGAGCCGGCGCATGCGTTTGGATTTCACAGGGTAAGGCGGATTTCAAAAGCGGCTCTGCCGCGGCCTGCAAAAAATGTCGATGCGGTAACCCCTTCTCTATTTCTTCCTGTGCCTGATTATACTGCAAGAAAGCCGGATTTACAATCGTGTTTAACGAATTGTAATCAATTTATAATATTTTCTTCGCTCTCCATATCCTTCAGTTTGATGCGGAAGATCCGCCGCAGAAAAAATGTGGAAAGCGCCAGGGATACAAGCTCGGCAAGCGGGAAGGCGAACCATACGGCTCCGAGCCCGAAAATCTCTGCGAAAAGCCAGGCGGCAGGCAGAATGACGGCGAGCTGTCTCGCGATGGAAATTATCAGGCTGTAAACGCCGTTGCCGAGCGCCTGGAAGACCGAGCCGACGATAATGCAGTAGCCGGCCAGCAGAAAGCTCAGGCTGATGATGCGCAGCGCCGGAATACCGATTGCAAGCATTTCCCCGCTGGCTTCAAAAATGGAGAGCAGCGGGCCGGGAAGCAGCTGGAACACAAGCAGTCCGACGGTCATAATGCCCACGGCAATAAATACGCTGAGCCGGGCGGTCGCCAGTATCCGCTGCTTTTTGCGCGCGCCGTAGTTGTAGGCGATAATCGGGATCATGCCGTTGTTCAGACCGAACACCGGCATGAAGATAAAGCTCTGCAGCTTGAAATATACGCCGAAGACGGAAACGGCGGTGGAGGAGAACAGCAGCAGTATCCGGTTCATGCCGAAGGTCATGACGGAAGAGATGGACTGCATGATAATCGAAGGCAGACCGACGGAATAAATGGTGCGTATCGTCCTGCCGTGCGGGCGAAGGTATGCGGGACTGAGCTGAAGTTCCTTATTTTTTGCATGGTTGAACACAAAGCCGAGCATCATGGCAATCAGCTGTCCCGTGACTGTGGCGACCGCCGCGCCCGTCACGCCGAGCTTCGGCAGTCCCAGATATCCGAAAATCAGGATCGGATCTAGAATAATATTGATAATGGCGCCCAGCCCCTGCGTAATCATTGTGTAAATTGTTTTTCCAGTGGACTGAAGCAGGCGCTCCGTCACAATCTGCAGAAAAATGCCGAAGGAGAAAATACAGCAGATCCGGAGGTAGTCGGTCCCCATGGAAATAATTGCTTCGCACTGCACTGCGTTCTGCTCGAAATCCTTCGCCGAAAACTGAGAGCGGAAATAGGTTTCGGAGAAAAAGCAGCCGAAGAGGACAAAAGCGGCCGCGCTCAGGAAACCGAGCAAAATGCCGTTCCCTGCGGCGCGGTTGGCAGCTTCCCGGTTTCCCTCGCCGAGGCTGCGGCTCAGCAGGGCGTTGATGCCCACGCCGGTGCCTGCGGCAATCGCGATCATCAGGTTCTGAACCGGGAACGCCAGCGATACCGCTGTCAGCGCGTCCTCGCTGATGCGGGAGACAAAAGCGCTGTCCACAATATTGTAAAGCGCCTGCACAAGCATGGAGACGATCATCGGCAGCGACATGGTGACGAGCAGCCGGTTGACCGGCATAGTACCCATTTTATTCTCCGTCGGAGGTACTGTTTTCTGCATGGTAAATCACAAATCCTTTCCTGTATGTAAGTCTGTTTGATATTTGCGGTGCAGGGCTATTGTAGAGGAATAAAAATTATATGTCAAGGATCGCATAATTAAGTTGTCAGCGGCGCGCCCGATGTGATAAGATAATAAAATTGAACGGGACAAGCTGCAGAGATTTCGTTGGGCGGAGGAATAAGGGAAAATGGCGAATCAGCTGATGGATTTAATTGATACCTGCTACGGGATGGCGGCCGCCGTCAACGGCGCGGGCATCGGGACGGATGAGAGAATGACCCTGAAAGCGACGGTGCGGTATGAATTTTTAAAATTTCTTTCCTATCTGTCGTGTACGGACGGGCTGCCGAAGCGCAGGGAGCTGGAATTTATCAACCGGACGCTGGGCTATTCGTTTTCCGGGGAGGAGATCGTGCAGTTCCGGCTGACGGAACGGACGATGACAAGCGAGTACAGCACTGCGGTGCCGCGGGCGCTGAAATTTTTTGTTCTGGCGGACGCGGGAAACCGGATGAACGATACGGTATATAAAAGGAAAAAAGCGATTACGCTCGTGGAAACCTACCGGCTGCTGGGGCAGAATTATATTGCGCAGGACGACCGGACGACGGAGAAGGAAATCAAGCTGCTGTCCGATTATATGAACGTGCTGGAAAGTTTCCTGAAGGAATACGGGCTTTTCCGGCGCAATGTTACCGTCCGTCCGATTCTGCCGGAGAATGGCCGCCGCGACGGCGCGGACAGAAACGGCCGCGGAAATGACCGGTGGGACGGCGCGGGAGATGGCGGCCGCAAAGATAACGGAAACATCCGCGGGAGGGATGCGGACAGGAACCGGGGACGGGACGGCAGAGGCGGCGCAGGCGAAGGAGCCGGTCCGGAAAAAAGCCGCCGTGACGGCGCGGACGGTGCATCCGGCTTTGCAGGCTTGGGAAACGCGAAAAATCCGGAGGAAGAATTTGACGACGGGGAGAGCGTCGAGAGCATGCTGGCCGAGCTGAACGCACTGACAGGGCTTTCTGCAGTAAAGCGCGAGGTCGGCCATCTGGTCAATCTGATGCAGGTGTCGAAGCTTCGGAGAGAGCACAATATGAAGCAGCCTTCTGTGTCCAAGCATCTTGTATTTTCCGGGAATCCGGGCACGGGCAAAACAACAGTGGCGCGCCTGCTCGCAAGGATATACCGGACGCTGGGGATACTGTCCTCCGGGCAGCTGGTGGAGGTTGACCGCGGCGGGCTGGTCGGCGGCTATATCGGGCAGACGGCGTCCAAAACGATGGATGCCGTTGACGAGGCGATCGGCGGCATTCTCTTTATCGACGAAGCATATTCGCTGACGGTCGGCAAGGGGGACGGGGATTTTGGCCAGGAGGCTGTGGATACGCTGCTGAAGGCGATGGAGGACAACCGGGATTCTCTGATTGTGATCGTGGCGGGATACCCGGATCTGATGGAGCAGTTTTTGAGCTCGAACCCCGGCCTGCGCTCGCGGTTTTCGCGTTTTATTTTCTTTGAGGACTACACGCCGGACGAGCTGTTTGACATTATGTCCGGCATGTGCCGGCAGCAGGAATATACCCTTTCTCCGGAGGCGGAGAGCTATGTCCGGGAATTGCTCAGGGAGCGCTGCGGAAACAAGCCGGACAATTTCGCGAATGCCCGCGATGCCCGCAACCTGCTGGAGCATGCCATCACCAACCAGGCGGCCCGCATTGTCGGAGCCGGAAAATATGATTATGATATTCTTGCGCGGCTGGAGCGCTGTGATTTTGAGGGGATTGTGCTGTAGCCTGCCGGCTGGTTCCGGAATCAGGACACAGAAAATCAGAAATCTGAAAAATATGTGAAATTCCCTGAAAATGCTTTCTTTTTTGAATCGAATATGATATGATTCCGAGTGTTTCCGGGCTGCATTGCCGCGGAGGGAGCGGCGATGCATGCCGAGGAGAGGAGAGTGCCGCTTGTGCGGCGGAATGGGAGGAATTATGAGGAGAGGAATGGGCGGCGTTCTGCTGCTGTGTGCGGGACTTCTGCTGGCCGGCTGCGGAAAGGGCAGCGGAGAGAAACCGGATCGCGTGAGCGGGAGCGCCATGAGTGTAAATTATCGCGGCGTGGAATATGAGCCGTATGATACCTCCGTGACCGAGGAGGAGATCGAACAGCGCATCACCAGCTTCCGCAAGGAGCACGCAAAGCTGATTGATGTGACGGACCGCACCGACGTGCAGGACGGTGATACGGTCAATATCGACTATACCGGCTATATGGACGGGGAGACCTTTCAAAACGGAAGTGATACCGATTTTGATCTGGAGATCGGCTCGAATTCGTTTATTGACGGCTTTGAGAGCGGGCTGATCGGAGCGGAGGCCGGAACGACGGTGGATGTCAACGTTACGTTCCCGGACCCTTATAAGAATAATCCGGATTTTTCCGGAAAACCGGCGACCTTCAAGGTTAAGATCAACAAAATCTGCATAGCCGAGCTGCCGGAGCTGACCGACGAGCTGGTGGCTGCAAACACTGATTATGAGACGGTTGCCGCATACCGGGAATATGTAGCGGACAGCCTGAAGTCGCAGAAGGAGAGCTACGCCGAGAATTACAAGCGGGCCGCAGTGATGAATGCCCTGATTGACGGCACGGAATTTACGGGGATTGAGCAGGAGGATATTGACAAGTTCTTTGAAAGCTCCGCAAATTATTACAACAGTCTCGCGGAGGTATATCAGCAGCTTTACGGGCTGAGCTTTGATATCTTTATCAACGAGTTTTTCGCCTGCGCCTCCAGGGAGGAGTATGAGGAGATGCTCCGCGTGAATGCGGAACGGGAGGTTAAAAAGTCCCTGATTCTTTACGCTGTCGCGGACGCCGAGCGGATGAGCATTTCCGATGAGGAATACGCTGCCGCGCTGAAAAAATATGCGGGTCAGTATAATCTGACGGAAGAGGAATTTCTTAAGCAGGTTTCCGAGGTGCAGCTGAAGGATATGGTGCTTCTGGAGAAGGCCGAACAGCTGATTTACGACACGGCGGCTAAAAAGGCAGAGGGCTGACGCGGGAAGCGGACGGAGGCAAAAAAGCCTGCGGCTGCAAACGCCGGTGTCAGGAAAGAAAGGATGAGTAAAAATGAGAAAGAGATGGATGGTAATGCTGCTTTGCGGCTGCCTTGCGCTGGCAGGGTGCGGTGATTCGGCGGAGGATGGAGAGACGGATATGCAGGTAGGCGGCGGCAAGGGGCAGAGCGGCGGCCTGCGCAACCCGGACGGCGGGGAAGATAACAGTGATCAGGCAGGGGACGACAAGGACGGCGAGGACGATGGAGCCGGGAACGGCGCCGGAAACGAAACGGAAAGCGGCGGTTCGTACTGGGATCCGAAAGGAAGCGTTGTGCCGGGAACCTATCTGGGCATTTCGGTGGATAAGATAAAGTTCGAGGTGAGTGACGAGGAGGTGCAGGAGGAGATCGACTACTTCCTCCAGAGTCAGGCGGAGCTGATTGAGGTTGAAGGCCGCAATACCGTTGAAGACGGCGATGTTGTCAATGTGGATTTCACGCTGTATATCGACGGGGCGGAGATTGATGAGGAGACGGGCAGCAATGTCGAGCTGGGCAGCCATTCCTACGACTTTGAGGAGGGCCTGATCGGCGCGCTGATCGGCGAGTGCAAGACGGTCGAGACGGAGATAGAGGATGTGTATTATTCGGACTACCTCGGGCAGACGGGCACCTATGTTGTAACGATCAACAAAATCCAGAAGCAGCTGATTCCGGAACTTACCGACGAGCTGATCGGAAATACGACGGATTATGCTACGGTGGAGGAATACCGGCAGAGCGTCTATGAGGGGCTGATGGCCGATGCCGAGCAGCAGGCCTCGAACGAGCAGATTCATAATCTGTTTGAAAAGATTTTTGAGGACTCTCAGTTTACCGGGCTGGCGGATGAGGATCAGCAGTCCTATGTGGACGGGATGATCAGCTATTATACCGCGTATGCAAGCTACTTCGGCATGGATATCCAGAGCTTTGCAGAGGTCAACGGCTACACCTATGATGATTTTCTCAAGATGCTTCAGGAAGATGCAGAATTTATGGTTAAGGAGTATTTGCTGCTGGACGCGGTTGCGGAGGCGGAAAAGCTTGAGGTCAGCGATCAGGAATACACCGACGGGCTGACAGCTTATGCATCCCAGAACGGCTACGAATCGCCGCAGGATGCAGAGAATGAGCTCGGCAAAGAGGCGATTCTGCGGGATATGCTCCGCGATAAGGCCTACAGTTTGATTGTGGACTCGATAATACTGAATTAGGAGGAGCCCGGCAGCCGGAAGGCAGATGCTGATCTTAGCGATGGTTTCGCCGCCTGCGCGGCAGAATGAGAGGGGAAATGGTATCGGTGAAGGATATCGCCGCGCGGTGCAAGGTTTCCGTGGCGACAGTCAGCAAGGCCCTGAACGGCTACAGCGACATCAGCAGGGAGAAGAGAGATTATATCAGCCGGGTGGCAAAGGAAATGGGATATTTTCCTAATTCTGCAGCGATTGCCCTGAAGACAAACCGCACTTACAATATCGGTATTCTTTTTCTGGATGCGGCGCACAGCGGGCTGACGAACGAGCATTTTGCGAGAGTGCTGCAGAGCGTCAAGGAGGAGGCGGAATCGAGGGGCTACGATATCACCTTTATCAGCAACCATATCGGCGGCAGGGCGATGACATATACGGAGCACTGCCGTTACCGCGGGGTGGACGGCGTGGTGATCGCCTGCATTGATTTTGATAATCCGGAGGTGATCGAGCTGGTAAACAGCGGGATACCGGTTGTCACAATTGATCATTCGTTTGACGGCGTGACTTCCGTGAAATCCGATAATTTCCGGGGGATCCGGGAGCTTGTCCAGAAGGTGTACGAGCTGGGACACCGCCGCATAGCGTTTGTGCACGGCGGCGATTCCTCCGTTTCGCGGGACCGGCTGGCGGGATTTTACCGGACGGCGGAGGAACTCGGGCTGACGATCCCCGAGGGCTATGTGCTTGTCTGCGAATACCGCGATACGGCGGGGGCGGCACGGATGACGGATCAGCTGCTGGATATGGAGGAGCCGCCGACCTGCATCCTCTATCCCGATGATTTTACCGCGATCGGCGGGATCAATGTGATCAAACAGAGAAACCTGATAATACCGGAGGATATTTCCGTGGTCGGCTATGACGGCACCAGCTATGCAAAGGCGCAGGAGCCGCCGCTTATGACGCTGGAACAGGATTCGGAACAGCTGGGCCGCGTGGCGGCAGCGCAGCTTGTCCGGCGGATTGAGAACCCGAAAACGGCATCCGCCGAACAGTTTGTGGTGCCGGGCAGGGTGCTTGTCGGCGGCTCCGTGAAGGGTCTCAAATTTTGAACAGAAAGAAGTTGAGATCCTGGAGCGGCCGGGATCGGCAAAAAATTCTGAAAGCACAGAAAACACAGAGAGAACAGAAGCAGCGGAAATTATGAAAGCAGGAAACAGGGGCTGCCGCATTTTGCGGCAGCCCCTGTTTCCTGCTTCAGCGGATGAAATCCGTCCGTATTTTCGTTTCCGGCTCTGCCGGCACAATGCCCTGCGCCCTTCCGGCTTCGATGCATTTCAGCAGCCATGCCATGTTGTCGGCCAGGCGGCGGATGGTCTGCAGTCCCTCCAGATCCTGCTTTACATCCTCCGGCCTGCTTCCGTGCACCATATTCCAGTACTGCGAAGAAACAACCGGCATATTATTGATGGTGAAATATTTGTTGATCACCTCGAAGGAGGCGGTGGTACCGCCGCGGCGCGCGGAGATTACGGCGGCGGCAGGCTTGCAGGCCAGCGCATAGCCGCCGGCATAGAAAAGACGGTCCAGAAAGGAAATCAGCGACCCGTTCGGCGAGGCGTAGTACACGGGGGAGCCGATTAGAAATCCGTCCGAAGCCTCCGCCTTTTCAATGGCGGCGTTCACGGTATCCTCAAATACGCACCGGCGCTTTCCGGAGCAGCCTCCGCAGGCGGTGCAGCCTCCGACAGGAGCGCTCCCTATGTGGAGGATTTCGGTTTCGATTCCATGGCTCTCCAGCCGGCAGGCAGCCTCGGAAAGCGCGGTGAAAGTGCAGCCGGCGCTGTGCGGACTGCCGTTGATCAGAAGAACTTTCATGCTGTTTACCTCGATTCGGATTATTTTGTATGCAGATTATAATATGTCCGCCGGTAAAATTCAAGAATTACAATTTATTTACAGGAAGGAGGCGGGATTTTTTGATAAAAAGGAATTGAAGACGGCCGCAATTTATGATACAATCGAAAAGAATTCGGCATCAGCTTTTCGAGGGATATACATAGTATAAAAACAGCAGGAAAAGGAGTGTTGAGTATGGACGAAAAATTCAGGAAACAGCTGGAAGAGAACGGAACGGACGTGGATACGGTCCTGAAGCGTTTTTTGGGAAATGAAGCAATGTACATGAAATTTATTATGAAGTTTCTGGACGACAAAAGCTATCAGGGGCTGATCGAGAATATCGGGAAGCGGGACTACGAGGAGGCCTTTAAAAGCGCCCATACTCTGAAAGGCGTTACGGCAAATCTCGGCATCGAACCGGTTTGTGCGGCGGCTACCCTGATTACGGATCTGCTGAGAAACAAACAGCCGGAGGAGGTGGATGCCGCGCTGCTGGATCAGTACGGGAAGCAGCTGACGGAGGCTTATGACCGTTTCCGCGAGATCATCGAGGAGAACAGGCCGTAGGGCATGATTCTGCGCCGCGGACAAAGGAAACTGAAGCTTGACATCTGTATTGAAAAATGATAACTTAGTATTATTGAGGAAATGTGGGAGAACGGCAAATAAGGTCTGCAGTTCCCTGTTCAAATCAGTCCATTAAGATGGTATCGCGGGCAGACCTGCGGTATGCTGGAAAGAGGTAGAGAATGCAAAAGCAACGGATTTTGATTGTCGACGACGAGGAAGTAAACCGCGCGATACTGAGCGGGCTGTTTCAGGATGAATACGAAATTATCGAAGCACCGAACGGGCAGGAGGCTACGGCAAGGATCTTGGAAAATCCGGATCTGGTTCTGATTCTTCTGGATGTTGTCATGCCGGTCATGGACGGCTTCGGAGTGCTGAAATTTATGAAGGAGCAGGATTTTCTGGAGAAAATTCCTGTAATACTGATTACCGGCGAAACCGTCATCAACAGCGAGGAGCAGGCTTATGCCTACGGCGTGGCGGACGTTATACATAAGCCTTTTTACCCTCATATCGTAAAGAGAAGAGGAAAGAACATTATCGAGCTGTACCAGGATAAGCATCACATGGAGGAGCGCCTGAAGGAGCAGGAGGAGGCGATCCGCAGCCAGGAGAAGAAGATCCGCGACAACAACGAGTTCATGATCGACGCGCTGAGCTCCGTGGTCGAGTTCCGCAGCCTCGAGACCGGCGAGCATATCCGCCGCATCAAATATTTTACGAGAATTCTCCTGAAATACCTGATGAAATATTTCCCGAAGTACGGTCTGACGCAGGAGCAGCTGGACGAGATCGCGCGGGCCGCGGCGCTGCATGATATCGGAAAGATCGGCATCCCGGACGCCATCCTCTTGAAACCGGGACGTCTGACGGCGGAAGAGTTCGAGACAATGAAGACGCACACGACGATCGGCTGCGACATTCTCGAGAAATTCCGCAAGACGCAGTCCGGCACCTTCTATCAGTACTGCTACGAAATCTGCCGCTATCATCACGAGAGATGGGACGGCAACGGGTATCCGGATCATCTGGCAGGCGAGGAAATTCCGATCAGCGCCCATATTGTTGCTGTGGCGGATGTCTACGACGCGCTGGTCAGCCCGAGAGTGTACAAGAGCGTTTATGCGAATAATATCGCTTACGAGATGATTATGAACGGCGAGTGCGGACAGTTCTCACCGGATGTGCTGGAGTGCTTGGCGCTTGCCAGAGAGGACTTTTTCAACATCGTCGAAGTAATCAAACAGTATGACTTCCTGTCATAAAAACAGATAACGGACAGCAAAAGCATTGTTTTTTGCTGTTCGTTTTTAAGCCTTCCTGAGGAGGATATGTATGCAGCTGGAGAAAGAAGGCATATTTCCGATTGACGACGCGCTCGAAATGGTCCTGATGTTCGGCGAAGACGGGAAGATCGTATATGCGAATAAGCTGGTCAGAGAAAAGCTGGAATACGGGGATGAGCTCTGCGGAAGATTGATCGGGGACGTATTTCCGAATACGTTTTCGGGAACGGATACGGAGGAGGCAAGAAGCCCTGAGTCCGTCATTTTGGCCGGGGAGGGCATCCGGAATCTGGTTGCCTACCGCAAAAATACAACCTGCTTTCCGGTGGAGGCCAGGATCGTCCGGAGCGAATCGCGCCCGGGGCTGTATATCTGCATGGCTAACGATATCCTGGAGCGGGAATTTCTGGGCAGGGAAGTGGAGCGCGTCAGGGAGGAAGCGCAGGAGGCGATGAAGGTGAAATCGGAATTTGTCGCCAATGTGACGCATGAGCTCCGGACGCCGGTCAACGGGATTCTCGGCAATATCAGGGAGCTTCTCGGACGCGAGATGGACGGGGAGCTGCAGAAGTCGCTGCGCCTGATTGAACGGTGCTGCGGCGACATGAATAAAATCATAAATAACATTCTTGATTTTTCCAAGCTGGAGGCGGGAAAGTTCAGTCTGGAGTCAAGGAAATTTTCTTTCCGCGGTATGATGGATTACATAAAGGCAAGCCATATCAACCGGATTACCGAGAAGGGACTCGAATTTTTCATGACGGTATCCCCGCAGATACCGGAATATATCATAGGAGATGAGCTGAGGATAGTGCAGATACTGAACAATCTTCTGTCCAACGCTCAGAAATTTACCTCCTGGGGCAAGATTACGGTCGAGGTATTCCGCACTGCCAGGGTAAACGACCGGATGGAACTGTTTTTCCTTGTCTCCGACACGGGCATCGGCATCAGCGACGAGGATAAGGAAAAATTGTTCCAGAGCTTTTCTCAAGTGGATGCTTCCATTTCAAGAAAGTACGGCGGTACCGGCCTGGGCCTGAATATCTGCAAGCAGCTTGTGGAGCTGATGGGCGGGCGGATCGAGGTGGAGAGCAAGAAAAACAGGGGAAGTAATTTTTCCTTTTCCGTATGGGTCGGCGTCTGCGAGGGCGACGAGGAGGTGCTGCAGCAGCCGGATGATGCGATCTACTCCCCGGAGAACGCGGAGGAAGCAGAAGACGGAGAGCAGGAGGATATCCGGACGTTCGGGACGTTCGAGAACAGTCAGAGCCTGAAGAAGAATCTGTCGAAGCTGATCCTGTGTGTGGAGATGGAAAACTGGGAGAAGGCGGAGGGCTTCATGGAGACGCTCCGTCAGCTGACTGAGGAAGCGCCGCAGGAAGTAAAGCGCGTGGTTCTCCGGCTGAAAATGGCGGTTCAGAAAGAAAATTACGATAAGGTTTCCAGGGAATATAAAGCACTGGATGAGCTTCTGCCGTAGAAAGGGGATTCGCACATGCTTTATGAAGACAGGAATGCAGAAAAGGATAAGATTCTCATTGTGGACGACGTGGAAGTTAACCGCGCAATCCTGGAGGAGATTATAAAGAGCATGGGAGTCGAGCCCCTTCTGGCGGAAAACGGGGAGCAGGCATTCGAGCTGGCGGAGCGATGGCGTCCGCAGCTGATTCTGACGGATATCTCCATGCCCGGCATGGACGGCTACGAACTGTGCAGGCTGCTGAAAAAAAATCCGGCCACGAAAGCCATTCCCGTAATATTCATCTCCGCACTGGAGGACCCGGAGGATATTATCGAGGGTTTTACGCTGGGCGGAGAGGACTATATTACGAAGCCGTTTATTGCTGAGGTTGTGCAGGCGCGCGTGGGCGTGCGTCTCCGCCTGCACGAGGCGACGAGGGAACTGCGGGCGATGAACCGGCGTCTGCAGATTTCCGTCAGTGAGCAGCTGCGCCAGATCGAGCTGGAAAAGAAAAATACTCTGTATGCGATGGCGAATATCGCTGCCGAGCACGCCGATTACAAGAGAGAACATGTGGAGAGACTTGGCCGGAACTGCAGGATACTGGCGCAGGCAATGCAGCTGTCCCCGCTGTTCGAGTCGCAGATTTCGGATACCTATGTCGAAATTATCGAGCTGGCGGCTCCCCTCTGCGATATCGGGAATATTGAGATTTCGAGTGAAATTCTGCGGAAAAAAGAGGGGCTTACGGCGGAGGAAACCGCCCTGATCCGGAACCATACGAAGCTCGGCGCAAAGCTGCTGCGCGACATTCACGCCAACAGTGATTATAACGATTTTATCAGCATATCAGTAGATATTGTACAATATCACCATGAGAACTGGGACGGAAGCGGGTATCCGGACGGCCTGGCCGGGGAGAGGATTCCGCTCGGGGCGCAGATTGTATCCATTATGGAACGGTTCTGCGTGCTGACAGAAAGGGAAAACTGCTCCAAGGAGCAGGCGCTCGAGCGGATGGGCATCGAGGCCGGAACAAAATTTAACCCGGATATTTATAAGATCTGCTGTAAAATATCACGTCAATTATGCTAGGTGATAGATTTTTGCTTTGACGGAGGGATGAATTGTGATTACGGATGAAGAGTTTGGCAGAATAGCGGTCTATATGAAACAGCGCTATGGGATCGATCTCTCGCAGAAGAAGGTGATTGTTAACGGACGGCTGGAAAACTATGTAAAGCACAAGGGCTTCGGGAATTTTCACGAGTATATGGATGCGGTGGAGCGTGATTCCAGCGGCGCGGAGGAGCGGATGCTCGTCAACTTCCTGACGACCAACCACACCTACTTCATGAGAGAATTCGAGCATTTCGATTTTTTCAAGAACGTGGTTCTTCCGAAACTGAAGAAGAAGGAGAGCGGGAAACGGGATCTTCGGATATGGTGCGGAGCGGCTTCCACAGGCGAGGAGCCCTATATGATTGCGATGGTTCTGGCAGATTTTTTCGGGCTGGAGCGCGGGCAGTGGGACACGAAAGTGCTTGCCACGGATATTTCCACCAAAGTACTGCAGCAGGCGATGGCGGGAATTTACAGCGCCGAGCAGCTGAGCAATCTTCCGGAGCCGTGGAAGCGGCATTTTTTCAAATCAATAGCGGATGGCGCCCAGTACCAGGTAAAGGACGAACTGAAGCAGGAGGTGATATTCCGCCAGTTCAACCTGATGGATGCATTTCCTTTCAAACGAAAGATGCATACCATATTCCTGCGCAACGTCATGATCTATTTTGATGATATTACCAAAAAGCAGCTGGTTCAGAAAGTATACGATGCTTTGGAACCGGGCGGGTACCTGTTCATAGGAACGACCGAGACGCTAGACCGGGGCAGCACCCCGTTTCAGCTGGTTCAGCCGTCAATATTTATGAAAAAGGAAGGATGAGATTAAGCGATGAGACCAATCCGAGTATTAGTTGTTGACGATTCTGTTGTGTTTCGGGAGCTGCTTGTCCAGAATCTGAGCAAAGATCCGGCCATACAGATTGTGGCAACGGCGAAAGATCCTTTTGAGGCGAGGGATGCCATCCTGGCGCACAAGCCGGATGTGATGACGCTGGACGTCGAGCTTCCGAGAATGAACGGAATCGAATTTCTGCGGAAGCTGATGCCGCAGTATCCTTTACCGGTGGTGGTTATCAGCTCCCTGAGTGAAAAGGTGTTTGACGCCATGAATGCCGGCGCGGTCGATTTCGTGGCAAAGCCGGCGCTGTCAAGCCGTGTGCAGTTGGAAGAATTTGTAAAAAATGAGCTGCTGGTTAAAATTAAAATAGCTTCCACTGCCAAGATCAGCAACATCAAAAAGGTGGTTATGGAGCAGGAGCAGCAGCATCTCTCCGTAAAGAGCAATCATCTCGTAGTCGCGATCGGTGCGTCCACAGGAGGGACGGAGGCCATCTTTGATGTCGTGAAGGATTTTGGAACCGACATTCCGGGCGTCGTGGTAGTGCAGCACATGCCGCCGGGCTTCACCAAGATGTACGCCAAGAGACTGGACGATCAGTGCCGGCTTCAGGTGAAGGAAGCGGAGACGGGGGACAGGGTTCTGCCCGGCCGCATGCTGATCGCACCCGGCGGGGATATGCACATGCACCTGGTCAAGGTGAACGGCGCCTATCAGGTGGAGTGCAAGAAGGGTCCGAGGGTGAACGGGCACTGTCCGTCGGTGGATGTGCTGTTTGACTCGGTTGCCAGAGTAGCGGGAGCGAACGCGCTCGGCATTATTCTGACCGGGATGGGAGGGGACGGCGCCAATGGTCTGCTGGCCATGCGGAAGGCCGGCGCCCGGACCATCGGACAGGATGAGTCCACCTGCGTGGTATACGGTATGCCGAAGGTTGCTTACGACCTGGGCGCAGTGCAGTACCAGGAGAAGCTGTTCAATATTGCCAAGAGGACATACTCACTGTTAAATAATATGTAAAGGAGAGAGTTTATGAAAATTCTGCTGGCTGAGGATGATTTTGCAACAAGGAAATTTATGACAAACTTCCTTTCGAAGTACGGCGAATGCGATGTTACGGTTGACGGCATGGAGGCGGTGGACGCCTTTATGATGGCGCTGGAGGACGGGGAGCCTTATGATCTCGTCTGTCTGGACATTATGATGCCGGTCATGGACGGTTATCAGGCGCTCATGGGTATCCGCAATCTGGAGAAGGAAAGGGATATCCCGGAGGAGAAGGCCGCCAAGGTCATCATGACAACGGCGCTGAATGAGGAGAGAAATGTGAAGATGGCGTTCGAGCTGGGCTGCACGATCTACTCTGGAAAACCGATTGATCAGGAAAGATTTGAGCAGGCGATGAAAAAGCTCAATCTGATCTGATGAAGGTGGGTATACTACACAGGAAAGGAGAAGGATATGGCGGAAGAATTCAGCACGGACGGCATGCTTGACATTTACCTCTTTGAAAACGAGCAGCTTCTCGAGCAGCTGCAGGAGCGCGTTCTTGAGCAGAAGGACGAGGAATGCTTTGACGAAGAGAGCATAAATGAAATATTCCGGACGATGCACACCATCAAGGGCTCCTCGGGCATCATGATGTTCGACAATATAACCGCAATCTCGCACAAACTGGAGGATGTCTTCTATTATCTGAGAGAATATCATCCGGAAAATGTTCCGCATCTTGAGCTGGTGGAGCATGTGCTGCAGGTGGAGGATTTCATCTCGAGCGAGATGGCGAAAATCCGGGACGGCAGTCCGGCGGACGGCGATGCCACGGATATCATCGCGGAGCTTGACAAATTCCTTGATAAAATCAAAAACGGCGGGACGGCGGAAGAAAAGGAAGCGCCGCGTCAGAATGTGCATGTGGAGCCGAAGCAGTTTTACATAGCGCCGGTGGCGACAAGTGCCAGCCGTTTCTACAAAATCTATATCACCTTTTTCCCGGAAACGGAAATGGTGAATGTGCGCGCATATAAATGCGTATATGCACTGAAAGAACTTGCGGAGGATCTGCTGTATTCCCCGGAGGATATTCTTACGGATGAGCGGAGCTCCGACATCATTATGGAGGAGGGCTTCCGGATTCTTCTGCAGGCTCAGTGCAAAGAGGAGGATATCCGCGAAGTCATTACGGTCGGCTATGATATTCAGCGGGTGGATATCTTTGAATGCAAGGCCGAGGAATTCCTTCAGGGCTTTGATTTCGGTGATCAGGAGCATGTAATTGATCTGGATTCGAGCGTTGAGGATATCGAAGCGCGGAACCCTGCGCAGGTGGTGGAAGGCGAAGAGCTGAAGCTGAGCGACGAGCCGGTGGAAAAGAAGCCGGAGAAGCCGGAAAAACCGGCGATCGCACCGGGTGATTTCGTTATCAAATCCAGGGAGCCGGGCAAGCAGAAAAAGCTCGCCAAGGATAAGCCGAAGTCAGAGAAGGCTTCCTATATCAGCGTCAACGTCAAAAAGATGGATCAGCTGATGGAACTGATCGGGGAGCTGGTAATTTCGGAATCGGTGGTGCTGCAGAATCCTGACCTGAAGGTGCCGGGCCTGAACCTCAACAGCTTCAACAAGGCGGCGGCTCAGCTTTCCAAGATCTCCACGGATCTGCAGAACGTGATTATGTCTATGCGGATGGTTCCGCTGACAAACACCTTCCAGAAGATGAACCGCATCGTCTTTGACGTGTCCCGGAAGCTGGGCAAGGATATTGAGTTCGAGATGATCGGGGAGAACACCGAGGTAGATAAAAACATTATTGAACATATTTCCGATCCTCTGATGCATCTGGTGAGAAACGCGGTGGATCACGGAATTGAAACGAACGAAGAGCGCCTGGACAGCGGCAAGCCGGATAAGGGTAAGGTAACGCTGTCTGCAAAGACCGAGGCCGGCAAGGTATGGATCAGCGTGATGGACAACGGCAAGGGGCTCGACAGAAACAAGATACTGGAGAAAGCAAGAAAGCAGGGGCTGCTGGACGAAAGCAGGGCCGAGTCCGATTACACGGACAAGGAGGTATACCAGTTTATTATCCAGCCGGGCTTCTCCACAAACGAGCAGATTACGGAGTATTCCGGCCGCGGCGTCGGCATGGACGTGGTAGTTCAGAATCTTCAGGCAATCGGCGGCATGCTGGATATCGAGAGCACCCCGGGTCTGGGAAGCACCATGAACCTGAAGATCCCGCTTACGCTCGCGATTATCGATGGTATTGTTATGGAGACGGCTGGTTCGTCCTTCGTTATGGAAACCAGCGTCATTAAGGAATTTGTCCGCGTGAAGGAAGAAATGATGATTCATGAGCCGAACGGGGATGAGTATATCATGATACGCGACGAATGCTTTTCGGTAGTCCGCCTGGGCGAATGGTACGGAATGAAGGGCTACAAGGAATCCGTGGAAGACGGAGTAATGCTGATTCTTGAGCTGGAAGAGAAGAAAGTCTGTCTCTTTGTTGATAAGCTGGTTGGCGAACGGGAAATTGTGGTTAAACCGATTCCTTCCTACATCAAGAAAGTCAAGGGCTTATCCGGCTGCACACAGCTCGGCGACGGAAGCATTGCGTTGATACTGGACGCCGGAGGCCTGGTGGAATAAAAATGGAAAGGAGTGGTATGGTTAATGAATGAGATGCGCGATGTGATAAAAAGAAATCAGGACTCTCAGTCGGCGGCAAACGAGCACGACGAGCAGAAGGGCAAGTATATGACCTTCAAATCGGGAAACGAATATTTTGGTCTGAAGATCCATTATGTAAGTGAGATCATTCAGATTCAGGCGATTACGGTGATTCCGGAGACGGAGGATTATATCAAAGGCCTGATCAATCTGAGAGGAAAGGTAATCCCGGTTATCGACGTGAGGCTGAGGTTCAAGCAGAAGCCGTTCGAGTACAATGACAGAACCTGTATTATTGTCATTAACGTAAAGGATATGCTGGTTGGCCTGATTGTGGAGAAGATTGCCGAAGTGGTTGAGATCAAGGAGGAAAACATCCTGCCGCCGCCGACGATCGGACGTATCGACAAGGGCCAGAACAAGTATGTTTACGGCATCGGCAAGGTAGGAGACACGGTAAAGCTGCTGCTTGATCCGGACAAATTGCTGAATGATGAGGATTTATCGGTAGTTGAGCAGGTCAATGACATGAGTATTGAAGAAGAATGAGAGGTAGGAGAATATGAAAAACGTTAAGATGAAAACGAGATTAGTTCTTGGTTTCGGCGCACCGATCTGCTTGACAGCGTTGAACCTGATTATCAGCGTTATGGCGCTAAGAGGCGCTGCTGCGGCAAATCATACGCCGAGCTATGTTACGAGTGCAAGCATCTTTATCGGGTCGCTGGCCGCAGCCTCCATTGTTGTTATGATTCTGGTGGCCATGTCCATTATCCGGGCTCTTGAGAAAAATGTTGATCAGCTCTATGAGAGCGCGAAGAAAATCGCAATGGGCCGCGTAGATGTAAATATGACACGGTACAGAAACGACGAGTTCGGTCTGCTGGTAGACGAGTACTCGAAAGTTATCGAGAACATCAAGTATCAGGCGAAGATTGCGGAAGAGGTTTCCCAGGGTAATCTGACAGTAAACGTAGTTCCAAGATCGGGCGAGGATGTGCTCGGCTATTCGCTGAAAAAGCTTGTGGACGACAATTTCCGCGTTATGACCAACATTACGGATGTCGGCTCCCAGGTTACCATCAGTTCCTCGCAGGTGGCAAGCGCAAGCCAGGCGCTCGCACAGGGCTCCACGGAGCAGGCGAGCGCGATTCAGCAGATCACGGCTTCCATCGACGAGATTGCAGAGAAGACGAAAAAGAATGCAGAGCAGGCAAACGAGGCTTCCGGCCTTGTGGTCAATGCTATCCATGACGTAAAAGAAGGCAACGAGCAGATGAAGCAGATGCTGAATGCGATGCAGGAGATCAACAAGGCTTCCGAGGGTATTTCCAAGGTTATCAAGGTAATCAGCGATATCGCGTTCCAGACCAATATCCTTGCGCTCAATGCAGCAGTTGAGGCGGCGAGAGCAGGCGAAGCGGGCAAGAGCTTCGCGGTGGTTGCAGAGGAGGTTCGCAGCCTTGCAGCAAAGAGCGCGGCTGCAGCGGAGGAGACGGCTGAGCTGATCGAAACGTCCATCAGCAAGGTAAATGTCGGCAGCAAGATTGCGGATGATACCGCAAGAGCAATGGAGGCGATTGCCAAGGTGGTTCACCAGAGCGAGATTATCATCAACGGCATTGCGGAGTCCTCGAATTACCAGGCGACCGCGGTAGCTCAGATCGAGCAGGCAATCTCACAGGTATCCCAGGTGGTGCAGACCAACTCCGCTACCAGCGAGCAGTGTGCGGCGGCCAGTGAGGAGCTGTCGAATCAGGCGTCCAGAATGCGCGATATGCTTTCCATCTACAATCTGGGTGCAGGAAACAGTGCCTCTTCCTTCAAGGCAAGCACTTACCAGAGTGATTCCCCGGCTTCGAATGAGCAGATCATTTCTCTCGGGGATGATTTCGGAAAATATTGATTCGGTTTTCCCGGGTCGGCTGATGCAGGTATTTGACTGCGGATAAAGTATGGGGCTGTGTCACTTCGGTGCACGGCCCCTTTCCGGATTCGGGTGCGGCGGCAGTAAAAACAGAAAAGCGGCGGAGATCCGCGCGGACGGGGAGAGGACGGAAAAGGAAAGAGTGAATAAGGAGAGGGAAGAGAAGGGGAGCGGTGAAAAGAGCATAGAGATCCGGGAAAGGGCAGCAGAAAGAAGAAAGAGAAACTGGCGGTGCGGTCAGATTCTGATTATTACCGCGGCCGTCGTTATTTTAATTCTGGTTTCCTGGGAATATTTTACATTTCTCGAAACTCAGATGTTTGAGGAGCGGAAAAATCATATCGTTGAATTTACGGAAAAGGCAGCGGAGATCGTTGACAGTGAAATAGAATCTGCCTGGCAGCAGATGTCCGGCTGCGAGCATATCATCCGCGGCAGGGTAATCGGGTCCAAGGAAGAACTGGTTGGTATCCTGGCTTCGGCCTCGGATTTTATCAATGAAAGCAATACGATTGTACTTGCCATAGACGAGAATGCGAATTACTGGGCCTCGGATCAGGCGGTTGGACGGTGGCCGCAGACGGAGCTTCTGACGGAGAAGGCGGAGGACAGACAGCAGATTGTAGGCGAAATCCCGCACAAGCCGGGTGATACCTGGTTTACCTTTGTTAAGCGGCTGGCAGAGCCGATACGCACGGGCAGCGACAGCGGGGCCGTCACTCATCTGGCGATCGCCGTCGATATTGTGGCGATGCGCGAAAAGATATCCGTAAAGGGCTTCGGAGATCGCTGCTATACTTATCTGGTGAATGAGGACGGAAGAAGACTGTATAAATACACCTATTCCGAAAATTTTATTGAGGGCTATAATGTTCTGAATGCGTTCCGGGACTACAAGATACTCAACGGCGGAACATATAACGAATTTATACATACACTGGAGCGGGGAGAAAGCACGGCTATCGAGTTTGCATTTGAAGAGCCGGGCAGGAAGAGACAGGACTGGTTCGTAGCAAATGCGGCGATTTCTTCGGAGAACTGGCAGATTCTGCTTTTTGTTCCGACCGGTGTACTCGGAGCCAATTCCTCCATGCTGATGAACCGCACGATCCGGTTCTTTGCGATTGCCTGCGCGGTGTTTGTTGCGATGATCAGTATAATCGTGGGCTTTGTTGTGCTGTCCCGCTCGGATAAGCGGCTGATGCAGCAGAAGGATGAGGCGAACCGGATGCTGATGCTTTCTGCGGACGAGGCCCGGAGCGCCAACCAGGCCAAAAGCGATTTCCTTTCCCACATGAGCCATGATATCCGCACCCCGATCAACGGCATTATGGGCATGACGGAAATTGCCATAAAAAATGTCGGAAATCAGGCCAAGGTGCTGGATTGCCTGCAAAAGATCAGCGGATCCTCCCAGCATCTGCTCGGGCTGGTGAACGACGTGCTTGATATGAGCCGAATCGAATCCGGAAAAACGAAGGTGAACCACGAGAGCTTTGATCTGCGGACCTGCATTGACAACTGTATTTCGATTATCGGCGGCCAGCTGGCAACGCGGGAGGTGGAGCTGATCAAGGAGGTCGGAGCGATGGAGCATCCTCTTCTGATCGGAGACGAGCTGCATCTGAGACAGGTGTTTATTAATATACTTGGGAACTCAGTGAAATTTACACCGGACGGCGGAAAAATCTTCTTCCGCGCGGAGGAAAAGGAAAGCACGGCTGACAGGGCGTTCTTCCGGTTTGAGCTGGAGGATACCGGCATGGGTATGAAGCCGGAATTCCTGCCCCGCCTGTTCGAGGCGTTCGCGCAGGAGGACGACGGGATGCGGACGACCTACAAGGGCACCGGGCTCGGCATGGCCATCACGAAAAAGTTCCTAGATATGATGGGTGCGGAGGTCGAGGTTACAAGTCAGGTCAATGTCGGAACAAAATTTGTTGTCGAGCTCTGGATGGATATCGACAGGGAAGAGAAGCCAAGGGAGCTTGATGCAGGTGCGCGCATTCATCTGAACGATGTAAAGATTCTCCTGGTGGAGGATATCGAATTGAACCTTGAGATTGCACAGAGTATCCTGGAGGAGGAGGGAGCCGTTGTCACCCCTGCCATGAACGGAAAGGAGGCAGTGGATGCCTTTTCGGACAATCCAGCCGGCACCTTCGATGTGATTCTGATGGATATTATGATGCCGGTGATGGACGGCCTCACGGCGACCAGGACGATCCGGGCGCTGCCGCGGCCGGATGCCGGAACCATTCCGATTATTGCCATGACGGCCAACGCTTACGCGGAGGATGTCCGGAACACGCAGGAGGCCGGCATGAATGCGCATCTCTCCAAGCCGATTGATGTGGAACGGCTGCTGAAAACGGTTTCGCATTTTTACCGGTTGCAGAAAAACCAGATCCGGGCGTTCGACCTGGCGGGACGGAAGATTCTGCTTGCGGACGATGTGGAGCTGAACCGGGAGATTGCACAGGAGCTGCTTTCGGAGGCGGGCGCGCATGTCACAATGACCTGCGGCGGTCAGGAGGTGCTGGACGCCTTCCGAAACAGCCCGGCAGGTACTTTTGACGTGATCCTGATGGATGTGCACATGCCGGGGCTGGACGGTCTTGAGGCGACGCGGGCCATACGCGCGCTGCAGAGAGAGGACGCCGGGCAGATACCGATTCTGGCGATGACGGCCGATGTCTATGAAGAGGATATGCAGAAAACAAAGGAGGCCGGGATGAACGGCACGGTAAACGCATGCTTTATAAATAATCTATAAACAAATTTTTCTTCTTTT